>JAZQBM010000015.1:0-12581 GCA_045545735.1 Candidatus Fimenecus sp. | reverse complement strand
ATATGTCTGAATCTGCAATACGTAAAGCATATACAGAACTACGGTCAATTGCGAATAAACGTCTTGGAAGATTGGAAAAACAAGGTTTAGGAAAGACCGCACGAACCGGTTATAAATTTCCGAAAATATCTGATATTGAATCTTCATCGAAAATGACGGTTGCGAGTCAGCTTGCAGATGTATCTAAATTTCTGCGTGACCCACGCACCACCGTCACCGGTGAAAAGCAATTTCTTGTAGATTTCAAAGAAATGATGACCGAAAAAGGTTATTCTGATTTGGTTACCGATGTTGACCAAATATACCGCACTATTGAATTTATGGAAGAAATACGGGAAACCAATAATAACAAGATTCTTCCGTCCGGTGACGCACTTGATGCACTTCAGCAAGCCGAAAGGTTGAAGATACCAACGGACAAATTAATTGAAAACATTGATTTGTTCGTTCAACATCTTGATGAATTAGAAGATGTGAAGCCAACAAAAGGTGGTCGGAAATTTTCTTCTCAAAGATTAAATGCATTAATAAGAAAATGGAAATAAAGACAATACACACATTTGATTACGGTATTATATCAAATACCGGTTGTCAGAAAAGACCGAAAGGGAATCAAGGCACAAATCACAATAAACGGAAGTACAAGAATTTGTTTTGTGCCTTTGATATTGAAACAACCAATGATTTCCGCATCAATCAAGCCTATATGTATATATGGCAATGCCAAATTGAAGATGAAACTGTAATTGGCCGCACGTGGTCGGAATGGCTTGAATTCTGTGATAATATATGTTCCCGTCTTGAAGATGATGAATACATTATGATGTACGTTCACAATTTATCATTTGAATTCACATTTTTAAAAGGTATATATTCATTCGATCCGGAAGAAGTATTTGCAATTGATAGGCGTAAAGTCCTTAAATGCGAAATGATGGAACATATTGAATTCCGATGCAGTTACCTATTAACCAATATGTCACTATCAGCGTTCACTAAACGAATGGGTGTACCGGAAAAGTTATCCGGTGAGGAATTCAATTATAAAGTGATTCGTTACCCTTGGACGGAATTAACTGACCGTGAACTTGAATATTGTGTAACCGATGTTAAATCATTGGTTGAAGCATTGAAAGTATACTTCAGCATTGAACAGGATAATTTCTATACAATACCGTTTACAAGTACGGGTTTTGTTCGCAGAGATGTTAAACGGGCAATGCGTAAATTCAACCGTAATGAACTTCAATCAATGCAACCGGATTATGAAATATTTCAAATTCTGCGTGAAGCATTTCGCGGTGGTAACACACATTGTAACCGTTATTATACTTCAATGATACTTGACAAGGTATCTTCATATGATAGAGTTTCATCTTATCCCGATGTTCAAATCAATGAATTATTCCCGATGTCACCTTGGATTAAGGAAGAAGAACCAACTGTTGAACGTGTTACCCGTATCATATATAAACAACATCGTGCGTGTATAATGCGGTGCGGGTTTAGCGGTATACGGTTAAAAAATCCGTTATGGGGTTGTCCGTACATACCGAAACATAAATGCAGAAATCTAACAAGGCACGATAATGATAACGGAAGAATCCTTGATGCAGATTATTTAGAAATCAGCTTGACCGATATTGATTTTAAAATCATTCTTGATGAATATGAATTTGATTCGGTCACATTTTACGATTTTTATCATTGCAGATACGGGAAATTACCGAAACCGCTACGGGAAGAAGTACAGAAGTATTTTCAATTGAAAAGTGAATTAAAAGGGGTAGCCGGTCAAGAACTGTACTATAATTTGAGTAAAGCAAAATTGAATTCAGTATACGGAATGTCGGTCACTAATCCTTGCAGAACATCAATTGATTACATCAATGATGAATTTGTTGAACGTGAAGAAGATGAAGAAGAACTTCTTGAAGCAAGCAATAAAAAAGCGTTCTTGGTGTATGCGTGGGGTATTTGGACAACTGCACATGCACGTGCAGAACTTGAAAAGATGATGAATCTTGTTGGAGCGGAACGCTTTGTATATTGCGATACCGATTCGGTAAAATTTATTGATGATGGTTCAGTATCTTTTAAAAAATATAACGAGTCCCGAAAAACGGACTCAATTAAAAACGGCGGTGTTGGTACTGACCGAATGGAAAACAAATATTATTTGGGTGTATGTGATTATGAGGGAACATACAACAAATTTGTATCACTTGGTGCAAAGAAGTATGCATACATTGATTCACGTGAAACATTACATATTACGGTTGCAGGTGTAGGTAAATCCATTGGTGCAATTGAACTTGCTGAACGTGGTGGCATCGAATCGTTCAAAGAGGGATTTACATTTTATAAAGCCGGTGGTACTGAATCGGTTTATAATGATGACCCAGAAACAAAGGTGTTACGGATCGCTGATAAAATGATTCCAATAACAAGCAATGTACTGATTAAGGATTCAACATATACACTTGGTATCACCGGAGAGTACAGAAAAATATTAGATAATCCTACGATATGGCTTGAATATTTCGCATAGTTATTGTACAATAAAGATACGATAAATCACGGTTGACGAAAGGCGGTGCAAGATGACTATTTACAGAAGTGTTGTGGAAGATATTGAATATGAATTGACACATAAGGAAGAAGTTAAAGAACGCTTTAATTATGATGATACAATGTATTATGCTCACATGACCGGCAGAATGAGAGCAGTAATAGAAATGATATTAGAAAAGGATTCAACCATAGCAGATTGATTTATCAATCTGCACTAAACTAACCAAAGCCGTGTCACAAGTCCGGTTGCAAAATAGTGAGTGGCGCAGATATAACAAATTCTTAATTGAAGAAAGGAAGTACAACAATGGAAGTAATTAAGAAGTTTCCGGAAACTATGGACGCAAGAACATCTTATAAGATGATGAATTCACCGGACGTGAAGAAGATGTCGGACGCAGAAGATTCGATTCTTGAAGTCAAATCTTGGCTGAAGTATTTGGACATTGATAACAAGACCGGTGAAGTGAAGGAGATTCTGACACTTGAAACCGTAGACGGTGAAATGTTCGCTACGGTGTCCGACACATTCAAGCGTGAATTTGATGATATTGTATCATATTTTGGAGATGATGTTGGAGCAATCAAAGTTATCGGTGGAACATCGAAAGCTGGTCGAAAGTTTATCACTTGTACGGTCGAATAGTTAATGAAATGATAAAGACCCGTGGTCACCGGTTGGTGTAAAATCCACGGGTTGTTTTTATTTATGAGGTGAACACAATGTTGAAGCAATATGCAAAATATCATTATGGAATCAAAAAGCACATATACGGTGATAGTTATGCAAATGATTGTTGGGTGCTTGATTCTAATTATAGACCTTTGAAATATATCTATAAAGCATCTGCAATTTATATGCGTGACCAATTGAATAGGGTTCACTATGGACGTGCTAAATTCTATGTAGCGAGGTATGATTGATGAGTATTTATCTTGATAACGGGTATCTGAATATTGAACAGATTTTATCATATGGGTTGCCGTTTAATTTTGTTGTTGGTGGGCGTGGAACGGGTAAAACCTACGGTGCGTTGAAAACCGCATATGAAAATAATATCAGGTTCATTTTAATGAGAAGAACTCAAGCACAATGCGATTTAATCAATAAACCGGAATTCAATCCATTCAAGGCACTTAACAATGACAAAGGATCGAACGCACTTGTCAAAAGCATTTCAAAATATAATTCTAAAATCATTGAAGAAACTGAAGAAGATGAAAGAATTCTTGGTTATACGTGTGCATTGTCTACCATCGCAAATATGCGCGGTTTTGATGCGTCAGATGTTTCATTATTGATATATGATGAATTCATACCCGAAAAGCACGAACGAGCAATTAAAAATGAGGGTACTGCATTTTTAAATGCGTATGAAACAATCAACCGAAATCGTGAAATCAAGGGTGAAAAACCGCTTCAAGTGCTTTGCCTTGCAAATGCGTTTAATGTAGCAAATCCTATTTTTCTTGAACTCTGCTTGGTTGGTCGGTGTGAGAAAATGAAGAATAGCGGTCAAGAATTATTCATTGACCGTGAACGTGGTGTGCTGTTGGTACTTCTTCAGAAATCCAAAATATCTAAAGCAAAAGCCGACACCGCATTATACCGTTTATCTTCCGGTTCGTATTCAGATATGGCATTGTCAAATGATTTCGTTTATAACAACACCGATAACATCAAATCGTTATCACTTAAAGAATATCGTTTGATTTGTACGGTTGGTGAAATAAGCATATACAAACATAAATCAAAACGGCAATTCTACGTGTCGGAACACCGTACCGGTACTGCACCATTATATAAATCTGATGAAGTAAATCTTCAGCGTTACCGGAAAAATCACGGGTTGATGTTATATTCTGCGTATATGCGTAATAATATAATATGTGAATCACTCTTGACAAAATCATTATTTGAATTGTATACTCTGTAGTAGGAATGTATACAATTTGTATATGTTCTTTCGTGCCGGTGACGCTCAAGGCAATCTCCGGAAGAGAGAGCGAACACAAGCCGGTGTATTAATCACCGGCACATTTATTTATGAAAGGAATCAAGAATTATGGACGTACAAGTTATTGGTCAGTTGATAGCATCGTTAGGTTTCCCGATTGTTGCGTGTTGTGCGATGTTTTGGCTTGTTAACAAACAAGATGAACGGCACAAAGACGAAATGGACGGTTTACGAAAAACGATTGAAGATAATACCAATGTACTTACAAGCCTAAAAGAATTGATTCAGATTGTAGTTAATAAGGAATCGAACAAATGAGTATTGAAAGCGAAAACAGAAAAAGAATGGTAAATACCGCTAAATCGTATATCGGTACGGCTGGTGGTTCATCTGCACATTCGGATATTTTGCATTTCTTTAATACCGTAAAACCACAAGGTTATTCCGCACATAAAAATGACCCGTGGTGTGCTGAATTCGCATCAGCTTGTGCAATTCAGACATTCGGTAAGAAAGATGCGATTTCGTATTTTCCATTGACCGCAAGTTGTCCACGTATGGTTACGATAGCTAAATCAATGTCTATATGGGTTGAGAAAGATTCATATGTTCCGAAATCGGGGGATTTCATATTATATGATTGGGACGATAAAGAACCGAAGAAAGATAATAGGAATTCACCCGACCACGTAGGAATCGTTGAAAAAGTGAAAGACGGTGCTATCACCGTCATTGAAGGCAACGTGTCGGATAAATGCAAACGCAGAACTTTAAAAGTGAATGGTGAATATATTCGGGGTTTCGTCACACCGCATTACGAACGGATAAAAGAAAAAGCGTACCATAAGACCGATGAAGAAATCGTGAAAGAAGTGTTATCTGGTGAATGGGGTAACGGAACGGTCAGAAAGAACGCATTGACCGCAAGCGGTTATGACTATACTAATATACAAAAGGAAGTTACCCGAATATCAAAGTTGACCGAAAAGGTTCTTGATAATAAATATGGTGTTGGTAATGACCGTGTCAAGGCACTTGGCAAGGATTACGATATTGTTCAATGGAATGTTAACAGAGTATTAAAAGAAAGGAATGATTGAAGATGAAGTATGACGAAATAATTAAACTTCTTGATGCCGGTTACACACGTGAAGAAATAATGGCAATGAAAGAAGAACCGGAAGAAACGAATAACAATCCGGATCCCGACGAAAAAATGAATAATAATTCAGATTCGGGAATGTCAGACCTTGTTAAAGAAATGCGTGATGCTTTTACGGAAATGAAAAAGGAATTCACTGCATTCAATATTATGTCATCAAGACAGCCGGAAGAAAAAACACCGGAAGATATTATTGCAAATATTATAAATCCTACAAGGAAAGAAAATAAGAAAGGGGATAAATAATTATGTCAGTAAACGCTATGACTTTTGAAGATGCTTCCGCTATTCTGAATAATATTCGTCAGCAAGTAACGGGTCAGGCATCGCTTGCACCGGTCAACACCGCTGAATTTGTATCGGTAGGTACAACACTTCTTCAGAGTGGTTATGACCCCGTACTTAATGCAATCACACAGATGGTCACTAAAACAATTTTCAGCATTAGACCATATTCACGTAAATTCGGTGGAATTAAGGTTGATTCTGAAATGTGGGGTTCAATCGTTCGCAAACTTGCGGTTGCAGATAAACCATTTGAAGCAAATGCGGAATTTGACCTTGTTGACGGTCAGAGTATAGACCACTACAAGGTTAATAAACCGGACGTACTTGAACTTAAATTCTACGGTGCTGAAGATTTCGCAAAGAGTTATACCATCTTTAAAGACCAACTCAATAATGCGTTCACCGGTGTTGCTGAATTTTCAAGATTTATGGCAATGGTTGTGCAGAATGTCAGCGATATGATTGAACAAAATTTTGAATCTATCGCACGTATGATTATTGCGAACTACGTTGGTGGTAAGAAAGTTGCAAATAATGGTGTGGTGCATCTTCTCACCGAATACAATACCGAAACGGGTTCAAATCTGACCGCAACTTCCGTTTATGCACCGGCAAACTTCGGTGACTTTATGAAGTGGGTATATGCTCGAATCGCAACACTTACTTCACTTATGACCGAAAGAAGTACAGAATTTCAGATTAACGTGACCGGAAAACCAATTACAAGACACACACCGTTTGAATATCAGAAAGTTTACCTTTATGCGAAACTTCTGAATGATATGAACGCTCGTGTTCTTGCTGACACTTTCCACTATGACTTCATCGAATACGCAGATGTTGAAGCGGTTAATTATTGGCAGAGTATCGATTCACCAATGTCAATCGATGTCACACCAAATTATCTTGATGCAGACGGCACAATCAAGACGGGTGAAGAACAGAATATTACAAATCTTGTTGGTGTCATCTTTGACCGCGAAGCACTTGGTTATACCGTTATGAATGAGTGGTCAGCAACAACACCGCTTAATGCGTCCGGTGGTTATTGGAATACGTTTTATCATTTCCTTATGAAGTGGTGGGTCGATTATTCTGAAAAGGGTATAATTCTTCTTCTTGATTAATTGCATACTTTTCTTCATTATGTATAGGTCGGGTTTCCGCTTGCGGTGTAAATCCCGACCAAAGGTGTATAAAATGGGATTTACAGTTAGATTATTTACATTAAGTAAACGTGATAATAGTACGAAAAGACCAACCGGAAACGGTACGGAATACAGTTGTATTATAAAGTCGGGAAGTGGAATTCTGCACCCGACCATTTCACTTGATTTAGGTAAAGTAAATGACCCGTCACAATACAATTATGCGTATATACCTAATTTTGACCGGTACTATTTTATTGAAGAATGGTACTTTGAACGGGCATTGTGGACAGCATCGTTAAAAGTTGATGTTCTTGCAACATATAAAACCGAAATCGGGAATTCAAATCTTTATGTATTGCGTTGCGCATCTGAACATAACGGTTCAATAATAGATACTCTTTATCCTGCAAAATCCGGTTGTACATTTACAAGTGATATTAAATCAAATCCGTGGACAAGTGGTATGGCTTATGTTATGGGGGTTGTTTCTCAAAATGCAACGTGTGGAAGTTTAGCACATTACGCAATGGGTAGAGCTTCATTCACCGCAATTTGTCAGTTTCTTTTGTCCGATGTTGTAACCGAAAATAACGGTTTTTCAATTGATGATTGTACAATTGAACTTCAACGTTCACTTGTTGAACCGCTTCAGTTTATAAAATCGTGTGTTTTGTTACCGGTTCCGGTTAGTGCGACACACGGAACAAGTGGTGGTCAGGTTTATGTTTGGGGGTGGAATACTCAGCAAGGTGGAAAATTATTAGATGAAAATACAGCTATTGTAAAAACATATACATTTGATATTCAGAAACACCCCGACACCGCTTCACGTGGTAATTATGTGAACTCTGCACCGTTCACCGCTATTACACTTACAATTCCACCATTCGGTACATTTGATATTGATACTTCAGTTACGTGTAACGCTTCAACGGTTACCGCAACAATAAGAATTGACCAAATAACAGGGAAGGGAACTTTAACAGTTACGTGTAACGGAATCGTTTTGAATCGGATCGAAGCACAAATCGGTATACCTATTTCAATGTCAAGTGTAACCCGTGATTATCTCGGTGCAGTTTCAAATATTGGTGGGGCTATTAGTGGAATGGCTGAAGGTGCATTGACCGGTGGTATGGGAGGAATGATAGCCGGCGGTTTCTCCGGAATCGGTAACGCTTTGAAAAGTCTACAAGCACGTGCAAACACTATTGGAACAACCGGTTCGTATGGTTCACTTATTGGTGATTTCAGATTAGACCACCAATTCTTTAGACCTATTGCAGATGATAATACACATAACGGTCGTCCACTTTGTGCAAAACGAACATTAAATACATTGTCCGGTTATATGATAATTCAAGATGGTGATGTTGCTATTAATGGAACGTCAACCGAAGATGCACAAGTGCGTCAATATCTTGAAACCGGTTTCTATTATGAATAATGAGGTGGTAATATGCCTGACTCAACACCAACATATATACCACGATTAACCGATGCCGGTATACGGGGAAATCCATATTGGTATTCAAGAAATCCGTTTTATCAAGCCGGTTACGGGTTGCCTAACTGTACTTGTTACGCTTGGGGTAGATTTTGGGAAAATGCAGATATTAACCGTGATTTTAGTAATAGACCTAATTTATCAACCGGAAATGCTGAAAATTGGTATGGTTATAATGACGGTTACGAACGTGGAAATATACCGGCACTTGGTGCAATTGCTTGCTACGCAGATGGTCAATTCTCCGGTGACGGTCACGTGTGCGTAGTTGAAGAAATCCACGAAGAAGAAGGTTATTGTGTAACATCAAATAGTGCATATGGCGGTGAATATTTCTATCTTGTAAATATTGCACTTGATGGTACATACCCGTATGGCGGTTATAGATTTCAGGGTTTCATATATAATCCATATTCCGGTGGAGGTGGTTGGACATATCGAAAAAAACCGTGGTTATGGAAACGTGAACTTTATCAGAGAGAGGAAACATTGTTGAAATGAGTGAAAGAACATTTAGTTATGATTTTATAAACCGGTATAATGCCCACATTAAACCGTCAACCGTTCATTCACGTGATAATGCTTCTGCGTGGTACTTTAAGCGGTATTTACTTCAGAAAATATTATCGGTATATGAATTTGACGGAATACCGGAAACGTGGTCGAGAGATTATTTTCTTTATACACTATTTATATGGGGTTTCGTTGCTGTTGTTGAAACCGATAAATTCGGTGTTATACCTCAACAGTGTTCGCTGTTCGGTTATGATGTATTTTTTAGACCAACAAACGTTACAATCGCAAGTCCTTTACTTCGTGGAATTCTTCAGCCACGAATAGGGGTTGAATGTGAATTAATCAAAATGCAACCGGATTATGGTTCGTGTTGGGATATTGTCGATTATTACGGGGATATGCTTGCACTTGCAAGTGAATCACTTGCGGTTAACATCGTTAATTCAAAATTAGCATATGTATTCGCTTGCGACAATAAAACCGTTGCGGAATCCTTCAAGAAAATGTACGATAGTCTTAATGAAGGGAATCCCGCAGTTTTCGCAGACAAGAAATTGTTTGATGAATCCGGTGAACCGCTTTGGACAACATTTCAGAATAACTTGAAACAAAACTATGTTGCCGGTGATATACTGAATGATATGTTAAAGATTGATGCACGTTTCTGTACTGAAATAGGAATACCAAATGTCAATCTTGCGAAATCTTCCGGTGTAACCGATAATGAAGTTGAAGCAAATAATGTTGATACGAAATCAAAAGCGTCACTTTGGCTTGAAACTATTCAGGACGGATTGAATAAAGTCAATGAAATGTTTGATTTGAATATCAGTATTAAATTCAGATTTGAAAGGGGTGATGAAAATGTGGTTGTCGATTCAAGGAATATATGAATTCGATCCGACCGTGTTTGACGGTTTTGAATCCCCAACATATACCGATGAAGATAATACTATTCACACATTAAACCGTGAGGACGTCATAAATAATATTCTCCTTCAATGTGCTGAACTTGAAGTTATATACCCGTCACCATCAATGATGAAATTTGCAATCGGTGTTTGGTCAGCTTCAAATATACATAGTTGGGATAAATTGTATGAAACAATGTGGTTAAAATACAATCCTTTGTGGAATGTTGACGCAGATGTACGTATTAACCGTGGTGGTGATTCAGCTAATACCGAAAAAGTTTCCGGTTATAATTCTGAAGCGTGGTCGAATTCAAACAAAAATGAAACCGAATATGGTGAACTTGTTACCGAAAGACGAACCGGCAATATTGGGGTCACCGCTTCACAAGACCTTGTGAAGAAATCACGTGAAATTGCAGATTTCAGCATTATTGAATATATCACACAATCATTCAAAGAACGTTTTTGCTTATTAGTTTATTAGTGAGGTGTACAATGGGTATATTTAGAAATTTTCCGTATTCTAATTTTCACGAAATGAATTTAGACGAAATCATTAAAATAATGCGTGAACTTCAAGAAGAATGGAATGAAACAAAAACTGAATGGAATTCGATGAAAGAATTCATTGAAAACTATTTTGAAAATCTTGATGTTAGTGAAGAAATATCAAATAAAATTAATTCAATGATTGCATCGGGTCAGTTTCTTAACATAATCGAACCCGATATAATAAGCACCACTCAGCAATGGTTGAACGACCATATCTCAATAACAGAGGGTTCGACCGTTATAGATGAATCATTGACAATAAATGGTGCGGCGGCAGATGCGGCAGTTACCGGTGCTTGGGTATATACAAATCGTGATTTTATATTAACATCAATGCCGATTTCCGAAAATTTCATAGATGTAGGTTTATGCCAGTATAACCTTACTTGGGGTGAAACGGTTGGTGTTAGTACAACAAAAGATTTGACTACTGAAGCAAATACAACCATTTGCAGACGTTTAATAAAAGTAAAGGGTGGTGATGTAATCTATCTTGGTTGTGACTATGTTTCCGAATATAATAGCAATGCTTTGTTCGGTTTATTCTGTTGGGACGGTGACCAAAAATTCATTAAGCGAATCAATTCGCAACATCGTGTTGAAATTGATTTCAACGGTTACGTGTCAGTTATAATGTTTGCTTGTCAATACCCACAGCAGATACTTGATAGACATTATTATTGCAATCTCAATAAATATACCGGTTGGACAGGCAACAATTTAATCGAAAAATATAATTCCGATAATGAGGGTTATACAAGACCGTCCACATTCAACCTTCGTGACGGATTCTATGATGAAAACGGTACTTTTTATGAATCGACCGATTATCAAACCGCACTAATACCGGTGACAGAGGGTGAAAAGTACAAGGTGTCTTGCTATATTCCGGGAGCTACACAGTGGCCGTGTGCAAGATTTTTCAATAGCGGTATGAAACAAATTGGTAGCACCGAAGCGGTTTCATCTAATACATTATTCAGTAATTATGAAGTGACAATTCCGTATGGTTGTAATTATATGGCGGTCAGCAATATGCCATTCGATGCGTCCAATTGGTCACGTTTCAAATTACAGATTGTTAAATGTAATAATGGCTTGAAAAGTAAACCATTAGGCGGTAAATCCGTTTTGATCTTCGGTGATTCAATTACACGTATTCCGTACAGATGGCGAGATTATTTTCTTGATAAATCGGGTGCATCGCAGTTGATGTGTTTGGCTTATGTCGGCGCACACCTTTGTGATTATCCCGACACGATTCTTGACGGTAATTATGATGCGGGCGGTAGTAGTAATACAATATGCAATCAAGTTTATTGGTGCATCAATAATATGAGCATATTAAGCGGAAATCAACCGGATATAATAATCATATCGGCATTTACAAATGATTATGCAACCGTTGAATCATTAGCACCGTCAACCGATTTAGATGTTTATGACACTTCTTCCGGTTGGATTGATGTTAATACCGTTGACCGAACAACACCTGATGGTGCAATGCGGTGGATTCACACCAAACTTAAAGAAGCGTTCCCGAACGCAATCATTGCTTTTGCAAGTCCGATACAATCTGCACCGGATATTGATAGTTACCATACTTCAGCTATTATGGTAGCGAAAGAAGAAAAAATGGAAAGAATCTGTAAAAGACTTTCTGACGTTCTTATTAAAGCAACAACCGAAAGTGGTATCACCGGTGAATTTGAACAGCTTAACACAAATGGTAGATACCTTGCAGACGGATTACACCCTAACCTTCACGGTGGTGAACGTCTTGGTCATTATTACGCACACGCACTTGCAAAATATTTTGCCGGTGAATAATTGACATACAACACCGGAAGTGATAATATGATGATACCAAAGTCAACCGTGGTGAATATTGTTAGCACTCTGCGTTAATGAGTGCCAAGACCCCCATTGTATGCAAAGACACAAATTGTATACAATGGG
>JAZQBM010000014.1:0-22445 GCA_045545735.1 Candidatus Fimenecus sp. | reverse complement strand
AGTATTTTGAGCAGCTATGACGGAAAGCAGACCGGCAAGAAAGGTGCTTTAGATTTTTTCATCGGTTGTAAAAAATAAAAACGCCCACCCTATTGGGTGGACGCTTTTGTTTGTGTCGGCATTACCTATTTTCCCGGGCCGCTTCCAGCCAAGTATCTTCGGCGCAAATGAGCTTAACTACCGTGTTCGGGATGGGAACGGGTGGACCCTCATCGCAATCAACACCGACTCACGAAACTATTCATCTCGTGAACGCAAGAGATATTTTAACAGAACAGAACACAAATTGCAAGCATTTTTTTGCATTTTTGCGAAGTTTGTTGAAAATACATAAAAAAGAGTGTTTGCAACACGCGTGTTCGGTAAAACCAAACAATAAACCCCTCAAAATTTATAAATAGACTTATTTTTTCGCAAGACAATGTGGCGAAGGCGAAGCTGTATCAGGTATACCGCGAGCCAAACGCCACGACGTATTGCAGAAAAAGAAACTATTTTATTTTTGTTACATCAAGAACAACATACTCATAGCCTTGGTTAGGGTCAAGAACCATATATACTGCCGTTGTGTTATTGATGAATGTAAGATTTGAATGGCTTGAATAGTTTTCATCCTTGAATTTCGTGTATTCGCCGTTCTCAAGGTTGAAAATATGCACTTGATAGTCCATCATATTTGTAACTGTGCCAAGCATAATAAGATATTTACCGTCAGGACTCACCGACATCATTTCAGGGCTCATACGATAGCCGATAATTGTCTTTGCTTCGCCCGTTTTTAGATTATAAAGTTTACCGTCATTCTTATTGAAAATATGGTCGCCCGAGTACATATAATTTGTACCCATTGTGCCGTAGAATGAAGCGGTAACTTTTTCTTCTTCGCCTGTTTTTCTTACAACGTCAAATCCTTTTGCGGTTTTACGCATAAAGATTACGGAATTTCCGTCAGTAAGCAAGAACTTGCCGTAAACATCGCTTACATACAATTCTTCTTTACTGCCATTTTTAACGAAAATATCTTGTTGACCGCTACCCGCCTCATACTCACGTGCAGAAATAAACGGAATATTGTTTGACGCAGTATACCCGTCTTTTGTGAGAATACAGAAATCATCAACACCTGCACCGGTTGTCATATCAATATTTCTGTTAATAACTTTTAAAAATCTTGATGTTTTTCCCGTTTCCAAATCAACAACAAAACTTTCAGGCCACATTGTAACCTTTTGTGTAAGCACATTTTTACTTGTTGTTGCAAGAAGCAACGCTTTACCCTCTTGCTCGTAACCCTTTGGAAGATTTACAAGTTGGAATGCGAGCATATCGTAAAAATAAACATCTTCATTTTTGTTTGCAACAAAAAGTCCGATACCGAAAATCTTACCGCCAAGTTCAACATAATCAATAGTTACGGGGATTGTTTCATTGCCCATATCAACGCTTGCACTCACGCTACCCGTTGACTGAACTGCAACCATTTTATTATCTCTGTACTGATAATATTTAAGTTTGTAATCGCTTGAAAACCCGTAGAACACGTCTTCAATATCTGATTGAATTAGATTTAACGAAACGCCGTCACGCACAACCTGAATGCTTGCAAGTTTGTCTTGTGCCTGAGTTGTGGTTTCTGTAAAATCTGTTTCAATTTCACTTTCGGGCATATACTTAATAACCGCAAAAACCACGACCATAGCTAACGCTAAAACAGCAATACCAATTGTAACAAAGTCTTTCTTTGTCAATGGCTCACGTGGTTTTTTCTCTTTAGGTTGTTTTGGTTCTTTAGGAGGTTTCTCCTTTTTTACCTTTGGAACCCTTTCCGCTTTTACTTTTTTCTCTTTAACGGGTTTTTGTTCTTTTGGCTCTTTGATTTTCTTTTCTTTAGGAGGCTTTGGCTCTTTAACTTTCTTTTCTTTAGGAAGTTTTGGAGTTTTCACCTTTTTTTCTTTTTTAGGGTTCTCCGTTGTACCGGAAATCTGCTTTACTGATTTAATTGTAGGAAGAACAATTTCTTCAGTTCTGCGTGTGTTTTCAAGAATTTCTGCCGTGACTTCTTCAACTTTGGAAGTTTCAGAAACTGCAATTTCTTCGCTAATTTCTGCAGAATAATCTTCTACAATCTCAACTGTCCATTTTTTCTTCTTTTCCTTCTTAACTTTTGGTGGTTTTGGCTCTTTAACCTTTTTTACCTTTGGTTGTTTAGGTTCTTTTGGAGCCTTTTCTTTTTTCTCTTTAGGTTGCTTTGGCTCTTTTGGAGCTTTCTCTTTCTTTACCTTTGGAGCTTTCGGTTCTTTAGCCTTTTTCTCTTTTTTAGACTTTTCTTTTACAGGCTCAACTACTTCTTCAGGAGTTTCATCTATATCAATTTTTTGGTATTTATTATTGAGAGATTTCTTTTCTTCCAAAATAACACCTCCGATTTGTTACATATACAAATTATTATACAATTTTTAAGATAATAATGCAACAACAAAATATATACAAAAAATGGGGCGAGAAATTAATCTCACCCCTACTACAAATGTTTTTAGTTTAATGCGTTTAAGTCTTTGAAGTTATCTTTATTTGCTTTATAAAGTTTCTTGAACACTTCGAAGTTCTTATCATAAATTGACTTGTTTTCTGCATTAGGAACGAATGTTTTTGCCGCAGGAATAAGTTTCTTTGCATCCTGAACTTTTTCAATAATGCCTGCATCAATCGCAACAAGAACAGCCGCACCAACTGCACCAACATTTTGTGGACTTGCAACAGTTTCAACTACTCTGCCTGTGCAGTCTGCAAGGATTTGAGCAGTTACATCTGACAACGCACCACCGCCAACAAAGCGAACTGTTTTAGATGTTTTAACTTTCTTTTCTTCAGTTTCAAGGAACCAACGAAGATGGAAGCAAACACCCTCAACAACGGCTCTAATCATTTCTGTTTTGCCTGTTTCAAGGCTGATATTGAAGAACATTCCACGAGCATTCGGGTCTTCAAATGGACAACGGTTACCGTGAAGCCAAGGTGTAAAGATTACGCCGCCGCTACCTGCAGGAATTGAGTCAACAACCGCCATCATATAGTCATAAAGATTTGTATAAACAACTTCCATATCTGCTTTTTTGTGTTTAAGGTCATGTTGTTTATCAAGATAAATATCAATTTCGTCAAGTGCTAAGTGGTCTTTTACCCATTCAACGCACTTACCTGCAGTTTCAAGTTCACCGAAGTAGTTATAAATACCGTCAGCCGCACCAACAACCGCCGCAATCATAGCATTTGCGTCAACAACACTCTTGTCAGTAACAGTTGAAACCCAACCTGATGTACCTTGATAAATATGAGTGTCGCTAAGTTCGGTTGCACCTGCACCAACGCCGATAAGTGTAGCGTCACCGCCACCGCCGAATACTGAAATACCAGGAACAAGACCCAATTCTTTTGCCTGTTGCTCGCGAAGTTCACCGATTTTTTCAGTACAGTCCGCAATTCTTGCAAGATGCTTCATATCAACACCAAGAAGTTTACAGATTGTAGGGCTCCAGCACTTTTTATTAATATCATAAAGAAGTGCACCAAAAGCAGAGTCTTTTGTCATAACAAACTCACCTGTCATACGGCAGATAAGATACTCTTTAACGTCAAGCCATTTATGTACTTTTGCAAAAGTTTCAGGTTCGTTAGCCTCTGTCCACTTGTATTTCCAAACAGGGTCTTTAACGCTTGCCGCAACCGCACCTGTAATTGCAAGTGACGGAAGAAGTTTTGCAATGTTTGCACCTGCAATCTGAGGACCGTAAGCAATACCCTTTTTAATTTCTTCAGTTGCACGCTGGTCCATATAACTGAATGCACGGCGAACATGATTGCCATCTTTATCAACAAGAACTAATCCCTGCATCTGTGAGCAGAAAGAAATACCATAAATATTTTTAGGGTCAACACCTGATTTTTCAATTACCTTTTTTGATGTTGAGCACATTGCAGCCCACCACTCATCAGGGTCCTGCTCAGCACCGCCGTTTGGCAAAATGTAGAGTTTGTAACCTTCTGTTGCCGCCTCTAAAAGTTCGATTGTCTTACCGATTCTGAAAAGGCAGGTTTTAACGCCTGTTGTACCAATATCAAAGGCAAGAGCATAAATTTCTTTTTCCATATTCATTCCCCTTATTTTAAAGCAGATTTTACAAATTTAAGTATTTGCTCAATTATAAATTCATCTCTTTGGTGAATGTCATCACCACAGAAAATTTTAAGCCGTTCTTCATAATAATCGCCTGCATAAGAAAACTGCAAGTTCATAAAAAGATTATCAATTAATAGTGCCGCAACGTGTGGGTCAATGTCTTTTCTTATTTCCCCGTTGTTCTGCCCTTCAATAATTGCCTCAGTATAAATTCGTGCCGTCATAGACTCCATTTCAACTGCAAACTGTTTTGCAAGTTTTTTGTCATTTATGGCGGTCATACTATTGTAAAGTTTTATAAGAATTCCGTCTTCTCTTGAAGCCTTTATAATTTCACGAAGAATTTTTTCTACTTTGATAATAACATCCTCATCAGTTTTTGCAAGTCCTAAAAGCAAAGTTTCCATTCTGCTAATGCTATGGTCAACGATTGTCAAAAACAAATCTTGCTTATTATCAAAATATTTATAAACCGCACCTACGCTTATTCCCGATTTTGATGCAATTTTTGAAATGCTTGCTTCATGATAACCTTTTTTGGCAAATTCTTTTGTTGCAACTTCAATTATGCGTCGTCTTTTTTCTTCAGGAATATTATCAAAAGTAGGTTTGTGATGTTTTTTCAAATCCATCTCAATTCATCCCATATATATAATATATTGATTTTAACATATTAAAATTAAAAAGTACAGAATTATTTTGTTTTCTCTGCTCTCATCTTTTTCATTTCTTTACTGAAAACAACTGCAAACACTATTGATGCAGTAATAATTGATATTGCATCTGACATAGGCTCCGCAAGGAATACCGCAAACACTTTGTTTTCAAAGAAATTAGGCAAAATATAAATCAGCGGAACAAGAAGTATGACTTTTCGCAAACACGCAATAAAAAGTGATGCCTTTGCTTTGCCGAGTGCTATAAAAGTCTGCTGAACCGCCATTTGTATGCCGAAGAACACCATAGCACAACCGTAAAGACGAATTGTCCATGTTGCCGTGTCAACAAGTTGGGGATTATCATTGAAAATTCCGATAAAGAACTGTGGGAACAATTCGATTGCCATACCAAATGCAAATACATATGTAAAACAAATAATTAAAAATGCCTTGAATGCTTGTTTTACTCTGTCCGCATTTCCTGCACCATAGTTGTAACTGATTATAGGCTGTGCACCTTGTCCTATACCTTGTGCAGGCACCCAAGCCATTTGGAAAACAGTAGTGCAGATTGTCATAGCCCCTACCGCAATATCACCGCCGTATTTCTGAAGTGATGAATTGAACGCAACGTTGATTACCGCCTCAGTTGCATTCATAACAAATGGTGAAATTCCAAGTGCCAATACGGGTGCAAGAATTCTTATATTTGGCAAAAGATTTTCTTTGCGGATTTTAAGTTTTGTCTTTTTGCCTAACAAGAAAGACATTACCCAAACCGCTGAAACGGCTTGAGAAATAATTGTTGCAAGTGCCGCACCTTCAACACCCATATCAAATGCAAAAATAAATATTGGGTCAAGAATAATATTGCAAATTGCACCTATCAGCACCGTTGCCATACTAATTTTTGTAAATCCCTGTGTTGTAATAAACATATTAAGCCCTAACGAGAGCATTACAAAAATTGAGCCCGCAACATAAATTTTCATATATGGAAGTGCATATACAATTGTGCTTTCACTTGCACCGAAAAGCATCAAAAACTTTTCACCAAATACTAAAAATACCGTTGTAAGAATTACCGACAGTACTATAAGTAACGAGAAACAGTTGCCAAGAATTTTCTCAGCTTTCTTTATATCGCCTTTGCCCATCTGGATTGCAGCACGCGGTGCACCACCTTGTGCCACAAGCATTGTAAATGCAGAAATCAACACTATTATTGGATTACAAAGTCCTACACCCGTAATCGCCATTGTGCCAACATCTTCCATATGACCGATATAAATACGGTCAATCACATTATAAAGAAGATTTACAATTTGTGCGAGAATTGCAGGAATACTTAATTTGATTATAAGTTTCCACACAGATGCGGTTGCCATTTGTTGTGAGATATCAATTTTGTTGTTCATTTTTTCGCCTTATTAATCCTTGATACTTTTTAAGATATTCCCCAATTTGTTCTTCTGTTACATATTCCGTCAAACAACCAACACCCGTAACACATTTGCCGCCTGTAATGTTACCTGCTAAAATGCACTTTCTAAAATCAAAATCATTATAAAGTCCGTAAATAAATCCTGCAAGAAACGCATCCCCCGCACCTGTGGCGTCAACGCACTTAAATTCGTCAATGTTATCTACCGTAAAATAGTCACCGTCATACCCTGCACAACCGAATTTGCCAAGTTTTACGATTGGCTTTTCAAAGTAGTTGCGAAGAATATCAAGAGCTTTTTGTGGTTCTCTTGTACCCGTCATTTTTTCAGTTTCATCAATGTTTGGGGTATAATAATCAGCAATTTCAAGATAATCTTTATACTTTTCAATAGACATATCTTCGCTATAACCCGTATCAAGCACTAAAATTGTACCGTCTTTTTTAAGTTGTTTATAAACGGGCAAAATAGCCTCTTGCATACCAACAATTTTAGCACCTTTAAGGCAGTTATAGATTTTTTCAAGCCTTTCATCAGAATATTCTTCTGTTCCGCCGTAAGATACGAAAGTACGGTCATGGTCAGTAATAATTGCAGAAGTTACATTCAGTGGATAATTATTACTTTCAAAAATTTCGTATTCTGTTCCGTTTTTGTCGAGTTCAGATTTTGCAAACTGCGAGAACATATCGTCACCCAAAAATGTGCCGATTTTCGCAGGAATACCAAGTCTTGAACAGTTAATCATAGTTGCAGGGAGTCCACCACCAAGACAAACCTTGAAATCTTTACAGTAGATTTCTTCGCCCTCGTTGGGAATTCGTGGCATACCTGAATAAAGCAAATCTACATTCAGTTTTCCAAAAGCTGCTACAAAACTCATTTCCATTCTCCCGTAAAATCTTTGTTCAGTTCAATATACTGGTCAACTAATTTTTCCGCAAGTGAATATGATGCTACAAGCGGATGCAAATATAAACAATCAACCGCTGATTCACGGTCACAATTTATAATCGCCTTTGACGCAAGACGCTCATAAGCCTTTACTCTTGTGATAATTTCTTTGTTCTCAAAAGGCACGTTACCGATTTTAATCGGAGTAACTTTTCCGTCGATAATCTCACAAGAAATCTCGACCGTGTCAGTTTCATCTAAAAAGTCGATAGCGTTGTTTGTATTTGGCACGCAAGCAATTATTTTTTTCTTGCTTTCCATATTTTTAGCATCAATAATTCCAAGTGCTACGCCCGCATAACCGCCGTCATCGGGAGCGTACATATCAAAATGCCACTTGCTTTCTCTCTTATTACCCGTTTCACTTGCCATATATGAATTTTCGCGAAGCCCATAGTAACACTCAAAAATTTCAAGGGCTTTCTCGAAATTGTTTTCAATATCAATGTGTGACAGTTCTTCTGTCATTTTTTCATTTATATCTGCAATCTGTTCACCGCGAGTCATAGGTGCTTTGAGTATATTTTCAACCGCTTTTTCACGGTTGTAGAAATAATACATATATTCGTTGGGTACATACTGCTTTTGCATTAAAAACTCTTTGTCAAAATAACGCAAATCTGTATTTCTATAAGCCTCGTCATCACTTACAATCTTACTTGTAATATCAACTTTGTCTGCCTTGATATACTTAAAGAATGACAAATGATTAAGTCCATAACAAAGAGCGTCCAGATGATTTTCGGGGTATCCATACAATTCTTCAAATCGTCTTAACATTCCGCTTGGGGCATCGCAGATACCATAAGTAAAATCATAACCCATATCACGAAGTGTCTGCGACACAACCCCTGCGGGATTTGTAAAATTAAACACCATTGCATTAGGCTTTGCATATTTTTTTACTAACTCGCAATACTCTTTAAGTGCAGGAATACTACGCATAGCAAACGAAAATCCTGCTGCTCCTGTTGTTTCTTGTCCTAAAATCCCCATATCAAGAGCAATTCGCTCATCACGGCAACGCATACGGTCGCCGCCTGCACGGATTGTTGTAATAACATAATCTGCATCTTTAATTGCTTCAACGGGGTCTGTTGTAAGAACAAAATCCATAAACGGACAAAGACGGCGAGAAACCTCTCTCGCCATCTTACCGTAAATATTTAACTTTTGCTCATTGTTATCCATAAAGACGAGTTGTGTTATACCCATCTTTTCGGCTCTGCCCGCAATACTCTTTGCCAAAAACATTGAACGGACTCCGCCACCACCGATAACCGCAAGTTTCATAAGTTTTTACTCCTTAAAGGCATTCGCGTACATTACTTTCGCCTGAGTCAAGATTGAGTCTTAATGTTTTGTCAACGCCGTTTTCAGTAAAGTCAAGACGAATAACATCGTCACTTTCAAACTCTGCAAAATTTACTTTATAATCTTTATCTTTGAAGAAGTCCTTCAAGTATTCAATTCTTTCATCATCAAAGTCGCCTGCATTATCAGAAACAAAAAGAACGTTACCGCAAATTGAGTTCACTTTACCGTGAAGGAGTTTCTGTTCCATATTATAACCAATATTGATGTCACGAAGGAAGAATACATCAGGGTCATTACAGAATGCTCTGCCGTCAAGGTGATTACGGAAAATTGTGTTTGTAATAGCGTTCTGTGATGATGGAATTTCATTGTTAAATCTGATACCTGTAACAATAGAGTTAATGTTAAGGCTCTTTTTAAGTTCAAATTTCCAGTTCTTATTTACGTCGCAAGAAATACGGCAAGCATCGAAAATACCCATACAAGCACCGAGTGGCACACCGCAACCGAGAATCCATTTGTCACCGCAAACTTCACGAAGTAAATCTACGCCATCACACATGATTTCACCACGAGTTTTGCCGTTGCGTGGCTCAATGCACTGACTGTAAAGGAAGTCAAGTTTAACCATATCAAATCCCCATACATTGAGAACTGTATCGAAAACTTTTCTAATATATTCGCGTACTTCAGGATTGTAAATGTCAAGCGTATAAGCACCGCCCCAGCCCTGACAACCAAGCATCTTTTGACCGTTACGGGTGTGTCTTAAAAGCCAGTCAGGATGTTTCTTTGCAATCATTGAAGAAACCTGTGCAGAGAATGGTGCAAGCCAGATACCTGCCTTGTAACCTTTTTCATGAATTTTGTCTGCGATATATTTCATACCGTGAGGGAATTTTTTGTGGTTTGTGATAAGCCAGTCACCAACTGCAGCCTGATAACCGTCGTCAACTTGGAAAATATTAACTTCTTCGCTTGCTCTGTCAAGTCCATTAAGGTCACGAAGTATAATTTCTTCGTTGATATTCTGGAAATAGTTATACCATGATGTGTAACCTGAAAGATGGTCGATTTTAGGCTTTTTACAGCCAACGAAGTCGAAGAAATATTTGTCCATAACTTTGTCCATATCGCCCTCAATAATTGCGATATCGAACATTTCATATTCCTGACCTGCAGAAAGCACAAGACCTTCAACGTCTTTCTTAATTCTAAACTCGTCATCGTTCATATCAACGTCAAAGATTGTAAAGCCTTGGCGTTCACTCTTTGAACCGTAAAGTTTGATTTCACGCTCACCTTTTTCACGGAAATAGCAGTATGTATAGCCGTGGAACTTACCTTTTTCGCCGTACTTTTCAAAGTGATAGTCGCCTGAAAGACCAGCAAAATGAGCAGTAAATTTTGTAATTCTTGCAGGTTCAAAAAGTCCGTCAAATTTATCGTGCTTTGAGAATTCACGAGATGTTGTCCAAGCCTGATAACCGTTAGCATAGAACAAATCGTCGTCATCAAAATCTTTTTCATATTTGAGAGCAAGGCTCACCATTTCAAAGTCTTTTTTAGCTGTAAGAGTTGTTTTAATACTACCCTTTTTCTCGTCATACTTAAAATCAAAGTATTCGTTTTCAAAGCTGTTGCAACTTACAGTTGAGCCGTTGTGCTTTAATTCTGCATAAAATTTACACATACAAAATTCCCCTTATAAATTAATATAGCCTAATTTTACCATATAGAAATAATAAAATCAATAAGAAGGTTGATTTTCAGTTGTTCAACAAATTATAGTTTACCTAACGGAATGCAAAGTGTGGTCACTGCATTACAAATTGATTTCAATAAACTCAAATTTATATTTTCTCTTATTTCTTGCATTATGGCTTTAACTTTGATAAAATATATTGATTATGATTTTTGAGGTGTAGTTATGGGATTTATTCCTTACAATTCAAGGGATTTATTCTTTAAAAATAAATTTGGTAGTATCGAAGCAGGTGAAGAAATACATCTTCGTCTTGTTCTTCCACGTTCATTTTGTTGTAGCGGTGCATCGCTTTTACTTCGTCGCGACGATGGTTCTTATGAAGAACGCTCAATGCTTTGGTCAGGAATGTGCGGTGATGATGCTGAAATCTGGGATATTCACACCACAATTGAAACTGAAGGATTATATTGGTATCACTTCGACTATTTCTCATCTTATGGAAGAAGTTCAATTTTACAAACACAAGACGGCATAGGTGACTTTTCAGGTAATTATTTTGCACGAAAAGACTGGCAACTTACCGTTGCAGAAAAGGATTTCACTACTCCCGATTGGCTTAAAGGCGGAATAATTTATCAGATTTTTCCCGACCGTTTTTATAATTCGGGCAGTAAAAAAGAATGCGTGCCTACAGACCGTGTTATGCGTAGTGATTGGGGTGCAGAACCTGAATGGCGACCGACCGCTGAAGGCAAAGTTTTAAACAACGACTTTTTTGGCGGTGACTTGAAAGGAATCGAAGAAAAATTACCTTATCTTAAAGATTTAGGCGTTAGTTGTATTTATCTCAACCCAATTTTTGAATCACATTCAAATCACCGTTATGATACTGCCGATTACAGCAAAATTGACTCGTGTTTAGGTACAGAAAAAGATTTTAAAAACCTTTGTAAATCTGCAAAAAAACTTGGAATACACATAATTCTTGACGGAGTATTCTCACACACAGGTGACGACAGCGTTTATTTCAACAAAAAAGGCAGATACTCTACTCTTGGTGCATACAACTCGCCCGAAAGTCCATATTACAAGTGGTACAAATTCACAAACTACCCCAACAAATACCAAAGTTGGTGGGGATTTGAAACTTTACCCGAAGTTATTGAAGAGGGCGAAGAATACCGCAACTTCATTAATGGCAAAGGCGGAATTATCGAAAAATGGCTGAATGCCGGTGCAGACGGTTTCCGTTTAGACGTTGCCGATGAACTCCCCGACATTTTTATTGACGAATTGCGTGCCCGTCTTAAAGAAACTAAACCCGATGCACTTCTTATGGGCGAAGTATGGGAAGATGCAACTACAAAACACAGCTACGGTAGTCGCAGACGTTACCTTTTGGGCAAGCAGTTCGATTCCGTAATGAACTACCCATTTGCAAACGCGATTATTGATTTTTGCCGTAACGGTAAGGCAGAGTATTTTATGTCAACAATTATGCAAATTGTTGAAAACTACCCGAAACAATGTCTTGACGTTATGATGAACCACATAGGCACTCACGACACAGAGCGTGCAATCACTAAAATTGCAGGTGAAAGTTGTGAATATCGCGACCGTATATGGCAATCTTGCCATTCACTAGGGGACAAATACCAGATGGGCGTCCAGTTGCTCAAGTGTGCCGTTGCATTACAGTTCACATTACCGGGTGTCCCCTCAATTTACTATGGTGACGAGGCGGGAATGGAAGGCTACAAAGACCCTTTCAATCGCGGTTGTTACCCTTGGGGAAACGAAAACAACGAATTGCTTGATTTTTACAAAACAATGGGCAGAATAAGACGTGAAAATCCCGTATTCCAAAAAGGCTGGTTCTCGCCCGTTTCATCAATGCTTGGGTGCGTTGCATACCGCCGTCATAACGAATACGGTGACATTATGGTTATTGTCAACAGAAACGAACGCGCAATCTCATACCGTTTGCCCGATTATTTCAGCAATCCGACAGCGCTTTACGGGAACAACCCCGAAAACAACGAAGTGTATATTGACGGTTGCTCATTTGTAATACTTTCCTTGTAAAATCAAGGCTTATGTGATATTATCTTATTGAAATATAAACTTGGTGGTTAAAATGACTAAAACCTTTGGCTATTTACCAAAAAATCAAAGAATTTTATGGCTCGCACTCCGCATTATTATTTTATGCTGGGGTGTTTACGGGCTTTTTCACGGTTCAGTCGTTGAGTTTTTAGAAGCAATCTTTGCCATTATCTTTACTCACCTTTGGGACTTTTTTCAGATTTTCGGCAAAAAATCATTTATAATCGAGGTTGAAGCATCAACTCAGACAATGCTCACACTTTTCATTTTTATTGCGGTGTGCATTGGCTCAACACTTAACAATCGTACAACTTTTGAGCATTTTGATATTGTAACCCATTGTGCATCAGGTGTGCTTTCAGCCTGGTTTGGTTACGATTTTGCAAATATCGTTTACCGCAAACGTGGTGATTTAGGCCCTGCTATGTCATCACTTTTCTCCCTTGCATTTGCACTTAGCATTGCGGTCGGCTGGGAAATATATGAATTTTCAATGGACAAAATCTATGGTATGACACTCCAAAAAGGCAACACCGACACAATGGTTGACTTTATCAGTTGTGCTGTGGGTGCAGTAGTCACAATGCTTTTTGTAGCATTTTTACGCAACGGAATTATCGGTAAAAACAAAGAAAAAATCAAGGAAGAACGCCGTCTTGAAAAAGAAAAGCGTCTTTTAAAGGACAAGCTTTACCTTGATTACATTAATTCAAAGGAGGAAAAACAATGAAAAAAGTTATTTCACTTCTTTTTGCAATCCTTACACTTGCACTTTTGCTGTGTTCCTGTTCAGGACCAGCTAAAGTTAAAGTAAATGGTGTGAAAATCGACAACGAAATCTATACATATTTTGAAAACACTCTTCCCGAAGATGAAAACGGCGAAGTGAGTGAAGATGCAATAAAATCTGCAATTTCGCGTTATGTTACAATTAATTCAGAGTTCGAAAATCGTGAACTTTCAATTGATTCAGAGCAAAAAGGTGCACTCTCCACTTATGTAAACAATCTCTGGCATCGTTACGGAAAATACTATAACGAAATCGGTGTTTCAAAACAGACAATCTATAAAATTGAACTTTCGAAAAAATATGAGTCTGCACTTCTAGCTGATTATTACAGTAACGTAAGCGAAGATGAAATCAAAGCATATTTCAAAGAAAACTATATTGGAATTCGCTTTGTAACGGGGTACCTTTTTAACGTTGACGAAAACGGAACAAGTGTTTCTATGACACCCGAACAAAAAACAGCTTTAACTGCTTCATACAATTCAGTTGTGGCTTTAATCAACGAAGGAACTCTTATTGAAGAAGCGGTTGTATCGTTGGGCGAAGATACCGAAGTGCACAGCACACTTATCAACGCATTTTCCGACGGTACATTCCCACAAGGATTTTTCACAGAAGTCAAAAAAATCGAAGCAGGAAAAACTGCAACAATCACAATTGACGACTACATATTCCTTGTGCAGAGAATAGATGTTTTTGACAAAACATATGGTTATTATGACAATAATCGTACCGCCTGTCTTGAAACCATGAAAGGCGATGAATTTTCAAAAATCATCGACGAATGGTCAAAAAATTACATAGCAAAATAAAACAATAGGGCGATTTGCAGTCGCCCAAAATATGCCTCTTTAGTTCAATGGATAGAATAAATCCCTCCTAAGGATTAGATGTGAGTTCGATTCTCGCAAGGGGTGCCAAAAAGGAGTCTTGTTATGATTAAGAAGTTACAAAAAAATGATTATCTTTTTATAATAGCACTGCTTGCAGGATTAGTTTTACATATGTTATGCATTTTCAGTGCAGACCACTTCACCGATGAATCCTGTTATGCTTCAATTGCTCTTCGTCTCATAAGCGGAGATAGCCTTGTCCAACACGAGTGGAATGTAACTCAGTTTGCGTCATTGTTTTTGTACTTTCCTGTTCAAATCTGGTTAGCACTGACAGGCTCTGCCAATGGTATTATTTTATTTTTGAGGTTTTTATATTTACCCATACACACTTTTGCTACTATTGGAATATATGCATATTTTAGAAAATACAAGCATTGGGCAGTTATCTCCTCATTTCTCTTTTATACACAGATACCCGCTATTAGATTTTTTGCTTTAAGTTATAATACAATTTTTGCGTTAGGATTGCTTGCCTTAACAATTACTTTTCTTAACATTTATGACAATAAAGCGAATGTCTTTACATTTGTATTATCAGGCATTTGCTATGGTTGTTGTTGTGTTTGTAACCCCTTGTTTTGCATTTTATTCCCGATATATATTGTTTTTTGTATTGCAAAACCACTTCATTCAAGACTTTACAAAAGGGCTAACACGACTGAAACAACAGGGAGAAATCAACGAACGAATGCACAATTTTTTAATTTTAAAAGTTCCTTACTATTCACTTTAGGCGTTGTTTTTGTAGCTATCATAAGTATAATTTTCTTTTTTGCTTGTGGTGGAACATTATCCGGTATAATTGAAAATTTCAGCAACCTTCTTACCGACTCCCAACACAGCCTTGACGATTCCATTCATATATTGATTATAAATAAAATTAAAACATCTCTTTTTACCATCGGTCAGACAAAAATATTTTCGGTTTTCCTGTTGCCATTTTTATATCTTGCAATTCGATTGGATAAAAAAAGAAGAAACTTAAAACATATTGCCTTTTATATATCAAGTTCACTTATTATATCTATAACAATTATGCTTGGAATCTGTTCAACCATAGGTAATATATATTCTTTTGTTATAACGCCTCCGCTTACAATAATTTCAAGCGTTTGTTACGTTTTTACAGAAAACAAGAATCATAAGCTTTTTAGATGTATGTGGATTCCAGGAATTATTGCCACGATTATTCAATATTTTGCAAGTGGTGTTGATTTAACTTCATGCTGGGTTCTTGTAATAAGCAATATCGCCGGAGTCTTTTTTATTATGGACTTTTACAATGAAATTCGCAAAGTAGATGCGAATAAGGAAAATACTCCTGGTAATTTCAAAGTCATCTGTAAGCGTGCAATTTGCATTGCAATCTGTCTTCAAATATGTTTCCAATTTTTTATGTACTCCACAGGCAAAATAGTAAACCCACAAGAAGACAATAGGGTAACCACCGGACCTTATGCAGGACTTTATCTTAAAGATAGATACTACAACCACTATGTATCCTCTTTAAATGATTTAGACATTTTGAAAGAGCGTAGTAATGATGATGACAATGTATTGATTGTCTCACAATTCAGTTGGCTGAATTTATATATTGACCGCCCATTTGCCGGGTATTCCGTCTACACCGATTTTCTTGACATTTCGCGATTAAAGTCCTATTACAACAACAATCCTGATAAAAAGCCAAAATACATTTATTTGAGCTGTCACTATATATGTACGACCACGACACGCTGCAACATATTTTTAGAATATAAAGATTATAATTCATACACTCAGAAAAAAATAAACGATTTAAGTGAAATGTTCTCCTTCACTCAGGAAGAACTTTCATGCGGAATACTCTTAACTGTTCAAGAGTAGAACAAATCTAACCAAAAATAATACTACAAAAAACCACTCATTCGTATGAATGAGTGGTTTTTGATTTTATTTACAGGTTAGCATTTTTCTCAATATATTTTGCAACATCGCCTACTGTTTTGAATTTAAGAATTACCGAGTTGGGAATTTCAATATCGAATTCATCTTCAATAGCACATACCATCTCAACAAGGCTCAATGAGTTTAGCCCCATTTTGTTAAGTTTTGTTTTCAATGTTATTTCTGTGCCGTCTCTGCCAGTCAACTCGAAAAATATTTTTTTCATTCTTTCTTCCATAACATACTCCTTATTCTTCGTTTTCCAATGTTTTGTAGTCGATTTTGCCAATGTTTGTCAATGGCAATTTGGCAATGAGACGAATTTCATGAGGCAATGAATATTCAGCAAGATTATTTCTGCATTTTTCCATTACTATTTCCTTTAATTTTTCATCATCAATTTCAGGCTTTGCAGGAACAATATAAGCTCTAATTTTCTGGCCTAAAGCCCTATCTGCAATACCCACAACACAACACTGCGAAACTTCGTCGCACCCAGCAATAATTCTTTCCATTTGTGTAACATAAACATTATAACCTGCAGAAATAACCATTCGGGATATTCTCTGCTTGAAATAGAAGAACCCATCATCATCTCTTGAAAACATATCACCTGTGTGGAGCCATGTTTTACCATCATCATGCACCTGAAGTGCTTTCTTTGTTTCCTCTTCGTTTTTATAATACCCCATCATTACAAGAGGAGAACAAATGCAAAGTTCACCATCTTCACCATTAGGAATTTCTTCTTGTGTACCTGGATTGACTATTTTTGTTTCCACATCTGGCAAAGCCATTCCAACACTACCAGCATTCATAGCGAAATATGGAGTAACAATACAACCAGCAACACACTCTGTCTGACCATATCCTTCAAAAAATGCAGATGGTGAATTTCCGTCCTTCAAGAGTTTACGCAATCTGTCATGAAGACTCTTTTGCAGTTTATCTCCGCCACAAAACAAATTCTCAAGAAATGACAAGTCATTGTTTTCCATATATGGACTTCTTATCATCGCTTCATAAAAAGCTGGAACCGCATTTATAAAGTTAACCTTTCTCTTGAACACAACATCTATGCTTTTCTTAAACTCAAATTTTGGCAAAAGAACAATGTGAACCCCCTGAGTTAAACTTCCGTGAATACAAGAACCAAAGCCAAATCCATGGAACAACGGAAGAATCGCCAAAGACTTCTTTCCCACAGGATTAACCGTACTTGTAGTTTCATAAGAGATAACAGCATAGCTATTTAAATTCAGATTTGAAAGCATAACACCTTTTGGTGTACCCGATGTACCACCGCTATACATAATCATCGCTAAATCACTTGCTTTGCCGGTATCTGCCGGCAAAACAGTGTTTTTTGCATTTGACTTGTTAATATAGTCGTTCCAATATACCGTTTTGTGATTTGGATTTAATGTAATGTTGATTTTTGCCTTCATTAAGAAAAGTGGTTTAATAACTACCGGCAAAGCATCTACTATACGCGTTAAAATAATTGTAGGGTTGAATCCGTCATCCCATTCGACCTTTTCTAATTTAGGATAAATTTGGTCCAAAATCAAAATAGCAACGCTATTTGTATTTTGAATGAAATTTTTCATTTCTATAGGAGAAAGTAAAGGGTGAATCATATTTACTACAGCACCAATTCTGTTAGCTGCATAAATCATCACAATAACCTGAGGAGTGTTTATTGAAATAACCGATATGCAATCTCCCTTTTTAATTCCATTTGCAATGAGTACCTGAGCAAAAAAATCTATTTGTTGAAACAACTGCTTATATGTTGTTTTCTTCCCTTCAAACTCTATTGCATAGTTATTAGGACACTCTTTTGCTTTTTTGTTTACCAACTCATACATAGAACACTCTGGAAAAGAGTCTTTCCATGCTATGCACTCTTTGTAATCATGCCAAATACTAGGCTTTCTTTTCAAGGGTACTACCTCCTTCTGTATCTTATGGACTTAATTATATCAGTTTTGCGTATTAAAATCAATATATCCACATAAACTTCCACAAAATAAATCGTTATGCTTGACTGTTTTTGCCGAATATAATATAATTATTTTATATATGTTCGCATTTGGAGGTGATAATATGAAACGACTTAGTAAATCACAAGAATCAATTTACTATACTTCTAAATTCTATGAAAATAGCAGCATCAACAATATTGCTGGTGATGTATTTTGGAACTTTCCTGTTTCAATAGAGGCTGCTAAAGAGGCTATCAAGTTCGTTTTGCGTCGTTTTGATATTATGCACACCCGAATTGTCGAAACAAACGGAATTCCAATGCAGATTATTCAAAAAGATGAAAATTCATTTGATGTTCCCGTATTAAAATTCAACTCACAAGAGGAATACAACAACTGGGTACAGGAAGAATATAAAAAACCACTAGATATATATGGCAAATTATTCAAGTTGTTTGTCCTTGATGTAAACGGGAAATTGGGTTCATTCTGCCTTGTCCACCACATAATCTGTGATGCTACATCTTTTGTTCTTATCAATCGATGTATAGGAAGATATCTGTGCGAAGAACGAGATATTCTAACCTATTCATACGACGAGTATCTGGAAACTGAAAAAGTTTATGAAAGTTCTAAAAGATATGAGAGGGATAAAAAATACTGGCTTAACGAATATGAAAATTATGAAATAAATCTATATTCACAAAAAGAAAGTTCAAACATCAACGTAGCAAGAAAAAGATTTGCGTTAGATGATGAATTATCAGCTAAAATTCATGCGTTTTGCGAGAACCACAATATTTCTGAATATGTTTTTATTTTCTCAATGCTCGCCCTTCACTATGCACGCACAACAGGAAAAGATAGCTTTTTCATTGGCACTCCTGTTCTTAACAGATTTAATGTCCATGAAGAGAATATGCTTGGCACATTTGTCAATGTTGTGCCTATTGGGTTTTCAATTAATGACGAGTCAACGTATATAAGCGTTTGTTCAAATACTGCAGAAAAAGTCTTTTCGGCATTCCGTCATCAGAGATATTCCTACATGCAATTCTTAAAAGATTCCTCTAACCTTTATGGCACATCTGACAAACTTTATGATTTTACATATAGTTTTCTTAATGTAAAAACTTTAGAAAATACTACTTCAAATTGGTTCCACAGCGATAAACAGGCTGACAGCATCGCTGTTCAAGTTGATGACCACGAACAAAACGGTTGTTATAATATATGCTACAGTTATCAATTAGAAAAATTTACAGAAAAGCATATTGACGAGATGCATCACTCCGTACGCTCTTTAATAAAAGCCGCATTAGACAATCCAAACGAAAAAATATCTGAAACCAGACTCTTTCCTTTGGATAAAGACAAACTTGAGAGTTTCAACGACACGGCTAAAAGCTATTCACAAGATAAATGTGTTTACGAACTCTTTGAAGAGCAAACTGAAAAAGCTCCTGATAACATTGCTGTTGTCTTTAAAAACTTTTCATTCTCATATTCAAAATTAAAAGCATTGGTTGAAGAATATTCAAACAAGTTAGTATCTCTCGGCATAAAAGAAAATGATGTTGTAGCTATTCATTTGGAAAGAAGTTACAAAATCATTGCTTTTCAGTTGGCAGTGTTAAAAATCGGAGCTGTTTTTTTACCGGTTGATAAGCGATTTCCTCTTGACCGTATTCAGCGTATGTATACGGACTGTGATGTTAAAATTTTAATTTCAGACGAGTTAGATAACGCTACAATCAACGGAAATGTTGTTCGTGCAGACGTCTTTGAGGCAGTAGTTCCAGTTAAATCTGCACATACTGTTAAAAATTTGGATAGTTGTTATATTATCTATACATCGGGTAGCACAGGAACCCCAAAGGGTTGCTTGCTTACAGGTAAAGGCCTTTTAAATTTCTGCATAAACAACAATACTCTTGAAACGTTGCACACCATTAAAGTTCCAATCTTTGCCTGTGTGAATAGTGCGTCTTTTGACTATTTTATAGCAGAGACACTACTCCCCTTAACCAATGGATTTACAACTATTATTCTCGATGATAACGAAAGCACAATTCAAGAGTTGTTTTTAAATGTTTTAGTTAAGAACAATATAAATGTAGTAATGACAACGCCTACGCGTCTCAAAATATATTTTAACAATAAACATGATTGTTCTGCATTAAAAAATCTCTCTTGCATTTGCACATCTGGTGAACCATTAACACAAGAATTACTTGACCAGATGTATAAAAAATCTCCTGATGCACAAGTTTATAATCCTATTGGTCCTAGCGAATGTAGCGTTTGGAATATGGGAGGAAAACTGAATAGGTCCGAGGGGTTAGATATACACATCGGCAAACCGATAGCAAACACACAAATATATATCACAGATAAACATATGAATCTTGTGCCCATAGGGGTAACGGGAGAAATTTGCATTGCTGGCGACGGTGTAGGAGCAGGCTATCTCAACCAACCTGAACTCACCAACGAAAAGTTCATAGATAACCCATTCGGCGAAGGTAAACTCTACAAAACCGGTGACCTTGCTTACTGGAGAGAAGACGGTAATATTTGTTATGTGGGTAGAAACGACTTCCAGGTTAAAATCAGAGGATTAAGAATCGAACTTGGAGAAATTGAAAATGCTATTGCATCAATCGACGGTGTTGAACTCTGTGTAGCAACAGTTCGCAATGATGACGAAAACAGACAATATATCTGTGCCTTCTATACAGGTAAAGAAACAAGTGCAAGAGTGTTTAGAAAAATTCTTTCAGCAAAACTTCCTAAATATATGGTACCACACATCTTCACACATATTGAAGAAATGCCACTCACTTCAAGCGGTAAGATTAACAGAAACGCTCTTCCACAGATAGATTTGAATAACATATCTGCGAATACAGAGTATGTTGCACCGCAGACAAAAGAAGAAACAATACTTACAGAAGCAATAAAAATCGTTCTTGATTGTGATAAGGTAAGTGTATTGGATAATTTCTTCGATTTAGGCGGTGACTCCCTTAAATCTATTGAACTGACAAGTGAACTTGAGGATAATGGCTATACGGTAAATGTTAAAGCTATCTTTGAAGCACTTAACATTCAGGAACTTGCAAAGTTGTTGACAGTAAAAACAATAGAGAAAGAAACAATTTTCTATGATTCTGTTATCCCTGCCACCTCTGCACAGATGCGTGTATATACTTCTCAGTTAATGAGTCCACTATCTGTTCACTACAATATTCCTTCTGCTTTCAAAGTAGAAAAATTAAATGTAGAAAAACTTCAAGATGCAATCAACAAACTAGTTGCCCGTCACGAAAGCTTAAGAACTCATTTTGAAAACAGAGATGGACAGATTGTTCAAGTTGTTGATGAAACAGGCAAAGTAGAAGTAACGAAACTTACAAGTAACGATATTTCACTTTTCAACACACCGTTTGATTTAAGTAACTCCCCTCTTCTCCGTGTTGGATATTATGAAAACACAGTTATGATAGTTACTCACCATATCATAACTGACGGTGAATCCATGTCTATTTTCTATGATGAACTTAACGAACTGTATATGGGCAGAGAATTAAACAAGACTGTTCAGTATGGTGAATTTGCAGTTACAAGTTCATATACAGAAGACAATGAAGAGTATTGGTTAAACATATTCAATGATGAAATTAATATACTTGAACTTAAAACAGACTACGATAGACCTGAAAAACAATCATTTGCAGGTTCTCAAATCTATGAACTTATCGATATTAAAACACACGAAAATATCATAGAAAAATGCAAGCAACTTAATATTACACCTTATGTGTTCTACATGGCTTGCTACAACATTCTTCTTTCTAAATATTCAACTAATGAAGATATATGTGTAGGTATGCCGATAAGTGGACGAACAAGTAAATTCCTTAACACCATAGGTATGTTTGTTAATACTGTTGTGCTTAGAAACAACACTGATGGTAAAAAAACAGTAAATACACTTATGCAGGAAATCAAAGAAAACTCAATTTCTGCAATAGATAACCAGAACTATCCATTCGGTGAACTCGTTAAAAAACTCAACATTTCTTCAATCAACAGAAATCCAATCTTTGATGTTATGTTTGCTTATCAGGGCGAACAGATGACCAACATTATCTTTGGTGATAAAAAGGCTGAAGTTTTACCTGTTTCTCTTACAGGTGTTAAGTGTGACTTAAACCTTAACATTATGCCAAGAAAAGATGATGTTATCTTAATGGTCGAATACTGCACAGACCTTTACAAAGAAGACACAATTAACAAGTTCATTGCTTCATACAACTCAATTCTCACTCAATGTCTTGATGAAACTAAACAAATCAAATATATTTCTGTGTTAACCGAAAATGAAAAACAAAAAGTATTAAAAGATTTCAATAATACAGAATACACATACGATATTTCTGACAATTCAACACTTTACTCATTGTTCGAGAAAGC
>JAZQBM010000013.1:0-17872 GCA_045545735.1 Candidatus Fimenecus sp. | reverse complement strand
GTAGGGGAACACCACTCGGTGGACCTGTGCCAACAGTTAAAATCGCATCTAATGACACTATCGCAACAAAAAAGAATCATTGGATTGATTATTCTGCTTATGGCTTTGACAATCAAGCGAAGGCAGACGAATTATTAGACCTTATCAAACGAGTTGCCAATGGTGAACTCACAAAAAATGAGGTTCAGGGTAATCGTGAAATTGCAATATTTAAGGACGGAGTGACATTATGATTATTGATGCACACGCTCATTTATGGAAAAAACAAAACGGGTTAGTAAATGGTAAACCGGTTTATGATATTGGTGGCGGTAAAAGTGATTTCGGCGGAGAAATCAAACAAATGATACCCCCATATATGACAGACGGTGAAAATACAGTAGAACGCTTTCTTGCCAATATGGATTATGCAGGGGTTTCGGGTGCTGTAATTACACAAGAATATATTGATGGTAATCAGGACGAATACTTGCTTACTTGCAAAAGTGACAGAATTAAAATCTGCACATTATATCAAGAAAAGCCAATGGGGGATGTAAGCCAGTTTAACGGAATTAAAATCTGTGCAGGCCGACTTCAAGATAAAAATCTCCTTAACCACCTTGAACCATTCAAACTTGCAAATGATAACGGCAAATTTATTTCAATAGACCTTGCTGATGGCGACGAGCAAACTTCAATGATGCAAAAAATTATTGATATGTTTCCAGACCTTAAAATCGCAATCGGACATTTCGGTATGGTTACAAGAGATGGTTGGCTGGAACAAATCAAACTTGCAAAGAATAAAAATGTTTTCATTGAAAGTGGTGGAATAACTTGGCTTTTCAATAGTGAGTTTTACCCATATCCATCTGCAATTAAAGCGATGATTGAGTCTGCAAATCTTGTGGGTTACGATAAACTTATGTGGGGCAGCGATTACCCTCGCACAATGACTGCAATCACATATAAAATGAGTCTTGATTTCACAGAAAAATCGACAGAAATCAACCCAGAAAACAAAAAACTGATTCTCGGCGAAAACGCAAGAAATTTCTATGGATTCAAAGACCTTCCAATCCCACAAAAAATCAAAAATATAGTTGAAGATTAAAATAACACCCACCAAAAATGGTGGGTGTTTTCTTATGTACAAACCGTCGCACATGGACTAAGAGTTCTCGTCTCTCAAAAAACTCAATACAACGAATAAAACCCACACATCAAAGGATGTATGGGTTTCATTGGCGCAGAAGGAGAGACTCGAACTCTCGCACCGGTTTCCCGGCCTACGCCCTTAGCAGGGGCGCCTCGTCACCAACTTGAGTACTTCTGCAAGTGTAACGGATTTAACCATTATTTAATTAAAAAGCGGGCTGTATTTAACATACAACCCGCAGTGGCGGAGAGAGTGGGATTCGAACCCACGGTACGTTGCCGTACGACGGTTTTCAAGACCGTTCCGTTATAACCACTTCGGTATCTCTCCGTATTGGGCTTGTATATATTATCATAAAAGAAACTTAATGTCAAGGACTTTTTTCAAAAACATTTGAAATTTCTGTCCATAAAATTACACCTATTTTAGTTTACTTTTTTTATATAAAATGATAAAATGTATTTGATATTTTAGGAGGGGTGCTTTATGGATTCAATGTGGTTAATTTATTTGGTTTTGTTCATAATTATTGTTTTACAAATCCGTTCAAATAACCTTAACGTAATCCGTAAGCATCTGCGTTTAAAAAAGGGGAAAGTGAATATGACTGAAATGATTAAAAATTACATTGGAAAAGAATGTCTGATTTATACTTGTACATCAGGTTCAACTGTTACAGGTGTAATCCGTTCATATAATGATGGTTGGATTGAAATCGAACAAAACGGACAATGTGATATTATGAATTGTGAATATATTACAAGAATTCGCGAATATCCTCGCAATAAAAACGGTAAAAAGAAAAGTGTAGTATTGGATTGAGGTGCAATTATGAACAAAAATAAATTTGCAAAAACTCCTCCAATGGGATGGAACAGTTGGGACTGTTACGGTGCAGCAGTTAATGAAGAACAGTTGCTCGGCAATGCTGAATATATGGCTAAATATCTTAAAGATTACGGTTGGCAATACGTGGTGTGCGATATTCAATGGTATGAACCAAAAGCCAAAGACAACAACTATAATAATTTCACTGAACTTTGTATGGACGAATATTCGCGTCTTATTCCTGCAGAAAATCGTTTCCCATCATCCGCAAATGGACAAGGCTTCAAACCTATTGCAGATAAAATTCACGCTATGGGGCTTAAATTTGGTATACATATTATGCGTGGAATTCCCCGTCAGGCAGTTCATCAGAATACTAAGATTTTAGGTAGCGACAAAACTGCACGTCAGGTTGTGCATCACTTTTCAGTCTGCCCTTGGAATACAGATATGTATGGAATGTATACTTGCGAGGGTGCACAGGCTTATTATGACAGTATTTTCGATATGTACGCAAAATGGGGTATTGACTTTGTTAAAGTAGATGACATCTGCGTTACTGAATTTCGTAAATGGGACAACCCTTATTCAGCACGTGAAGAGGTTGAAATGATTAGAAAGGCTATTGATAAAACAGGTCGTGATATTGTGCTTAGTCTCTCTCCGGGACCTGCTGAACTTTCAGTTGCCGACCACTTATGCGAATACGCTAATATGTGGCGTCTTACAGGCGATTTCTGGGATTGGTGGGACAAACTCTATGAAATGTTCGATAAATGCGAAAAATGGGCACCTTATGTGAAAGAAGGTTGTTGGCCTGATTGCGATATGTTACCATTAGGCAACATTTCAAGAAACGGCACTTGTCACGGACCGCAAGACAGATACACCCAGTTTACAAAAGACGAACAAGTAACTCTTATGACGTTGTGGTCAATATTCCGTTCACCACTTATGTTTGGTGGTGAAATGAGAAATAATGACGAGTGGACGCTCTCACTAATGACTAATGAAGAAGTGCTTGACGTCAATCAAAATTCTCACAACGGCAAACAAGCATATCGTGATGAAAAAACAATTATCTGGACTGCAACTTCAAGTGATAACAAGCCATTGATTGCAGTATTTAACGTGTCAGATAAAGATGACGAAATTACAGTTGACTTAAATAAACTCGATTTAGCAGGGGAATATACTCTCCGCGATTTGTGGAAGAAAGAAGAAATTAAAAAAGTAAGTAACAAATTCACTTGCAAAGTGAATACTCACGGTGCAAAACTCTATAAATTAATTTAATTGGGGGATAAATCTTGCTCAACATAATTACAGGACGTACAGGTAGCGGTAAAACACGATATATTCGTAATCTTGCATCTGAAATTGCAAAAAACGAAAGTGGAAAAGCCGTAATAATTGTACCCGAGCAATTCTCTTTTGAAACTGAAAAAGGAATGCTCGAAATACTTGGTAATGAAAAAATTAATAATGTTGAGATTTTAAGCTTTTCGCGTATTGCTGAAAGGCTTTTGTCCGATTACGGCAGAATTACAAAAAGACCTGCGGATGATGCTACAAGAGCTGTACTTATGAGTATGGCAATTGAGTCTTTGCAAGATAAACTTACTTATTACAACAGATACCAGAAAAATCCTTTACTTATAAATGAACTTCTTAAATTTAACCGTGAACTTAAAACCTGCTGTATTCCTCTTGAAAAACTTACTGAAATGGCAGAAAAGGTTAAAAAACCTACATTTGCAAAAAAACTTGATGAGTTGTCAGTAATATTCCAATGCTATGATAGTCTTATGACTAAGAATTTTCAGGACGATTCTTTAAATCTTGATTTGCTAGCAGAACTTTTATATGATGTGCCATATTTTAAAGGTAAAACAGTATTTGTAGACGCATTTGCAGGGTTTTCAGCACAAGAATACAAAGTGCTTGAGCGAATTATAGCAACTGCAGATAATGTTTACATTACATTCTGTTGTGATACTTCAAGAAATAACGCTGAATACGAACTTTTCTATAACGCTATGTGTGAAATCCGTAAACTTCGCGGGATTGCAAATCGCGTAAATGTGAAAATCGCACCTGAAATGATTTTGCATTCAGCAAAAGAGTATAAAGCGGATGCCCTTAATTTTCTTGAAGAAAATATTTTTGATATTACTGATAAAAAGTACGAAAATGATTGTGACTCAATTTCATTAGTTCCTTGTCGAAATAAAAATGACGAGTGCGATTTTGTAGCATCTGAAATCAAACGTCTTGTGCGTGAAGAAAACTATAGATACCGTGATATTGCTGTTATTGAGCGTAGTAATGGCTCATATAAAAATCAGTTGTTATCATCATTCCGCAAATACGGAATTGACTGTTTCCCCGATAATCGTCAGCCAATTTTAACTCAACCTTTAATGGCATTTATGCTGTCGCTTTTTGATATTTTAACTGACGGATTTGATACGGAAAGCGTGTTGCGTTTTCTTAAAACAGGGCTTTACGGATTTTCAATCGAAGAAATCTCATTAATTGAAGATTACACTTTAATGTGGCGGAAAAAAGCATCAGAATGGAAAAACGAATGGACGGAGAACCCTGACGGCTTTGGCGTAGAATTCAATGACTATTCCCAACAAAAATTAAATAATATAAATGACTTGCGAGCAAAAATCGTAGGCCCTATAATTGTACTTAAAAATAAGATTACAGATGCAGACGGTGAAACAATTTCAAGAGAATTGTTCTCATTTTTGCGTAATGCAGGCGTTGATAAAAACTTAAAAGATTTTACTTCTTTACTTATGAAAAACGGGGAAGATGATTTAGCACTTGAACAAGGCAAAATTTGGCGAATTCTTACCGAAATTCTTGATAACCTTTGTTCTGCAACCGAAAGTGGTAAGATTACACTTAAACGTTATCGCGAATTGTTTGAGATTATTGTATCAACAAAGGATTTGGGGCAAATTCCAAACGGCATTGATGAAGTAATCATAGGTAGTGCTGACAGAATCAAAGCCACCGCACCAAAAGCCGTGTTTATAGTGGGTGCTAATGCGGGCGTGTTCCCAATGGCTTCAAGTAGTGGTGTAATTCTCAATGACGCTGAGCGTTGTGAACTTCAAGAAAACGGAATTGAAATTATTTCAAACCTTGAATATAATAGCGTTTCCGAAAGATTTATAGCATACCATTCGATGACTTTGGCAACAGAAAAACTTTATGTGTCATATAGCAATGTTGATGCTAATTCCGAAACTTTGACACCATCGGAATTGGTGCTTGAAGTTCAAAGACTTTTTGAAAATGTCAAGGTAATTAAACCTGATGCATTAGGGTTAATCGAAAGTCGTAAAACTGCATTTTCTGCTCTTGCAAATGAAAAAAGCAAAAATTCAGTACTTGGTTCAACACTTTATAAATATTTCAATGATGACGGCTCACAAAATGAACTTTCAATGCTTGAAAAAATAGGTAAAAAGGATTTTGCTATTAACGATAAAGAACTTGCAACCGAACTTTTTGGCAAGAGTATGTATATTTCTGCATCAAAAACTGAAAGGTTTTATAAATGTCCGTTCAGTTATTTCTGTGAGTATGGAATTAAGGTGCAACCAAGACGTGAAGCACAAATGGACCCTGCACAGTCGGGTACACTTGTCCACGAAGTACTTGAAAAGTTTTTGAAAGAAAATCCAAAAGATAAGTTTACAAAATTTACAACAAGTGAAATTAAAGAAAAAATCAATATAATAATTGACAATTATATTGAAGAAAAAATGAGCGGTTATAAAGATAAGCCAATGTCATTTGTTCGCACAATTAGTCTTTTAAAAGAAAGTACTTTTAAAATCGTAATGCAACTTGTTGATGAGTTTATGCATTGTGAATTTGTGCCTGTAAATTTTGAGTTGAATATTAACAATGACGGTGATATTAAGCCATACTTAATTGAACTTGAAAACGGCGGAACAGTTAAGATTATAGGTAAAGTTGACCGTGTTGATACTTACGAAACACCCGATAATACCTTTGTTCGTATAATCGACTACAAAACAGGTGGTAAAATATTTGATTTGGGTGAAGTGTTTGCAGGACTTAATATGCAAATGCTTATTTACCTTTTTGCAATTTGGCAGAATGGTGAAGACCTTTATAAAAACGTAACTCCTGCAGGTATATTGTATTATCAGGCAAAAACTTCACGTGTTACTGATGGTAAAAATCTTAACAGATATTCTGATGATTTATCAATAAATAAAACGATTAAAGATAATTTCAGAATGAGCGGTATGGTGCTTAATAACCTTCAGGTCATCACCGCAATGGAAAAAAATCTAGAAGGTATTTATATTCCTGCCGGACTTGATAAAAGCGGTAATATTTCAGGAAATGTTATTTCATTAAAAACACTTTCAAATCTTAAAGAAAAAGTAAATAGTTTAATTAAAGAAATGGCAAATAGTCTTCAGAATGGTGCAATCAATGCGTTTCCTACGGAAGATGGTTGTGATTACTGCCAATATAAAGATATTTGCAGGCGTGATAATAATGACCCTATAAGAGAGGTTAAGTCACTAAAATTTGATACTGCTATTTCAATGTTGGGAGGTGACGATGATGAATAGAGTGTGGACTGATGCCCAACGGGATGCAATTAATTCAAGAAATGGTAGTATACTCGTATCTGCGGCGGCGGGTTCGGGTAAAACGGCTGTGCTTGTTGAGCGTGTAATTCAGCGAATAACTGATGAAAAAAAGCCTACTAATGTTGAAAATATTCTCGTTGTTACCTTTACAAAAGCAGCGGCAGGGGAAATGAGTGAGAGAATATCAAAGTCACTTGCCGAATTAATTAAAGATAATCCAAACAATTCATTTCTTAAACGTCAGAAAATGTTTCTGCCAAACGCAAACATTTCTACTATTGATAGTTTCTGTAATCAAATCGTCAAGGAAAACTGTCAACTTCTCGATATTGTTCCTGATTTTACAATGCTTAATGAAAATGAACTTAAATTGCTTGAAAGCGAAATTGTATCAGAAGTTCTTGACGAAGTTTATAATGAGAATACACCTGAATCAAACGCACTTCTCGAACTTTTTACAAACGGAAGAAGTGATTTTAACCTTATAAATTCAATATTTAAGATTTATAAGTTTTCAATAGCATCTGCTAATCCGCAAAAATGGATTGATGACCACTTTGCATATTATTTTGAAGACGTTCCCGTAGAAAAAACTATATGGGGCGAATATTGTCTTGCAAGAGTTAAAGCAATACTTGAGTATATTATTGTGAAATGCGAAAAAATACTCATTGACGGCGGTGACGATAATAAAGTCGGTGTTACCGCAAGAGAAAGTATAATGAGTTCTTTGACTTCGATGAAATATGCTGTTGAACTGATTGACAATGGTGGCAAATGGGATGAAATAAGAAATCTTGTCAGCGGTTTATCAATTGAAACTTTCGGTAAATTTAAAGCGGCTGAAAAAGATGAGCATTATTATGAAATTCAAGGCAGAACAATGGCGCTTAAAAAGGATTTTCAAAGTGTTGCAAAAATTATGTCCTGCTATTCTGAAGATTTCAAAAAAGATATTGAGTATTTACGCCCAATAATGTCTGCATTAAAAAAATGTGTGATTAGATTTTCTGAAAGACTTGCAGAAGTTAAAAAAGAAAAGAACGCATATGACTATGCCGATATTCTTCATATGGCACTTGACTTGCTCTTTACAACAGATGAAAACGGCAATATGCAAAAAACACCTCTTGCTATTGAAATGTCAGAAAAATATGATGAAATCTTAATTGACGAATTTCAAGATACTAACGAAGCTCAAGACGCTCTTTTTAATGCTATTTCCAAAAATTCAAACAACTTGTTTATGGTTGGTGACGTTAAACAAAGTATTTATCGTTTCCGTCAGGCTATGCCCGAAATATTTATGGATTATAAAGATAGATATGCTGACTACGACAGTGCCACTGATAACTATCCTGCTAAAATAACTCTTGATAAAAACTTCCGTAGCCGTAAGGGAATAGTTGAGGGTGTAAACTTCTTCTTTGATTTCCTTATGACACGTAAGATGGGAGAAATTGACTATAAAAACGGCGACCAATTAGTGTGTGGTGCCGAATATAGTGAAACTGACAATAAGGATGTTCACGTTCATATTGTCAGCGGTACAGATTCAAGAAAATCAAATTTTCACGAAGAAGTTAGATACGTAGGTAAAACTATAAAAGAACTTGTTGAAAGCGGTATGACTGTTGGCAATAAAGGTAAAGAACGACCTGTAAAATACAGTGACATCTGCATTTTAACCCGTAAAGGAAAAAGTGAAGAAATTGTAAGAGGTCTTGATGAAATGGGCGTTCCTGCTCATTATGAAAAGAAAAACGGATTTTTTGATAATCCGGAAATTGTTACAATGATTTCACTTCTTAATGTAATTGACAATCCCGTTCAAGACATACCACTTGTGTCTGTAATGCTTTCGCCAATGTTCCCATTCGATGAAAGCGACCTTGCACGTATGCGTTGTGGTGATAGACACGGCTCAATTTACGACTTACTAAAAGGAAGTTATAATACTGATAATAAGGTTAAGTATTTTCTTGATACAATTTATCAGTTGAGAATGTTGTCAGTAACTCTTGGCGTTGGTGAACTTATAAGGCGAGTGTTTGAAATGACTGCATATGACAGCGTTGTGGGTGCTATGGATGACGGCGAAAAGCGAGTGCTTAACTTACAACTTCTCATAAATTATGCTGAGAATTTTGAGACTAATGGTGGTCACGGATTACCGGGATTTATTAGATACGTTGACAAACTTCGTAAAAATAACTTTGATTTGAACGAGTCGAACCTTGTAAGCGGAAATGACAACGCAGTAAGACTTACAACAATCCATTCAAGTAAAGGCCTTGAATATCCTGTTGTGTTTATTATGGCAACTGCAGATTCTTTTGGCGGTGGTAAGGGTGGCGAGAAAACTATTGTTGATAGAACAATGGGTATCGGTACTGTTTGCTATGATAAAGAAAGAAATATTGAATTCAAAACTCAACCGTATGTAACAGTAAAACTTAAAAATCAACTTGAAGAGTTGAATGAAGAAATAAGAATTTACTATGTTGCTATGACAAGAGCAAGAGAAAAATTGTATATTACGGGTAATCTTTATAAGCCTGAAAGTAAAATCAAAGAAATATATGATAGATTTTATACAGGTAATGAAGATAATTCCGTTTCGTTATCTCTTGCAAGCAATTTTTTGCAGTGGGCAATTCTTTCTATGATTCAGCACCCGTCAGCATCTCAAATCCGCAAGGATGCAGGTGTTATGAATTGTATAATGAAAAATACTGACAGTAATATTGACTTTAGAATTGTGGAACCACCTGAAATTGCAGAAACAGAAAATGTAGAAGAAGTTGTAAATGCACCTGTTGATGAAATAATTTTAGATTCAATTAGAGCAAAGGTTTCATATGTCTATCCTTATGCTGAAATTGCAGATACACCTGTTAAATATTCAGCATCAAGAGTTGACGAAAAAACCGAAACACTTTATATTGCGACTGAAAACCCTGCATTTATGGGTAAAGATGATTTGACACCGGCTCAACGCGGTACCCTTGCTCATAGATTTATGGAAAAATGCGATTTCACACTTGCAAAAGAAAGCGTAAAAAATGAAATTGTACGACTTAAAGATGACGGCACATTTACTGACCTTGAAGCAGATGCTATTAATATCAGTTCAATTAACAAATTCTTTGAAAGTGATTTGTATAAACGAATTGAAACTGCTGAAAATTTTGTTCGTGAAAAAGAATTCACAATGAATGTTCCACTTTCTTTTATAAAAAAAGATTTACCAATTGTGGCAGGGGACGAAAGAGTTGTTGTTCAGGGTATTATTGACGGACTAATAATCAATGGCAATAAAGGTGAAATTGTTGATTATAAAACTGACAGAGTTGATACTCCTGAGGAACTTTGTGACAGATACCGCGAGCAAATGCGTGTGTATAAAGCGGCTGCTGAACAATGCTTTGGCTGTGAAGAAGTAACCGTAACGCTATATTCATTCAGCCTGTCAAAAGAATTTTCTTTAAAACTTTAAAAAAATACTTGATTTTTGTATATTCTTGTGCTAAAATCATTAGGCTAATGAAAACAAGTACTGAAAGAGGTGACAATTGTCATGAAACAGGGACTCCATCCAGAGTATAAAACAGTAACAGTTAAGTGTGCTTGCGGTGCAACATTTGAAACTCGCTCAACTAAAGATGATTTGAAAGTTGATATCTGCTCAAATTGCCACCCATTCTTCACAGGTAAACAGAAGCTTGTTGATACAGGCGGACGTGTTGACAGATTTAACAAGCGTTACAATCTCTCAAAATAATTTTAAAAACATAATGGTGGTACAAAAAATGTACCACCTTTTGTTTTATAATAATTATAGTTTAAGTGTGGTGAGAAATTTGCCTAAAGAGTACAGAACAATAAAAGAGTTTAATTATGATGAATATATCGTAAAGCGTTCCCGATTTATAGGTTACGCTAAACCTGTTACAACCGTCCAAGAAGCCAACGACTTTATTGCAGAAATTAAGTCAAAGCATTGGGATGCAACTCATAATGTTTATGCATATATTCTTCGTGATGGCGGTGTTAAACGCTACTCTGATGACGGTGAACCGCAGGGTACGGCAGGTGTACCTGTGTTAGATGTTCTTGAAAAAGAAAATCTTGTTGATGTTTGCGTTGTTGTAACACGCTATTTCGGCGGAATACTTTTAGGCGGTGGCGGGCTTGTCCGTGCATATTCTCACAGTGCAAAAATCGGTGTTGACAGTGCAAAAATCATTACAATGGCACATTGCCTTGATTTATCAGTTGAGTGTGATTATACATTCTATGGTAAACTCAATTCATTTCTTGCAAATGAAGAAACTGTAATTCTTGATACTCAATTTACTGATAATGTAAAAGTGATTTTTAGAATTAAAGGTGAAAATAAAGATAACATTGACGCGAAAATTACCGATTTAAGTAATGGTAGAGTAATTTCTACCGTAATTTCAGAAAATTTTTGCGAATTTTAAAATTTTTTACAAAAAAATAAAGGGATTTTGAAATTTCTGTAGTATATATAATTAGAAAGAGATTCAGGAGGTGTCAAAAATGACTGTAAGAGAAAAAATTGAACAGAATGAAAGAATTATTTTGTCAGAAAAAGCTTGTCTTTCTGTAAATTCAAAGGGTAGGGTAATACCTGATGAAAAATGTTCTTTGAGAACTGAATTTCAACGTGACCGTGACAGAATTATTCACTCAAATTCGTTCCGTCGCTTAAAACATAAAACGCAGGTCTTTTTGTCACCTGAGGGCGACCATTACAGAACACGTCTTACTCATACTCTTGAGGTTTCACAGATTGCACGAACAATCGCAAATGGCTTGTCATTAAATGGTGATTTGACTGAGGCTGTGGCTTTAGGTCACGATTTAGGTCATACACCATTCGGGCACGCAGGTGAGCGTGCTCTTGATAAAGTTGTACCCGGTGGGTTTCGCCATTACGACCAAAGCCTTAGAGTAGTCGAAAAACTTGAAAAAGGCGGGAAAGGTCTTAACCTTACATATGAAGTACGTGACGGTATCGTTTGTCATACACGCGGTAAAGAAGCTGACACTCTTGAGGGCAGAATAGTAAAACTTGCCGATAAAATCGCATATATTAATCACGATATTGATGACGCAGTCCGTGCAGGTGTTATGTGTGAAGAAGATATACCGTTGGAAATCCGTAAAGCATTAGGCTTTAAAAAATCAGCACGTATCAATACAATGGTGCTGAACGTTGTTGAGAATAGTGTTGATGATATAGTTTTCTCACCTGAAATAAAACAACCTTTTGATGAGTTGCACGCTTTTATGTTTGATAAGGTTTACACAAATCCTGTGTGTAAAGGTGAAGAAACAAAAGCGATTGACATTATAATCCGTCTTTATGATTACTTTTTAAATAATCCCGACAGAATACCAAAAGCATATCATTATATAATTGATAGTGAGGGCGTTCACCGTGCTGCTTGCGATTATATTGCAGGTATGAGTGACCGTTATCTGTTGGCAGTTTATAGAAATATATTTATTCCTGATTCTTGGGTAGATATAGGCTTAGAGGAGGGGTAGTATTGGCATTATCAGATGATTTTTTAATGGAACTTCGTAGCCGTGCCGATATTGAAACTACAATTTCCTCTTATGTAAACTTGAAACGTGCGGGTCGTATTAGTAAAGGACTTTGCCCGTTTCACGGTGAAAAAACACCGTCATTTACCGTCTATCCCGATACGCAATCATATTACTGTTTCGGTTGCGGTAATGGTGGCGATGTAATTACATTTATAAAGAATATTGAAAACCTTGATTATATTGATGCAGTGCGTTTTCTTGCTGATAAAAATGGTATGAATATGCCTGAAGAAAACTCATATGACAATACAATGAATAAACGTAGACTTCGTATGCTTGAGGCAAATCGCGAAGCTGCAAAGTTCTTTCATAATTGTCTTAAGACGAAAGACGGAACAATCGGTTATCAGTATTTTAAAAACAGAGGACTTACGGACGATACAATTCGTAAATTCGGTTTAGGTTTTGCACCTGATGGTTATTTTGCTCTTACAAATTATTTGATGAGTAAAGGTTATACAAAAGATGAACTTGTATTTGCAAATCTTGCAAGACGTTCACAAAAAAATCCAAACAATGTTTACGATAATTTCCGTAACCGAGTAATTTTTCCGATTATCGACGTTAAAGGCAACGTAATTGCATTTGGCGGACGTGTTATGGACGACTCAAAACCAAAGTATCTCAATACTTCTGATACAATGGTTTATAAAAAGAGCCAAGGCGTGTTTGCACTTAACCTTGCTAAAAAAAGCGGAAAAGATAGTTTAATCTTGTGCGAAGGTTATATGGACGTTATAGCACTTCATCAAGCTGGCTTTACAAATGCGGTAGCAGGGTTGGGCACAGCTCTTACAAGTGAACAAGCACATTTGCTTTCACGCTATGCATCTGAAATTTTAATTTCATATGATGCTGATGAGGCAGGGCAGAAAGCTGCAACAAGAGCTTTAGGTATATTTAAAAATACAACAGCAAAAATTAAAGTTCTTCATTTAAGTGGCGGTAAAGACCCTGACGAAATTCTTAAAAATTACGGCGTCGAAAAAATGAAAGCAATAATTAATGGTGCCGCAAATGAAATTGAGTTTGCATTACTTCGTGAGCAGGCAAAATACGATATTGCAAGTGATGACGGTAAACGTCAGTATTTGCAGTCAGCAGTTAAAATTCTTTCGAATGTAGGTGCTATTGAACTTGATATTTATGCTTCACGTCTTGCGGACGAGCTTTCCGTTTCAAAGGATGTAATAGTCAATGAGGCAAAACGTCAAGCTAAGAAGAATGTAACTATTCAGCGAAAGAAAGAGTTTACGCAAATTCAGACTCAAGGTGATATTCTTGACAAACTGAATCCACAGCGAAAATCTTTCTATGCGGCGGCAAAAGCGGAAGAAATGCTTATCACAATATTAATGGCAAATCCGGAATTCTTAAAAAGCGTTGATGAAAAACTTTCGTCTGAAGATTACGTTACAGACTTTAACCGTCGCATTTATAAAGCGATTACCGATAGACTGCGTGAGGGCAAATCGGCTGAGATATCTTTCTTGGCAGGAGATTTGACTGATGACGAAATCAGTGCAGTCGCAAAAATTCAAACAATTTCCCATACTCTTAAAAATACCTTTGAAGAGTGTGAGGATTGTATAAAAATTATTGTAAATGAAAAAAATAAAAAAAGCCTTAAAGATGTATCGGTGGAAGACATCAGCGATGAAGACTTTTTGAAGTTTTTTAAAGACAATAACTAAAGTTGTGTGAAGGAGAAAAACAATGGAAAATTTTGATAAAAAGAGTGCCATTAAAGCTTTAGTAGAAAAAGGTAAGGCTGTAGGTAAACTTACAACTCAGGAAATCGATAATGCAATTCTTGAACTTGATGTTGATATGGACGAGCTTGACAAGCTTTATGAACTTATCGAAACAAATAATATTGAGCTTATTGATGACCTTGATGATATGGCACAGGATGCTATTACTGATGAAACCGATATGGCAAAGAGCGATGACGGTGGTATGGGCGATAGTAAAGCAGTTGCTATGGATGACCCGGTGCGTGTTTACCTTAAAGAAATCGGTCGAGTTCCGCTTCTTACATCTGAAGAAGAAATTGAACTTTCAATCCGTATTGCAGATGGTGATGCAAAAGCAAAACAGCGTCTTGCTGAGGCAAACCTTAGACTTGTTGTAAGTATTGCAAAACGTTATGTTGGTCGTGGTATGCAGTTCCTTGATTTGATTCAGGAAGGTAACTTAGGTCTTATTAAAGCTGTTGAAAAATTTGACTACACAAAGGGATTTAAGTTCTCAACATATGCTACTTGGTGGATTAGACAAGCTATAACACGTGCTATTGCTGACCAAGCAAGAACAATCCGTATTCCTGTCCATATGGTTGAAACAATCAACAAGGTTAAAAAGACAAGCAGTCAGTTGCTTCATAAGAACGGTCATGACCCGTCAGCAGAAGAAATTGCTGAAGAACTTGATATGGCACCTGATAAGGTTCGCGAAATTCTTCGTCTTGCACAGGAACCGGTTTCTCTTGAAACACCAATCGGTGAAGAAGAGGACAGCCATTTAGGTGACTTTATTCCTGACGATGAAGCATTGTCACCTGCAGATGCAGCATCAATTTCACTTCTCAAAGAACAGCTTGCAGAAGTACTTAAAACTCTCACGCCTCGTGAAGAAAAAGTTCTTTCACTTCGTTTTGGTCTTGAAGATGGCCACCCAAGAACTCTTGAAGAGGTTGGTAAAGAATTCAATGTTACTCGTGAAAGAATTCGTCAGATTGAAGCAAAAGCACTTCGCAAACTTCGTCACCCAAGCCGTAGCAAAAAACTCCGCGACTTCCTTGATTAATCGAAAAACTAAAGGACTGCAATTGCAGTCCTTTTTCTTTATAACTTGCCCTTATTCTTAATATATTCTTTCGGCGTAATTCCATATTTTTTCTTAAAACAAGAAATAAAATAACTTTCCGAGCAAAATCCTAATGCATAAGCAGTATCACTAATGTTTACATCTCTGTCAAGCAGTTTTTTTGCAGAGTTTAAACGTTTTTTCATTATATATTCAGTTATATTCAGTCCTGTTGTTTTCTTAAATAATTGCGATAAATAATCTTTTGAAAGCCCGCTTATTTCTGCAAGTTCGTCAAGCGTAATCTTTGAATGTAAATTCAAATCAATAAATGATACGCATTTTCTGATAGGAGAGGGGTAGTTGTGCTGTGTTTTAATTGCCTTGATTTTATTGGTGATACTAAAACTCGCCTTTACAAGATAATCAACAATTTCCGCTTCATTATTTATCATATCAATGTCGCGAATATAACTGTCACTTAAATTGTATGCTTCCATTTCAGGTAAACCGCCCTGAATTGCATATCGCGTTGCAATAGTAATACAACTCACAGCCCAATATTTCATTTGTCTTAAACTGTTTTCGGATAACTTACCTGCAACAATACCACTATTCATTAATTCTTCAAGGCAACTTCCAAGTCTTTCTGTATCACCGTGCATTATGCAAGAAAAAAACAGTATTTCGGTTTCGTATGAGGTGTGGGATTTTTTGTTTTCACGTTCCCAAAACTCCATATTCTCTTTTTCATCAGGTAAAATTTCAATGCTTTTCAAATACTCCTTCATTTCAATCACCCATAATAAGAATACCATTGATGTTGATATAATTACAACATTTTTCCTATATTTATATCAAAATTCCGCGATTTTATAAAAAACTCTTGACAGTTGAATATATATTCAATTATAATAATAGTTGAATAAACATTCAACTGAAAGGAAACTATATAATGTCAAAGAATGAGTTTATATGTGACTGCAATATGGTGCATAAAGAAATGGTTGATGATACTCTTTCAAAAATGCCAAATATTGAAACACTTCATAATCTTGCTGATTTTTTCAAGATTATGGGTGATGCTACTCGTTGTAAACTTCTGTTTGCACTTCTGCAGAATGAAATGTGCGTGTGTGATTTGGCAAATGTGCTTTCAATGACAAAGTCATCAATATCTCATCAGTTAAGCAAAATGAAAGATGTAGGACTTGTAAAATGCCGTAAATCAGGTAAAACAGTTTATTATTCATTAGATGATGAGCATATTTCTGAAATATTTGAAGTAGGTATTGAACATATCAATCATAAGCAGGTGACAAAATGAAAACAGAAAAAAATATCTTAATTGCATTTATACTTAACTTGTCATTTTCAATATTTGAGATAATCGGCGGATTTTTCACAGGTAGCGTTGCTATTATTTCCGATGCTGTTCATGATTTGGGCGACGCTGCAAGTATTGGCATTTCATATTTCCTTGAAAAGAAAAGCAAACAGCAACCCGATAATACTTATACGTATGGTTATGCACGTTTTTCTGTAATCGGTAGCGTAATTACAACATTAATATTGCTGTTTGGCTCTGTAATGGTTATCTATAACGCAATTTTGAGAATTATTAATCCCGTTGAAATCAATTATAACGGTATGATTATATTTGCGGTCGTAGGTGCACTTGTGAATTTCTTAGCCGCATATTTCACCAAAGACGGTGACTCGCTTAACCAAAAAGCCGTAAATCTTCATATGCTTGAAGATGTCCTCGGTTGGCTTGTAGTCCTTATTGGTGCAATTATAATGAGATTTACCGATATTTCAATAATTGACCCACTTATGTCAATGGGTGTTGCAATATTTATACTTATAAATGCAATCAAAAATCTTAAAGAAGTCCTCGATTTATTCCTTGAAAAAATCCCTAATAATATTAGTATAGAGGAAATCAAAAACCATATTAAAGAAATTAACGGTGTAATTGATGTTCACCATGTTCATGTATGGAGTATGGATGGTCACCTGAATTTTGCTACAATGCATGTAGTAGCAGAAGAAAACTCACACGAAATCAAAGACAAAATCCGTGAAGAATTAAAAGAGCACGGCATTGGCCACGCCACTCTCGAAATTGAAAGCCCAACCGACCATTGTCACGAAGAACATTGTCATATAGAACATTCTTCCCACTCTCATTCTCACCATCATCACCATCATCATCACTAAATCTAATATAACAGAGTAAGGCGGGGTCAAGACCCCGCCGTTTTGTTTTATTGATATCGTAGTTTTGTATTACAAATTTTGCGTTTCACATTGGTTTGTCAAAATGCACATAAAAATCACCAAAAACAGCACAATTTTATTGATTAAAAATACCAAATTCGAAACACGCGGATTAGTTTACAAAAACACCCGAAAAAATTGAAAAAAGTTGTTGACTTTTGTCTTGCGTTTTGTTAATATATACGAGCGCCAAGAACAGAGGGTGAAACAAACCAAGTTCTGAAGCGTAAAACTGAACCTTAAAAATTAAACAACGACGAGATAAGTAAAAGGAACCCTGTAGATTCTTTGAGGGTGAGAAATCACTCAACAAGGAAGTACAAGAAACAGTAATTCTGTGATAAACAGAGTTAATTAACGCTAAGCGTTATGAGTTAAAAGTAAGTAAAGAGCTAAAAAGCACTTTAGAAAATGATTTCTACACAGAGATGTGTAAAGATACAATTTTTTAGAGAGTTTGATCCTGGCTCAGGACGAACGCTGGCGGCGTGCCTAACACATGCAAGTCGAA
>JAZQBM010000012.1:0-316090 GCA_045545735.1 Candidatus Fimenecus sp. | reverse complement strand
GTGATTTAATATGTTTTTAATTGTGCGTTGTGAGTTTGTTTCTTTATAGAAGATTTCAGCAGGGTCATTTGAAAGAGATTTTGAAAATTCTGAAAACGCTTCTGAAATATAGCAAGCACGAGGTACAGAAATCGAAAACTTCTGTTTTTTTGATGTACCTTTTTTATAAAGATTTTCAACTTCATCAATCTGACTGAGAATACCTTTTGCATAATTTATGAATTCTTCGCCTTCGGGAGTAAGTTCCATACCTTTTGCAGTGCGGTCAAAGATTGAAATACCAATATCAGCTTCAAGCTCTTTTATGGAACGGCTAATGTTTGGAGTTGCAACCAACAAGGTTTCAGAAGCCTTATTAAGAGAACCGACTTTTGCTACTTCAACTGCGTATTTCATATGTAATATATTCATTTTTCAAGTTTCACCTCTTCAAAAACTATATAACAAATACAAACTTTAATAAAATAATTATACAATATGAGTTTATAAAAATCAATTTAATTGAAGCATTTACTTTGTAATTTTTGAAGTCTTTTTCTTTGGTTTCTGTGTGGTAAATTTTGCACCTTCCTTACCGATAGTTTTGGATAGCATCAAAATAGCATCATTTTGAAATTTGTGGATTTTTTACGAATTGGAATGTTGTTATTTTTCTACGGAATATGGCACGCAGTCTTTGAGGCCTTGGATTGACTCCAAAACCGCGTGCCGTGGGGTGCGGGTCTCCGGTGGAGACCTCTGCGAAGCAGAAGCACCGACCGAATCGGCAGGTGAGACTCGTCGTTCCCTACATTATTTGAGTGAGTCGTTTATTGTATTGCAAATGTCTTGTGGAAGTTTTTCTAAATCATAGAATTTAATCTCTTCACTGCTATAATAATATGCATCATTATAAAGATACCATTGACCGTTTTTATCTTTTACAATACTGCAACAAGTAAGACGAATATCATCAAAGCCTTCAAAACAGAATACTAAATCACAATCATCTAAAAATCCATATCCATCTAACCAGTCCATCCTATCTCTTTCTGTTAAATCATTATTGAAATTTTTGACTGAATTTTTAATATATTCTATTTGCTTTTCACTGAAATTAAGTTCTTTATCATGTTGAGTAACAATCTTTATAATTTGAGCGGTTTCATCGGGGAAAACACAATTTTTATTTATATAATATGCCCTTGTGTAATTGCCAAAATCTTCATCAACAAGATTCATTATAACATTTGTATTGTTACCCATCTGCCAATATGTATTATAATTAACTTCACCTGTTTCAGATATAATTCTTGTCGGCTCTGATATAATAATATATTCTGCATCATTGTTATAATAGCATTGTTCTTTCTTGATAGTCAAACTATCCCACTCAAGTCTTACATAGTCACTTGCATTGAACTCATTAAGATATTCTTGCGAAACCAATTCAGTAGGTAATTCTTTTACCATTTCATCAAAATTTCCATCATCAACCATAACAAGTATTAACAATCCAAAAAATGAAATCACTAACAAAAGGAATAATACCAAAACCGTTTTAAGTAATTTTTTTAATACGGTTTTTGCATCAATTTTATTTGGATTATTGTTATCGGGAATCTTTTCTTTTACTGTTACCTTTTCATATCTTCCATCTTCCATTTTTACATTGAATTCGTGAATTTTAACTTCAACATCAAAATTTCCGCAAGAAACAAGGTGAAACAGTGCTAACAATACAATAGCAATAACTACAATAGTTTCTTCAATATGCCAATAATAATTATTGATAATAGTAAAGGTAATGCTTATTATTCCAAATAAAGTAAGTATTACATTACTTAATGTCTTAAAGGAACTATATTTATATGCGATATGATGAAAAAAGCCTGTAAGAAACAGTAATGCATACATTATGAAATTTAATAATGTTGAAAAATCTTCCCAAGGTGAAAAAGCATAATTTGAAGCAATATACCAAGTGAAAACAAAAATAATGTAAAATAAAATGTTTATTATTTTTTGCAGCCAAGACTTTTTCATAATTATGCCTCCTTATTTAAACTCATTATAGATTTGAGTTCTCTTTTTCAGCAAGCGAGTTTACAAATTTGCTTATTTTTTATGCAAAAATGCAAGAAAATAATCTGTATTCACAACTTTAAAATACTACTTTCAATTTTAATTGTCAATAAATCTTACAAAGTTGTAATAATAGTTACAAAAGAAAAACGGCGTAAGTTTTTACACTCACGCCGTATAATTCAATTCAATTACGCATTACGAATTAATAATTACGAATTATTAATACATTCCGCCGCCTGCTTGTGCCATTGCTGCTGCAGCTGCTGCTTCAGCCTGTGGGTCAGGAATATCTGCTACGAGTGACTCTGTTGTAAGCACCATTGCTGCAACTGATGCTGCATTCTGAAGTGCTGAACGAGTAACTTTTGCAGGGTCAAGGATGCCTGCTTCGAACATATCAACATATTCGCTTGTTGCGAAGTTGAAGCCGTAACCTGCTTTATTTGAATTTACGATTTCGTTTACGATAACTGAACCTTCAAGACCTGCGTTTGCTGCAATCTGACGAACAGGTTCTTCAATTGCTTTAAGAACAATCTTAACACCTGTTTTGTAGTCTGCGTCGTCAGTATCAAGAAGTGCTGATGCTGCTTTGATAGCACCGAGAAGTGCTACGCCACCACCTGCAACTGTACCTTCTTCAACAGCTGCTTTTGTTGCTGCAAGAGCATCTTCAATACGGAGTTTCTTTTCTTTCATTTCTGTTTCAGTTGCTGCACCTACACGAATAACTGCAACACCGCCTGCAAGTTTTGCAAGACGTTCTTGAAGTTTTTCACGGTCAAAGTCAGATGTTGTTTCTGCAATCTGTGCTTTAATCTGATTGATTCTGCCCTTGATTGTATCTGGGTCACCAGCACCATCAACGATAATTGTATTTTCTTTAGAAATCTTAACCTGCTTTGCACGACCAAGTTGCATAAGCTGTGTATCTTTAAGTTCAAGACCTAAATCAGATGTAATAACCTGACCGCCTGTAAGAATTGCAATGTCCTGAAGCATTTCTTTTCTTCTGTCGCCAAAGCCCGGTGCTTTAACTGCAACACAAGTGAATGTACCACGAAGTTTATTAACAAGGAGTGTTGAAAGTGCTTCGCCCTCAACATCTTCTGCAACGATTACAAGTTTCTTACCTGACTGAACAATCTGTTCAAGTAATGGGAGGATTTCCTGAATGTTGCCGATTTTCTTATCTGTAATAAGAATAAGAGCGTCGTCAATTACTGCTTCCATTTTATCTGTATCAGTTACCATATATGGTGAAATGTAGCCGCGGTCAAACTGCATACCTTCAACAACGTCACTGTATGTTTCGCTTGTTTTTGATTCTTCAATTGTGATAACGCCATCTGCAGTAACTTTTGCCATAGCATCTGCAATAAGGTTACCAACATATTCGTCTGCTGCTGAAACTGTTGCAACACGAGCAATATCGTCACTTGATGCAACAGGTTTTGCATTCTTAAGTACTTCTTGGACAACTGCATCAACTGCTGCCTGCATACCCTTTTTAACTACCATTGGGTTTGCACCTGCTGCAACATTCTTCATGCCCTCACGAACGAGTGCCTGAGCTAAAAGTGTTGCTGTTGTTGTACCGTCACCTGCAACGTCATTTGTCTTTGTTGCGACTTCTTTAACAAGCTGTGCACCCATATTTTCAAATGCGTCTTCAAGTTCAACTTCTTTAGCAATTGTAACACCATCATTTGTGATAAGTGGTGCACCGTATTTTCTGTCAAGAACTACGTTTCTGCCTTTTGGTCCAAGTGTAATTTTAACTGTATTGCTTAATTTATCAATACCATTTTGAAGAGCCTTGCGAGCTTCTTCACCGTAAATAATCTGTTTAGCCATTATATAAGCCCTCCTTATTCAACAATAGCAAGAATTTCTGACTGACGAACGATAGTGTATTCTGTGTTGTCCATCTTAACTTCAGTACCTGAGTATTTGCCGATAATTACCTTATCGCCAACTTTAACATACATTTCTACTTCGTGACCGTCAATAAGTCCGCCGGGACCTACTGCTACAACTTCTGCTACCTGTGGTTTTTCCTGAGCAGCGGCTGCAAGCACGATTCCGCTTTTTGTTGTTTCTTCCATTTCGCAAGATTTGAGTACAACTCTGTCTGCAAGTGGTTTAATAGTCATTTTATATTACCTCCTGAAAGATTAATAAATACATTTTTAGCACTCTCGTGTTTCGAGTGCTAATTATATTTTAGCCACTTTTTTCCAACTCGTCAAGGGGTTTATGTAAAATTAACATATTTTTAATAAATTATCGTTCACCACACATATCGACTTTTATTTTTGTCGATATAAATTCCTTACGGAATTTTCGATATGCTATTGCTACGCAATATCTCGATATGTTACTTTTTAACTCGATATGTTTGCTTCGCAAACGAGTAGCGGGGCCAAAACCCCGCCCTACCGTTATATTTTATATTAATCCAAAACTTACTGTTAAGGCTTTATTGATTTTATTCATATCATTTTGCGAAAGATTGCCCATACGCTCTTTAAGGCGTTGTTTATCGAGAGTTCTGACCTGTTCAAGTAACACAACAGAATCTTTACTGAGTCCACAAGCGTTGCCATTTACACTTATATGGGTAGGAAGTCGCGATTTATCTTGCTGACTTGTAATTGCCGCAGCAATCACAGTCGGGCTATATTTATTGCCTACATCATTTTGCACGATAAGTACCGGTCTTACTCCACCCTGTTCAGAACCTACTACAGGACTTAAATCAGCATAGTATATGTCTCCTCTTTTGACATTCATTTTTTGTATCACTCCTTTGGTTTTATTTTTACCTTTTTAATGCACAAATAAACATTAAAGGCAAAATTTTCGGGGAGTAATACATTTTATGTATTAGCCGTTCTGGTTGTCCCTATATTCAAAATTTTCAAACAACAATAAATCTATACCGTCAGCTTTAAGCTTTATGAATTTTTTTGTTTCTTTTTCCACATACAATTTACAAATATGACCGTCAGCATTATATGAATAAATTAAATTTTGACTTTCTGCATCAATTTCGGGGGTTGTACCCTGAACTGTGTTTATACACGTTTCAAGCGTTCTACAAATCATATTAAATGGCATTTTTTCGCTTGCAAACGTAAATGAAAGTTTGTTCATATTTACAGTATATTCGCCGTTACTACATAGTATTTGCATATCTTTTACCGTTTCGGGTGCATTGAACGTAAAATTTAAGCATTGAAACGGAATATACTCAGCATTTGCCGAAATCTGCACATCGTTCACAGTCGATTTTACTATAGTATTAAAGCCGCTGATTTCCAGCGGCTCTTTTTTAACGTCCTTTATTTTTTCCACACTACAACCGCCAAGCATCAGCAAGCTAATGAAAACACAAAGGATTTTTTTCATAACAAATCTACCTATTCAAATTTTTTAAGTACAGACGGAAGTTCACCGAGCATCAACGACGGTGTATTACCCATCATTGAATATTTTTCAGTGACTTTATCACCCACCATACCATGAACATTAACACCTGCGACGGCACTTGTGAACGGGTCTGTGCCTTGTGCTATGAATGATGCGATTATTCCGCCAAGCACGTCACCGCTACCACCCGTAGCCATTCCGGGATTACCCGTTGAATTCACATAAATGTCATCGTATTCAGTACTGCCAACAAGAGTTGATGCACCTTTAAGCACGAGAATGGATTTATGTGCTTTTGTAAATGTTTTCACAATTGCACCGCGGTTTTCTTGAATCTCGTCTACTGTAACGCCCGCAATACGCGACATTTCTTTTGGATGTGGTGTTAAGATTACGGGAACTTTTGCACCGTCTATTATATCTATATTATTCTTTAAACAATTTATGCCATCAGCGTCAAGAATAACGGGGACTTCTGAATTTTTAATTACAAATTCGGTAACGGCTTTTGTATCTTCATCATTGCCCATACCGCAACCAATTAAAACGCAAGAGCATTTTTTAAGTTCAGTTTCAAGGCGTCTTATTGCATTCTGTGAAATCCTGCCTTTTTTATTACTTTCAAGAGGAATTAAAATCTGTTCATAAGTTTTTGGTGCAATTGCGTTATATGCTACTGACGGAAATGCAACCTTTACAAGTCCCGCACCGCTGTTCACTGCACCTTGTGATGCAAAATACACCGCATTAGGCATTTCATAACTACCGCCGATTACAAGTACCGTGCCGAAAGTACCTTTATGACTGTCAGTATCACGTTTCTTGAAAAATCCTTTAACTTCATCTGTACTTACAGTAAAAAGCGTAGCATTTACCTGACTATAACATTTTTCGGGAATTGCCAACGGTGCTACGACCACTTTGCCACATCTTTCCATTGATGGTTTTAACACGTGAACGGGTTTTAGCACAAGCACGGCGATTGTCATATCTGCTGAAACGGAATTGTCTGGTGCCTTACTGCTATCTCCCTCAAGTCCGCTTGGTACGTCTATACTTACAACAGTTGCAGAAGAATTATTAATTTTTGAGATAAGTGAAGTGATTACCGAGTCAGGTTCACCTCTGAAGCCTACACCAAAAATGCAGTCAATTATAATTTGTGCGTTTTCAAAGTACTTATCGGTTGTATCGTTATTGTTATAATAAACGATATTAATGCCCATAGCACGAATTCGTGAAAGCATTTCAGAAGATTCGTCATCTGTAGGAAGTCCCATAGCCATAAGCACGTTTACTTTATAGCCGTTTTCGGCAAGTTTTCGTGCAATTACAAACCCGTCACCGCCATTTTTACCTTTACCAGAAACTACAAGTGCATTTCTCTTATTTGTATTTTCGAAAGTTTTACGAATTATTCTTGCACAGTATGAGCCTGCATTCTCCATTAACTGAAAATATGAAATACCGCTTTCATTGGCAAGACTTTCTAATTTTCTTGTATTTTCAACTGTAAGTACACGCATTCAATTCACTCCACATATAATATGTAATAATGATAACACAAAAAAGGAGAGTTTTTCAACTCTCCTTCAATATTTTATTCAATTATAGAACGTAAATTGTAACACCACGGTCGCCCCATTGACGACACTGACTGTTACTGTTCATATAAAGGTCAACTGTATAGTAACCTTTCTTTGCAAATCCGCCTGTATCTTCAGCAACTGCGTAACCATAAACAACACCGTCATTTGATACAATCCACATTTCAGTTCCGTATGGAATCTGTTTTGGATTAACGGCTACACGGCCCGGCATAACTGCTTTACCTGTTGCGGTTTTGCCGCCCGGCTGACAATATGCTGCTGCACGACCAGTAATCTTATATTTGTAACTTGTAGGAACATTGTTTTCGCCAATTGTGTATTTTGATGGCATTACGAGTTCTGAAATCGGTTTGCCGTTCTTTTCAATCTTTGAGTTGCCTAAACCTGAAGATTTAGTAAGTGTTCCTATGGTTGTAACCTTTGCAACGGGCTGTTTTGTAACAGTTTCACTTTCAACAGTTGAAGACTGAACTTCACCGTTTACAACTTTATCTTTATAAACGACAGTTTTTGTGCCGTTTACACCCTCTTGAGTTACTTTCTTTGTACCCTTAAGCATAGCTGAAGAATACTTTGTTTTTGAAGTGAACTTTATGGTTTCTTCTGCCTCACGTGTTACGTATTCAACACGAAGTACATTAATAACCATTTCGTTTGAAAGTGCAGTATCAGCAGTTGGCACAACTTCATCGTCCTCATCGAGAACAATGTTCTGTTCAGCAAGTACTTCCCCTACTGTTTTTGCAGTAGATTTTACAAGTTTCTTTTCATTGTCAACGTTTATTGTAAGGTCATAAGAATTAAGGATTTTAACCTCTAAATTGTTTGTCACAACAGCTTTTACATTGACACTTGAAATGAGCTTGTCAGAAAGAACTATGCCCTGTTGTTCAATAAGTTCTGCTACTGTTCCTGCGAATACGATGTTTTCTACTGTGCCGTCAGCATTTACAAACTTAACGTTGCTTGCACGGCAAACAATAATTCTGCTGTCTTCACCTACTGTAAAATCTTTAAGAATAAGTTTATCATTATCAGCAAGTTTTATATCAGCTTCGGCAACTACGGAATAGGCATCTTCTTCAGTTGTTTCTACTCGTGTTACCTGTGAGCCTTCATAGACATCAACTATATAGGTCTCACTTGTGGCAGCGAAAGCTGTTCCGGCACAAAGAACGGCGATTGCCATTATAAGAGCCATTACTCGCATAATATTACGGCGAGATGCTTTTGCATACCCTTTTATTTTGTTTATCATCATTCTGCTCCTTTAATAAGCCGTGCTAACCTCCTAAATTTTATGGAGTGCTTGTAATAAATCACGCTTGGAAAAGCCAATTTACCACTCACCTAAATCACGACCGTTATTCTCGCTTTGTGACCTTGCACATTATATTCAACCGTCAACAAAAAGTCAAATTTTTTTGAAAATGTTTTTTGTATATATTTCACAAAAACCAAAGTCAATTTTTGACTTAATCCGCAATTCACCCCTTAAAAACAACAATATATTGTGGTTTTCACGGGTTTTTGTACTGATTTTTTTGTAAGATTTTTAAAAAATCATTAAATTATTACAAAACGGTTACAAAATTGACCCCCTTTTGTGATTTTTTTGTTAATTGTTTGTCCATATTTTATGCACATTTTTTGGAAAATATTCCTGTTTTATATATACTATTATATATAGTGCAAAATGCAACAGCCGTTCATATGATATAATCATAAAAATTGGCGGGGTCAAAACCCCGCCCTACCATTTAATCTTCAATTATGCAAATATTGTCTGAACTAATACCATATATAATACAGTACCTACACCGATGCTTAAAAGGTTATTGCGTTTCCATACGTGAAGTATTACTACTGCAAGTCCTGCAATCAACTCGGGAAGTCCAAATGGTGGCTCCAACACATTTACCGACTTAAAACAATAAACCACAAGCATACCAATAACCGCAGGCGGAAGCACTTTGCCAAGATATTCAACTGCTTTTGGGATTTTCTTACCCTCGGGAAAAAGTATAAACGGTATTGCACGTGTTGCAAGGGTAGTTAGTGCCACTAATACTATTATAATAAGAGAACGCCAAAAACTTACGGGAAGATTAGTCATTGTTTTCCGCCTCCCCTGTTTTATTCTTTTTTTCTTCAATTCTGTGATTTGAAAGAAGCACAACCATAATTATTATCATTGACGGTAAAATGAAACTATCTTTACCGAAAATAAGTAAACTGATTACACTTGCCACTACGCCCACAATTGCAGGGAAACGATTTTTCTTCTCAAGCCATTGTTCAACGAAAATTACAATAAACAAAGCTGTCATAGCAAAATCAATGCCTGTTGAATCAAACGGAATGAGTGTTCCTGCGAGGCCACCAATCATTGAGCCTATAATCCAATAGGATTGGTCAAGAATTGAAAGAGCAAACAAGAACTTACCCTCATCAACATCAGGTGGCGTTTTTGTAAGAAAGTATAGCGAATATGTTTCATCCGTCAACGAAAAAATCATATAAGGTTTTTTCTTGCCTGACACCTTGAATTTGTCAAGCAACGAAAGTCCATAGAAAATATGACGCACATTTACCATAAAGGTTAAAAATACTACCTGCAAAAGACTTACTGACGGGTCGAAAAAGTTTACAGCAAGGTACTGCCCCGAACCTGCATACACAAGTAAGCTCATCAGCCCTGCCCATAAAAAGTTGTATCCCTTATCCGCAAACATAACGCCAAAGGCTATACCTATAAAAAGATAGCCTGTCATTACGGGTAAAGTATGTGGAAATGCTGCCTTGAAAGCAGCTTTATATGTGTTTTGCTTTTCCAAAATTATCACCATCGAGAATTTTATCACATTAAAGCAGTAAAGTCAATATGAATTTGCGTATGTTTTCGTATTGTGCTATACTTATTATATAGTAAATATATGGAGGTAGAAATGAAAAAAATTGATGTAAAAAAACTTAAAAATGAGGCTATTGAGGAATTAAAGGGCTTGAAAATCAAGAACTTTCTTATATTATTTATTGCGGGTATTATCAATTCAATAGGTGTTACAATGTTTTTAGCACCTGTTAATCTTTATGACAGTGGTGTTTCGGGTACATCAATGCTTTTATGGCAGATTACACCTGAACAATTTAATCTTTCATTTTTTATTGTGGTAATCAACATTCCACTTTTCCTTTTTGGGCTTAAAAAGCAAGGATTTCAATTCACCATTTATTCCGTCTGGGCAGTAATTATTTATTCACTTTCATCATTTGTGATTACTGATATTTTACCTGTTGATGTTGCTACTGCATCACCTTTTGCCGGTAAAGATTTAGTGCTTTGTGCAATCTTTGGTGGTCTTATTTCAGGTGCTGGTAGTGGTCTTACAATCCGTTATGGTGGTGCTATTGACGGAATTGAAGTTATGGCGGTTATATTCTCGAAAAAGCTTAATATGACCGTCGGCACTTTCGTAATGATTTACAATGTAATTCTTTATATTATGATAGGTATTGTTTTTAGAAGTTGGGAGTTACCTCTCTACTCAATTATTACTTATGCTGTGGGCATTAAGTCAGTTGACTTTATTGTTGAGGGTCTTGACAAAGCAAAATCTGTTATGATTGTTACAGAAATGGAAGACGAGGTTTGTGATGCACTTAGTCGTAATTTCGGGTATGGTGTTACACAAATTCACGCAACGGGTTATTATTCCGGAAAATCACGAAGTGTAATCTACTTTGTTGTAAACCGTTTTCAGATTGCAAAACTTAAAAATGTTGTATCAAGCATTGACCCGTCGGCATTTATTACAATTTCAGAAACATCTGACGTGTTGGGAAGTAGTTTGAAAGGGAAAAACTAATATATAATAGTATAGAAAAACGGAGTCAAACGACTCCGTTTTTCATTTCATAAACCTATCAAAAACACAACAAAAAACAACACCCACAAATGTGAGTGTTGTAATTCTTGAAATAATACAAGTTATCTCTTTGAGAACTGAGGTGCACGGCGAGCACCTTTGAGACCGTATTTCTTTCTTTCCTTCATTCTTGGGTCTCTTGTTAAGAAACCTGCCTTCTTGAGAGCTGGACGAAGGTTTTCGTCATACTGAAGAAGAGCACGTGAAAGACCGTGACGGATTGCACCAGCCTGACCTGTTACGCCACCACCGTTTACACGGCAAACGATGTCGAACTTATCAGTTGTACCTGTAAGAGCGAGAGGCTGACGAACGATGAGTTTAAGTGTTTCAAGACCGAAATAATCGTCGATTTCTCTGTCATTGATGATGATTTTGCCTGTACCTGCATAAACACGTACACGAGCTACTGATTTCTTTCTTCTACCTGTACCGTAGAAAAATGGACTTGTTTCGTACATTTAAATTGCCTCCCTTTCTTAAAATTCTCTTGTTTCAGGTTTCTGAGCAGCGTGTTTGTGCTCTGCACCGCGGTATACACGAAGACGAGTCAGTGCCTGACGACCGATTACTGTATCAGGAATCATACCCTTAATAGCTTTTGTTACTGCGAACTCTGGCTTTGTTTTCATAAGAGTCTTGTACTTAACTTCTTTCATGTTACCTACGTAACCTGTGTGATGATAATACATTTTCTGTTCAAGCTTGTTACCTGTAAGTACAACCTTTTCTGCGTTGATAACGATTACGTGGTCACCACAGTCAGCGTTAGGTGTAAATGTTGGCTTGTGCTTACCTCTAAGAAGAACTGCAGCTTCAGCAGCAACGCTACCAAGAGTTTTGCCTGCAGCGTCAAGCACATACCAGTTACGGGTAATGTCGCCCTTTTTTGGCATATAAGTTGACATAGAACTTACCTCCGAATATTATTTTTAATTGCTTGAGAATTATATCAAAGGAAAAGCACAATGTCAACATATTTTTTTGAAAATTTAACGAGAGAAATATAAATCTCTGTTTTTCTTTGATTTTCTCATTTTTTCATATAATTTTCTTTTTTATTATTTTTGAAAAAATTTGTTTACTTTTAACTAATATTGATATAAAATGTTGGTAATATGTTTTAAGAGAGGTGAAAAGCATGCAAAAGTTATTAAGTCTAGTCCGTGCGGCAGTTGACAAATATAATATGATTGAAGACGGCGATAAAATCGGCGTTTGTGTTTCTGGTGGTAAAGACAGCGTTGTAATGCTTTTGTGCCTTATTAATCTTAAGATTTTTTACCCTAAAAAATTTGACCTTTGTGCTATTACTTTAGACCCCCAATTCAATAATGAATGTGCTGATTATTCAGAAATCAAAGCAATTTGTGATAAGCACAATATACCATATATAATAAAGAGAACTGAACTCTATCACATTATTTTTGAAGAACGTAAAGAGAGTAATCCTTGTAGTTTATGTGCAAGAATGCGTCGCGGACTTTTACACGACACGGCAAAGGAATTAGGTTGCAATAAAATCGCACTTGGTCATCATATGGATGATGCGGCGGAAACTTTTATTATGAACTTATTCGGCAACGGCAGGGCTGAATGTTTCTCCCCTGTTTCATATCTTTCAAGAAAAGACCTTTATATGATTAGGCCTATGGTTTTTGCATATGAAAGTGACATTACGAGAGTTGCCAACAAGGAAAATGTGCCTGTTGTAGAGAGCTTATGTCCTGCTGACGAAAAAACGAACCGTGAAGACACTAAAAATCTTCTTGCAGAGTTGGAAAAGCGTTACCCTGCACTTCGTCAAAAGATTATTGGTGGTATGCAACGGGGAAATATTAGTGGTTGGGGCGTTGATGAAATTCGTAATTCATAATTCGTAATGCGTAATTACTACACCTCAAGAGGAAAGGCAATACCCTTTTGACAACACTAATTATATATGTTAGAATATTTAGTAATTTATTTTGATTTTTTATTGGAGATGATATAGATGAAATATGTTGTTGTTTTATACGACGGAATGGCTGACTATCCTGTTCCACAGTTTGACGGCAAAACACCAATGATGATGGCGAAAAAGCCAAATTTTGACTCACTCGCTAAAAAGGGTACAGTTGGTCTTGTAAAAACTGTTCCTGATGGTATGAAACCCGGCAGCGACGTTGCTAATATGAGCGTTATGGGATTTGACCCATCAATTTATTATACCGGCAGAAGTCCACTTGAGGCTGCAAGTATCGGCGTTGACCTTAAAGACACTGATGTTACTCTTCGTTGCAACATTGTTACTCTTTCTGACGAAGAAAACTATACTGACAAAACAATGGTTGACTACTGTGCTGATGATATTTCAACAGAAGAGGCTGAAAAGATTATTGCTACAGTTGAAGAACATTTTGGCAACGATATTTATAAATTCTATAGCGGTGTTAGTTACCGTCATTGTCTTGTTTGGGACAACGGTACAACAGACCTCGGTAATATGACACCTCCACACGATATTTCAGGTAGAGTTGTTGGCGAATATCTTTCAACAAGTGAAAACGCAACTGACCTTATCAGAATGATGAAAGAAAGCTACGATTTGCTTAAAGACCACCCGGTAAATCTTGAAAGAATTAAGAACGGTAAGCGTCCTGCAAACTCAATTTGGCTTTGGGGTGAGGGCAAAAAGCCTGCACTTTCACCATTTGAGGAACTTTATGGTATTAAAGGTGCTGTAATTTCTGCTGTTGATTTGCTTAAAGGTATCGGCAAATGTGCAAAAATGGAAACACCGGATGTAGAGGGTGCAACAGGTTACATAGATACAAACTTTAAAGGCAAGGCAAAAGCTGCTGTTGAGGCACTTAAAAACGGTTGCGATTACGCATATATTCACATCGAAGCACCAGACGAATGTGGTCACAGACGCGAGCCTGAAAATAAAGTTCGTGCAATTGAGATTATCGACGAGCAAGTGCTCCCAATTATATTCGATGGCTTAAAGGATTATGATGACTACAAGATTATGATTCTTCCTGACCATCCAACACCTATTGTTACTGCAACTCACGCATCTGACCCTGTTCCATTTATGATTTATCATAAGAATAATGAAGTAAACGGTGTTGATACTATCAATGAAGAAACTGCAAAAGCTACAGGCATTTTTGTTGAAAGTGGCGTCCAGCTTATGAAGAAATTTTTGGAGGACTAAAAAATGAGTTATAATAGAGATACAATTTGCGTTCAAGGTGCTTACAGACCAAAGAACGGTGAACCAAGAGTACTCCCAATCGTACAGAGTACAACATTCAAATATGACACAAGTGAGGCTATGGCTAAACTTTTTGACCTTGAGCCAGGCTACATGTATACTCGTCTTGCAAACCCTACAAGTGATGCGGTTGCACAGAAAATCACAATGCTTGAGGGTGGTGTAGCAGGTGTGCTTACATCTTCAGGTCAGGCTGCAAACTTCTTCTCACTCATCAACATTATGGGTGCAGGCGACCACTTTGTTTCTGCGGCTACAATTTATGGCGGAACATTCAACCTTTTCAATGTTACAATGAGAAAGTTAGGCATTGAAGTTACTTTTGTTGACCCAAATGCTAGTGAAGAAGAAATTCAGGCTGCTTTCAAGCCTAACACAAAGGCAGTTTTCGGTGAAACTATTGCAAATCCATCACTTGATATTCTTGACATTGAGAAGTTTGCAAAAGTTGCACACGCTAACGGTGTTCCGCTTATCATTGATAACACATTCCCTACACCAATTAACTGTCGTCCATTTGAATTTGGTGCTGACATTGTTACTCACTCCACAACAAAGTATATGGAGGGTCACGCGAACATCATCGGTGGTGCAGTTATTGACAGCGGTAACTTTGACTGGGAACAAAATGACAAATTCCCTGGGCTTACACAACCTGATGAGAGCTATCACGGTGCTGTTTATACAAAGGATTTCGGCAAAGCAGGTTATATTACAAAAATAGTAGCACAACTTCTTCGTGATTACGGTTCAACGCCTGCTCCACAAAACTCATATTATCTCAACTTAGGTCTTGAAACACTTCATCTTCGTATGGAAAGACATTGTAGTAATGCTCTTGCAGTTGCAAAATATCTTGAAAACAACGACAAGATTTCTTGGGTAAACTACCCTGCTCTTCCCGGAAACAAGTACTATGACCTTGTGCAGAAGTATATGCCTAACGGCACTTGCGGTGTTGTTTCATTTGGCGTTAAGGGTGGCAGAGATGCTGCAGAGAAGTTTATGAACTCACTTAAACTCGCAGCAGTTGTTACTCACGTTGCAGATGCAAGAACTTGTGTACTTCATCCTGCAAGTTCAACTCACAGACAGTTAAGCGACCAAGAACTTGTTGAATGCGGTGTATCTCCTGACCTTATCAGATTCTCAGTTGGTATTGAAAATGTTGATGATATTATCGCAGATATTGAACAGGCACTTGCACAAATATAAAAAATTAACGGTAACTCATTTGAGTTACCGTTTTTTGTTTGATAAATGTTTTATGGTTTTGCAGGCCTTGCAGGTTTATAACTACAAGTACCACAAATACGGTCACCTGCATCCCCTGCGGCTGTTACGATATAGCCATCTTTATTAAGACCTGTTGGAATATACTGTGCTGCATAAATTTTAACATCCGGGTGCTTTTCATAGAGAAGTTTAACGCCTACATCAGATGCAAAAATACACATAACTTTAATGTTTGTACAACCTTCTTTTTTAAGGTAATCAATAGATGCGTCAACACTACCACCGGTAGCGAGTGCAGGGTCAACAATGATTACAGGACCTTTTGTAATATCAACAGGCATTTTGTAGTAATATGTTACGGGTAACAATGTTTTTTCATCTCTATAAAGCCCGATATGACCTACCTTTGCAGTTGGTGAAAGTCTACGAAGTCCCTCAACCATACCAAGTCCCGCACGAAGAATAGGAACAATTGTGAAATCTTCAGCAAGTACAGGAGAGTCAAAATCTGCAAGTGGAGCTTGAATTGGTACCATCTTTGTTTTAAGGTCTTTAAGTGCTTCATAACCCATAAGCATTGTAAGTTCATCAACAATTTCACAGAATTCTTTTGAACCTGTGTTGATGTCGCAAAGATGTGTTACTTTATGAGCAACTAAAGGATGGTCGTTAAAACTTGTTAAGTTTTTTGTAAAATCTGACATAATGACGCCTCATTTCAATATACTTTTCTCTTATTTATAATATCATATTTGTGTATAATTGGCAAGTAATTTATAAATTCTTGTCAATTGACACCATTTTTTAGGTATGATATACTAGTATTGTATAAAACGTTCATTTTAAGGAGAATAATTATGGCAAAAATTATTGTAAGTGGCTGTCTTTTAGGCTGTGACTGTCGTTATAAAGGTGACAACTGCAAATACGAAGAATTATTAGCATTAGCAGATAAGCACACTCTTATTCCCGTTTGTCCCGAACAGCTTGGCGGTCTTGCTACTCCACGCGACCCAGCCGAAATTGTTGGTGATAAAGTTATAAGCAATCACGGAAAAGATGTTACTTATGAATACACTAAAGGTGCTGAAATGGCTCTTTATATTGCAAAAACTAACAATGCCGACGCAGTTGTGTTCAAAGCAAACAGTCCATCTTGCGGTAAAGGAATAATATACGACGGAACATTTACGGGCAATAAAATAGCAGGTAACGGAATTGCGGCTGAAATGTTCTTAAAGGCAGGTTACAATATATTTACTGAAAACGAAATTGACGAATTAAAAGAACTTCTTAACGAGTAACTTTTATTCGAGTTTTTTCTAAAATTATTGACATCAAATTACATAATGTGATATACTACATAAGATAACTTGACAATCTTAAATATTTAAAAAGATATAGGCAAGATAAGTGTGTAGCGTGTCACATAAAATATCTGTTGCATATGAACCTTGTCAATATTGACAAGGTTTTATTTTTGTTGTCGGGTAAAAATTTTAGGAGGAGTTGTTTTTATGAAACTCATTTATGATGTCAGCGACCGCCCAGGTTTAAGTAAAACCTTGCTTTTTGCTTTCCAACAGATGATTGCAATTATGGCGGCAACTTTACTTGTTCCAATGCTTATGTCAGGTTTTGCTATGAGCAATGGTAACACACTTTCATTTGACCCTGCAGCAGCACTTTTCGGTGCAGGTATCGGTACACTTTTCTACACATTTGCTACAAAGCGTAAGAGCCCTGTTTTCCTTGGTTCATCTTTCACATTCCTTGGTGCTTATTCAGCAATTATCGGCATGAACTACGGCTACTGGGGTGTTATTATCGGTATCACTCTTGCTGGTCTTGTTTATGCGGTTCTTGCAGTTATTATCAAACTTGCAGGTTCAGGTTGGGTTAACAAACTTATGCCTCCTGTAATTGCAGGTCCTATTGTTACTATTATTGGTCTTTCACTTTCAAGCACAGCTACAGGCTGGATGTCAACAAATGGTGGTGCTGACTACAGCCTTGTAACAATTCTTGTTGGTGCAGTTACATTCTTTGCAATTGTTATTGTTTCAGTTAAGGGTTCAAAGAACCTTCGCCTTATTCCTTTCATTATCGGTGTTGGTGCAGGTTACATTTTTGCTCTTATCCTTACTCTTATTGGTAACGCTGCTGACATTGCTGCTCTTCAGATTTTAAGCTTCGACTCATTCAAAGCAGCATTTGACCCATTCACAATTCAGTCAATTGTTGACTATCCTAAATTCACTTTCCTTCAGGCAATGACAGATAAGGTTGACGGTATTCTTCCTATTGATGCTGCAGCTGTTGGTAACATTGCTATTACATTCGTTCCTATTGCAGTTGTTGAACTTGCACAGCACATTGCTGACCACAAGAACCTTGGTAATCTTATTGGTAAAGACCTTATTAAAGACCCTGGTCTTGACAGAACACTTATCGGTGATGGTGTTGGTTCAATCATTGGTGGTTTCTTCGGCGGTGCTGCTAACACAACATACGGCGAATCAATCGGTTGTGTTGCTATCACAAAGAATGCATCTGTTATTTCAATCATCACAGCTGGTATTGGTTGTATGATTCTTTCATTCTTCACACCATTTGTAGCACTTATCAACTCAATTCCTAAGTGCGTAATGGGTGGTGCTTGTGTTGCTCTTTATGGTCTTATTGCTGTATCAGGTCTTTCAATGCTTAAAGATGTTGACCTTGGCAAGAGCAAGAATCTTTACATTGTAAGTGCAATTCTTGTTGTTGGTATTGGTGGTCTTTCACTTAACTTTGGTTTCAACCCAGTTACAAATGGACCACTTGTTCAGGTTACAGCTCTTGCAACTGCTCTTATCTTTGGTATTGTTACAAACTTAATTGTAAATACAGGTAAAGACAGAAGCGAAGAAGACGAAGAAGATGCTGAATAATCAGTAATCAAACAAATATTCCCCGTAGTTTATTGCTACGGGGATTTTTTTGTGGTAAAATACATAAGGTGACGTTTAATGATTAAAAATGACAAGACTAAAGGAATTGTATATATTATTATTTCTGCCTTTTTCTTTGCTCTTATGGGGCTTTTTGTAAAATTGTCGGGAGATTTGCCAGTAATTCAGAAAAGTTTTTTCAGAAACTTTGTAGCAATGCTTTTTGCCTTTGTATTGATTACAAAAGATAAGGCTTGGGAATTGCCAAAAGGCAAGAATATAAGTTATTTGCTTATTCGTGCTATTGCAGGTACCGGAGGTATTCTTTGTAATTTTTACGCACTCAGTCATATGAATCTTGCAGATGCCTCAATGCTTAATAAACTTTCACCTTTTTTTGCGGTTATATTCTCATTATTCATTCTTAAAGAAAGAGCAAGTTTTAAGCAAATTTTAGCGGTTACTTTGGCTTTTATAGGTGCTTTATTTGTTATGAAACCGTCTTTCTCATTTGAGGGATTACCTGCCTTTATGGGCTTTTTAGGCGGATTAGGTGCAGGGCTTGCATACGCTTGTGTTAGAAAACTTACTCAAAATGGATTTAAAGGTGCACTTGTAATTTTCTACTTCTCGGCATTTTCTTGTGTGGTTACACTACCTTGGTTAATCTTTGATTTTACACCTATGAGTGCTACACAATGGTTATATTTAATTCTTGCGGGACTTTCTGCCAGTGGTGGTCAGTATTTTATTACTACTGCATACAGTAAAGCACCTGCAAAGGAAATTTCAATTTATGATTACTCACAAATTATATTCACCACACTTTTAAGTCTTGTTATTTTTGGTGAATTGCCTGATACTTTAAGTTTTGTGGGATATGCAATTATTATTGCCGCTGCTGTATTTAATGCTTGGAATTCGTTAAAGAAAAAGGCTTGATATTTAGCGTATATTCAACTATAATTGACTTAAGACTTCAGGTGAGGTATTTTTATGGAAAACTTAAACAAAAAGAAAATCTCACTTGATGAGATTTACCCAATAATTAAAGAAAAACTCCAGAGTGGCGGAACTGTTCAGTTACCTATTACGGGTACAAGTATGAATCCACTACTTTATTGGGGCAGGGATTCCGTTGAACTTATAAAATGTGAAAATGCAAAGAAATATGATATAATCTTTTACCGTCGTGATAACGGACAATTTGTACTTCACAGAATAGTTGGCAAAAATGAAAATGGCTTTATTCTTTGCGGTGACAATCAAGTTAAGAAAGAATATGGAATACAGGACAAACACATTATTGCAGTTGTAAAATCAATTACGAGAAAAGGCAAAACTTTTAGTGTGGATAAATTCTCATACAGATTATATGTGAAACTTTGGACTTTGATTTTGCCACTTCGCAACTTGATTTTAGTACCTATGAGAAAGATTAAAGGATTGTTAAAATAATGCAGGAACAAATGGTAACAAAAAAATACTTTTTAGAGATGATAAGTGCTTCAATCAAGGGCTTGCCTGTTCCTGTGTGTCCTGAAAACATTGATGGTGAGTTAATTTATAGGTTATCAGTTAAAAATGCGGTTCAGGGAATTTTATATCTCGCGATGCAAGACAATAAGATTTCATTATCAGCAGAAACTACTGAAAAGTTACGAAAATCATATATGGCTACTCTTGCACGTGAGGCATCACAGCAAGAAGAAATCGACTACATAAGAAGTACTTTTGAAAATAAAAATATTGAGTTTATGTTTTTAAAAGGTACCCATTTAAAAGTCCTCTACCCTATTCCCGAAATGCGTTTTATGGTTGATATGGACGTGCTTGTAAAAGAAAAAGATATGGAAAAGGGCGGTAAGATTATTCTTTCACGTGGGTTCACACAAGAAATGAACAACGGCAAAGACATTGTACTTATAAAAAGGCCGTTTTTAACAATAGAACTTCACAAGATGCTTTTTGTGGAAGATTATTTTATGCACGACTATTTTAAGAGTGTATGGAACAGAGTTGAGAAAGTCAGCGGTTGTGAATACAAGATGCCAATTAACGATTTGTATGTTTACACACTCGCTCACCTTGCTGAACATTATCTGGAGGCAGGCTCTTGTTTCAGACCATTAATGGATTTGTATTTAATGGAAAAAACATATACTGAACTAGATTTTGACTACATAAACAAACAGTTTGAAATAATTGGTATTAACAAATTTGCCCTTAAAATTAGACAATTATATAAATGTGCTTTTGATGATGCAGAATACAACGATGACCTTATTACAATGGAGAATTATATCGTTTTTGGTGCACCCGTAAAAAATGCAAGTGAAGTTTCAAAAGTTGCAATAACAAAAAAATCAAAATCACAAAGATTTATGGAATCTGCATTTCCAAATCTTAAACACATGAAATTAAAATATTCAATCCTTGAAAAAGCACCGTTTTTATTACCTTTCTTTTGGGTTGTAAGATTTTTTGAATTTGTCTTTTTTAAGAAAGGAAGTATTGAACAAAAACAGGCAAAAATATCAAATGTTGACCAGGAAAGTACCGACATTATGAGAGAAATCTTTGAAAAATCAGGACTAAAATAAAAAGAACCTACTGACTTTCAAATTGTCAGTAGGTTTTTACTTTTAATTCATATAAAATTCTTTATACCATTTTGCAAAAGCACGAAGTCCGTCACGTAAAGGAGTGCTTGGTTTAAAACCAAAATCCTCTTCTAATGCACTTGTATCAGCATAGGTAATGGGTACATCCCCTGCCTGCATTGGTACAAGTTTTTTATGGGACTCGAAATCATAATTTTCAGGTAAAACACCTGCACTTACAAGTTCCTGTTGAAGAATATCAACGAAATCAAGAAGATTTTCAGGATTGTTATTTCCAATATTATAAACCCTGTATGGTGGAACAGGAAGACCATCTTCACCCGTTTTCTTTTCAGGTGCATTCTGCATAACAAGTTTTACACCCTCAACAATATCGTCAACAAAAGTGAAATCACGTTTACAGTTGCCGTAGTTGAAGATTTCTATTGTGTCACCTTTAATAAGCTTGTTTGTAAAACTGAAATATGCCATATCGGGACGTCCTGCAGGTCCGTAAACCGTAAAGAAACGTAATCCCGTAGATGGAATATTATAAAGTTTTGAATAGGCATGTGCAATAAGTTCATTTGATTTTTTAGTTGCCGCATAAAGCGAAACAGGGTTATCAACTTTATCATCAGTTGAATAAGGAATTTTCTTATTTGAACCGTAAACACTTGAACTAGATGCATAAACAAGATGCTCAACAGGATTGTAACGGCAAGCCTCTAAGATATTATAAAAACCGATTATATTGCTTTCAATATAAACATCAGGATTTTCAATAGAGTAACGCACTCCTGCCTGAGCTGCAAGATTTACAACAACGCTGAAATCGTAATCGCAGAACAACTTATCAACAAGCACTTTATCAGCAATATTGCCTTTTACAAAAGTCCAACTTGATTGTGGGTATTCCTTTGATAACATATCAATTTCATTAAGTCTGTAATCTTTTATCGATGTATCATAGTAATCACTGATATTATCAATACCAACAATTTGAATTGGTTGAACTGTTTTCAAAAGTTCTTTTACAAGGTTTGAGCCAATAAAGCCTGCCGCACCCGTTACAAGAACTGTTTTATTTTTCAAATCAACATTAGGTGTCAACATATACCTTTATACTCCTTTTTTACCTGTTCATAACTTTCAAGATTGCCTATATCATAACGTTTTCCCGGCATTTCCATAGCATAGGCTTTAACCTGAGTGCATAACCACGCAATAAAGCTACCCGGTGCGTCAACTCCGCAACCACTTTCAATACCTTTTTTAATGAGTTTTGCAGAGTCTTTTGTGTAATAATAGAACGGCGGACAACACCAATTACTTTCCGGATTTGCAGGTTTTTCAACCATATTTATAATTTTGTCCTTATTATCAACTGTTACAACACCGCATTTTTTAAGTTTTTCTTGTGATGGTTCATAGTAACGCATAATACAAGTTGCGTTTTTGTTCTTTGCATATTCAATAAATTTTGTAAGACTGAAATCAAGAAGATTATCACCTGCAATAACAAGCATATCATCGTCTAAACCTAATTTATCAATTGCAAACTGTATATCACAAACTGCACCGAGTCTTGTTTCATTTGTACTTGTTCCATCATCAACAACCGTAATTTTCTGCGATTTTGAAGATGCCCAAACATCAAAATGGTGAGCAAACTTGTGGTTCGAAATCACAATATACTCATCAACGAGCCCTAAAGTATCAATATCTTCAATAAGCCAGTCAAGAATGGTCTTTTCGCCTACCGAAAGTAATGGTTTAGGAAAATTTTCAGTTAAAGGATAAAGGCGGGTTGCATAGCCCGCCGCTAATATCAAACATTTCATAAGTTTACTCCGTCTGCACTTTTTGTAACGTGTGCAGAATATTTACCTTTAAGGTCAGGGAATGCCTTAAGATATTTTGTAGTTACATTTTCAATTACTGACTCACGGAAAGCAGGGTCAATAAGTGCAATACAACAACCCTTAAATCCCGCACCGCTGAAACGACCACCATAGATACCATCTGTTTCAGTAATAATTTCATAAAGTTTTTTAAGCTCAGGAGAGCCTGCCTCATAATTATAAATTGATGAATAACCACTTTCAAATGAAAGTTTACCGAATGCCTCAATGTCGCCATTTCGCCAACATTCCGCACCCTTTTGAACACGATGGAACTCTGTGTACCAATGTTCCGCACGTTTCATCCAGTTCTCTGGCAATTTATCTTTATACTCTAAATACACTTCATATGGAACTTCACGAAGATTAGTTTCGTTAAATCTTCCATACTCCATGCCTGCTAATGCCTTTAACGCATAAGCCGCACTGCGACATTCATCAACTCGCATATTGAATTTAGACCCTACCAATGAACGCTCTAATCCACTAAAGAAAATAATAATTTCATAAGGTTTCATTTGTGGATTTGTAGGAATTAATTCAAAAGTATCGTCTTTTGTATCAAGGTACAAAAGATGGTCTTTTTTAGAATAAACTTCGCAAGACTGGTCAAGTTTACCACAAGAAACACCCACATATTTGTTTTCAGCCTGCAAAGCCATCATAATCATTTCATTACTTGTAAGTTTAATACTATTAACATCACAAAGTGCTGAAAGAAATGCAATAATTACGGCTGCAGATGATGACAATCCACCTATTGGCAAAGTGCCTTCAATAACACCTGCAAGGCCAATTTTTATTGGATATTTCTCGGCTAACGCAAGAGTTGCACCACGTAAATAGTCAGCCCAATCCAATTGTTTTGTTTCGGGCACAGAATTAATATGGAATTGTGCACGCTTATCAAATTGCAAAGAGCTCAATTCAACAATACCACTTGTCTTAGGTCCATATGCAATATGAATTCCCTTATCAATGGCAAGCCCTGTAATTTTACCTAACTGATGGTCGCTATGAGCACCAATAGGACAAATTCTATATGGGCAAAAAGCCACTCCTGACGAGGTTCTCTGATAGCGTTCTTCAAAAATTTTCTCACAAATCATTAGAATTTTCTCCAAACCATTTTGTCAACTACACCTGTATATGACTGAATGAGTTTAACTACTTTTGTTGAAACATTTTCATCAACATAATCTGGTACAGGAACTCCAAGGTCACCATTCTTATTCATTTCAACTGCTGTATCAATTGACTGAAGAAGTGACTTTTCATCAATACCGGCAAGCACAAAACAAGCCTTATCAAGTGCTTCAGGACGTTCAGTTGATGTACGAATACAGACTGCTGGGAAAGATTTACCCTCGCCTGTGAAGAAAGCTGCTTCTTCAGGCATTGTTCCGCTATCAGATACAACTGCAAAGGCATTCATCTGCAGGCAATTGTAATCATGGAAACCAAGTGGTTCGTGCTGAATTACTCTCTTATCAAGTTTAAATCCACTTGTTTCAAGACGCTTTTTACTTCTTGGGTGGCAAGAATAAAGAATTGGCATATCATATTTTTCAGCCATTTTGTTGATTGCATTGAAAAGTGACAAGAAATTCTTTTCCGTATCTAAATTTTCTTCTCTATGAGCAGAAAGAAGAATATATCTACCTTTTTCTAAACCGAGTTTTGAATGAATGTCTGACATTTCAATTTCTGCAAGGTTATTACGCAGCACCTCTGCCATTGGTGAACCGGTTACATAAGTGCGTTCTTTGGGCATACCTGCTTCTATCAAATAACGTCGAGCGTGTTCAGAATAGCAAAGATTTACATCTGAAATAATATCTACAAGACGGCGATTTGTTTCTTCAGGAAGGCACTCGTCTTTACAACGGTTACCTGCTTCCATATGGAAAATTGGAATATGAAGTCTTTTTGCTGGAATTGCAGAAAGGCAAGAGTTCGTATCCCCTAAAATGAGCAACGCATCTGGTTTAATCTGATTCATAAGCTTATATGAACAATTTATAATGTTTCCTATTGTTGAGCCTAAGTCATCACCTACCGCATTAAGATAAACATCCGGAGAATCTATTTTTAAGCCTTCAAAGAAAATTTCATTAAGATTATAATCATAATTTTGACCTGTATGTGCAAGAATGCAGTCAAAATAGTGACGGCTTTTGTCAATTACTTCTGCAAGACGAATGATTTCAGGTCTTGTACCAACAATAATTAAAAGCTTTAATTTACCATTATCTTTAAATTTTATATTGGAAAAATCCATCTGCATTTCCATATTATTACCACCTTTTTGTTAATTGGCAACACTGCCCATTAGTTTCTGTTATTTTGTGTAGTGTGAATATATATCAGGATGTTCTTTTATCCACTCAGCAATCTCAACTACCATTTCATCATAAGACGGAACAACAAAATCAAAATCTTTTCTCGTATTAATGATTATTTTCTTTAAACTCGCACTGTCATCAGCATTAATAACAACTTCATTGTTACGAAGATACTTATTGAAAAGCACGAGTAAATCGTGCTTACTTATAAATTCGTTATTAACTAGATGATAAATTCCACTAACATCTTGTTCAATTGCCGATTTCATTGCACGTGCAAGTGTAACTGTTGAAACGCCCGACCACATTACCCTTGTAAAACCTTTAATTTCACTTTGTTGCATAAACCAATTCACAAGTCCCTGCTTTAGAGCGGTTCTGTCAGGGCCTACAATTGACGTGCGGAAAGTGATATCTTTGTTATTATCGACTTCGCCTAATGCCTTGGTTTTTCCATAATTATCGCAAGCATCCGGCACAGCAGTTTCATCATATGGAGGAGTATTGCCTGAAAACACGCAATCTGAACTTATATGCAACAATTTAGTTTTTGAATTTTTAAGAATATCTGCTAAATAATGTGGCAAATAGCCATTAAGGTATGCTGCAAGTCCACGATTTTCATCACAAGCACGATTAAGAAATCCTATACAATTGATTACTGCACAATAAGACTTTTCTAACACAACTTTTTTTAACAACTCGGTATCTGTTGCACTACCAGTTATACAAGAAAATCCTTCAACAGCATTCATATCAAAGATTGTTACATCATAACCTTGCTCTTTGAAATATGTTGATACAACAAATCCTGCCATACCAGCACCGCCAAGAACCAAAATATTCTTTTTATTTTCTACCGTTGAAGTTTCAGCAACTGGTAAAAAGAAGGTGTCCGGTTTTTCTGGATTAAAACACTCATTACACCACATAAATGTGACCATATCGGCATCGCCCAAGTTTTCGATATTATGAGTGTAACCTGTTGGAATATCAACCACTTCCAACTTTTCACCTGAAACGAAATACTCAATAACCTCATCACTATCTATTTTACGGAAACGAATTACACCTTTACCTGCAACTACCAAGAATTTTTCATTCTTTGTATGGTGCCAGTGCTGACCTTTCGTGATGTGTGGTTTTGAAATATTTACTGAAAACTGACCATTGTTTACGGTTCTCAAAATTTCGGTAAATGAGCCACGGTCGTCAATATTCATTTTTAATGGGTATGAGAACTTGTCCTTTGGCAAGTAAGAAAGATATGTACTGTAAAGTTTCTTAGAAAAACTACCTTCGGTCATATCAGGTACTTGTTTGTTTTCACGGCTTTCTTTGAATGAATAAATCAAATCAACAATTTCACCCAAAGTAATTTTATGTTCAACGGGCACTTTACAGAATTCACCGTCACGAGTTTCATTACCGCACATTGCATTGATAATTTCTTGGACAACATCATCAACATAAACGAGTGTCATTGGATGGTTTCTATCATTGACCTGAATTGGTAAATCGTTTGCGATGTTGTTACAGAAAGTTGCAACCGCACTGTTATAATTTGGTCTGCACCATTTACCGAAAACATTTGGATAACGATAAACAAGCACTTTAGCACCTGTTTCTTTTGAATACTCAAAGAAAAGGTCCTCCCCTGCTTTTTTACTTTGGCCATAAGGGTTGTCCAAAGATGCTTGAGTTGATGAAGACAAAAGCACAGGACAAGTATTATTATGCTTTTTTAAAGTTTCAAGAAGTGTTGATGCGAAACCAAAATTGCCCTGCATAAATTCTTCTGTATTCTGTGGTCTGTTCACTCCTGCAAGGTTTACAACGAAATCACAGCCATCACAATATTCATCTAAAAGGGCTTTATCTGTATCAATATCAAATTCACAAATTTCAAGGTCCGACGGCAGATTTGTAGTCTTATTCTTGCCCTCTTTAATTGTATTTAAAGTTGCAACAAGGTTTTTACCTACAAATCCTTTTGCTCCCGTAACGAGTATTTTCATTTTTATTTACCCCAATTTGCAAGTTCATTCTGAATATATGAAAGAGTTAAAAGTTTTTCTTTAACTTCTTCAACTGTCATAAGAGTTGTATTGTTTGAGTTGAACTCTGTAAGAGTGTTACGTTCAACATCGCCATCCTTAAAGTATTTATCGTAGTTAAGACCGCGTTTGTCAGCAGGCACACGATAGAAATCGCCCATATCAAATGCATTTGCACACTCTTCATTTGTAAGAAGTGTTTCATACATTTTTTCACCATGACGAATACCGATAACCTTAATTTCTGTATCAGGTGCGAAGAGTTCTTTTACTGCTTCTGCTAATACTTCGATAGTGCAAGCAGGTGCTTTCTGAACGAGAATGTCACCACTTTCACCATTTTCAAATGCAAAGAGTACAAGGTCAACTGCTTCTTCAAGGCTCATAACAAAACGAGTCATTGAAGGCTCTGTAATTGTAATTGGTTTGCCTTCACGAATCTGGTCAATCCAAAGCGGTACTACTGAGCCACGTGAGCAAAGAACATTACCGTAACGAGTACAGCAAATTTTTGTTTTTTCAGGACTTACTGTTCGGCTCTTTGCAACAACAACTTTTTCCATCATAGCTTTTGATGTACCCATAGCATTTACAGGGTATGCTGCCTTATCAGTTGAAAGACAGATTACACACTTAACACCTTCGTCAATAGCTGCTGTAAGAACATTATCAGTACCTAAAACATTAGTTTTAACTGCTTCAACAGGGAAGAATTCACAAGATGGAACCTGCTTGAGTGCTGCAGCATGGAATATGTAGTCAACACCGTGCATAGCATTTTTAACTGACTGTAAATCACGAACATCACCGATATAGAACTTCAATTTATCGGCAACTTCAGGGAATTTCTGCTGAAATTCGTGACGCATGTCATCTTGTTTTTTCTCATCACGAGAAAAAACACGGATTTCGCCGATATCAGTTTCTAAAAATCTTCGAAGCACTGTGTTACCAAATGAACCAGTACCACCTGTAATCATTAATGTTTTATTCTTGAACATATTTATACTTCCTTTACAATATGTATTTTCTTTAATATCTTCTTAAATGGTTTGAAAATAAGTTTTTTCTCATAATCATTCATACCATATAATAACATTGTTACGCCATAAATTGCAACCATTACGCCACAATTTACAACAAATCCCAACCAACCAAATCGGTTTAAATTAAATGCCTTTAACATAAAACCTACCACTGTTGATAATAACAAACACGGTACTGTACCTTTAAACATTCCGCCAAAGAAAACTCTTAAACGAATACCTATCTGCTTTTTGTACATTAGAGTCATTATAACCATATCACAAAGGAACAACGATACAAATGAACCTATAACTGTACCATAAAGAGCATTCCACTTAATTAAGATTATTACAAGTATAATGTGAAGTATTGCGGAACCAACCTGTATAATTGCCGGCAGTTTATGTTTTGCCATTGCTTGTAAAAGTTGATAACCGGTACCTTGAGCATAACCAAACAATGTTGGGAACATTAAGACAATTGCAACAATATACGCTTGAGAATTTTCTTCCCCGGCCCATAAACAGATGAAATCCTTACCAAATACAAGGAATACACACCACACAAGTGCCAGAACCATAAATACAATTCTGCCTATTTTTATCATTTCTTTTTCGTAGGTCTCTCTTGTTGGCTTTGAATCAACAAGTCGCACTAATCCCGGCATTAGAACACCTGTAAAATGAGCTCCTACAGTTTTGAAGTACTGGAGAATCTGTGCACCGATACTGTAAATACCAATTATAACGGCTGAACCTTGTGCAAACATTCCCAATAAAATCTGGTCTGACATAGAGTTTATGTAACTTGCTATCAACTGAAGAAGTATGAACGATGAATATGATGCCACTTCTTTTAAAAATGAGAATTGAATATTCTTAAAACTTGGAATTATCTTTAATTTAAAAACAACATATACAACATATATACCTCTTGTTATACAAGTTGTAATAAGATGAACTGTAAGAACACCTTCACTGCTCATTCCCATTTTAAGTGCAACAACTGACAATAACACTTTAATTATTGTCATAACTATTGTAGTGCCCTTTGAAACCATAAAGTGCTCGTGTGCAAGAATTGCATTTGAGAAAGCAGAAGTAGCAAGGCTCACTACGGTATTACATATTGCAATTGAAAACAATTTTTCAGCAAGCTGAATTTCAGATGCTGTAAGACCTGTTTCAAAAATCTGTGGTAAATTCTGTTTCACAACAAGTCCGATAACAAAAGCAATCACCGCAATAATTGAGTAATATATTGTTGTAACGCCCATAAAACTACACTGAGCTTTTTTGTTGTTCTCAGCAGAGTATTTTGACATGTATCTGATTACCGAGTTACCTACACCTAAATCAAGCAAAGTGAAGTACGACAATATAGACAGAATCAAATGATAAATTCCGTACTCAGCCTGACCAAGTGTTCGTATCAGGAACGGAGTAAACAGCATAGTTGAGCATATTTCCACAAACATTAGAACATATGAAAATATTACACCGACTTTTCTGTTCATTGTTTACCTCCTGTTAAAATACAAATGACATATTCCTATAAACATAAAGCAATAAGTATGCAAAATGCCCTAAACTTTCGATAACAATTATCACTGATAACGCTGTATAATACTGCTCATTATATTGTTTAAGTTTCATTAGAATAAGCAATAATACAAATGACATAAAAATCTGAACAAAATAAGGTGTTCTTAAAACAAATTGATAATTTGAAATTAATATAAAAATCGTAAAAGTTACATATAAAGAGTAAATTATAAAATCGTTATTTCTCTTAATAGGTACAATAGACTTATTACAGTTTTCTTCAATGTCACATTTTCTTAATTCAGACTTTTTCCATTCACTGCAAATCCACACACCAATTAAACATAAGAAAATAAACAATGCCGACCTAATCATTGATGCCGCAAATTGCCATATACCAAAAGTTTCATAATCCTGATAACCTAAGAGTTTGTCGTTTGCCAAACCCAATAATGAACTGTCACCACTAAAACTTTCAACAAATTTATATGCTATCAAAATAATCAAAGGAACCATCACTGTAACAATAGCAGATGAAATACCCTTGAATTTTCTAGTGAAAACCAAAACAACTCTCAAGAGAACAAATACCATCATAGCATAATGGAAATAACAAATAAGAATGTATACAGTAAAACACAACCACCTGTGTTTTTTCTCAACTATATCCATATATAAGAAATATGCCATAATTGCAAAAGCCATATACATACGAATTACGTCAAGAATATAACAATAATTCATATTTAGCATAAAGAATATGAGTGCTATATTAATATCTGCCACTGATGAATTGAAACGCTTTGATGACTTATATAAAACTGCAAAACTGCAACCATAAGTGACTGCAGCTGCAACTACAGGTACTAACGCGTCATTGTTAAACAATGACATACCATAGAAGAATAGAAATGCTAACGGGTTTGAACCTCCGTAATTATCTGCACCCCACTCAAATCCCATTATACGCGTATATTCCATCATATTAATATATCGCGATAAGTCAGCTTCTTCTCTTACTACTATAAAATATGCTAGTGAAGACATGAGAACAGTAGCCAATATAAAGAATAATTTTTTATGCTTTTTTATCAACAGAATATCGAGTAGCACTAATATAAGATGTACGCCTAATACATATATCATATCTTCACCTCTTTTCATTGTTTATTCATTAATTATAAATTATAAAGTCTTGTTGTAAACTCTTCATAATTCTTTTTATCGTAATAACTGTTTTCCCAAGTATCAAATGCACATTCATGCATTTTATTAACTTTGTATAAATCAAATTCTGTATGTGAAACTAATGTTTCAGCAATTAACGACATGTCAGCATTGGCAGGAAGAAGATAACCATTTTTATTATTCTTTACTATTTCACTAACTCCACCAACATCTAACGCTAAAACTGGAATTCCAAAAGACATAGCTTCCATCATAGTTACGGGAATTCCTTCAGAATCGGAAGTATTTATCAATAAATCAAAATCTTTTTGACCGATAAATTCAAGTGCATCACTATTCTCCATAGCCCCAACAAAAGAATATGTAATATTTCCTTTTTCACCAAGTTTTTCCTTGGCAGTATTAGAAATATCTTCAAATAACGGGCCTCCACCAATATGTGTCCAATTCACTTTAATATCTTCAGGAACTCTTTGCAAAGCATCAATAATTTTATCAAGTCTTTTAACAGGAACAACATATGAGAAACTATAAACTGATAACTCATTTTCCTTTTTATTAACAATTTTCTTTTTTTGACTTTTTACACCTAAACGGAAAACCTCTTTTGATGCTTTTGTTTCAAAATTATTTGAAAAATATTCTTTGCCTTCTTCACTTATAAAAGCAATAAGGTCTGTTTTTCTGTTTGAAATCTCTTTAAGTGGCAGATAGTAATTGTTTTCTTTTCTCTCATATAAATCTATTCTATGAGCACGTGAAACAAGCTTATCTTTAGATTGTTTTATCAAAGATAATGACATAACAGAATAGTCGTTCCAATATGTATATAAAACTACTTCCTCACCCATTTCTTTACGTATATCATTAAGATAATCTGCAAAGTGGAATGAACGCATACAATACTTTATAGCTTTTTTAATTTTTGCTATACAAACTTTTTTCTTTTTAATTAATGCAATTATTTCACCGTAAATATATGGTGAAAATATTGTTTTTAAAAGATATTTTATAACACTATACGATTTTTTGCTGTTGTATCTTAAAACCTTGACATTTTCAGGTGTTTGCGAAGTCTGTTCATCAACTGAATTTCGTGATACTAAAGTTATATCAAACTTTTCACTAAGTTTTGCAATTTCAGGACGAACAAAACTTGCCTCCCTCTCACCAAATGGATAAGAGGTTGTTACAAATAACATCTTCTTCATTATTTTTCCTCACAAAGTTGTGAATACAGTTCTATATATTCGTTGGTTAAAGTGTTCTTTTCAAAGGTTGCACGGGTATGTGCAACACAAATGTTACTGTAATGCTCTTTGCCGTTTTTGTAAATTTCATCAATAGCATCAGCAAATCCCTGTAAATCACCTATTTCGACTGCATAACCACAGCCATCGCCTAAAATCTCTGGACAAGCGGTTGCATTGTGACAAACTACAGGTGTACCGCAAGCCATAGCCTCAGCAGATACTTTTCCAAAGGTTTCAGCCGTTGAAAATGTTACAAATGCGTCTGCCATACTGTAATACTCAGCAAGTTTATCTATTGAAGATACAACACCAACATAGTTCATATTTGATGGTAAAGCAGTTCCCTCAGGAATTTTACCAATAAGAATAAAATTGTAATCTTTTTTCTGTTCTGCCAATGCAATATAGTTATTAAGCCCTTTTTTAGGGTCCCAAATCATTGCGGCACTGAGCACTGTAAACTTATTCTGTGGATTCTCTGTTTTTTTAAGTTCATCTACATTACGCGGATAGAATTTTTCAAAATCAATCCAATTATAAATGTGTTTTACTAATGCTTTTTTCGCAATCGGCGATTTCTTAGCTTCATCAGCCACCCATTTTGACACACCTGTTATGGCAAGACGAGGAATATCAGCAAACAACTTGATTTTATCTTTATGCATTTCTTTTGTGCGGTCAAAAAACCAAGAACGGTTGCCATTATTTATATTGGGACAATTACCACACTGCGTTTGCCATTTATCACAATTTTCAAGGTTAAAATAAACGCAGTTACCTGTTATAAACCAGAAATCGTGTAATGTAATAACCGTTGCTATATCATTTTTTGCAAGATATTTTAATAACATTGGAAGATTGATATAGTTTGCATGAAGATTTCTCAAATGCACCACATCAGGATTGACTTTATCAAGATATTTAAGCATCTGTCTTGTAGAATTCGTAGAAAAGTAGCCTTGTTTACCAAAAAGTCTTGAAAGCAAACCGTGAAGTTTTCTATCAAAATTATTTCCCATACAGAAAGATGTTTCAGGGGCATCTGCATTAGGTTTTGAATACACTACATAAGAGTCGTGACCTGCCTCAATAAGTGCTTTATGTAATTCAGCAGTTGTTCTACCTGTACTTGCAATATTGTAAACAGAATTAACTTGAACAATTTTCAATGTCCCCCCACCTTTCTTATTTTTTTGTAAATACTTTATTTACTAAAAGAAAAATTGGCTTAATTGGTAATAAAAATAGTGCCAATCGTTTATACAGTGGCTGTCTATTAGTTTTTAGTGCGGATATGTTAAACGGATATGGATAAAATCCTTTTTGTTCAAGAATTCTTAACTGTTCCTTAACATATGTATAATCATCCACCAAAACCAATGAGTTTGCAATGTTATGTTTCATAACTGCAACCGTATCTGTAAAATTCTTTTTTTCTTCTTTATTCTTATCAGAATAAACGCCATTTTTTGATATGTATTTTTCGAGAATGTAACTTGCCGCTTCATACCCTCTTTTATAGCGTTTTTTTGAATTAACCAACGAACCCTCTCTATATCTATAAAGATAACAAATAGCGTTCATTTTTATTATTCTACAACTTTTAGGAAATGCAAGATAAAAATCTAATTCTTCACTTATAGGTATATTTTCATCATATTTAATATTTCCCTTATTTAGAAAGTCTCGGTTGAAAAAAGACATAGTTGTTGATAGCATTGGTTTATTATCATTGATTTCAATTGGAGCTGCATCAAAAACCTTTTCATAACAACTGTATGTAGTATTAAACTCTTTGACTTCAAAATTTTCATATAACTTTGTATTTTCAGGCACTTTAATATAGTTACCCACTAAAACATCCGGTTCATTTTCATTAAGTAATTCAATTGATTTCTTTAAACAACCAGGATATATAAGGTCATCAGAATCCACAAACCTAACATATTTTCCATGTGAGTTACTCAAACCATAATTTCTTGTGTATGATACACCAGAGTTTTTAGAATTTTGTATAATTTTCAAGCAAGAAATTTCTTTTTCTAATTCTTTTAGTAAGTCATATGAACCATCTGTTGAACAATCATCTACACATATAATTTCATATATTGATTTATCGATATCTTGATTAATTATTGAATAAATACAATCTGCAATATAATCTTTTGAGTTATAAACAGGAATTACAAAACTAATTAATAACTCCCTATTCATACTAATATTTTCAGCCAATCTATCATCTCCTAGCTATTTTTTTCCACATACCAAGCAGCATCTTTTTTTCAGATTCATTCATTCCGAATACTATCATACATATGCCATAAATACATACCACAAACGCACAATTAATTATAAATCCAACCCAACCATATCTCTCAAATCCAAATATATTAAAAATTAAACCTGAAATAAATGATATTACTAATGCCGGAACAATTCCTTTAGCAAGCCCTAAATAATAACCCGTTAAACTTATTTTAACATCTTTTTTGAAGACTATATTCATACAGAATATATCTCCCACTACTAAAGCAATTACAGAACCAATTACTGCACCCACAAGAGGATTCCAGCGAATTAAGAATATTGTTAAAATCACATTTAAAAAAGCAGAAACTACTTGAATTATTGCCAATACACGATGCTTATTTAGTGCCCAAAGTATCTGATTCCCTATTGACTGAACAATATTAAACATTGTTGGTATCATTACCGCTATTGCTACATAATAACTTTGTTCATATCCTTCTCCGACCCATAGCGTAAGGAAGTGCTTTCCATTTACTAAAAAGGTTGCAAATACTATTCCTAACATCATAAAATTAATTCGACCTATTCGAACCATTTCATTCTGTAAGTCCTTAGGTTTAGCCCCACTTTCAACAAGTCGCACTGCACCTGCCATAAGCACACCATTCACATGACCACCTATGGTTTTAAAATACTGAACAATCTGTATACCCACACTATAAATTGCAATTAAAACAGCAGAACCTTCTGCAAAAATACCAAGTAATACAGAATCTGTCATTGAATTAATTTGAGTGGCAATCATTTGTAATGTTACAAAACCAGAATACGAAAGTATCTCTTTTATAAATGACGTATCCGGCTTGCCAATTTTTGGATATATCTTTATTTTTTTCACAACATAGCATATGCTCAACATACAAGTTGCTATATTGAATAATAAATGAATAACTACAACGCCAATGCTTTTTGCACCTAAACTGAGTATTAAAAACAAAATACCCATTCGCAAGATAACTATTACAATAGATTTAATCTTTGAAAAGAAAAATCGTTCATAAGCGTGGATACAAGCTGAAAAACCTGCCGTGCCTATTGAACAGGCAGTTGACAGAACATTTAAAATCAAAAGCGTTCTACCAATAGATATCTCTTCATATGATAGACCCTTCGCAAAAATAATTGGAAATAAAACGCATAAAACTACACCAATTATTATTATAATAGTGGCAATAATTAAATAAAAAGCTGTAACAACACCCAATAATTCTTGTTGTTTTTGAATATCATTATTAGTTCTATACTTTGCAATATATCTAATAACAGCATTTCCTACGCCCATATCAAACAGCATAAGATATGAAGTAATTGATATTACAAGTTGATAAACACCGTATTCACTATCACCTAACATGCGGATTAAAAACGGCGTGAACAATGTTGCTGAAACAATTTCAATCAACATATAAGCATATGAACAAATAACACCTACTTTTCTATTCAATTATTTCACCACTTTTCCAATATATCTATCATTTCTTTTGCAAATTCTTCATTTAACTTTCTAAGTGTATTTCGACTATTGTAACCATCTGTTAAATTGATTGATAAAATCGCATCTGCTACCGCTTTTGCATTATCGTTATCATAAAAATACATTAGATTTGCAACTTTTGAAACCTCTATTGCTTTTATGCGTACAGAAACCACACGCAAGCCATTTGAAAGATATGATAATACTTTTGATGGAAAAGATGTTCCATTAAATGAAGCATCTTTGTTTTGCGTTGCAAGTCCTATATGACAACCCTGTAAAAAATGAATGTAATCCTCACCGCTATATTTACCATCAAAAGTAACAGTACACTTTGTTTTGGAAGAAACTTCTGCAATTAAAGATTTTATATCGTTTATGTCTTTTTCACTACCGAAACCAATAATATGTATATGATAATTTTCTGGTAAAAACTCCGCCGCTGAAACTGCAAGTTGTGCTCCTTTTCGCGGTTCAAGGACACCGGCATAAACTACATGAATTTTTCCATCGTTTATATGGTCTGCAAGTTGTGGTGCATCGTCAAAAGTACCATAATTTACAACATAAGGTTTATTATTCACATTGATTTTTTCATTGAGAAGCTCGGTTGAGAGAATATAAGCATCTGCCGACTGTAAAAAATTCTGCTCTGCTTCACGAATTCTCTCATCACCTGTAACATCTGCATAAACCTCATTCGCTTCAATTATGAGTTTAGGATTTCTTTTATCCTTAATTTGCTTAACTATATCAGCATAAGCCATTGAATGATAGGCAACAAGAATATCATTTTCAGTTACATTACTTAGCAGATAACGTGTTAATTGTTTTTTTAGGTGTTTACGTGCAATAACACTTTGAAAATGATACTTCGTTGGCATAGCATCAAATAATCTTAATTTAAGATTTTCACAAAGTTCTGTCACACTACCAGAACAAAATTTATTGGAATATGTACCTGCAGCAGAAACAATTTCCACTGTATAACCAGCTTTTGCAAGTGCTTTACATTCATATTCTGATTTTGTGGCGGCAGAAAGAACATAGTTACGTTTTTGTTCTGCATGCTCCGGTATATCAAAATAACTTAAATAAAATACTTTTTTCAAAACATTTGCTCCTTATTGCCAGAAAAACTCATAATGATATAAATATACATTAGTAGTAACTAATAGTGCCGCTATCATAACAAATGTAATTGGGCCATGTAATTTGCGTTCAAAACATTTAACAAGTTGTGGAATTAAAAGCATTAAATACAACGAGTAATATTGAACAACTCGCATTGCAGCGGGATTAACAAAAACAAGCGGCAGGAATATTGCACCTAAGAATAAGGCATTATAATATATTTTATAATCTTCACTATTCTTTTTAAAGTGTCGTAAAAGCCATATGGAAACAAATAAAACAGCTATATACATTAAGGTAAAACCATAAGCACCGCCACTCTCTAACTCTCCATACTCATAACCAGCCAAAGCACCCAATATATCAAAAAATTGTTCCTTAAAAATAAACAGAATCGGAATTGAACCAACACAAATAGCAACATATTTTCTTGTAACTTCAATATTAGCAACAAAATAGAACGGTAGTACGCAAATTGCAGATTTATGTATTGTATAAGCTACAAATGTTACAACCAAGAACTGCCAAAACTTTCGATTCCTAATAAAATAACCACCCACAAAAACAACCAATACAGTTGCTAGTGTTTGTCTTGTTCCTGTAAGTGCAAAGAACGAAGACATAAATGAGTCGAAAATCAACATACTTAAAAGTGGATTATCTGAGTATTTATATACCCATACACCCATTGCTGTAAAAAATATTACAGCAACAATGAATAAAAACACTTGATAATCGTCAGTAAAAATCTGAACTATCTTTTCAAAAATAGCATAACCCGGGTCTTTGCCTTCACCATTTATATAAACCAACTCAAAATTGTTGAAAAGTTGTCTCCATGGGGTCACTAAGGTGTTTTCAAATCTATATTTATAACTTTCCATGTCAGGACTTACAGACATACCTCTAAGACCCGAAATCAGTATCCACTGAATCGTTGTCAATGTGCAAAATATTTTTTTACCTCTATTACCTTCACCCGAGCCTCTATATATCTTTAAGAATAAAAAAGCCCAAATGAAAGTTAATATGATATTTACAACATAAATATTCATTAATAACCCACTTTTCAATCAAGTTAAATAAAACTATTAAACATCCAACAAATCTGCATATAGTTGCACATATTTTACAAAACTTTTCTCGATTACAAAATTTTCAGTAGCAAAATTTATGCAAGCGTCAAAATATGTTTCTTTGCCATTTTTAAGCACTTCCATAACCAAATCTTTAAAATCTGAAATATTTTCGGTTTTGCAAACAAGTCCACAATTTTCCCCTACCAACTCCGGATTTGCTGTACTGTTAAAGCACACAACAGGAGTTCCACACATAAGGGCTTCTGCTGATACTTTACCGAAAGTTTCTTCTTTTGACATATTGATAAGTACATCAGCCGCTGAATACCAATCAACCAATTCATGTACATTTTCTGTTGCAGGAATATTCAATATATTGCATTCAGGTATAGGCTCATTGATATTGCCAACTAGAACTATTTGACAATCAGAAGGAACCATCTTTGAAAGCTCTACAATATCATAAAGTCCTTTACATGCCTGCCAACCCGATGCAACACCTAACAATATTTTTTTTTCTTTAAGATTATATTTTTCTCTTACTGTTGATTGTAAATTTGGCTTGAAAATATCAGCATCAATACCATTATATATATAGTCAAATATTTTCACATTTTCCATTAAAGGTGATTTCATTGATTCATCTACAATCCATTTTGAAACTCCAACAACTGCAAGACGTGGAATTTCACTAAAGAGTTTACGCTTTTCTCGCCATAATTCTTGAGTTTTATCTACACCCCAACTTGCATTATCTTTATTTAAACGAGGACATTCGTAACACCCTGTCTGCCATTTATAACATTTATCTGCTGTATAATGACAACATTTACCTGTAAATGGCCAACAATCGTGCAGTGTATAAACTGTTGGAATATCTTTTTCAGCAATATATTTCATCAGCATTGGAAAATTAATACAGTTTCCATGCAGGTTTCCAAGTTGAATTATATCAGGTGAGTATTCATCTATAAAATTTAGGAGTTTTTTTGTTGCATTCTTTGAAAACCACGCTTGCTTGCCTGTAAGTCTTGATAAAAAGCCGTGTATTTTACGGTCCATCTGAGAACCGATAATATAACCATCAGCCTCTGTTCCGCCGTATGAAAAAGCTGTTTTACAAATATGTTCTGTTTTTTCATTTATGTAATTTTGAAAATCTGTACTGATTTTACCCGTACTACTAAGATTGTAAACTGCATTTATTTGTAAAATTTTCAACTCATTCACCTCCGGAATTATAACTTACTTCTTAAATCCTCTGACAACATTTTGTTATAATCTGCTTTATTGTGGTATTTTCTACCACATTCATAGCCTTTTAATGCTATTTCAGTCAATTTGTTTTCATCACTTAAAACTGCATTAAGTTTTTCTATAAGCTCATCCTTATTATCGGCAACGATTGCACAATCGTTTCTAACTAAGTGTTCAATAGATGCAACTTCTTTAGGTCCTACTGCCAGAATTGGTCTTGCCATTTTAAGATAGTCAACAATCTTTGTTGAGAATGACTGACGAACACACAATCTACTTTGCAATGAAGATGACTCAACATGAATAAGCACATCAGCATCACGCTGAATTCTTGGAATTTCACTTGATGATACAAATCCCATAATTTTTGATGTATTTTCAACATTGAGAGCTTGACTGATTTCATCAGTAACAAGACCGCCAGTATATATTTTCATTTCTGCCTTAATGCCGTCTTTATTAATCTCTTTTAATGCTTCTGCAATAATCGCAAGAGATTTCCAACGTTTTGTACCAATATTACCAGTAAAAACAAATTGCAACGGCTTATTATATTTTGTTTTCACCTGTGCAGGCTCATCAAAATTTGCAGATTTAGTTAAAATCTTACAAGGAATTTTAAAAATCTTTTCATACTCTGCACGCTGAACTTCAGAAATTGTGTAAAGAATTTCACACTGCTTTACTACTTTCTTAACTTTTGCTCTACACATAAATCTGTTAATCCAATAAAATGGTGACAAAGAAAATTGTTTAAGAGTGTAAACATCATCTGAAACATAGCCATACATTGGTACGCCTGTATATTTCTTGATAAAATTTGCGATTCTGTTCATATGACTTACATAATAAACAGGTTGAAAAATTATATCCGGGTTAAAATCATCAATAAACTTCTTTAGTTCAGGTGATTTCCAACGGCCAAATTTCCAAATTAAATCTCTCGCCCAGAACATCAAAATCCATCTTTTTTTACGGGCAAGGTCAGCAGATTTTGGCTCAACAACATCAGTTGGGACACTTTCATCCATAAAAACCTCTTGACCTGACGGGATTTTAGGATTTTTAAAGTTTCTGAACATTGATTTCTCAGTAATCTGAAAGAATCTTGAAACAAGATTTGTATTTGGCTTGCCATATTTACAGTAAATATTTGCTATTTCAATGTCTGGGATTCCCTCAAAAATATTACCGAAAGAATTACCAAAACTGTTATCGTTAGTCCAAGGTGTGCTGGACAATACTAATATTCTCATTATTTAAACACCTTTCTTCAGGATTATTTTAAGTCAATCCAATCGCCTAAGCGTTCTTCCCATTCACGAGGCTTAAATTCACCAAATCCTGCTCCATGGAAAATTGTATATTCTCCAAAGTAGATTTTTCCGTTAAGTTCATATAAATCAATTCTCACCTGACGCATACCTTGGGAAAGTTTTGCTGCAATTTCTTTCATTTCTTCAAACATTGCAGGTTTCTGAATTTCTTTGCCTGACTGAGCATGAATATTTTCAATATCAAGATGATTGAAATCCATATCGAAGAAATCAAATTTTACGTCAGTATCGCGGTCAGTTGCAACAAACATAATTTTAGGTTCACCGTTAAAACAGAAGAATTTGTAATCCTCAATACTTTTTTCAGGAGCCGATTCATCAACCATAAATGCTTCAGCAATTATATGACGTGGAAGACCCTTATATGGATATTCGCGACAAGCATAGTAATAGTCGCGACCTACTCGCCTGTTAAAATGTTCGCGATATTTTTCCATTTGTTCCGGTGTTATTGATGATTTTGACTTAATTACTCTTGTACTGCCTGAATCGTGATTACATTTTAGTACGAACTGTTCAGGAAGACTGTCAAAATCAATGTCATCAAAAGAGTCCCAAACACCAAGCAATGGAAACAAATGCCCTTCACCTAGAACCTCATCAATATGGTCACGGACGGCAAGTTTATCAACTAACTTGCTATATTCTGGTCTTTGGTCATTAAGTTTTAACCATTGAAGTTTCTCAGTATATGTTTTTGGATTTTTAAAGTTCACAAATCTTCCTATTGTAAGAAAATAATGTAATTGTAAATATGCTTTATCCGGCACAAAAGTCAGCAAATATCTTGCGTTTCGCCTGAAATCCGGTTTTAATATTTTCTTCAAATTAATCATTATATTACCTCATTTATCTTTATTCAAAAGCTTTAACAGTGGCTTTTGAACAAGTGATGAAAATTTATTGAGAATAAACGCTAATAACACGATTACGCCGGTAATCAACAACCAGTTTAGTGGGAATGGCAAGAAATTAAGTTTATCTATAATTCCAATTTGAACAAGGTATATTTCAAGAGTAATTCCTGAAACGAACGTTATTATAGCTTTTATCCATTTTGGCAAGTTTTCAAGCCAACCGTCGATTGACATAAAACAACGAAAAGTTACAGCAAGTAATACAAATAATATAATTTGATTTACAATTTGCAAGTTTGAAATACTGTCAACTCTACTGAAAATTAGTTTGCTTGCAAAATACGCAACAAACAAAATTGGAAGTAAAATCCATGAAACAATTGATTTTTTATTGCGATACTTTTCAAGATTCTCTTTGAAATAAGCACCTAAAAGCATAGCAAAGAAGAACAAAAATCTAATCATTGGCTCACGTACTGTATCAATATGATAATAAGATTTGTCGTAAAAAAAGACGTAAATCAAAAGCCAGACAAGAGCCGCTACCCCCCCTATTTTTAGGAGGTTGGCTCTTAATTTTTGCACTTTCATAACAACGTAGAAAGGAATATACAAAATAATAATTGATGATACAAAGTGATATTTAACCGGTAAAATAAAACTATCAATTACACCTTGTAATGTTGATTGAAACTCGTGAATTCCTAACAAAATATAGATTATAGAAATTATAAATACTGCGGGGAAAACACGTACAAGTCTTTTACCATACCATTTTGGAAAACTGTTTTTTACGTTTGTAAGGCAAAAACCTGAAACCGCAAAGAAAATCACGTCGCCAAATAATCCACCATTAGCGATTAAATCGGTCGGATAAACACCTACATAATGTGAATTTGTAATAATGCAAGCAGCTAATGCTCTTAATACTGTTATGAAAAATATCATAGTTAATTTCCTTTATTATCTCAATCACTTTAGTGTACTAAGCACAATATAGCAAAATTACTATTACTTAGTCAGTGCGAATTTGATACAATCATTATTTTCTATCATCATACCGTATTGATTTTTGCAGCAACAAAAGCTAACAGACAAGTAAGTCCATAAAGCTTTGCACGAATAAGTTTAAGTGAAATTCCCATATATACCCTTTGAAATTTACCTTCAAAAAATGGTGTGGTAGCACCGCTTTTAAGTGCATCTTGAAAACTCATGTGTTTAAACATTTCAATACACTTTTTCTTGCGTGCTGAATACGATGTATTTTTATCTCCCATCACATTTATTGCAAAAATTAAAAGATTTCTGTAAAGTAAAGTTTCACGTCTGCCAGGAATATAATTATTATATTTTTCTTGGTTAAGAGAATTAATGAACTTCTTAACTTCTTCATCCATTTCAAGAACGGTATCAAAGAAGTTCTCAAAATAAGAAGTAGATATACTTCCTGTACGCTTAAGATTGTTAAGTGAAGGTTTCTCATAAAGCGAAATTTTCTCTGCTACGCAAAAAAAATCAAGATTAAAAAAGAAATCTTCTGAAATTCTTCCCGGAAGATAACGAATATTCTTTTCTTTGATGATTTCTAAATCATAAAGTACTGCTGTTGAACGACGTGCACGTCCTTTACCTATAAGCACTTCAAGTGCAAATATTTTTGGGTCGCTGTTAAACATTTCTTTTGTAAAATGTGATGATTGAACATCCGCTTGACCATTTTCATATGTTTTTATATATGTGTTCGGAAAAACAGCACAACTGTCTTCTTTTTCAATAATTTCTATCATATCTGATACTGCAAAATTTGCGAGAGTATCATCTGAATCAAGAAAAACAATGTATTTTCCTGTTGCCCTTTCAATTCCTGCATTACGTGCAGTTGAAAGACCGCCATTTTCCTTATGAATAACAGTAACATTATTATTTTCAGCTACAATCTCATCGCAAATAGCGGGACAGCCATCGGGGGAACCATCATCGACTAAAATAATCTCAAGATTTTCATATGTCTGCTCAATAGCTGATTTTACGCAATTTCGAAGATACTTTTCAGTTTTATAAACAGGAATTACAAGACTTACAAGCGGTTTCATTACATACCTCTTTGTTTATTCATGATTTTACGCATTACAACCGTCATAATATAATATAGATTATACATTTTATGCTTTGCAAAGAAGAACAACGGACGGAAGTGAATAGGAAGTGCATTAATATTAAAATTTTTGAATGCCTCTTTATATATTGGTTGGTCAAGAGCTGCGTGCACCTCTTTCATTGCATTTTTACGATTGCCTGTTCTATATGCATTACCACCAATCGGGATAATTGAAAAACATACACGTGAATAAAATGCAGGCCATAAGTGGTCAAGATGATTATCCACAATAAAAGCACGCAAACTATCAAACTGAATAAGCCAAAGTTCAAGAGTTCTTGCTCGGTAACCTGCAGTTTGTGAACCCGTATTTGTACGTCTGTAATAATAAATTGGCTCATCAAAAAACACTGCATTTTCACAAAGATTTGCATATTTAAGAATAAAATCCAAACAATCAGAATAAATCTCTTTACGACTTATCCACAAAAGCCCGTTTTCACGAACGATACTTGTTTTATAAAGTTTGGCTGTATCAGTAAGAAATGAATCGATATTACCTGGTGTTTGAAGGCGGGAACCTGTTAACCCCATTATATATTCAAGAAGTTTTTCCTTAACATCATTCTTATCAAACACTATTTCTTTCTCTGGAAGTGGGTGCTTGACTGATGTCCCGGCAGTTGAAACCTTATAATATGAACCGAATGCAAAATCTATATTATGACTTTCAACATAGGAGTAAAGTTTTTCACATGCATCAAGAGGAAGCCAATCATCACTCTCAAGAAATGTAAAATAATCTGTAGTAACGGCCTGTGTTCCTACATTTCTTGCATCGCAAACACCACCGTTAGATTTATGAATAACTTTTACACGACTGTCATTTGCCGCATACTCATCACAAATTGCAGGGCTAGAATCAGTCGCACCATCATCAACAAGAATTATTTCAATATCTTTCATTGTCTGATTAACTGCACTGTCAATACATTCGCGAAGATATTCTTCTGCATTATAAATTGGAATAATGACGCTTAATTTTGCCATTACAAATTCTCCTTGTACCACTCGATTGCGAGTTTAATTCCGTCCTGAAAACTGTATTCAGGGTCGTAACCCAAAAGACGTTTTGCTTTTGAAATGTCCGCATTACTGTGTTTGATATCACCTTTACGGTCAGGGCCGAAATTCGGCTCAACATCAAGTCCTAAAGCCTTTGTAAGACCGTAATAAATATCAATTAAGTATTCACGACCACCATAAGCAACATTATATGCCTCACCTGCTGCCTCACTAGGGGCTAAACAAGCTTTCAAGTTTGCTTCGATAACATTTTCAATATATGTAAAATCTCGGCTTTGTTTACCATCACCATTGATTGTTGGTGTTTCGCCATTAAGAAGTTGTTTTAAGAATTTCGGAATAACTGCCGCATAAGCACCATCAGGGTCCTGACGACGACCGAATACATTAAAATATCTCATTCCATATGTATCAAGTCCATATAGTTTTGTGTAGAGTTTACCCCATTCTTCATCACAACGCTTCGTAAGAGCGTAAGGTGAAAGAAGATTGCCTTCTCTACCCTCATACTTTGGAAGATTTGGTTCATCCCCATAAACAGATGAACTTGAAGCGTAAACAAACTTTTTAACGCCATTTTGTCTTGCCGCTTCCATCATATTAAGAGTACCTTCGATGTTGTTTTTGCAATAGAATAAAGGCATTTCGATTGAACGAGGAACACTACCCCAAGCTGCTTGATTAAGCACATAGTCAACGCCTTCACAAGCCTTCATACATGTATCAAGGTCTTTGATATCCCCTTTTATAAATGTATAGTTGGGATTATCAAGGAACATATCAACATTCTTCTGTTTACCTGTTGAAAGGTCATCAAGTGCTTTTACTTTATAACCCATATTAAGTATTGCTTCGCAAAGGTTTGAGCCGATAAATCCTGCTGCTCCTGTAACGAGGAATACTGAATTTTCAGGAAATTTTAAGTGTTTGTAACCCATAAATTATAATCTCCAATACTTATAACCTGCTGATTCATATTCCTTACGATTGAGAAGTCCCTTAATATCAGCAAGAACTTTTGTAGAGTTGTCCCCTTCTTTGAACATTTTATCAAAGTCAGCCTGTGTCAAGTCTTTAAACTGCTCGTGAGCAACTGCAAGAATTACTGCATCACAATCTTTGATTGTTGACATATCAACAAATTCCATACCATAAAGGTGCTTTGCTTCGTCCGCATCTGCTGCAGGGTCTGCTACTGTTGCAGTAATGCCGTACTCTTTAAGTTCGTTGTAAATATCGATAATTTTTGTATTTCGTGTATCAGGGCAATTTTCTTTGAAAGTGAAACCAAGTATTGCAACCTTTGCATTCTTAATGGCTACATCAGCCTTGATAAGATTTTTAACTACACTTTCAGCAACATATTTACCCATATCATCGTTAATTCTACGACCTGAAAGAATAATCTGGCTATGATAACCTAACTGTTCTGCTTTATATGTAAGATAATATGGGTCAACGCCGATACAATGACCGCCTACAAGACCCGGGAAGAAACCAAGGAAATTCCATTTTGTTCCTGCTGCCTTAAGAACTGACTGTGTATCTATACCCATCTTGTTAAAGATAATTGAAAGCTCGTTCATAAATGCGATATTGATGTCGCGTTGGCTGTTTTCGATAACCTTTGCTGCCTCAGCAACCTTAATGCTTTCAGCACGGTGAACGCCTGCTTCAACAACAAGTTCATAAACCTTTGCAATTTCATCAAGTGACTCTTCATCCATACCTGAAACAATTTTTACGATTGTTTCAAGACGGTGTACTTTATCGCCTGGGTTAATTCTTTCAGGAGAATAACCGATTTTGAAATCTACACCACATTTAAGTCCTGATTCCTTTTCTAGAATAGGAATACAGATGTCTTCTGTAACACCCGGGTAAACTGTTGATTCATAAACAACAATTGAGCCTTTTGTAAGGTTACGACCGACAATTGTTGATGCACCTTCAACAGGCGTAAGGTCAGGTGTATGGTCATCATTTACAGGTGTTGGAACTGCGACAATGTGGAATTTTGCTTCGCGAAGTTTAGTTTCATCAGCAGTAAACTCTACTGTGCAATTCTTAATTGCGTCGTCACCTACTTCATTTGTTGGGTCAATACCATTTTTATAAAGTTCAATTTTCTTAGCATTAAGGTCAAAACCTACAACTTTTACTTTCTTTGAGAAAGCAACCGCAATAGGCATACCAACATAACCAAGACCTACGAGTGATATTTTTTCTTCACCATTAACAATTTTTTCGTAAAGTGACATATCAATTACTCCTTTATTTTAAGATGCATACACATTTCTTTGTTAATCTTATTTACTTCAAATCTGCGTCTGCAATATTCATTACTTGCCTTGCCCATTTTTTCAACAAGTTCGGGATTTTTAACAAATTCCATCATTTTTTCAGCAAGTGCCTTACCATCTTTTGTTGGAATAATAAACCCCGTAACACCGTCTATTACTGTTTCGCGACAACCTGGTGCAGTAGTTGTAATAATTGCACGGCCCATTGACATTGCTTCCTGCACTGTTCTTGGAACACCCTCACCGTAAGATGGTAATACGAACACCGAGCATTGTTTATAGAAATCAGCAACTGTATCGGTTTCGCCAAAATGCTCAATAATTCCTTTTTCTACATATGGTTTTAATTCTTCTTCTGAAAGCGAATCGTGAATTCCCTCACAAGCACCTAAAAGCATAAATCTTACTTCAGGATGTTTTTCTTTAACAATTGTGCAAGCCTCAAGATACTCACGAATACCCTTAAAGTACATAACTCGTGACAACATAAAGAATGTTAACTGTTCCGGATATGGTGCCAATGGAAAACGCTCCATATTAACGCCTGAGCCATCAATAACCTTACATTTTTCTTCCTTAAGTATTCCTTCTTTAACAAAGGTATTTTTGTCGTCAACATTTTGGAAGAGTGCAACATCAGCACAAGCAAAAGCCACTCTGTATAACATTGATAAAATCATTTTAATAACTTTAGCCTTTTTGCTTTTTGAAGCGAAAGCATAACCTGCACCCGTTACCATTCCAACCTTATGCGGTACTTTTGCTAGTTTACCTGCAATTGAACCATAAATTACAGGTTTTGAAGTATAACCTAAAATTACATCAGGTTTTTCTTCTTTAAAAAGTTTACGAAGTGCATTCATATACTTTAAATCCTTAAACGGATTTAAGGCGTTTTTATTCATTGGAATTTCAACAAATCTTGCACCCAATGCCTCAACCTTATCAACATTGTCACGATTGGGGCCTGTAATGACTACTTCGTAACCGCTTGCTATAATTTTTTTGACTAAATCGCCTCTAAAATTATATGCAGTTCTGTTTTTTGGGGAAATCAAAATAAATTTCATTTTTCTGCTTCTTTCATATATGTATTTAAATTATTGTAAACTAAATTAAACAATCTTTCGTTGTTTTTTTGTGATACAAAGGAATTGTGTGGTGTGATAATCACATTTTCCATTTCCCATAGTTCACTGTTTTCATCTAACGGTTCAGTATTGAATACATCAAGCACTGCACCGCCGATTTTACCGTTTTTAAGTGCGTTTATTAAATCATCTTCATTCACAACTGCACCTCTTGAAATATTTACAAGAATTGCATCATTCTTAAAATGTGAAAGAAGCTCTTTATTGAACATATTTTGTGTTTCGTCTGTTAACGGAAGCGTAAGAATTACAACATCTGCGTTTTTTACTGCTTCGGTTACATTATTTATAGTATAGTAATTATCAAATAAATCACTTTTAGGTTTCACGATATCAACTGCAATTATTTCATTACTGAATGGCTTAAATAATTTTGCACATTCAGTACCAACACTACCACAACCTACAATACAGATTGTACTACCTGACAGCTCTTTTACATTTCTGTCTTTAACCCATTTATGATTTTGTTGGTTACTATAAAATGTATTTATATGCTTATATAATGCAAGTACACCCGTAAGTACCCATTCTGCCATAGGAGTGCTATATACTCCCCTTGCGTTATGAAGTACTATTCCCTTTTCATTCATTTTTTCAACTGGTACGCGGTCAAGCCCTGCACTTGTAAGTTGAACGAATTTAAGGTTTTTAAACTTGTCCAAGTCATTATAAAGAAACAAGCCATTGCAAATTACTATATCTGCTGTATACATTTCTTCTGACAAAGGCTCATTTTCCATTTGCTTAAACATAACTTCACAGCCGAGCTTTTCTATATTCAGTTTTTGCTCTGCTGTGCAATTAAAAGCACCTGTCATTAACAGTTTCATAACTTGCCCTTTACTTATTCTTGATAATCTCAACAATTTTTGCAACACATTCTTGTGTTTTTATTTGATTAGCCTTATATGTATCTTCATTCCAAGTATTCAATAAATCTTTCTCAAATTCGCGAATATCGTGAACACCTGTATTGAATTTTTCTTTAACTACTTCAAAATCGGTTTCTTTTGCTACATCGCAGAATGCACGGGAAAGAATAACACGCTCTGAACCAAGCCTATAATGTTCACCTAAAATACATTCTGCAGGGAGTGTGCCTGTACCAACTCGTGCTACTCCACCAAAACCATAACTTATATTTTTCTTTGCAATTTTTTCACAAAGTTTTTGCACAGTTCCATCTGCTACAAGTTCAAACATAAAAGTCATTCCGTAGCCTAAATGTAAGTCGTTAAGACCGATATGTATTTCGTCAATTCCGTCTATTTCGAGGATTTCATCAATATTTTCTGCAGCCTCGGGCGTTTCAACCAAAAGATTTGTTTTTACTCTGCCATCAACTGCTTTTATAAAGCGACGTACCTGCTGAGCATTTTGGAAGAACGGTAACATTATAACATCTGCACCTGCATCAATAATACTGTCAATTTCTTCCTCTGTAGAACCGTAATCGTCAGTTGCATCGTGAATAGGGTTACAACGGACGTGAAGTGTTGACGTTGTAATCACCTTACGGAGTGCTTTAACATCGTCAAGTGTATGCATACTCTGAACTGTATCCATTCCGCCCTGACGGTCACTTTTGCCGATATACTCCATATCTACAAATATACGGTCAACGCCTGCAGTTTGTGCGGCTTCAGCCACGTCAACGCGATTTGTAACATACATTAATTCGAGAGCCATAAAATACCTCTTAATTATTGACTGTTTCTTTTTCTTCTTCCTTTGCAACTACTGTTGCACCTGTATTTTCATTATCTTCATTCTTAAGCACTTTAAGAAATGTTGTGAGAATAATCTTGATGTCAAGAAGTAATGACATATTATCAACATACCAAACATTAAGTTCAATTCGTTTATTCCACTCAACGTCTTTTCTGCCGTTTACCTGAGCCCAACCGGTAATACCGGGACGAACTTCAAACATACGAAGTTGAAAATCACTATATTCTGAATAATCCCAAGGATGATATGTAAGTGGTGGACGTGGACCTACAAAACTCATTTCACCTTTAAGAATGTTTATAAACTGTGGTAACTCGTCAATGCTTGTAGCACGAATGATTTTGCCAATTCCCGTAACACGTGCATCACCTTTACCTGAATACACGCCACTACCTTGTGTTTCAGCACCAACTACCATTGAACGGAATTTATAAATCTCAAAAACTTTACCGTCAAGACCTATTCTTTTCTGCTTGAAAATTACTGGTCCCGGTGAAGTAAGTTTTATGATTACTGCTACTACCAAAAACACAGGTGAAAGTATAATCAAAGCCATTAAAGCAATAATAAAATCAAAGAATCTTTTCACGCTTCTATACATAAATTCCGCTCCTCAAAGAACAATATTCTATAAATATGAACGCAACAATCCACAATAATTGCATTATAATATATTTAAAACATTATATACCTTAAGCATATAAAAGTCAATGAAAATTGACAGTATTTTTCCATTTTTCCGCATTGTTTTTACGACAATTTTTTCCACATTTCAAAGTGTTGAAAAATTGCACAAAAATGCACAAAAATTTAATAAGAATTTTTATTTATACAACTTATATTTTTATTGACTTGAAAAAAATGTGATTGTATAATATTTTAGTGATTAATATGCGGTAAAGTTGGCAATTTACCACACTTATGACATCCGTTAATTTTTTATATTGGAGAGATATATATGGAAAGAAAAGTCGGTACAGTTTCAAGAGGTATTCGTTGTCCTATCATCAGACAAGGCGACAATCTTGTTGACATTGCAGTAACAAGTGTTCTTGAAGCAGCAGAGAGCGAAGGATTCGAAATGCGTGACAGAGATGTTGTTTCTCTTACTGAGTCAATCGTTGCACGTGCTCAAGGCAACTACGCATCAATTGATGATATTGCAGCTGACGTTAAAGCAAAATTAGGTGGAGAAACAATCGGTGTTATTTTCCCGATTTTATCACGAAATCGTTTTGCAATTTGTCTTCGTGGTATCGCTAAAGGTGCTAAGAAAGTTGTTCTTATGCTCAGCTACCCAAGTGACGAGGTTGGTAACTCACTCGTAAGCCTTGACAAACTTGATGAAGCAGGCGTAAACCCATATTCTGACGTTCTTTCACTTGAAAAGTACAGAGAGCTTTTTGGCGAAAATAAACACGAATTCACAGGTGTTGACTATGTTGACTACTATGCAGGTATTATTCGTGAAGAAGGTGCTGAAGTTGAAATCGTTTTTGCAAATCAGGCTAAAACAATTCTTAACTACACAGACTGCGTTCTTACTTGTGATATTCATACAAGAGCGAGAACAAAGAGAATTTTAAAGGCTGCAGGTGCTAAAGTTGTTTGCGGACTTGACGATATTCTCAATGCTCCTGTAAACGGTAGTGGTTGCAACGAAAAATATGGTCTTCTTGGCTCAAACAAATCAACAGAAGACACAGTTAAACTTTTCCCAAGAGATTGTCAGGGACTTGTTGAGGACATTCAGGCAGAATTCTTAAAGAGAACAGGCAAGCACATTGAAGTTATGGTTTACGGCGACGGTGCTTTCAAAGACCCACAAGGTAAAATTTGGGAACTTGCTGACCCGGTTGTATCCCCTGCTCACACTGCAGGTCTTATTGGTACTCCAAACGAACTCAAACTTAAATATCTTGCTGATAATGATTTTAAAGGCCTTTCAGGTGCTGAACTCAAAGAAGCAATTTCAAAGAGCATCAAAGCAAAACAGGACAATCTTGTAGGCAATATGGCTTCTCAAGGTACTACTCCTCGTCAGCTTACTGACCTTATCGGTTCACTTTGTGACTTGACCAGTGGTTCAGGTGATAAGGGTACTCCAATCATTCTCGTTCAGGGATATTTTGATAACTATACAGACTAATTTAATATAAAATGGAGGAATTCAAAATGGATAGCAATGTTAGACCCGAATCAATGGAAAGAATTACCACCAAAGCGTTAGCTGATGCTTTTATTGAAGAACAGATTAAAGCTGTTCGTGAGCAGGTTGGCGATAAAAAAGTTCTTCTCGCACTCTCCGGCGGTGTTGACTCTTCAGTTGTTGCTGCTCTTCTTATTAAAGCAATCGGCAAACAGTTAGTTTGTGTTCACGTTAATCACGGTCTTATGAGAAAGAACGAAAGCGAAAACGTTATTGAAGTTTTCGGCAAAGAGCTTGATGCTAATCTTATTTATGTTGATGCAACTGACCGTTTTCTTGACCTTCTCGCGGGTGTTAGCGAGCCTGAAAAGAAAAGAAAGATTATCGGTGCAGAGTTTATAAATGTGTTTGCGGACGAAGCAAGAAAACTTGAAGGTGTTGAGTTCCTTGCACAAGGGACAATCTACCCTGACATTCTTGAAAGTTTCAAACAGGCTGAAGGCAAAAAGGCAGTTAAATCTCACCATAATGTTGGCGGACTTCCTGAAGACCTTAATTTCCAACTTGTTGAGCCAATCAAACTTCTCTTCAAAGACGAAGTTCGTGTAGTTGGTGAAGCTCTTGGTCTTCCACACGCTATGGTTTATCGTCAGCCATTCCCAGGCCCTGGTCTTGGTGTACGTTGCCTTGGTGCAATTACTCGTGACAGACTTGAGGCTCTTCGTGAGGCTGATGCAATTCTTCGTGAAGAGTTTGACAACTGCGGTCTTGCAGAAAAGGTTTGGCAGTACTTTATTGCTGTGCCTGATGTTAAGAGCGTTGGTGTTAAAGACGAAAGCCGTTATGAAGGCTGGCCAGCAATCATCCGTGCAGTAAATACTAAAGACGCTATGAGTGCTACAATCGAGGAAATTCCTTATGAAGTACTCCATAAAGTTACTTACAGAATCACACACGAGGTTGACGGCATCAACCGTGTTCTCTACGACCTTACTCCTAAGCCAATCGGAACAATTGAGTGGGAATAATTTTGATATCCCAAGGCAAACTCATTCAGCCTCAAAAGGACAAATTCGTTTATCCTCTAAACCGCTGACTTACCGCTGAATTTAGAGAAAAAAGAAAAACTTAAAACTCGAAAAAATTATGACCTTGCATTTTCTATGCAAGGTCTTCTTTTTTTATCCAAAAAGAAACCTTCAAATTACAAGATAAAAAAAGATAAATTCTTAACAGAATTTATATAATTTTTTCTCGTCGCTACGCCTCTTCTACTGCGTTTTGTTCCTTTCTTTTAACTTTCTGTTAATCTTCCCTTGTTCCCTTCCAAATGGCTCTACTGCGTGGGTTGTGGGCATTTTCTTTCTTGTAAATTTCAAGAAAAATTCAAGAAAAAACTTTAATTCTTTCAAGAAAAAAATTAAAGAAAAAGTAAAAAAAATGAGAGAAAAACAAAAGAAAAATAACAGAAAAAATCTGTTGTTTTTAAGGGATAAATAACAGAAAAATAAAAGAAAATTTCTGAAAAATTTAAAGAAAATTAAGAGAAAAAGTAACTTTATTTGTGGAAAATTTGAAAGAAAAAGTAACAGAAAATATGACCTTGCACACGCTAAAAATTTTTGCCCTGCAGACGATAAATCGTTTTTGCTACGACATAGTATTTCGCTAAAAATATATTTTTGGCGAATTTTTAGCGAATTTTGGGCAAATTTCAGGGCTTTTTTCTCTTAAAATGGCTTGAAAATGCCAAAAATCACGCCAATTTTTAACTTTTGGGCATAATAAAACGCTAAAAATTAATTTTTAGCAAATTTTTAGCGAAAAATTAGCGATTTTTTAGCGAGTAAAAATTTTAATTTTTGGAGGTATTTTTATGAGAGCAAAAACTTTTAGAGGTAGCAGATGTACAAAAAGAAAACTGAAAAAGTGCGAGGAATTTGCAAAGACTTACGACAAAATCCAGACTAAATATGCTGAGATACTAGATAGAGATAAGAATATCAAATCTATCAGGGTTAATGTAGTGTTAGAAGGTTTGGAGGAGGGTGAATTTACATCGGATTTTGTCTGTACTAAAACTGATGGTGACTTAATGGTAAGAGAATGTGTATTTCGCAAGAAACTTTCTCTTCCTCGCACTTGTAAATTGCTTGATGCCAGCATGCACTATTGGGCTAAACGAGGAGTCACAGATTGGGGTATCGTTGTTGAAATGGAGGAAACAAGTAATGAAAAAGAATGATTTAATAAAAACCGATAGTGGTATTTTTAGAGTACTTAGTGTTGGTGATAATGTTCTTGCAATTGATTGTAAAAAGAAAACTATGCCACAATTTTTCTCTTATGATTTCTTTAGTGACAGTGAAATTATCAATTGCCTTTCTCCAGATTATCTTAATTTTGATGAACTCTCCCCCGTTGACCGTAAGATAGCACAACAGCGATACACAATGATTGCAAGTGCTGTTTCGGTTTTAGAGGATGTAAAACAAAGAAATCTGATGTTAGACAAATCTTCAAAACAATTTGGAATTAGCAAGCAAACTCTCCGTTCGTATTTATGTACATATCTTGTTTATCAGGATATTGCAGCACTTGCACCGAAACATTCAAAGAATAAAGAATTAACTCAAGACCAAAAGAATATGAGATGGGCGTTAAACAAGTTCTTTTACACAAGAAATCAAAATTCTTTACCTACTGCTTATACAATGATGCTAAAGGCAAAGTATTGCGATGATTATGGTGTGTTGTTGCCTGAATATCCATCGTTTAACCAGTTCAGATATTTCTATCGTAAGCATAGAAAGATGGAGAATTTCTTTATTAGCAGAGATGGTATTAAAGATTATCAAATGAATAACAGACCTTTGCTTGGTGACGGTGTTCAGGAGTTTGCTCCATCAGTTGGCACAGCAATGCTTGATGGAACAATTTGCGATATTTATTTAGTTAATGATAAAGGGCAACTTATTGGCAGACCGGTTCTCGTTGTTGCCTGTGATGCTAACACTTCTATGTGTTTAGGGTATTCTTTATCGTGGCAAGGTGGTACATATTCTTTGCATAATTTAATGCTCAATATTTTGGAAGACAAAATTACGCTTTGCGAAAAAATGGGAATTCATATTACTGCTGACCAATGGGCTGTGAATCAACTCCCCGGCATTATGGTCACAGATGGAGGCTCAGAATACAAAGGTAAAACCTTTGAACAAATTGCAGAATTAGGTGTTAGTTTGATACATTTACCACCCTATCGGCCTGAACTTAAAGGTCAGGTTGAAAAGTTATTTGACTTAATTCAAAATTCATATAAAGACATATTAAAAGGTAAAGGTGTAATTATGCCCGATTTCCAAGAACGCGGTTCACATGATTACAGAAAAGATGCTATTTTAACTTTAGAAGAATTTGAAAGAATCGTTGTAAGGTGTATTGTTAATTACAACTGTGAAAGAGTTATTAAAAGTTATCCATATACATCTGAAATGCTTGAAAGCAATGTTAAGCCATATGCTAATGAGATATGGAATTGGAAAGTTGAAAACGATATTGGAACAAACTTAATTTCGGTTTCAAATAAAGAATTAATCCTTACTCTCCTGCCCCGCACTAGTGGTAAATTCACAAAGTACGGGTTAAAGGTTAATCGGCTTCGTTATCATACAGAGGGCTACAAAGAGAAATATTTACAAGGTGGAGATGTTATTGTTGCATACAATCCCGACAATTGTAATAAAGTGTGGGTTAAAGAAAAAGATGGCTCTTTTATTGAGTTTTCATTGATTGAAAGCCGTTTTGAAGACATGTCACTTGATAGTGTTCAAGAGATTCAGCGAAAGCAAAAAGAAATAATGGAAGACACAATAAGAGATAATTATCAGGCAAAAATTGAATTGATGTCTTTTATTGAAGCAGTTGCGTCAAAATCCAAATCAACTGATGTACAAATTAAAGATACAAGGGCCGCGAAAAAATCGGCTACCCGAAAGCAGCACAAAAATATCGGAGGTGTAATTGATGAATGATTTTTTAAGAATATTGCCTGAAATGATAACAGGAAGTGAATTGGATAACAGACTTTGTATATTGCCTGTATATGATGAGAACATAAGGTATAAAAGTGTTCCTGAACGATTAATTGCCTTACAGGATATTTATAGAGTATTTATTCCTAATAAAATGAGTCGAGAGATTTATAGCAAATTGTATTTATCTTTACTTCGTTCATTACAAAAGAAGCAATCTATTCTTGCTACAAGACAAGCAAATGAAAATAACAAAATGATTAGACAGCAATCATATGAAAGCATTATCGGTGGGAGCGATTCGTTTACAATAATCGGTCCGAGTGGTATTGGAAAAAGTTCTGCTATCAGCAGGGCAATCAACATCTTAACCGAAGTACCTGTATTAAATCTTGGTAATACAAATGTTATTGCCTGTCTGCAAGTTCAAGCCCCTGCCGATTCTTCAGTTAAAGGATTGCTTTTAGAAATCCTTCGAAAAGCAGATGAAATGTTACACACAAAATATCACTCAAATGCTATGAAATCACACGCTACAACTGATATGCTCATTGGTGCCGTTAGTCAAGTAGCATTAAATCACATTGGATTACTTGTTGTTGATGAAATTCAAAATGTAGTTAACAATAAAAACGGCAAAACGGTTATCGGAACTCTTACGCAGTTAATAAATAATAGTGGTGTTTCGATTTGTATGGTAGGCACTCCCGAAAGTACTTTATTCTTCGAACAAGAAGCAATGTTGGCTCGTCGTTCCTTAGGACTTAGTTATACAACAATGAAATACAATGATGAGTTTCGTGAGTTCTGTAAAGCATTACTTCAATATTGCTATGTTCAGAACGTTCCAACAATAGACGAAGCAATGATTATATGGTTATATAATCACTCAAATGGCAATGCTAGTGTAGTCGTAGGTTTAATCCACGATGCTCAAGAAATTGCAATTATGGAAGGTTTAGAAAACCTTGACATTTCAACATTGAATATTGCCTTTGAAAAAAGAATGACAATGCTGCACGATTTTATTACTCTACCTGTAACAAAAGCAAATCCACCTAAAAAGAAAAAGGAAATCCTTCCTGAGATTAAAGAAGACAATGTTGAGATTGTGAGTATTTATCAAATTGCTATGAGAGCAAAAGAAATGAATAGAAATATTATTACAGCACTTAAAGAGAATGGTATTAACATATTGGAGGTGGCTATATGATTGCTTTCTTCCCTGAGATATACCCTGATGAGTTACTATACTCTCAAATTGCAAGATACCACAGCAGAAGTGGTTATGCTTGTTATGTTTATACTGTTTCTGATATATACCAAAACGGGAAATTGGTACATCCTAATGTGGATTTTGTTAATAAATATACACCTGATGCGATGAATTGGATTACAAAAAACGATGCTTGGGAAAACATTGCTTTTAAACATACAATGTACCCCGCATATATTCGTTTTTTACCGAAGCAACGAAGGATTGACGCTATAAATGGAATTCTATCCTGTGAAGGTAATTGGAAAAATTTAATGTGTAGTCCCCTTCTCAACGAGCCGCGATACATACGATATTGCCCTGAATGTGCAAAGGAAGACCGTGAAAAATATGGAGAGACATATTGGCACAGGGTACATCAGATTCCAAGAATTCGTGTTTGCCCTAAACACAGATGTTTTTTAGAAAACAGTGAAATCCCAGTATCTTCAAAATCGTCACCTGGGTTATATGATGCAGAAAGCAATATTCCAAATGATTTGAAAGCAAGAATTTGTGAAAATGAAACTGAAATTGCTTTTACACAGTATGTTATTGATGTTATGCGAGAGCCCATTGATTTGAGCACTTCAGTTCCAATCGGTACTTTTCTTCATTCTAATCTTAATAGCGAATATATATGCAAATCCGGGCTTGTAAGGAATATTACAAAACTGTATGAAGATTACCTTGAGTTCTATAACGATATGCCTACAATGGAACTAAGTTATATGCAGAAAATCTTTAACAATTATCGTTTTGACCCCTACTTTGTTCTGCAGATTGCCTTTTTATTGGGAATATCTTCAAATCACAATTCTCATATTTCTTACGATATAAATATGGGTAGAAATACAAACTTGTATATGAGTTTGGCAAAGAAACATAATCTTGATTATGATGTCGTTGCTGATATATGTGATACTGTTTTGAAAACAACATATATTTCGCGTAAAACCGGCCCTAAACAACTTTTATATGAAGAATTAGACAACCAATATCTCCCACAAGTAAAGCAAATTGTAAAGCAATTTCTTAACAATAAAGGTCGCCCTGAAAAAGTATCTTTTGCGAAAGTTCAAAAAGCATTAGAACTACCACAGAAGCAGATAAACAAACTACCGAAATGCAAAACATATATACAAAAAAACATTGAAAGTCAACCTGAATACTGGGCCCGCGAAATTGAATGGGCAATAAATGAACTGATGAAAGAAAATAAACCGCTGAACATATCAAGAATTATGAAACTGACAAATATGAGATTGCGGGATATTGAAGTTTCAGTTTCATATATAAAAAATCAAGAAACACAAGAATTAATTCGCGAGTTGCTTTCTTATCGTGATATTTAGGCAAAAGAAAACAGGTGCTACAATCGTAACACCTGTTCTCCTCTGAAAGATAAAAAAACAAAAAGGGATAAGGAAGTGAAAATGAAATAACTAATCAGGTTATTTCATACAAAAGACCTAACACTTAGAATTTTTTAGATACTTTCAAAACTCCTATCATGTTCAGTCAATAATATTATGAATTTTGGAAATAAATTGCAAATGAAAAAACATCTAGAATTAATGAAAATATAAAATAAAAAAGCAGGACTAGGTTTTAATACCACATCCTGTTTTTTTGAAAAATTAAGTTTTACCACATGTTTCAGATTGATTGGCTGAAACTAAAGTTATTCCACCTTTGAGTGGAAAAGAATTAATTCGTTTATTGCACGAATCACACATTGGCACAATGTGTTCGCCTGTAACATCAGGATTGTATACATGAGCACCTAATGTCGCTCTATTTAAACATCCAAGTACAGAACAAGTATCTGGCCAATCCTTATTAGAAAAACTAATCCAATGTTGTTTCCATGTTCCGCATGAGCAAGAACGGTCTCCTGTACCAACTTTGTTTTTCCAGCCGTCGCAAGGCAATCCCATATTTTTCACCTCCTAATATTATATTTTTAGTTTTCTACAAAACATCTGCATATCGTGAACATAAAAATATCCCTATTCACTTAATTATTTTATAGAACTTTTTTCTATTTGTTTGATTACTTCTCTGTTTTGTACCCGGTGACGTTCAGTCAAATCACTAACAGAAATTATTTCAATATTGCAATTCTGTGAATGTGCCTCAACCATGGTTGCTGACCATTGTTTCATTATTTCATGTTGCGAACTATGATTAGTCTTTGTTGGTACTCTTTTCAACATAATTTTCATTGTATTCACCTCTTAAAAAGTTGTGGTACAGAGTCAGCTAACATTCTAGAAAAAGCAAGCAATTCATCTCTTAATGCAGCTTCTTTTTCTTTATTAATTGTAATTTTAGTTTTACCGTCCAATGCAATAATTGCTATTACCGAATTACTTTCATCACATACGGGGCAACAAATGCTCCATTTCAAACTAGTGGTACGAGCAATTTGATTTTGATTTAATTTATATATTTCATTATTTGTTTTTTCAAGGTTATCATCATATACCATAGCCTTTGTTTGATAACAAATTCCAACTAGGCCTTCTGTTTCTGGCGAAACCTCAAATTCCAAATCTTTAGTCACACCTTGATTAGCAATCAAATCAATATTCTTTATTGCGAACTTCTTACTTATTTTGTCAATATGTAATTTATCTGCAATTTTATACAGCCATAAATGTTTCGGAATAAAAATTCTAATATCAAAATTAGAAGAATCCGAAAGAAATCTTTTTCCTAATGAACTTGATAATATATCTTTATTCATTTTTATTAAAGAGTTTCTTTCTTCTAAAACTCTATCATATTGAAATTTTGTGATAATCAGATTTAGTGAAAGAAACAATGCAGATAAGACAATCCCTATCCACAAACAATAATCTTGTATTAATGGAATGTTTACATTTTCACTTAAAAAGCCATGTAAAATCATCTTATCAAATATAAGCGATGAATTTGCTAAATATGATAATACTGCTGATATTACTGAAAAAATCACAACCAAAATAACTTCTTTTAAAAATTTTTTTATCATACAAAACTTTTCCCCTTAAACTTTTCGCAATTTATGAGCACCAAAATATATCAACTAATTGCTAAAACTTAATAATTTATTCCTTAATTCAACTCTTTAATTTCAAAACTTGACAGCAATTCTAAGTCTCTTATAAACACCCATGTTTTTGCATTAATTATTTTAATTATTGACCTTATAAGTTCAAAAAACATATTGTACATAACAATAAGCCATAGAATGAAAAAGATAAAAACAAAAACAAATATTAATTTAGATTCCATATCAGCATACTCGTTATTATCTTTTAATATATAACTAATTAAAGCTAATATAGTAGGTATTAACAATATTTTTGTTATATCATCAACAGTTTTCTTTATAAGATTTAATGATGTAAATTTACTATCATAATACTCTTTTGACTTTTTAGTAAAAACTACAATGTCTTTATGGCTCTTTATATTCAGCATTTTATGGTTATATAAAACACCTTCTACCACTTTCAGTCTTTGATGAATATTATTTTGGGTTTTCAATCCTTCTTGATGATTAGCGTTAAGAAACCCTGTAAAAACTTGTGCGACAGCAATAGCAATAACTGATAAAATCAGCCACGGTGTACCTCTTAACACATAAAATGCAATAGCAAAGCCTATACCAAAAATCACAGCAATTACGGTAACAATATCATATTTGCATAAATTTTTCAGTTTTACCCCATATCCAACTTCTATAATTAAATTTTTTATTATTAAATCCATATAACACTTTCTCCTATCTATATAAAACATCCCTTATAATATTTACATCGTAAAAATATGACAGTATGTGACAAATATTTCTATTTTTTATATTTGAGCAAAAAGAAGCCGATGGGGGAGGAGTATCCCATCGGCTTTGGTGTGAATATTAAGTTTTAGTTGTTGGAATTGTCAATCATAGAACCGTCCCCTGATTGTTTGTATATCAGTTTGCCTTTTCTTTGTCAAGACAAGGAACTGTCCCCTGATTGTTTTTTCTTTTTTTGTCTTAATTTTTTTATGCACTCATTTAATAAAATACTATTACTTTTAGTATTACTATTAATCATTTGTTCAAAGTTATATGAAAGTCCTAAATCATATAATTGACGATTAACTTTGTCCATTATTACATCTTGAATTTTCACTACAACACTATTTACCCAAGGTTCAATATCTGATTTTAATTCACTGGCTTTATGTCTAGTTACATTAAGATTCGTTCTCGCGTCTGCAGTACAGTTACAAATAATCTTAAAAAAACCTATTGGGAATATGCTTTCAATGTCTAATGGTATAGCAATTCCATCTTGATAAAAACCAGAACACGCATTTGTGATTAAACTAATTTGATTTTCATCATAATAGAATTCTTTCGATTTACTTAACATACCGGTATAATTATCCATACTAAACAAACTTTTCTTCCGACTTTTTATATACGGTTCTAATTCAGTCTGCATAAAATCATAACTTATATAATCTTTTAAATTAACGTCTCTAACTTTAACAAGTTCATTATTATAAACAGTCACCGAATCATACTCATTAAGAAATCTAGCACCATAGTTAGCATGTCCAAAATCGTCATAAATATAAGAAAAATCGAACTCATCATCCATGCTTTTTTCGTATAGTAATTCTTCTAAATCTTGTTTGGTAACAAAATCCTCATCAGTTCCTAATAATATATTAGTAACACCTGACTCTTGCCGATAAAACTCTTCTGTAACCTTTCGGAAAACAGTAATATTTTTAAAGATTTCGCCGTTGGTAAATAAGAAACCATTTAAAAAGGAAAACTCTAAACCAAAACGGGCATCCGTAAACTGCTCATTTATTAATATAATCCCACTTTTCTTCTCCAAATCGTGTTTATTAACATTATATTTTATATCACAAATTTGCAATTCATCATTAAAAACCAACAGCATATTTTCCCATGAAAATCCTAAAGATACCACAGAGTTGCTTATAGCGTGGTTATCAACTGCAAATCTTGTTTTTTCTGCTCCAATTTGATTTCGTATCTTAGTTATTTCATCTATGAATTTTTGAAAATATTCTATACAAGTATCTGTTTCATTAAACAACAATTTTTGATCTATTTTTATTATTTCAGTTGGTATTTTAATTTCTGTTATTTCTAAATTGTTAATAAGGTCACATAATGTTGAACGTTTCTCTTTAAAAATTGAATATTTTACTTTATCAGTTAGTTCTAAGTCCTCCTCTTTATTAGCATTGATCCAATCGACAAGTTTTTCTAATTCACTATCTAAAACATCGATTCCTTTCAACTTATATTGAATAGGTTTATCAAGATTAGTTTTGCGTTGCTCAAAATTATACAAAAATTTTCTAAATTTATATGGCTTGTCAATAGCTGAGTGCAAATCATCATCCAAATTCATATTCTTTGATGCAACCATTAACTTATCTATATTTATGCACTGTATTGGCACACTAGGATATACAAAAGTTTTCTTTATATAATCTACTACTTTGTTATAAGTGAATTGTTTCTTCAAACCTAATTTTATTGTTGTTCCTTTATGTTCATTACATTCGATTGTCTGTAAAAAAGCCAAATTCATATTGGTTGACAAGCTTACTTGATTCATCACTTGTTCATAATCTTTTTTTGTAAAAACATCAATATCGTTTGCATTAACAAGACACGAAACAAATCCAATACCAAATTTTGCAATTCCAGGAAAACTAAAGTTTCTCTCATTATGATTTTTATAGCCAGAACCACTTATCTTGAATAGGAATTTATCTAAATCTTCTCTATCCATGCCAATGCCAGAGTCGATTATAATTATTTTATTTTCAATTTCAGAATAGCAAACAAGAATTGGCTCACAGTGTACATATGCATCCCAAAATCGTGGTGATTTAACATTTAACTGAATTTCCGTGTTTTTATATACACATATAAGTGATGCATCAATCGCATTTTGAATTATTTCTCGCAAAAAATCGAATTCATCTGTATATATTGATTGAGATAATATGTTCCATATTTTGCCTTCATCATCGATTTCAAAATGAATTTCTTCTACATCAACATTAACGTTCTTGCTTTTATTTATTTCAGTTGTCGGTTTTGGAAAAAATAGTTCATATCTTTTCAAATCCGTGTTCGCATTGAGTATATCGTTTTCCAAATATAAAAACCATGTTTTCCATATTTTATATTGTTCATTATCTTCTGCTAGTACAGTTATTTTTATTTCTGTTGAATCGTAATTATATATCTGAACTTTTCTGTTTCTAATATTATGATTAAATGACTCCGTTGTATAAGTTTCTTCAAATTTAGACAAAATAAAAGAATTCGTCCTTTCTTGTTCTAAATCCATTAAATCACCTATTCTTATAAGATACCCTAATAAACTGTACCTAACTCTGTCACCGTTGATAGTATCAACCAAATTAAATGACTTATCTTTTTGGAAATCATAAAGGTCCATACCATGAGCTTTACAGGCAAACTCAACAACAGACTTTATCCTATCTCTTTCTTCTAACAATGTTAATTTTACATTAAAATACTCTTCTATAACTTTATATGATAATAAGTGATGCTCTTTTCGCACTTTTTCTGTATCTCTTTCCGTGTACTCTGCCATAGCTGTATCATGAAAAAAAGCAGTCAATATTATACAAAAACATTCTGTTGGAGTAAGTTTCTCAATATCATTCCCTAACAAAATTGAAATATAATTCAAGATTCTTAAAGAATGTTGAAAACCATGGTCAGGAAAATTGGGATAATTTTTCTTCACATATTCTAATAGTTGATTTAAATCATCTGAAATTGGAACTAAGATACCGGCATATTTTCTTGCAACAGCATTATTGGTATCTTTCAAAAGCTTTTTATATAATCCTATATTGTTTAACTGTAACATTATACATTCCTCCAAAAATAGTGTTAATTAACGTTTGTATAAATTAAAATTTCTTATACTTTACTAAATCGTATAATATTACTGTTTTGTGATAGATAATGTTGAAATTTGATGAAAAAGTGTAAAATAAGGCAAAAAACAGGGCGGGGTTAGGGAAACCTCGTCCTGTTTTGTTAGATTATTAAGTTTTAGTTGTTGGGTTCATTGAACACAGAAGAACCGTCTTCTTGTGTTTCCAGTAGTTTTTCTTGGTGTTGCAGAAAGCTCACCTGTTGTATAAGAATATTCGTGCTTATACTTTATATTACCGTTTACATATTCATAAGTATATGTTCTGCTTGTATAACCATTGTTTTCACGAACAAGCTGATTTAAATCGTAGTGGGCAGAGCAGGTAGCCCTGCCCCTACATTAACTTAACTCGTCCGAAGACAAGGAACCGTCCCCTGTCTTACCAAGACAAGGAACCGTCCCCTGTCTTTTCGGTGGAGATGTCAATCATAGAACCGTCCCCTGATTGTCCTTTCTCTCCAAAAATTTCTTTAATTGACTTAAACAATGTTTTTATATTAGATGATATATTTAAAGAAATTCGTCTGTCTAAAATAAAATCATAACATCTCTTTCTTTTGTGATAAAACACGAATATACATTCCGAATCATATTCATATCTAATCATAGTTTTTCTAATAATTGTGGGGAAAAGTTGTTTGTTATTTTGAAAGATAACAAATGATTCTGTCGGCAAATCAACATTATCAATATCTCTAAGTCGAACATTATTTGGTTTAATCATGTACCCATATTTTTGCACATAGTCAAATACCAATTCTATATTATTTTCTACACTAAAAACGTCGTATTCAAACATAATGGGAAAACAATATTTTTTATTTAGCCAATCCAAATATATATTTTGTCCTATATAACACGATTTATCCTTAGATAACATATATGTTTTACGAATATAATTCTTAATCAAATTAAATATTGTTAGCAATTCTATATTATTCACATCTTCAAGAAAGAACGATGCACACTGAAGATGGTTTAATGTATAAAAGCATGGAGAAAAACTAATACAATAATTAGAATTATATCCTATGGCATATGTTGCTATGTTAGAAGAAATCGCCCCTATTTCGAATGTTAATGTTCTATTTTTATCATAAAAAGATAATCCTTCACCAGATAACATTTCCAAAATGAGAGAAAGGTCAATATCGTTAAGATAAACATAAATTCTCTTTGCCATGATTATTCTCCTCAATTGTAAGGAATAAAGAACATAGACAGGGGACGGTTCTCTGTCTTCTTCATAGACAGGGGACGGTTCTCTGTCTTCTTCAAATTTTCAAACATTTTTCTACCAACCCCTTACTAATTCCAGTTAATCTGCTAATTTGTCTGATTGACAAACCATTCTGTTTTAAAATTGCAATGTATTCGTCTCGACTTATATGGTCGAGCTTTTGAAATTCTGCCGAATTTTCACAATTTGTAATTTTCTTAATAATTCGTTTTGCTTGTTCATCAGTTACACGGATTTTTGGTGTGTCTTCAATTTCAAGACACTTGTCAAAATTCGCTTCATTGTTGTATCTGATAAACTCATTCTTTGAAATCATATCAAATACAAAATCTGTATCAACTAACCAAGGTTTTGTTATGTATTCTTGAAAACTACTGTATTTGTACTCTTCAACTTTTTTACAAAAACCTGCTTTAGTTGGATTTTGATGAATATATCTCAATACAGTTAAAAAATATGAATCGTCCTCAACTGGTTCACTTTTAAAACGGTCTTGAAACAAATGACCTACTCTTTGATATTTCACATTAAACCAATATACATATCTTGCACCAATTCTCTTAAACACCTGTTCAATTGGCTCTTTTTCTGGTTTAATCAATAAATGTATATGATTATTCATAAGGCAGTAAGCGAATAACTTAAACTCACTTACTGCCTTACTTTCTTGTAGTATTTGAATAAACTTATCACAGTCTTCTGTATCTTCAAATATCTGTTGTTGGTTTATTCCCCTCAGCATTACGTGATATATTCCACTTTCGCTATGCTTTCGTGCTTGTCTTGGCATCTTTCATCACCAAGATTAGTATATCAGTTTGCCTTACTTTTGTCAAGACAAGGAACCGTCCCCTGTCTTACTCATATGTGTAGGTTGCATTCTCATATCCAAGATTTTCACGAACAAGCTGATTTAAATCGTAGTGGGCAGAGCAGGTAGCCCTGCCCCTACATTAACTTAACTCGTCCGAAGACAAGGAACCGTCCCCTGTCTTTTTGAGCAGGTCGCCCTGCCCCTACATTAACTTTACTCGTCCGAAGACAAGGAACCGTCCCCTGTCTTTTCCTGTCTTATCCGTCCGAAGACAAGGAACCGTCCCCTGATTGGTCTAAAATTGTTTTCGCTGAAAATGCAAGCGTCATATCTAATGAAAATTTCGCAATATTGTTCAATGTATCAACTGCTTCTTTTTTGTAAACATTTTTTTTTAAGCAATATTCTGCCGCATTTATGCGTACTTTTTCATTATTATGAACTAACAAACGTATCAACATATCTAAATGTTTCTCTATTTCTTTGTCCATTTCAGCTTGAAGGCACAACAATTTTTTCATTGATGCATTATGTTCTCTAATTCTTTGTTTATTTGAATATTCTTCTTGGGAACACAATGACATAGAATAAGTTACAAATAAATCGTAGTAATCTTTCATTGCATCTACCTCAAGAAAACATTTTAATTACATTTAATCCAAATTCATATTGATACTCATAGCTTTGTCCGGCAAGCCAATTACGCACTCGCAATCCACCAGTAAATGGCTGAATACTTGTATAATAGCCACTAATTGCATGATGTGTAGTTTTACTAACTGCATATATATTATTAGTATTTTGTATTATTTGTGGGCTAAAACCAGATTTAATAATTTGACTTTGCTCTACAATATGGTGCCACTCATTACCTTCACCTGGAGAACCAAGTGCATTTTTTAACTGTTTAAAAGTATCGTAACCCTTACCGTTTGTTGGTGGTATTGCGTTTGTTACTTTTCTACCACTGCTTACTGCATCAGCAACATTATCAACATTACGAGCTACGTCATAAGCCGCATCAACCGCATCAATCGTTCTATTAGCAATTTTTAACCCTCTTGCTACTTCGCCAACTCCAGTTACAAAAGGTACAAGGTCAACAATATCTCCTGCAAGACCTAACCAAGCCCAAGGGTCTGTAGGATTAGCTATAACATCAACGATACTAATACATAATGTAGCAACATCAAATATAGATTCAAGAGCATGACCACTTGTATCAACATGCATAACAGGGTTGTTTGAACAGTACTGGAACAAGTTCTGAGTAGTCATTCCACGGTTATCGAGCAAGTTATCCGCACTCGCAAACCTACCCCAATCAGCCATATAATATCTTGAATTGAGATAGTACATAAACATACCCATCTCTAAATCAACATAATAGCTACGGTACATAATTGGGTTGATTGCTGCAAGACCGAAATCAGTTGCATCAGCACAGAAAGTTACCTTACCCCAAGCATCATACTGATAAAGGACTTGAATCATTCCTGTTTCGTCAAGAATCAAGAAAACATCATTTTGTGCGTTCTTTACATAGTAGTAAGGTGTTCCGTTGTATTCAAAACCAAAAACATCACCATTGTTATCGTACATAAATACGATAACGTCGTCGCCCTTTTTCTGCCCTGCAAGAATACTGCCGTTATAGAAATATTCAGTTGTTACAAGTTCGCCTGTTTTAAGGTCTGGAGCTGTTTTCTTTACTCGCTGACCGTCAATGTTGTATTCGTAAGAAATATACTCGGTTCCGTCTTGGCTTATACTTTCAAGTCTTCTGCCGTTCCAGTTAAGGTCAGCATTGTTTATCTTTGTCATATTACCAATTCCGTCAACACTAAATGTGTATGCCGTTTCATAAGACGTAGATACAGCATATGTTGAGACGTTTGGCTCAGACGATTCGGTAACTTCCCCTACATTCAGAACTGAATTTGCAGTTAAATCAACTGTATTGTAGTTGTTGCCGAAAATAGATTCTGCAAGTGAGTTTGATGCAGTTGATTCGTTGCTTACACCATTAAGTGAATATGCACTTGCAGTTGAATTTCCAGCTGTTCTGTACGTAATGTTACTAATTTTATATAGTATATCAAAATTATAATAATAACGCACACTGCTTAATGGCGTTTCTGGAAGTTCTCCTGTTGTATAAGCATATTTATGTTTATATGTGATATTTCCGTTTACATACTCATATGTGTAGGTTGCATTCTCATATCCAAGATTTTCACGAACAAGCTGATTTAAATCATCATACTCATAAGTATTATATTTTGAGCCATCATAAATACTTGTAATATTACCAAGCTCGTCATATTCATAAGTATGAGTTGTACCCGCTGTTGAAATTGATTTAAGCAAAGTTGTTGTCTTGGTATCATTAACATCATAATATGTGTATGTTGTGTCAATGCTATCAATAACAGCATCCGCACTATCAAGTGGTGTTGATTTGCTTGTAAGTCTGCCTAAACTGTCATAAACATAATTAAGAACGTTTTTGCCGTTCCAAGTAACGCCATAGATTACATCAGGCATTTCGCCGTTAGACATATTGCCGTAACGGTAGCCGATATTTTGTGTACCTAAAGCGTTAAAATGCTTAATGCCTGTAAGGTAATTAGTTTTATCAGCATAAGTGTACTCAACAAAGGATTTAAGACCTAAGTGTTCAGATGTACCGTTTATATAATCTCTTGTGCTGACAAGTCTGCCAGCAAGGTCATAAACATATTTTGTATCAGTATTAGTTGAATAGTCAATAGTGCGTGCTATATTGCCATCTGCACCATAGAAATACTGAACCTTATCTATGCTACTTCCATTATATGACTTATTTAACAACCTGTCAAGATTATCATACTCAAATTCTATAAAATCGCTGTTACCATAAGTCTGTTTTGACAATAAACCAGCATCATTATACTCAAGAGTTGATAAACTATGGTAGTTTGAGCCATCACCCATTTGTGTAGCAGTTGTTCTGCCGAAAGCATCATAAAGGAATCTGTAACGAATGCCACCATTAACATTGATTTCAGTTAAACGGTCATTATTATAAGTATAGCTATTAGTCATTCCACCTGATGTTACTGACTGCAACGCATTTGTGTTTGTATTATACACATAGCTTGTTGTGTTGTTTTTAGCGTCAGTAACTGATGTTAATGTGCCTTTATTCTGGTCGTAATTATATGTGGTTACGTTGCCACGCTGGTCGGTCATTGTGCTGACAAAGTTTTTGTCATCTGTGTAAGTTGCAGACGTGTAGATATAATCCTGCTGAGTTGCACCACTTGCAGTTGAAATATCAGGGTAGAAATACCAACGCTGACTTTCATCATTTGTGTTCTTTGTGCATTGCAAGATTTTAACCTTGTCGCTATAATCCTTGCTATCATTTGGCTGACCGTCAACGCACTTTGTATAGTTACTTGTTTTTGTAAGAATAGTGAATGTACCGTCACCGTTTGACTGAATTTTGAACTTATATGCGTTGCCTGACGGTGCAGTAGAGGTGCTTATAACACTTGCATTATTAGTATTTGAGTTATTCTCAACAGCCATATAGAAGCCATTTTCACGAATACTCTTAAGGTAATAAACACCTGTTTCACCTGCTGATTCAACAAGCCAGATTTGATTGGTATTGCCTTTTCTGTATCTCCAGTTATGTACTTTACCAACAGTTTGTCCGTTATCAATTACATTACCCGATTCAGCATTACGAATAATATAATGTTTGCCTGATTCAATAGTCAATGCAGGCTTGTCAGCCTCAATTTTTGATGAGGTTACATTACCTTTATCGTCATAAGTAAAGGAATAACGCTGACCGTCAGTTGAAACGGCTTCTGCCAAATCACTTTCATTATATGCATAGCTGTAAAAATACTCACTACCTGATGGATTAAGCATTTTTGCCATCTGGTCGCCCTTAAATGCGAAACTTGACTTTGAATTTGAAATGTCCACAACAGATGCGACATTACCGTTTTCGTCATAGTCATAGGTCTGACCGAATTCTTCACGATAGCAGAATCCACCTGTCATCATAACAGTGTTGATATTGCTATAATAAATTACTTCAAAACAACAATTACTGTAATCTGCTGGTGCAATTACCTTACCAGACACAAATTGCCATGTGTTAAGGTCATCATTTACTTTGAGTTCTTCGGTACCGATGCAAGTACCCGAACTGTTATAGAAATGCAAAGCAAGTGCAAAGCGTGGTTTGTATGCATCGTCATCTGCTTCGCCTTCTCCGTTATCTTTTAGATTGTTAATTGGTGCTGAGTCGGCTTTAATCCACGAGCCAATGCTGAAAACATCGCCTTTTTTACCATTGTTTGGGTAAACGAACTGTGAAAGTCCAAGCCACTCTTCAGTTGGTGAGCCAACTTTGGAAATAGCCTTTGTGAAACCAGGTAAATCGCTAATTGTTGTAAGTGTTGCAGAGTTTGACCAATCATTTTTACCGTTTGTAAAGCCTGAGTTATCAAGAAGATTGTAACTACTTGGTCCTGCACTCTTTTCAATTTGAAAATCATCAAACCAAGCTGTTCCTGCACCATTAAGTGTGCCATAGCTAAAACCTATAAGAAATCTTACGGTTTCACCTTCATCAACATCAAATGTAAGGCTTACTCGTTCCCAATCATCAGTTGACATAATAGGTTCTGCACTACCGTTTTTAGTGAAATTACCGTTTTCATCCAATGTTCTGTAACCTACATATGCACCGTTACCCGTCATAGTTTCACCAAAAGTGTTTACATAACAAGAAAATGTATATGTGCCTGCAGGAAGGTCTGTAAAATTCTGATAAACATACATATAACCCGTATCAGTATCAGATTTATATACTTTTATTGAATTTTTGGTAAGATTACCCTTAGTTGTGTCGAGAGTTACTGTTCCAGTAGTGCTAGATTTTGTTGTAAGATATGTGCCACTTAAAGCATCTTCAACGTCAGAATTCACCACATAGTTTGTAACACTATGAATTACTTTTGACTCAGAAATGAGTTTATTTGCATTAGGGCTATCTTTTTCGGTAGGCTCGGTATAATCAAAATACTGTGCTTTACCGTCTGTATTTGAGACAATACCCGTAGTCTGACCAAAGTTGTTGAACTGATATGTGTATTCTCTACCTTGTATATCAGTTATCTTAGTTTCGTTCTGTTTATATACGAATGAATAACTTTCGAGCAAGTTTGTGTCACTTGTGCCCCAATTCACATTGGTTACGCGTCTTTGTGATGTGGAATCATATACAATCTGTGCACGAGTGCCGTCAAAATGGTTAATTTTTTTAATAAGATAGTTGCCATAGTTGAATGTTATTTGTTTGCCATCTGGGAATGTGATTGCTGTCAAACAAGTATTTTTGTATGTAAATGAAGTTTTTCTACCTGCAGGGTCAGTAATTGACGTGCAATATCTTGGATTTGCAGAATCTTCATAATTGAATGTATATTTTCTGCCTGCACCGTCCTCAATAGTTTGAATAAGAGTTGGACTCTCCGAATATGTAACTTTTGCTGAAACTCCGTTTGAATTAGTAATCTGAACTAACTTAGCCTCATCATTAAAATACATTTTGGTCTTGTTTTTATCAGTTAACACAAACTGTGCTTTGTCACAAACTTCATCAGAGCCAATGGTTATTACTTCAAGAGTATATCCAAGACCATCTTCGTCTTTACCTGTATTTAAGAAGTTGCCATTGCTATCTTTTTCATAATAAAACCAATGTTTTGTACCATCTGCATCAGTAAAATAGTATCTATAACCGTCATTGTACATATCTGTATTATCTTCTTTTTTCAAATGCAGATGAAAATTTGTGCGGAATTTTGCACCAAATAATGAATACGGTGCGTAATCGCCATTTGAATTATACACAAGAGAAAGTGCTACAGGCATAAGGTTGCCGCCATCACCCATTGTTATTGATTGTGAAAATACAGCGTTACCATTGAAATTGTTTACACTGACTGCACCGTTTCTACCTGCTGAAATGCCTGTATATGACCAGTAATCTTCATAACCGGACATGTTGCGGTAATCAACATAAAGGATAGGGCGAGCATCTTCTCTACCACCCTCATTAAAGAGACTATTCAACATCCATACTTTTGCTGAAGATGTTCTTGTTGTTGAAAAAGATACACCATAATTCGCATATTCGCCACTATACCAACCACGAACTAAATCTGTAATTTCAAAATTGAATGCCATATTATTGGCACCAGCAGATATATATTTATAATCCGTTATTGTTGGGACAACGGTTGGTTTTGTATTCCATGTAACTGATTCTGTTGTCCACGATGAAGTTATTCTTTTAATATCAACTTGCATTCCGTTTTCACATTTATACATATATACAAAGCCAACGGCATTAACAACTTTATCTGCAACTCCTAAAGTTGGCAAGTTTGAAAATTTAAGATAGCTTTCAGTCTGTCCATATCCGGAAATGTTACCTACATACATACTTCCACTGTCAGCACCATTGTGACTTAATCCATATGTATAATAGTTTCTAGTAGGATATAATGAACCAACAAATGCGGATGCCATATCGGATGCAATTTGCTCTGTTTTAATAACAGGGTCAACGATTACAGGATATGCTCTGTCGTTATCATTAAGCCATTCTTCATCAAGTGTTGTGGTAACTGTAAATTTGTTGTTTTTAATGTTTGACAGAGTTAATGTAATGCCACCTGAATATTCCATGTTGGCATCAGTCATATATGGTGCATTGATTGTATAAATCACTGTACCATCTTCTGCTCTTAACTCAATTGTTTTATCATTAACCTGAACAGGAGTAAGCCCGTTTGCCTTGTACTCAGCAACAAACTCAGTTTGAGTATCATCACTATTAAGAATGATATTTTCTTTAAGCCCTTCTGAGCCAATAATATACTCAAAATCTGTATCTTTATATACATTTTTATAAACCACTTGTGAGGACAACTTTTCAAGAGTAGTTTCATCGCCATCATCTGTGACTTCTGTAATCTGTGCGGTTACTTTGTTTGCCTTTGTGTAATACCAAGACAGCTTGTATCCGTCTTTTTCAATGCGAACAAACTTTTTACCATTTGTTTTCTTTGAAAGACGAACTGAGTAATCTGCCAAGGTATTTTTAAGGTCTTTATTACTTGCAGTTTCGCCATCTTCTGTATCGGCATCAACTTCAACAAGAGTGTTGTCGTAATCCGTCCATTCGCCGTCCTGAATGAAATGAGCAGGAACTTCGTACTGAGTTGCACGATACGAGCCGTCACTCATGCGAAAATGTTTGACATACTGCTCTCGTTTGGAAGTTTCTTCTGCAAGAATTTCTGCCTCAGGCTCGGTTGTGTCAATATCATCCAAATTAACGCCCAAGGTGTTTTCAGCATTTTCATCAATTGTTGCTTCAGCATATGCATCTGCAAAAATCTGCATTGGTGCAATCTGCACTATAAGCAAAACAGAAAGAAAAACTGAAAGAATTTTACATGCGAGTTTAATTCCTTTTTTCATAAATGTACCTCCTTGTTTTTAGATAGGTAAGGTTAATTGTAAAAAAATAATTAAACCATTGGATTCACCTCATTCCGCTTTATACATATTAAATCGTTTTTTACAGGTGTTTTGTGATAACAAATAAAACATTTATTTAAAGTGTGTCTCCAAAAGGCAAAGAAGTTTATTCATAAATAAAAGGACAGAGTAAATAATCTCTGTCCTTTCTTATTGATTTTGATTAATAGCTTATATCAATTCAAACAGTTAAAAATTAGCAAACTTGTGAGAGCTCGTATTCAAAACACAGTGCCTTCAAGAATTCGTGGTTTGATGGTTTTCCATTAGCAAAAGAAACTCTTTTGAATGTATTAATGTTATACATTTTACAATTTTCATATGCCGCTTCGATTGCATATCGGATAGCACGTTCAGTGCGAGATACATTCGAATTATTCATTTCGGCTACTCTTTCATACAACTCTAATACAGAAATGTTTGGGTCCTGAGATAGAATGTATATTGCATTTAGAATCATTCGATATCCAAGAAGATGTTTTGGAATACAGAATTCATTTAGTAATTCAGCAATTTTAACATATTCTTTTGTATTCATTTTGTTCACCTCTTTTCTTTAGGTTTCTACAAAAAGTATGACAGATAATGGTGAATATAATAGATTAACCGCCTAAGTTTTTTGAAACTTGGGCGGTTATTTTTAATCAAACACATGAAAAATATCATCCAATTGTTTGCGTTCATAATCATCATATTCTTGTATTAATTTATCTTTGAGAACTTGCATTTCTTTAATTAGTTCTTCATGGCAAGTATTGTCTTTCAATGTCTTACGAACTGCAGCATTTTTTGTGCTCATTTCTTTAGCAAGTTGTTTGAGTTCATTTTGCTTTTTAATTACCAATTTGATTTGTTTGTCATAGTTCTCTCGTTCTTTTAATGAAATAATTAACTTTGCAATTAAAAGGATTATTATTTCCAATAAACTATTACTTCTAAACAATAACTGATTAATATAATTCAATTCTAATCTTCGTTGTTCCTCAGGAGATTTTAGACTTGCACGCATAACATTCATAAGCATTTTTTCATGTTTGTACCAGTCCCAGAATTGAGTGCTTGTGTTTTTATATTGATTCCACAAATCCGCCATTTCTTTATTTTTGAAGTAATCTAATTTATAGTTGTTATCAGATATTGATTCATAGAATTTATTATTAAATGTTTGATAATCATCATAAGAATTATTGATTTCTTTTTTTATTTTTGATAGTGAGTTCGCATAATCCTTATACTCCTGAACACTCATATGCTTACGCTTGCTTCCAGTAGGTTCGGCTCTTTTCCAACCATAAGAAACATCCATCTCATACTCAATATACTCCTGTATATCACTTATCCAATCAATGACACCTTTTTTATCAACTTCCTTTTTATATACAACATCACCTTGAGCATTTGTAACAATATTACCTTCCTTGTCTCGTTTTGGAATACGATTTCCATTATCGTCCAAAGCATAGGTATATGTTGTTGGATAGCCCAGATTCTCAAAGCACTTGCTTAAAGAGTTTTGAACTTTACTTCCCCTATTTGACGATGCAACCGTAATGATGCTCAGGTGTATATGCGGCGAACTTTCGTCCTCATTGGTTACATTATTTAAAATAATAATTCCATTATCAAAGGGTAGTTTCCAATCAGGGTTATTTAATTCTTTTTCAGTAATAACTGCAGTATTAGGCAAATTACAAATATAATCAATAGTCTTACGCATTAAAACACAACCCTTAGCATAATCATCTGGATTAGAGTTGTGGCCAGTATCATCACTGTTGCCAACTTGGAATATAATTTCATATGCTTCATATGGTAATTTCGATTTTGAATTAGAATTCTTATTTTTAGATTCTTCTAATTGTTTTTGTCTTATGTAATCTAAGTAAGTGCCATTAAAACGTCTTGCCGGTCTTTGTTTTTGTTGATACTCTTGCCATGAAGGTTCAAAGACTTTGTTGTATATCTCTGAAAGAGAAGCACAATAAACGCCTTCGTGGTTTTTCGAACCAGCCGTTACTTTGTTATAGTTATTTTTTGTTCGGCTGGTATCTATGTTTGATGATAAGTTTTTACCAGTTCGATTATTATGATTAATATAATACTTATGTGAGAAGTGACCACTTATAGATTTAACATTCATACGAATCAACGTCCTTTCATAAAAAAATAAAAATAAATAAGTTAAACATTAAGCAATACAAAATAAAAAAATAAGTTAACAACCATGCAGTTGAAAAATAAAAACAAAAAAACAAAAAATAAAAAAAATTAAAACATTAATATAAAAAATATAAAGTGGTTAACATTAACCATAAAAACATACACCCTGCGGAGCACACTATTATTATGATAGATAACACTGGCTTGCACGCGAAAGTGTGCAAACAGTTATTAAGTTAACTGAACGCCTTAAGCGTTCAAAAAAACAAGGTGGTTAATATTAACCACCATAAAAAACTGATGTTCCAGAACAGTGGACACGAGTAGAGATGGGCAGACTTGTCCCTATATATGAAATAGGGACAAGTCATCTTCCGTCACAGAATTGTATCCTATCGAAGTGGTGCGGACTCACATTTAATGTTATGTATTTTACCATCATCCTTGCCCCTCGATGGCACACAATTTCTTGTATTTACGTAGTCCTGATACCTAATCCAAATCAGTATCTCAGGCAAGTTCTAACCCCCGGCTATTATTCTTAATCCTTCTGATAAATCAGTTAGGACAAACGTCATCAAAGCCTCTTAACGTCTTACGGAACATGTCTTCGCACCCTAAAACATACACCGTATCCCTTTTCTGAATTGGCGGGATAAGACCCACAGTTTATACACCTGTTCCTGTGTGTACATAATGAAATGTTATATTGGAGTACACCCCATTATGCCCTCTCAATTTAACTACTTGAGCGAGTGTTTATGTTGTTAGTCCATAAACCTACTGTTAACATTAACTGCCTGTTAACTGGCGTAAAAATAGTATGAAAGATTTAAATCGAAAACGCACGAATATATAAAAAAACGAGGGTGGTTAATATTAACCACCCCCTGTTATTCTTCAACATATGTAGCGAAAACTTGCCAATATTGTGATGTTGTTCTTTTCGGTCTGTCAGTTTTCATATCGTAAAAATAGTAATGAGGCAAATATTGAAACTTATATACCTTTTGGAAATGTTGGTCTTCTCTTCGCAAGTCACCTTCATATTTTTTCAATTCAGGATGTTTCAACAAAAACTTATTAATATTATGTTCTACATCAAGCAATCCATCACGACGGCGTTTGGCACTTCCCATTTTCTTATATATGATATTTTGCTTTTCTTTTGGCATTCAAATCAATCCTTTCAAAATTTGTATATATAAAATATGAAAGAAACTTTCAAAATGAATTCTCATATATACAAAAACGCCACGGCAAGTATGCAACCGTGACGTTTTTGCCTCTCTTTCGAAAGGAGGTTATACGGATTGCCTTTGATGTTATTCACACAAGGAGAAAAAATCAAAAAACCCTGCAAGTAAAGACAATCCACCATGCAAAACTCCAATCATTGATTGGTAATATTAATATGAGTTTTGGGGATTGGGTACAAGCGATTCATTTATATATACAAAACAAAAAGCGTTGTGTTTAGGAAATGCTAACCTTCTATTCAACGCTTTTTATAATTATTGAGTATTATCAAGAATAAAGTTCTTTTATTGTATCAAAATAAGCATCAATGTTTTCCCACTTTGCTTTTGCTGGAATGTCGCAACCTGAAGAAATCATAAAATTAGGATAATCTTTGCATTCTTCATAAAGTACTTTCACATTTTCTTTTATCTCATCAGGTGTTGATGTTGTAAAAAGGACAGGGTCAATATTACCCATAACGATAGTGTCCGTTGGCATTTCTGGTAACATTTTTACAAGTGGAACTGCGTTACCAAAATGGTAAATATCAGCACCATATTCTTTGATTTCGTTTGTCATATCACCGATTGCATCACCACAGTTGTGATAACAGATTACACAGTTTTCGTCGTTTACTTTTTCAATGATTTCCTTAACAAATGGTGCTGAAAATTCAGCATTAAGTGATGGTGACAAAAGCCCTGCAGCAGGTTCTGCCATAATAACACCATCGGCACCTGCTTTTTTGAATTCGAGAATATAGTTTATGATAAATTCGGTTGCTTTTGAAAGAAGTATTTTAACTTCATCAGGGCTGTCATAACACTCCATCATAAGTTCAGTCATATCAAAAAGACGACCTGCCAATGAATAAGGGCCAATTACACCACAGAATACAGGAATATCTTTAATTTCTTCTTTGGCTTTTTTGATGCCATCAATGCAAATTGCAGTTCTACCCATCCCCACAGTTGGCACTACAATGTTTTCCGCATCCATTATGTCATCGATTATGCCTTTTTTCACTGTTGGCACATCGTCATCTTTAAAGACAATTTCACAACCAAAAGCCTCTGCTTCAACTGACAAATCCATCATATTAAGAGATGCACCCATGTTGCATCGGTCAAGTATTGCTTTCATTCCCTTGACTTGCATTTCGGGACTATCGAGCAACTCTTTCACGGTAATACCAAGCAACTGTGTAGATGGAAAAGATAAAATAGGTATAGTTTTATCTTTATTTTCAAGTATTTTCTTTACTATTGGTTTCATATTTTTAGTCCTTTTTGAAAAATGAAAGTGCTAAATCAGCAGCAGTCGCTGCGTCAGGTGCATAACTATCTGCACCGACCTGTTTTGCAAAGTCTTCACTTACAGGTGCACCACCAACCATAACCTTTACTTTGTCACGAAGTCCTGCATCCTTGAGAGCATCAACAACATCTTTGTGGTATTCCATTGTAGTTGTAAGAAGTGATGAGAGTGCTACGATTTGTGCATCATTTTCTTTAACGGCATTAACAACTTGTTCTGCTGAAACATCAGTACCAAGGTCAATGCATTCTATTCCTACACCTTCAAGCATCATTTTAACAAGGTTTTTACCAATGTCGTGCAAGTCACCCTTAACTGTACAAATAACGGCCTTACCGATTGGCTCAACACCTTCTTGCGTTAAATATGGTTTAAGAATTGCAACACCCATATTCATAGCCCTTGCAGCAATTAAAACTTCAGGCACATACACCTCATTTTTCTTGAATTTTTCACCGATTGCCATCATACCTGCAATAAGTCCGTTATCAAGAATTTCTTTTGCTGAAATATTATCCTCAAGAGCCTGTGTTACAAGTTCTTTTACATTTTTTGCTCTGCCTTTTTGCACGAATTCACATATTTCTAATACTGTTGACATAGTTTAACCCTCCCAATGATTTTCAATTGATTCCCTTATAATCTCAACAAAGCGACGCACCTTGTTCATATCGTTATTAACTGTGTAAACATCTCGTTGTGCGAATTCAAGTTTACAACCACGAGCAGTTTTGATAGTCTTTTCAATATGCTTACGAGTTGCATCTTCATCAAGATTTTTACCAACACCAAGAAATGTCGGATTTGGTTTTCTGTGATAGATAATACCAGAACCACGAAGTTGTTCTGCCATAAAATCTTCGTCACACCAAGGTGAAATTGACACTTTTTTAAGATTAGGCAAGGTTTTTATGGTGTCCCAATGAGGATGAACAGGCTCACAACAACCATAATTGAGTCTGCCGAATAATGATGCAATTTTATAATAGCAAGGGAATATGAACTCATGGAACATTTCTGGTGAAATACCCACAGTTTCCTGACTATCCATAAAGCCCCAAAGGTCAGTTGTCTTAATCTGACCTTGTTTATCAGGTTTGTCATAAAATGCTAATGAACCCTGACATACCCACTCAAAAGATTTATTCTGTAAAAGTACATTTTCACTTTCAAGATGCTTGAAATATGCAACATAAGCATCTGCAATTCTATCCATCATTTCTTTAAATTCATCAGGATAGTCGTACATTGCAAAGAGCATATTTTCCATACCCATCATATGTACCACGTGTTGTGTGGGAGTTGAATAAAGTCCATCACTTACAAGTCTTACAGGAAGAATATCACCGAAAATGTCGTTAAAGAGTGTATTCTTCTGCATTGTGCTTTCTTTATTGACACCATAGATTGTAGGCTGTTGAATTTTATCAAAATCGTCAGCCAAATCGTCAATGATATGCTCAAACTGATGACCCATTTCTGTACCATCGTCTTTTTTAACAACAGTTTGTTTTATATGGTGACCAAAAAGAGTGAAATAGATGTCGTAGGTTTGTTGAAAATATGGTGGCACAACTTTGTCATCATCAAATAATTCCATATTGACAAAGTTATTCAAAAGTTTATATTCAATCCATCTTGCCTGCTCGTCTTCACACTGTAACAATGGGTTGATTACCTCGTGTGCAAAACTGCCAACCTCAATATGAATAGGTGGTCTTTCACCTTTATACATATTATGTCTTTTCCAAAGTTCAACGCGTTCAAGATTTTTAGGTGAATTTGCAATTTCAAGTTGATGATTTGCAAGCCAGCGAAGTCTTTCTCTGTCTTTGTTATTCATAAAATCAATCCCTTTGCGATTATTTATATTTCTATTATACATAAAAAAGAAAAGACAGTATTTCAAAATACTGCCTTAAAGTTTAGAAATCCTAACATTATTAAAATTTAAGTTTACGGAATCTGCCCGGTGAAATACCCTCGTGATTTTTGAAACAATAAATGAAATTTGCCTGAGAATTGAAACCAGTTAGATACGCTATATCTGTAATGCTTTTGTCGGTTGTGAGAAGGTATTCTTTTGCCTTGTTAATTCTTTCAGCAATAACATAGTCATAGGGTGAAAAACCTGTCTGTTGTCTGAAAAGCCTTGATAAATGAGTTGGACTTATATGAAGTTCATCGGCAATAATTCCAGTTGTTATTTCTTCATCAAGATGCTCTGTAATATATTCTTTTGCTTTGCTAATGTAAAGAATACCTTTATTATCAATTTCTGTCTTATTTGTAGAAACAAGTTGCGTAAGTAAACGATAAATCAGTAGTGATATTTCTCTCTCATTTCCCTTAGAAGCGTTATATATCTTCAAAAACAACCTTTCTGCTTCACTAAATGCAGAACCGTTAATAAGATTGCCACATGTATTTACTATTTCACTACAAAATTCACGGCTGTTTACCCCAGCAATATGCATCCATAAAAATTCAGTATAATCATTAGTAAAATATTCGTGGGGTTCATAACAATCAAGTATCACCATACTGTTTTTATTTGCTGTGATAAATTCACCGTTACTGTCACTAAAAGTAAAACTGCCATCCTTTACAAGTATAAGCAAAATACTGTCGTAGTTCTCACGGACAAGATGATAATTATTGTCACAGAAGAAATGTCCCATGCAAAGTACATGATAATATAACTTTTTCGCAAGAGCAGACATTGAAAAGAATTGTATCTGAGAATTTAAAAGTATACCAGTATCAATCTGTTTTATAATTATCACCTCTGGATTCTAAAAGTTTAGATAATTATACCACTCAAACAAAACAAAAATCAACAAATAGAAGATTAAAAGTTTCTTCTACCCTATTGAATAAGTTTTTATTTGTTGTATAATAGAAAGTGCAAGGTTACTATGCCCCAAGGCACTTCCATTCATCCTTACATGGGGCAAAATCGCTTATCCTCTAAACCGCTGACTAACCGCTGAGTTAGAGGTAAAAGGAAAAACAAATACTCGCAAAAATTATGACCTTGCACACGATAATAATTTTTGCCCTGAACAGGCTAAAGAGGATTTGCTATGACATTTTTAAAAAACACAACTATAAAGACGGTAAGATTTTTCTTGCTGTCTTTTTATTTTGGTTGTTTTTGGTAGAAAACTATGATATCATTTAATTATGAAAGGAGTTGGACTTATGAAAAAGAAAATTTTGATTATTGTTTTGGCTATTGTTCTAGTTGGTGGAATTGTTGCCTCTGCGATTTTAATTCCAAAAATGGAATATGCAAAAGATTCGGGTGACACTGAAGAATTGTTCAGACAGAATGTTGCTTCAATAGGTTATGAAAACACTATTGAAACTGCTATTCCTCAAACTGAACTATACAATATTATTAAAACTCACTTTGACTCCCCTCTTGCTGACGGTAAGACTGAAAAGAAAGCAATTATTATAGGTTACGATGGTTGTCGTGCAGATGTACTTAAAGAAATGGTTGATGGGGAAAGTGCTGTTGATACATTATTAGACGATGGTGCTTCAATAAACCTTTCTTATTGTGGTGGCGTAAACTACCCTGCCGAAAATACTCAAGACACATCTACTGCACCAGGTTGGTGTTCAATTCTTACTGGTGTATGGGCAGATGAGCACGGAATTACTGCAAACGGCATTACAAAATCGCTTGACCACAAAACACTTCTCACAACACTTGTTGAAGAAAAAGTAATTGACAGTTCTTCTTTTATTACCAAATGGAAAGGTCATTTTGACAGAAAAAACGCTACATATAACGAAGAAAAAGATTACTGCGAAAAAAACAATCTTAATGTTTCATTTAACAGATGTAAAAATGACAAGGCATCTCACGAATACACATTAAATGAAATTAAAAAGAATGATTGTGCAGACTTTATTTTTGTTATTTATGAGCCAACTGACAGTACAGGTCATAACTACGGTTTTACTTTTAATAATCCAAGGTATAAAGAGGCGTTCCAGACTGCTGACCAATATGGTTTTGAAGCAATTAACGCAATTAAGCAGAGAGAAACTTATGACACAGAAGATTGGCTTATTATTATAACTTCTGACCACGGTGGAATAGGTACAGACCACGGCGGTGCAAGTATTCAAGAACGAATGACATTTATTGTTACAAACAAGGAATTTGACTATGAATAATCTTACTTTTGAACAATTTAACAACGCGGATTTTACGCTTTTTGAAGGCAATCCTATACTTAAAAATCCTTGGAACAGTTTTGTTATTGCTGACCCGAGTGTTTTAACTCCTGACGTTTCTCACGATGGCAAATGGCATTTGTTCTGTCACACGTTTTTTGGTGTTTATCATTATGAAAGTGTTGACGGAATGGATTTTAAAAATAAAGGTAAAATTGTAAACCGTGCAATGCGTCCTAATATTAATTATATCGACGGAAAATATTATCTGTTTTACGAACGTACAAGACCTGTGATTTTTAATCTTCTGAGCCTTGTTGGTGCAAAATGGAAATCAGAAATATACTGTGTTGAATCAACTAATCTTAAGGAATGGTCAAATCCATATTTGGTTATTGGCAAAACACGAAATTATGAAGAATATAAGCAAGGATTTGCAATTTCTAATCCGTTTTTGATAAATATTGATGGCAAGTATCGTATGTATTATTCTTGTGGGCAAACATTCATTGAAGATTGTGGATTTTGTGAGCCAACACACATAAGTTTTGCAGAAAGCGATAGCATCACAAACGGCTACGTTTCAAGGGAAACACCTATTATCAGTCCTGATAAAAACATTGAATATCTCAATCTTTGTTCAGGTTGTTTAAAGGTGTATAAACTTAAAGATTGTTACATAGGACTTCAAAATGGGCTTTTTGAAAAAGACGGAAAAAGCCATTCGGCAATTATGCTTTTAAAATCCCAAGACGGTATTAATTTTGAGTTTGTAAAACCATTTTTGGCACCGCAAAAATGTGGTGATAATGACTGGATGGCACAATATGTTTATGCTTGTTGTCTTACGTATCACGAAAATAAGTTAAGACTTTATTTTAATGCAAGAAATGTTTCAAACAATCTTACCGGTAGAGAGTGTATTGGATTTTACGAGGCTGAGGTGTGAAATTTAATTTATGATTAATGAAGTTTCAAACAAAAGAAATACATCTATTGATTTTATTAAAGGTATCGCAATTTTTTCTGTAGTGCTGGCACATTGTTGGCTTTTAGACAAAGAGATTTTTCATTTTATATACTCATTTCACATGCCACTTTTCTTTTGCATTTCCGGTTATTTGTTCAGCACAAAGAAAAGATACAAGGATTTTCTTGTAGGTAAAATCAAAAATCTATTAATACCTTATGTATTATTCTTTATTTTCTCGTTTATTGTTTCAATTACGATTTTGCAAAGAGATATTACTATTCTTAATGGAATTAAATATTTAATTCTTGGCGGAAAGAACTGTGCTCGTGTTTGTAATTGGGCTTTATGGTATCTTCAGCTCTTCTTTATTGCATCAAATATCTTTTATTTTATTGCAAAAATCAAGTATTCTTTTGTCAGATTTTTCATTATGATTATGCTGTTTATAGTTTCATTACCAATTCAGCAATATTGTAATCAGACTTTTGAAAACGAATACGTCCCATTTGCTTTCAATGCCCTGTGCCCCGCCCTTTTCTTTATGCTTGTCGCTTTTGAGTTCAGGCGAATTAAAGAAAAAATTGCCCCAAAACTTAACAACAAGTTAATTCGTGGAATTATTCCTGTTGTTTCATTTGGGCTATTTGCCATAGGAATACTTTTAGCAGCAGGAAATTCCGACGAAATTATACGACTAAAATCATATACATTTCTCATTTATTCACTTTTCATCCTTCAATTCATTGTTTTAATTTGTCAGAATTGTCATAATAAATATATTGTTTACATGGGTAAAAACTCTCTAATGATTTTAGGTCTACACAGAATTTTGCTGTTTATATGTTCAAATATACTGCCTGTTAAGGCTATTTTAGATTATCTTCACGCAACAAGTTTTGCAGGTGCATTTCTTGTAAGCAGTTTATGTGTTTTTGTAATTTGTATTGTGAATTATATAGTTGAATCTGTCTTCAAAAAAATTAGAGTAAAATGCAATTAAAAATTAACATACAATAGAAATTGGGAACGATTAAGGCATCGTTCCTTTTTTTCTTTATTCTATTGAATTTTAGAATTAAAGAGTATATAATTACTTTGATAAAAATATAACAAGTGTAAAAGGGGTTATTTTATGGCAAGATATGCGATTTATGGTGCAGGCTCACTCGGTACTGTACTTGGTGCATTTATTACAAAAAATGGTGGCGAAGTTGACCTTATTAACAGAAATAAGGCACACGTTGAAGCTCTTAACACAAAAGGTGCTAAAATTATTGGTACAGTTGATATGTTAGTGCCTGTAAAAGCAATTACACCTGACCAGATGGAAGGTAAATACGACGTTATTATTCTTCTTACAAAACAGTTATTCAACAAAGAAGTTGTAACAATGCTTAAAGATTACCTTACAGATGACGGTGTTATTGTAACATTGCAAAACGGTATTCCTGAACCTTTAATTGCTGAAATTGTTGGTACAGAGCACACTATGGGTTGTGCTGTTGAATGGGGTGCAGCGTTAGTTGAGTCGGGTGTTTGCGAGCTTACAAGTGACAAGGACTCACTTTCATTCCACATGGGTAAAATGGACGGTATTACTGACGCACAGTTCAAGATGGTTAAGGATTTACTTGAAATGATGTGTCCTGTTCACGAAGAAGAAAATCTTATGGGTGCTCGTTGGTCAAAATTACTTATCAACTCTACATTTTCAGGTCTTGGTACAGTTGTTGGCGGTGTTTTCGGTGATGTTACTGAAGACAAGGCAGGTCAGAAGGTTGCTATCCGTTGTATGAAAGAAATTATTGATGTAGGTCACGCATCAGGCGTTGAGTTTGCACCCGTACAAGGTAAAAATATTGTTGGTCTTTTCTATTGGAAAGGTGCATTAAAGCGTGCATTCGGTTGTTTCTTACTTCCAATAGCCCTCAAAAAACACAGAGATATTGAGCCTTCAATGTTACAGGACCTTAAAAAAGGGAAACCTTGTGAGGTTGATGCAATTAACGGCGTTGTTTGTGATTTCGGTAAGAAATACGGTGTGGCTACACCAATCAACGACAGAATTGTTGAGATTATCAAGAAAATCCAAAATGGCGAACTTACAGCCACAAAAGAAAACTTCAAGTTGTTTGATGATGTTTTATAATTAACTAAATACATAAATTTTTGTAAGGGGATGCTAACTATAGCATTCCCTTACAAAATAAATATCTTGACACAAAATAAGCCTTGTGATATACTTTTTAGGTAAATGAAATCAAGGGTTTGCCCTATTCAAATTTTTCAAGATTGGAGTTTTCAAAATGGAAAGAATCAAGACAATCGAAACAAGAGACCTTACAGCTTCTGTTGAAAAAGGCGGTTGTGGTGAATGCCAGACATCTTGCCAGTCAGCTTGCAAGACATCATGTGGCGTTGCTAACCAACAATGTGAAAACTGCGAAAGCAAATAAGTTTTAACAAAATCTATTGTAAAAGCAGGTAATGCATAGCGTATTACCTGTTTTTTATTGAAAAGGATACACTATGGTACATCAATATAAGTTAAATGGTTATAATATTGTGCTTGACACTTGCAGTGGCTCTGTTCACGTAGTTGACGAAGTTGCATACGATATAATCGCTATGTATAAAGACAAAACCACTGACGAGATTGTAAAGTACATACTTGACACATATAAAAATGAAGAAATCACAAAGCAAGATGTTCTTGACTGCATTGAAGATGTAAAATCTCTCGAAAATGCGGGCAAACTTTATACCCCTGACACTTATGAGAGTATGGCTTTTGATTTCAAGAACAGAAATACTGTAATCAAGGCACTTTGCTTACACGTTGCACACACTTGCAATCTTAACTGTTCATACTGCTTTGCAAGTCAAGGCAAATATCACGGCGAGCGTGCTTTAATGAGTTTTGAGGTTGGTAAGCGTGCACTTGATTTCTTGATTGAAAATTCAGGTACTCGTCATAATCTTGAGGTTGACTTTTTCGGTGGCGAGCCACTTATGAACTGGAATGTAGTTAAAGAATTAGTTGCTTACGCTCGTGTTCAGGAAAAAATATATAACAAGAATTTCCGTTTTACACTTACTACTAACGGCGTACTTGTTGATGACGAAGTTATTGATTTCTGCAATAAGGAAATGAGTAATGTTGTTTTAAGTCTTGACGGACGACCCGAAGTTCACGACAGACTTCGCGTTGACTATATGGGACGCGGAAGTTATGATTTGATTGTTCCTAAATTCCAAGAATTTGTGAAAAAACGTGGCGGTAAAAACTACTATATGCGTGGCACATTCACTCATAATAATATTGATTTTACAAACGATATTTTCCATATGGCTGATTTAGGATTTACTGAACTTAGTATGGAGCCTGTTGTATGTGCACCTGAAGATGCAAGTGCACTAACTCAAGAAGATTTGCCTATTCTTTTTGAACAGTACGAAATCCTTGCAAAAGAGATGATTAAGCGTAAAAAGGCAGGTAATGGTTTTACATTCTACCACTATATGCTTGATTTAACACACGGTCCTTGCATTTACAAGAGAATTTCGGGTTGTGGTTCAGGTACTGAATATATGGCAGTTACTCCTACAGGTGAACTTTACCCTTGCCACCAATTTGTTGGTGACACAAAATATCTTCTCGGTAACATTTGGGACGGTGTTACAAACAAAGAAATTCAGAACGAATTCAAACTTTGTAATGCTTATGCAAGACCTGAATGTAACGACTGTTGGGCAAAACTTTACTGCTCTGGCGGTTGTGCTGCTAACTCATATCACGCATCGGGAAAAATTACGGGCATTTATGAATATGGTTGTGAACTTTTCAAAAAGCGTATCGAATGTGCTGTGATGATTCAGGTAGCTGAAAGCGAAGAAAAATAAAAGGAAAATTAAAATGGACACACCAATTTTTGACTTTGTGCAGAATTACATTAAAAGTAATACTGCCCGACTTCACATGCCGGGTCATAAGGGTGTGTCTTTTTTAGGTTGTGAGCAATTTGATATTACTGAAATCAAAGGTGCTGACGAGTTATATGCACCTACGGGTATAATCCGCAAAAGCGAAGAAAATGCCTCTCGCCTTTTTGATACTTCAAAAACAATTTACTCTGCAGGTGGGTCAAGCCAAAGCATCAACGCTATGCTTTATCTTGCATATTTAAGAGCTGACAAATCACATAGACCTTTTGTACTTGCGGGACGAAATGCTCACAAGTCATTTGTTTACGCACTTGCAAAATTAGACGCCGATGTGGAGTGGATTTATCCTGAACGCACACAAAGTTTGTGCAGTTCTATGGTTACTGCTGACAAATTACGAGATACACTTGAAAATCTTGATAGAAAGCCTTTTGCGGTATACATAACAAGTCCCGATTATCTTGGCAAAGTTGCGAATATTGCTGAACTTTCAAAGGTTTGCAAGGAGTTTGATATTCCATTACTTGTTGACAATGCTCACGGTAGTTATTTGAAATTTTGCCCACAAGATATGCACCCAATAAGCCTTGGTGCTGATATGTGTTGCGATTCGGCACACAAAACTTTACCTGTACTTACAGGTGGCGGATATTTGCATATTGCAAAAAATGATAAATACGGATTTTCACGAAATGCAATCAATGCTATGAGTATTTTTGGCTCAACAAGTCCGTCGTATCTTATTTTGCAATCGCTTGATTTGTGCAACAGATATATTGACGAGAAAATTAGAGATGATATAAAAATCTGTGCAGAAAAGTGTGAAAAGATATCGCGTATTATGGTTGAATGTGGTGTATGGAATACTGCAAGTCCACAATTTTACGAGCCATTAAAAATTACTGCAGATTTTTCGGAATATGAAGGCAATTTTGCCGAGCATTTCAGAAAATACGGAATTGAACCTGAATATGCAGATGATGACTTTGTTGTATTTATGATTTCACCGCAAAATACAGACAAGGATTTCCTGAAACTTGAAACTGCTTTCAAAAATCTTGAACTGACTTTAAAAAACGATTATAACGAAGATACAATGAGTTTTGTGTTTGGCGAAAGAGTAATGACAATTCGCGAGGCAATTTTCAGCGAAAGTGAAGAAATCAGCGTTAAAAATGCTGTGGGCAGAGTTTGTGCAAGTCCTACTGTATCTTGTCCCCCTGCTATTCCTATTGCAGTAAGTGGTGAGAAAATCACAGAAAAGCATGTGCAGTTGTTTAAGAAATATAATATTGATAAAATTTTGGTTGTAAAATAATTTTATAAAACTGATTTTTTATGGAGAACATTATGATTGATTATACTCGTTCAAAAGAATTGTTTTTGAAGATATATCCTGATGAAAATTTACAGAAACAAATAGAAGATTACATAAAAAAACACGAGAAAAAGATTTCTCGTTATCTTAAATTCTGTTACAAAAATCGTTGGGAAATCCATCTTAAAAAAGATGACTTCATAAAACTTTGTCTTGTGTACGCATTTTTGCCTGAAGTAAAAGATAGATACGCGAAAAAAGGCATTAGTGATGAAATCTTTTTTGACACAATGAGCGACATTAAAATATGGATTGACGATTGTCGTGATAATTTGCACAAAGTCGGTCTTAATGAACTTAATTGGATTATGCACCATATGAATTTGAACATTTTCAAAATCGGCAGACTTCAATATCAGAAAATGTTTTATTATATGCCAAATTCATATAGCAAAAATGGTGAAGAAATTAAGTTTGGTGATAAAATCTGGAATGTGCATATTTGTCGCGGTGAAAGACTTGACATTGAGGCTTGTGAAAAATCATTTATTATGGCACAAGAGTTTATAAGAGAGTTTTTCCCTGAATACCCTGACAACAAGTTTATGTGTCACAGTTGGCTACTCTACCCTACTAACAAAGAGTTTATGCCTGAAGGTAGCAACATTCTCAAATTTCCTGAACTTTGGGATGTTGTAAGCCACCGCGAAGACCCTGCATCCGCATACCGTTGGCTTTTCAGTGTGAGATACAAGAATAAAGTTATGCTAAAAAACAAGAAAAAGATAGGCAGTTACGGTTGTACTGAACAATTACCGCAAATTACTACAATGCAGAAAAAGTGCGTTGAGTATATTCTTAACGGCGGAGATTTAGGCGACGGATTTGGGGTCAAGATTATATAAAGGCAAAATGAATGGCGAGAGTTTAACTCTCGCCATTTTGTTATTTTATTTCTTCCGGGTATTTCATATTCCAATCGTTTCGTAGTTTTGTCATAATACTCATTACATCAATTGTGTAATCTAGACGCATTGTGTTTTTGCCATTTAATATGGCGTTTTCCATATTCTGCAATTCATAGCAGAGTGCATTTTCAAGTTTACCTGCTATGATTTCTTGTGTATGACCATCATTTGTGTATGTGATTGTTGCATTATCGGCTCTTGGGTATTCAAAAATCTCGATATAGCCATTATCATAACAGATTGTTGCACGCTTTGGTTGTTTTGCGTGGAGTGAGAGCGTTACACTCGCCATCTGCTCTTTTCCGTTTTCGATTATAATGCTTGACTGCTCGTCTGCACCTGTTTCGGCAAATTTGACTTGCGAATGGATTTGAGCATTCTTTGTATCCATAAACATTCTTACAAGAGAAAGTGCATAAACACCTATATCAAGCAACGCACCGCCTGCTAAATCCATATTAAAGAATCGATTTGTCATATCATACTCTTTGAAACTACCAAAATTCACCTGAGCAAGCCTGAATTCGCCTAAATCCCCTGACTTAATAATCTTTTCAAGTTCGTTATAAAGTGGCATATTATAAATTGTCATAGCCTCGGCTAAAATGAGTTTTTTCTCATTAGCAAGGCTAACTGCCTTACTGAGTTCTTGAGAATTAAGGGTAATTGCCTTTTCGCAAAGCACATGTTTGTCGTTTTCTAACGCTTTGAGAATATACTCAATATGCTTATTGTGTGGTGTTGCGATATAGACAATATCTACATTTGCATCTAAAAACAAGTCATCAATATTATCATAAACTTTTTCTATATTATATTTTTCTGCAAATTTGACAGCTTTTTCATATGTACGATTAGCAACTGAATAAACTTTGCCACCCGTTTTATTCATTTCACGTGCAAAATCATTTGCAATATTACCGCAGCCTAATATCGCCCAGTTGAATTTGTTTGGCATATGCTCACCTCTAAAAATAAGTATAGCATAACAAAATGAATATCGCAACAAATTGATAAAATCAGAATTTATTCTATATTGTAAAAAACCTTGAAACAAAACTGCTTCAAGGTTTTTGTATTATGCGTTAGTTTTTTATGAAAAGCTGTGTTCTTTAAGAACAGTTTCCTCATTATAAAATTCCCAATCGTTTTTATCCCAAATATCGTCTTCTACACTACACCACTGAGCTGGAAGGAAGGTTTTACCGTTATTTACAGTCACATCCCAGTTCACTGATTTTATAATATACTGTCTGTGTGCTGTTTTTTCATTACTGTTAATCGGCTTGTTTGTAAATGGATTAACAGGATTTTGAATTAAATCTTTTACAGCCATAGTCGGCACATCAGCGTTAGTCATAAACTCAGTTGACGTTGCAAATTCAGTACTGTTAAAGTCTTTAACCATAAACAATGGGAAATAGAATGAAACATCGTTCTTTACACCATTGTCATCGGTTACAATCAAATCCTCTAACTGATTCATATTCTGTCCGTGGTCAGCGATAATAATAATCTTTGTGTTATCGTAAACGTCATTTTCACGAAGATAATCAAACCAATTACCCAGCTGCATTAAAGCAACCATATTTGCATGATAATGGCTCATATGTGCTACTGTTTCTACTCTGAGTTTTTTCCCGTTAAGGTTAAAACGCGTCATATTTTCAGCATCAAACTGGGTATTATCAACTACGGGAGCAGGAACATAATCAGGTTCCTGAACAAGCATTGGTTCGTGTGTTAAGTCTGATGAGAAGAAAAGGAATGTGTTTTTATCCTCTGACTTAATCTGAGTCATATTAGGAAGACTTGCCATTGCGTTATATGACTGCATAAACGAATTGGACATACCTGTTGATGTTGATATTGATGTAGCCTTCTGTGTTGAATAAGTCAATTCTTCAGCCCCTGTTTCAACCTTGCAGTAGTTACCGAAGTCATAAATTGTGCTCTGAATTACAAGGGGCATTGTTTTCATTATACCGAAGCAGAAGAAGTTTCTGTAGTTGTTTGAAATAACATCAGCTTTTTGACTTACGTCGCTGAAGCGTCCCTTTGTAATATACGCATCAATATTATCGTATTCATCATAAATTGATAAATCCGGAATCCAATGATAGTTTGCATAGACAGGGTCGCAAACTGTAACATCAAACCCATTGTTTGCAAAAAGCACAGGCATAACTTTAAGCGATTCGTTGTGCTTATTAACAAGTAATTCATCATCTCTCTTATTCATTTCTACCGGTGTATATTCATATCCGCCCAACAACGCTGGAACACCAAAATTTGTTTTTCCGCCATAAGAGATTGTGTTCGAATAATATGTGAAGCCTGCAAACTGCTCTTTTAATTCAGGTTTTTCATTGAAAAGATAAGGCAGATATTCACCCATTGCACGGTCAAGCATAATAACAACGACATTCTGTCCTTCTGTACTGATGTCAAAATTAGGTGCATCACCTGCTTCAAGGCTTTCAGTTGAAATACTTTCAACCGAAGTCTTTATTGTATTGATATGGACAACTGACATTCCGCCAAGAGCTAGAACCGCAATAACAAGAATTGTTGCAACTGCTGATTTCCACTTTTTAACAATAAAATACATTACCAAAGCAATTAAGCCTATAACTGCAAGGTTAATAAGCTGTTCCTTTAATGCAAATGATAATCCGTTATCATATTGTAAGGTTGCTGAAATATTACCTAAATCTGTTCCAAAAAACATATAGTTCACAGTCATTGCAACGCACATTATTCCCACAAAAACTTCAAAAATCACCTTACCCTTTGGATTCGCAAGCCAATAGAAAACACTCATCCATACAAGGAAAGTACCTGCTGCAAGACAAGCAGCACTTACAACATACCATAATGGGTGGTGGAAATAGGTAATATCTATAAACTCTTGAGGAGATGCTGAGATAAATGTTGTAGGAATTAAAAGACCTACAAGTACCGTTAAATAAAGTCCTCCTGCAATAAAGAGTTTACGATTAGGCTTTGGTTCAACATCCTTTAATTTACCTGCAACAGCCTTTTTGATAACAGGCATAAATGACGGAACAATAAGAACAATTCCCAAAGCAATCAAAAATACCTTTTTCTTTGTTGACGGATTATCATATATAAATCCACCAAAGATAATTGATGAAACACCAATAACGGCTGTAAGTAATCTAAGGACTTTCTGTGGATTCTTAATTTTATAGAAAATTGTTTTTACAAGTGAGAACACATTGTTAAGAGTCCAGTAAAATACAAGTCCTGCAGGAGATGTATAAAGGAATACAAGGAAAAATGCTGCCATTGCATACAACTGCACCTTAGTTTTCATTGGAAAACCTTTAAGGTACAATGCACTTGAAATAACATTAACAGCTGTCATTAAAATAGGCAAAAGGTTAATCGAAAAATCACCTATCGTAATAAGCCCGTCAGGAAGACTCAAGTCCTTGATTGGGCCAAAAGTTGCACCGTTAAGAATTTCAAGGTGTGACAAGAATTGATAAGCCGCCATAAAGAACGGGATTTCAAGAAGTAATGAAACCGAGCCATGCAAAGCATCGGTTGGCTTGTAATGATTCTGACGATAATAAGTCTGAAGAATCATCATTCTTTCGTCACCGCTAAAGGTTTTCTTGATATGTGCAACTCCTTTACTTAACTTGTTCTCTATATCACGCGAAGCCTCCTGCATTGCATCAGCCTGACGATATAAAGGAAGAACGAGAATGTTCATTACAAGGCTTAAAAAGATAATTGCAAGTCCGGGATGTCCTACAAAACGATAAGCAAAATTATAAATAACTTCAAATATTAACTTAAGAGGGCCAATAAGTAATGTTTCTAATACGGAAAAGAACGACATATTACTTCCCCTCCTTTTCTGCTGTTAATTCTTCATATTTGTTGATTAGATAATCCGCAGTACGTGCAGCACCTTCACCAACGTACTCCCATGTCTCCGCCTTAACCTGACGACGACCTTCAATATATTGTGAGTCAGAAATACAGGTATCAATCACTTCTTTAAGATTGCTCATATTCTCTTCCGTAAGTTCAGCACCAAGTCTTGGAAGTGCAGTTGTAGTCCAGAGTGGAGTATCAAGCCACCATGCGTCATAAAGACTTACATCAAAATTAGGATTAGTGTAAATTACAGGCTTGTCATATACCAATGAGAAATCAAAAATAACACCTGAAAAGTCAGAAATAAGAATATCTGAACGACGAAGCACATCGAAATTGTCAGTATCTCTATTCCACTCAAGCTGTTCTGACTCAGGATAATCTGCCATTAGCTTGTCCAGCATTTCTTTTTCAGACTTAAATGACTGTGGATGTGGACGAACAATAATATGATAACCAGTTGCAAGTAAAACATCGAGAATTCTACTGCCATAAACACTGAAAATCGCACTCTGTCCCCATGACGGAGCAAGAAGTACTGTTCTTTCGTGGTCAGGAGCAGGACCTTCTTTTTCAAGCCTCGCAATCATCTTGTCCATATAAGGAATACCGACTTTTACGAGTTCTTTCGGCGGCAATTCACGGAGTTTCTCAAGCTTTCTTATATCTTGAACCTGATATTCACCCGAAAGAAGAATAGCATCATAATAGTCAATGCCAAACATTCTGTAAAGAGTAATCTCACTTGCAGCGTGAGGTATATGAACATAATATTTAACTTCTTTTGAACGCTTCCATTGATAAACATCAAGTCCCGGAGTAGTTGAAAGTACAATCGTCGCATTTAAAAAATTAAGACGGGCAAATGCCTTGTTTTCACTGCCAACATATTCTGCCTTGATATGCTCAAAGGTATTTTCAAGAGCAGGGTCATCTTCAGATGCAGTCATATAGACAACATCTTTACCTCTCTTATCAAGTTCACGACAAATCGGTTCAAAAATTGACCAATATCTTTTATCATCAGCAAAGATTACAAAGGGAATACCCTTCAAATCAGCCTCAACCTTTCCACTACCAAGTTTAAAGCGAAGTTTAATCCAAAGCATTCTCAAGGAATAGAATGCAGCACCAAGAACACCAATCAAAATGGTGAAAAGCATACTTCCCGTACCCGGGTCAATATACATTAACATCAGAACATCTCCTTATCATAGTAAGATGAATTTGCAAAAATACGTTACTGTTTATTGTATCATAACAATTCATAAAATTCAACGATTTACGCTATATTATGGCACAAAAAATCAGGGAAATATGCTGACATATCTCCCCGACAATCAATTATACTCATTTAGATTTTTTGAAGATTTCTTTAATATCTGCAGCTGCAAAAATACTACAGAAAAGAACAATAATTGTGCAGACAATTGCTACTGCACTTGGCATTGTTTTTGTAATAATGGCAGTAAAGATAACTGCCCATGCACCATAAGTAACATTAAGTCCCATTGCCTTTGATGCACCAATCTGAGCGATAGCTTTGTAGTAGAAAAGATATGAAACTGTTGCACACAAACCTGCTGCAGCAATTGTTGGAATCAACCAAGGTGCTTCACTTGTAAAGAGAGTACCGATAAAACTCCAACTTTCTGTAATCCCCCAACCCTTAATCAATGAAATTGCCGGTAAAAGAATGATACCGTATGTAAGAGCTGATGTTGTCTGACGAATTTGAAGTGCATATTCATCTGTAACTTCAGGGTCAGTAAGACTTTTTGCAAGAATAACTGCTTCAATACCCCAACCGAATGAGCACATAAACGCACCTATAACACCAAGAGCAAAGTTAGTAACATTCATTTCAGGTGAATAGTAAAGTCCATATACACCAAGAAGTGTTGCTATAAGGAAAAGCCACTGATGCCATTTCATTTTTTCTTTTAAGAAAATGAATGCGAGTACTGCTCCGATTGCAGGAAAAACTGCTGACGCAACCGCTCCGATTGAAGCACCCATATAGTTAACTGACATTACATAACCCGTCATACCGATAGGTCCACCGATAACCGCAGCAAGAACTACGAACTTACCGCTCTTTGTCTTAAATGCCTTCCATACATTATTTGCATTGCCTTTTGCAGCGTTATAAATCGTTGCCCAGATTGCTGAAAATCCGTCATGTAAAAATGTACTTACAAATGGTGCTAAAAATATTGCTTGTTCCGTTGTAAAGAATGGAGTCATACCCAAAGCATAACCCAAAACTATTGTTTCTAATGCCCATGTAATACCGGCAATAACACCTGCTATCATAAAAATATCCCCCTTAGATGTTTTTATAAGCTTCAACGAAGCCTTTAAGTCTTGTATAACGTTCTAATGCCCAGTCCTCCATTGGCTGACCGTCATAAGGAACTCTTGCCTTTGCCCAAAGTGTCCATAGATAATCAACATAGATTTTGTTTGCAAGGAAGTGTTTCTTGTCGATTATTCCAGGTTCTTTACCAAGATATGCTATTAAAAATTTTCTATCATGTTCATCATCAAAACCTGCTTCGATTGAAACATCTGCCAAATCCCACATTCCGTCATTCATACCTGCATATTCCCAGTCGATAAGATACATTCTACCATCACCCTCAACCCAGTTTTCACAAAGAGCATCGTTGTGACAAGGAACTTTTTTAATATCAATTGAGCTATCAATTTCAGCCTTGATTTCCATAACCTTAGCCTTCATCTCGTCATAATCGTCAAACATTGGAACGTTTTTGTCTAATATGATTTTTTCGTAGCTTGCTGCCATTTCAAAAACTTCAAACGGCACTTTGGTATCTACACCGCAAGTATGCATCTTTTTGAAAATATCCGCCATTTGTTCAATATGCTTTTGCTCGTGAAGTGTTTCAGATGACATTGTAACCGCGTTTTTAATATACTTTGTAACTTTTGAGCCGTCTTCACCGAAATAAAGCACTTCTGCATCAACGCCCAAGTCACAAGCCAATTTTGTGCTGACCATTTCGTCTTTACGGACAATCATTTCTTCTGTACCCTCACCTGGAATACGAACAACAAACTCATCGCCATTTTCCATTGTTACTTTGTAAGTATGGTTAGTTAAACCGCCCATTCTGGACAAATCTGCATATGCATCAGTTCCCAAAACTTTATATAATAACGCTTTAATCTGCGAAATATCAGCTTTAACAATTTCTTTTGCCATTTTATTGTCTCCTTAATATTTTTTCTTCATAAGAATATCTGTATTGTGCATTATTGTATGTAAACATAAACCCTGCCGCAGCATTGTTTTCATCTTTATAAGACAAAACATTTGTTATTTCTTCTTCCTTACAGCCAAGTTCTTTTGCAGACTGTTTAAGAAGCTCTGAACGAGTGTCAGCAACATAAGTTGTGTCAAACTGACGAAGTTCATCAAGAGTGTCAAACTCAAAAACCACATCATCAGAATATTTTCTAATTTTCATTTTAAGTTCGTTAATATGATTTATATAAATACTCTCCCACAACAAGTCAACCGTTTCAGGTCGATTATACTCTTTTTCTAAAATTTCAACAAATTTTTTACTGAAAGTTTCATCCCAGAATGTGTGCCCCAACATAAACCATTTGTTTTCGCCACCGATTACAACGTCTTTAATCACTCCGTTTTCGTCGTAATCCATACACCATTCTTTTGTTTTACCATCGGCATAAACTGCCGCATAATAGCAGTCTTCAACTTCACTTTCAAAAGGATTTACAGAAAAATAGTTGTCTGACGAGCAAATGTATGTATTCTTTAGAATATCTTTTACGGCATTAATGCTGGAATTATTGTTTCTTATAAGATACTCATCGTTATGAACCAAGTGAACATCAAATTTTTCTTTGAGATATTCAAATTGTTCACTTTTATATCCTGTTACAATATATATTTCAGGAACACCTGCTTCTTTTAACTGACGGATTTGTCTTTCAATCAGAACTTCGCCTTTAACTGTAATTAATGCTTTGTGCATTTCGTAAGACAAAGGTGCAAATCTGCTTGCTGTACCTGCTGCCATTATTACGGCATTGTCAACTTTATGCATAAACACATCTCCTTTGGTAAAGTCATTTTCATGTAATAATTATAGTATACCACTAATGTTCACGTTTTTCAATCGTTATGTTTTCAAGATATATTTATATACAAAGTTTGAGGGTTCAAACCTTTATTTCTGTTATCAAAAACGAAAAACACCCATCTTATGACGAGTGTTTTCCATTTTCTGGTTGCGGAGGAAGGACTTGAACCAACGACCTTCGGGTTATGAGCCCGACGAGCTACCAACTGCTCTACTCCGCGATATTTACTTTGTACTCTCGTTGAGTGCTTTATAATAATACACTTTAAAAACAGTTTTGTCAAGTACTTTTTTACTATTATATGTGACTTATTTCAATTTATTCATTTACCAACGGCCTTCAGGCTTATAACCCGAAGATTGTAGGTAAAATTTTCAATTTATTGTGCTAACACTTTAATTTGTTAAAATATTTTTGAAAAATATGTTTACATTTGAGAAAATATGTTGTATAATAACACAAATATTTTAAAAAAGGATGGTTTCTATGGAAAACGGTCTCAAAAAACAATACGGACTTTTGATGGCTATCTGCATGGTTGTAGGTACTGTTGTAGGTTCCGGTGTTTTCTTTAAAGCACAGGCAATTCTTCAAAAAACTAACGGTGACATGCCACTCGGTATTTTGGCATGGATTATCGGTGGCGTTATTATGATTTGCTGTGTTCTCGCATTCTGCGTTATGGCTCAGCGTTATGAAAAGGTTAACGGTCTTGTTGACTATGCTGAAGCAACAATTGGTAGCAAATATGGTTATATGATGGGTTGGTTTGCAACAACAATCTATATGCCTGCAATGACATCTGTTCTTGCTTGGCTTACTGCAAGATACTTCCTTACTTTCTTAATATCAGTAAACCCTGATTTACAACTTGCAGGTGACCCTGTAACAGGTAGCGAAACATTCCTTCTTGCAGGTTTCATTCTTATCTGCGTTTTTGCAGTTAACACACTTTCTTCAAAACTTGCTGGTAAACTCCAGATTAGTGCTACATTTATTAAGTTTATTCCACTTCTTTTGATGGCAATTGTTGGTACAATCTATGGTCTTACACACAACCTTGCTGGTGAACCAACATCAATCCTTACTTCTAACTTTGCTACAAGTGCTGGCGATATGTCACCTCTTTTTGGTGCTGTTGTTGCTACTGCTTTCGCTTATGAAGGTTGGATTCTTGCTACATCAATCAACTCAGAAATCAAGGATTCTAAAAAGAATCTTCCTATCGCTCTTGTAGTTGGTGGTATCATCATTATTGCAATTTACCTTTTCTATTACATTGGTGTTGCAGGTGGTGCTCCTGTTCAGACTCTTATGGATGAAGGTACTGCTTCTGCTTTCACAACAGTATTTGGTAATGTTCTTGGTAACATTCTTAACCTCTTCGTTGCAGTTTCTTGTCTTGGTACTCTTAACGGTCTTCTTATCGGTACTATCCGTGGTATGTACTCACTTTCAGTTCGTAACATGGGTCCAAAAGTTGACCTTATGAAACAGGTTGACCCAGCATCAGGTATGCCTTCAAACTCATGTATTGTTGGTCTTGTTATCGTTGCTGCATGGCTTGTTTACTTCTACGGTGCTAACCTTACAGCAACTCCTTGGTTCGGTAAGTTCAGCTTTGACTCATCAGAACTTCCAATCATCACAATTTATGGACTTTACATTCCAATGTTCATTCAGTTTATGAGAAAAGAAAAAGGACTTTCAGCAGTTAAGAGATTTGTTCTTCCTTCTCTTGGCATCATTGGTTCTGCATTTATGGTAATTGCTGCTATTTACTCACACGGTTATGTGCCATATATCACTGCTAAAGAAGCAGGTGCAGGTTTCTCTTGCCCAGTTCTCTTCTATCTTATCGTATTCGTAGTAATTATGGCTATTGGTGCTCTTGTTATGAAACCAAAGAAAAAGGCATAATTAAACTACATAAAAATTATAAAGCATCTGTTATTTTTTAGCAGATGCTTTTATTTTTTTATTGTTTGTGGTATTATATTTTAAGTTTTAAAAGGTGGTGGAGAAATGTTTGAAAATTTACTAAAAGTTGAATCAAGTTGGGAATTTTTAAAGAATACTCCCCTGCCTATTGCAGTTTATGGCACAGGCAACGGTGCTGATAGGGTTTTCGATGAGTTTGAAAAATTAGGTATTATTGTTTCGGCAGTAGTTGCAAGTGATGGTTTTGTAAGAAAACGAACTTTTCATGGATTTGAAGTAAAGAGCATATCTCAACTTGAAAGTGAAATCAATGATTTTGTTGTGGCACTTGCATTTGCAAGTTCCCTACCGCAAGTTATCGAAAATATCAAATCTTTATCATTACGACACAAGGTAGTTATGCCATCTGTCCCCGTTTATGAAAGTGAAATTTTTAATAAAGACTTTCTTAAAAGCAATCTTAATGTAATTGAACTTGCATATTCTTCACTTGCAGATGAGCAATCAAAAAAAGTGTTTGAGAATATAATCCGTTTTCAGATTACGGGAGATTTGAATTACTGTTTTAATTGTGAAAGCGAAAAAGATGAAGTTTTTGAAATCTTAAATTTAGGCGAAAACGAGAATTTTCTTGACCTTGGGGCTTATCGTGGTGACACGATAGAAGAATTCCTAAAGTATACAAAATCTTATGATAAAATTGTAGCAGTTGAGCCAGATGCAAGAACATTCAAAAAGTTACAGATTAACTGTGAAAATCTTGAAAACTGTGTTACACTTAATAATGCTGTTTGGTCTGAAAATTGCACTTTAAACTTTGACGGCAACAAAGGTCGTGGGGCTTCTGCAAAGGCACAAGGCGTTGAAATTCCTGCAGTTTGTGTCGATTATATTACTCAAAAACACGACGAATTCTCATATATAAACATTGATGTTGAGGGTGCAGAAAGGGAAATGCTTAAAGGTGCAATCAACACACTGCAAAGCAAACCTAAACTCTGTATGGCGGTTTATCACAAAAGTGAAGATATTTTTTCACTTGTAAATATGATTAAAGAGATTAATCACGATTACAAGATTTATCTTCGTCATCACCCACACATTTCATTCTGGGATACTAATCTTTATTGCATTTAGGAGTTAAAAATGAGCATTAAACTTATTGTTACCGACCTTGACGGTACATTTTTAAATAGTAATCACGTCACAATTCCGAAAGAGAATATGGAGGCTTTCCGCAAGGCACACGAAATGGGAATTAACGTTGCAATTGCAAGTGGAAGGACTAAAATCCTTACTGATTATCTTGTTGAGCAATTGCCTTTTCTTGATTATCTTATTACTTCAAACGGTGCTGTTACATATGATTTGAAAACAGGTAAAGTTGTTTGTTCAACACTTATGAAAAACTCACAATCTGTTGATATTTTCAATATACTCAATAACTACGAACTTCCTTATGAGATTTATTTTAACGGGGAATGCTATATGAACTCAAATAGTTATGCCTTGTTTGATGACAAGCACGTTGCTCCTCACATTTATAATTTATTAAAGGATTTCATAAAAGAAGTTCCAAGTCTTGAAACTCTTTTGGACGGCAAGGGTATGGAAAAACTCAATATTCTGTCACTTACCCCTGAACAAAGAACTGAGCTTGAAGAAAAAATTGCAAAAACAGGTAGTGTTGCATTTGCATCTTCTTTCCCGAAATCTGCAGGCAAAAACGGTAATCTTGAAATGACCGATATTAAAGCTACAAAAGGATTTGCGGTCAAAGGACTTTGTGATGCACTCGGTATTAGCAAAGAGAACATTATGTGCTTTGGTGACGGTGAAAATGACTGTTCAATGCTATCGTTTGCAGATTTCTCATTCGCTATGGCAAATGGCAGCGACTACGCTAAAAATACGGCGAAATTCATAACGGACACCAATGATAACTTTGGTGTTGCAAAAGCGATAAACAAATATGTATTCGGTGAATAATATGGATATTAAAAATTTTAAAGGTGCGATTTTTGACCTTGACGGCACGCTTTTAGACTCAATGCATATATGGCACGACGTTGATGAAGAATTCTTCAGAAGAAGAAATCTTAAAGTTACAAAGGAATATGTAAATATAATTAAGAATATGCACTTACCCGCCGCCGCAGTATATACTAAAGAAAAATATAACATAAAAGAAAGCGTTGAAGAAATTGTTGACGAGTGGCTTGACCTTTGTGCACAAGGCTATTTAAATAATGTTGATTTAAAACCGGGTGTTTATGAATACCTAAAACAACTTCACGAAAACGGAATTAAAATGGCATTTGCAACTGCAAGTGAAAAGGTAGTTTGCGAAGATACTCTTAAAAAGCACAATATTTTTGATTTCTTTTCAGCCTACGCATATGTAAGCGAAATCAACATTGGCAAAACTGAACCTGACATTTATCTTCTTGCATCAGAAAGAATGGGCGTTTCCCCTGATGAATGTATTGTATTTGAAGATATTATTGAGGGAATTCGAGGTGCTAAAAAGGGCGGATTTACAACTTGCGGTGTTTACGATAAAAGTTCTGCAAAAGATGAAGAAGAAATTCGCACAATTGCTGATTATTACATAAAATCCTTTGAAGAATTAATATAAACTTATACATATTAACCCTTTACAAATTGTAGAAAAAGGTCTATTATATTAGTAGCAAAATTTGTAAAATTTTTAATGAAAGAAGAATGATATATGGAAAAGACAGTTTTAGTTGAAACAAGTGCAAGACACGCTCATATTTCACAGGAACACCTTGAAATCCTTTTCGGCGAAGGCTATGAACTTACAAAGAAAAAGGACCTTTCACAACCAGGTCAGTACGCTTGTGAAGAAAGAATCGCAGTTATTGGCCCTAAAGGTCAGTTCCCCGGCGTTTCAATTCTTGGTCCTGTAAGACCTGCTACTCAGGTTGAAATTTCTGCTTCTGACGCTCGTTCAATCGGCGTTGCAGCAGTTGTAAGAGAATCAGGTGACATTGCAAACACACCAGGTTGCAAAATCGTTGGTCCTAAAGGCGAAATTGAAATTGAAAACGGCGTTATCGTTGCAAAAAGACATATTCATATGACTCCTGACGATGCTGAAAAATACGGTCTTGTTGACAAGCAGATTGTTGAAGTTAAAGTAACTTCTGATGACAGAACTCTCACATTCGGTGATGTTGTAGTTCGTGTAAATCCTAACTTTGCACTTGCTATGCACATTGACACAGACGAATCAAATGCTGCACTATGCAAACCAGGTACAATGGGTGTAATTCTTTAATTGAATACATATCAAAATAAGGTCTAACAGTTAAGTCTGTTAGACCTTTTCTTTTTGTGTAAAATAAAAAATAATCGGTTTTTGTATTTCGGTTTCTCTTTCTTGCGGTCTTGTTATTGCTTTAAAATAACTATACTTTGCCATTTTTACATAAGGCAGAACATAGAATACGGGAACAATTAACACACAAGAAAGTATCCAGCCAACAAAAGACAATCCATAAAATGTATATTTAACCATATTGCCCTCAATAAGATTTATGCTTTTTTCGATTATCTTAATCGAGTCGGTTTCGACTCCTGTTAATATAACATAGTTGCACATTGAATACCGTTTAAGTGTGACATAAAAAAAGCCCGAACCTATTACAAACAAAATTGCCGATGCAACAAAAAGTGTCAGCATAACATTAAAAGTATAATCCCCCGAATGTATGCAATAATAAAGGGTTGCCGTCATTACAGCACAAGGTGAAAAATATAATGTTCCCCACGCAACTGATAAAAAGAACTTCAAAACAGAAACCATAATTGCAGTAACACATTGACGAAAACTCAATCTACAACTGATTTTTGTGTTTCTTGAAAAAAAGTATTTATCAGAAAAAAGTTGAGAAATTCTCCACAACACAAAAGAGCAAAGCATACTTAATGTAAAAAGTGACGCTTTCACAACTACTGCATAAGATGAAATATACGGGATAAAAATAAAATCAACGTTTTTTAGAAAAATATACAAATAATAATTTAACGCGGTCAGTAAAAAAATATTTACATAAGGTAAAGCGGAAATTAAAAAGCTTTTAAAATGATTTTTAACAAGTCGTTTTTTAGCGTTCAGTTTTATAAATGAAAATTCCATTTTACTTCCCCCTTTTTATACTATTGTTGACACAAAATAAAAAAATAATTCCTAGGAGTTGAGATTATGTGTGGAATAGTTGGTTTTGTAGGTGAAGAAAAGGCTGCTCCTATTCTTATTGAGGGGCTTCGCCGTCTTGAATATCGCGGATATGACTCGGCAGGTATTGCAGTTCTTGACAGCGATGTTACTGTTATAAAAGAAAAAGGCAGAATTGACAATTTGCAAATTGAAGTCGACAAAGAAAATCCGCAAGGCACAATCGGCATTGGTCATACAAGATGGGCTACTCACGGTGCTCCTGATAAAGTTAATGCTCACCCACACAAGTCAATGAATGGTATTGTAACGCTTGTTCACAACGGAATTATTGAAAATTATATTGAACTAAAAAATGATTTAATCAATAAGGGCTATGAGTTCAAATCACAAACTGATACTGAAGTTATAGCAGGACTTTATGAAAGCCTTTTTGACGGTGATGCAATCAGCACGCTCATAAAAACTGCACAGAAACTTGAGGGGTCTTATGCGGTTGCCATGATTGTAAAGGGCTTTGATAACAAAGTTTTTGCTATGAAAAAAGATAGTCCTATGATTGTAGGCAAAGGCAAAAATGAGAGTTATCTTGCGTCTGATATTCCTGCTATTCTCCCCTACACAAAAGATTGCTATATTGTAAACGACGATGAATTCATTGAAATATCAAAGGACGAAATCAATGTTTACGACAGCAGCGGCAAGGAAAAGAAATGCGAAATCAAAACCATAAATATGAGCATTGAATCTGCTGAAAAAGGCGGATACGACTATTTTATGGCAAAAGAAATCTATGAGCAACCCCGTGCAGTTCACGATACCGTGTCCCCGCTTATTAAAAACGGGGAAGTTGTACTCCCCTTTGAGTTCCCCGAAAACTTCATAAAAGAATTACAACGTATTTACATTGTTGCCTGCGGTAGTGCTTACCACGTTGGAATGACTGCAAAATATATTATTGAAGACCTCGCACGAATTCCCGTAACCGTTGATATTGCAAGCGAATTCAGATATCGTAATCCTATAATCCAAAAGGGTGACTTATGCATTTTTGTAAGTCAATCGGGTGAAACGGCTGACACACTGGCGTCACTGCGTGAAGCGAAAAAACGCGGTGCATTTACGCTATCAATTGTAAATGTACTTTACAGTACAATTGCACGTGAATCCGACGGTGTAATTTATACAAACGCGGGAGCTGAAATTGCAGTTGCAACGACAAAAGCATTTTCAGCACAACTTGGTGTTTCATATATTCTTGCAACATATTTAGCATATGAAAAAGGAATTGTTAATAGTGAATATTTAAAAAATTTAACTGATGAAATTCTATGTTTGCCTGAAAAAATCAAAGTAGCACTTGATTGTGACAAGATTACAGAAAAACTTGCAAAAACTATTGCTACAAAAGAGCATATGTTCTTTATTGGTCGTGGAATTGACTACCCTCTATGCCTTGAAGGTTCATTGAAACTTAAAGAAATCTCATATATTCATTGTGAGGGCTACGGTGCAGGCGAATTAAAGCACGGTACAATTTCACTTATTGAACCGGGAACAGTTGTGGCAGCAGTTGCTACTGACGATTCTTTATACAATAAAATGGTTTCAAATATCAAGGAAGTTCACGCTCGCGGAGCAAAAGTAATTGCTATTGTAAAAGAAGGTACTACCGGTGTTGAAGATATTGCTGATGAGGTGATTTATATTCCACAAGCATCAAGATATTTAACACCGTCGCTTACGGTTATTCCTTTGCAACTTCTTGCATACCACACAACCGTTGAGCGTAGTCTTGATGTTGACAAGCCAAGAAATCTTGCAAAGAGTGTTACAGTTGAATAAATAATTTTTTACTCCCGTTTAGAGTTTCAGTATTTGGTAATACTTTTATTGAAACTTTATTCGGGAGTGATTTTTTGCATTACAGCAGAGTTGAAATTTGTGGGGTTAATACGGCGAAACTAAAAGTTCTTAAAGAAGCGGAAAAAATGGAACTTTTGAAAAAAATCAAAGAAGATGGCGACAGACGAGCACGTCACGATTTAATTGAGGGGAATTTACGACTTGTTCTCTCGGTTATTCAACGATTTTCAAATCGCGGTGAAAATCCTGACGATTTATTTCAAGTCGGGTGCATTGGCCTTATGAAAGCCATTGATAATTTTGATATTTCACAAAATGTGCGATTTTCAACATATGCTGTTCCAATGATAATTGGTGAAATCCGCCGTTATTTACGTGATTACAATACAATTCGTGTAAGCCGTTCATTACGTGACACCGCTTACCACGCTATGCAAATTAAAGAGCGAATACAGAACGATACGGGTCGTGACGCAACGATTGAAGAAATAGCAGAAGAAATGGAAATTGAACCCGTTGACGTTGTGCTGGCTCTTGAAGCAATAGTTGAGCCTATTTCACTTTATGAACCCGTTTATTCTGACGGTGGTGACACGATTTATGTTATGGACCAAGTTGGAAGTAGCGAGAGTGATGAGGATTGGCTTAATGAAATCTCAATAAAAGAGGCAATAAAAAATTTAGGTGAACGTGAAAAACAAATTCTCAATTTACGTTTTATGCAAGGCAAAACTCAAATGGAAGTTGCAGAAGAAGTAGGTATAAGTCAGGCACAAGTTTCTCGTCTTGAAAAAGGTGCAATCAAGAAAATTAAAGAATCGTAATAAACTAATCCCCTGTGAAATAAAATTTACAGGGGTGTTTTTATGAACTGTTTTGTTACTGATATGAGAGAGAAAGAAGTTATAAATTTGAATGACGGGTGCAGATTTGGTACGGTTTGTGATGTGGAATTTGACACTTGTTCAGGGTGTATTGTTTCCATAATTATTTACGGCAGGTCAAAGTGTTTTGGACTTCTTGGCAGATATGAAGACATTAAAATATGTTGGAAAGACATTAAAGTAATTGGTGACGACACTATTCTTGTGGATTTTGAGTGTCCTGCCGAATGCAAAAAATGTAATAATACGGGGGTTTTTGACTCGTTGTTCCGTCACAAGTAGTTGAAAATGCAGTTTTTTTGTGATACAATTTAAAAAAGCGGACAATATATAAATTGTATCGGAGTGTGAAAAGTTTATGAATAACAAAGTTAAACTTACAATCTGTGGCGTAAATTATTTTATAAATACTGACGAAAGTACAGAATACACTGAAAATCTTGGTAAGAAAATTGACGAAAGAATGGCTCAAATTCTTAAAAGTGGCTCACTTATTACTATGACTCAGGCAGCAGTTCTTGTTGCACTTGAAATGGCTGATGAACTTAGTAAAAGTGAATCAAGTGTTGAGAATTTCAGAAGTCAGATAAAAGATTATCTTGAAGATTCTGCAAAGGCAAAATCAGAACGCGACTACTACAAGCGTGAACTTGAAAGATATAAGACAGAAGCAAAATTCAAGAATGACCAAATCAATCTTTTTGCAAAAGCAAATGGGGAAAATAATGAATAAAATTGAAATTCTTGCCCCTGTGGGAAGTGAAGAAAATCTTCGTGCTGCAGTACTTAGCGGTGCTGATGCAGTTTATTTTGGACTACCTGATTTCAATGCACGAAGAAATGCACAAAACTTTACTGACGGGCAAATTGAAGATGCAATTAAATACTGTCATTCGAGGGGTGTTAAGGTACATATTACTCTTAACACCCTTATTAAAGACTGTGAATTAAGCGAAATTTATGATGCAATCCGCAAAATTGCACGTTTTGGTGCTGATGCGGTAATCGTGCAGGATTTAGGTGTAGCAAGGGCGGTTCGTGAAATTTGTCCGAAATTACCTATGCACGCATCAACCCAGATGAGTGTTGGCACACTTGCGGGTCTTTATGAACTTAAAAACCTTGGGTTTTCACGTGCAGTTTTACCACGTGAATTAAGTTTTAATGAAATTGAATATTTATGCAAGCACTCCCCTATTGAACTTGAAATGTTCATTCACGGTGCTTTATGTATGTGCGTTTCTGGTCAATGCCTTATGAGTGCGGTATTAGGCTCGCGTAGTGGTAACCGCGGACTTTGTGCACAACCTTGTCGTTTGCCTTTTAAGGTACAGAACGGTACAGGACACGATTTAAGTTTAAAGGATTTATCACTTATCGGGTACATTCCAAAACTCAGCGAAATGGGTATTTGTTCATTTAAAATTGAGGGAAGAATGAAACGCCCTGAATATGTAAGTGCTTGTGTTACCGCCTGCAAAAAAGCAATCAATGACGAATATAATTTTGACATTGAAAAAGATTTGCATGACCTTTTTTCTCGTTCAGGATTTACTGACGGATATTATGCGGACAAGCGTGGTCGCGATATGTTCGGATTCCGTGAAAAAGAAAATGTGCAATCTGCTACAAAAGAATTACTGCATAAATACGCATCTGTTTACGAGAAAGAGCAATCAAGATTTACGGTTGAGTTTACATTCAGCGGTGCAATCGGTAAAAATGCAGTTCTTATGGCAAGTTGTAATGGTCACAAGGTAGAAATCGACAGCGAAATGCTTTGCGAAGCACCTATAAACAGACCTATTTCAACTGAAAGAATTGTTGATGCACTAAAAAAATGTGGTGGCACTCAATTTGAGGCAGGAAAAATTGAGATTTTAGGCGAAGTTGATTACTCGTTACCGATTTCTACACTTAATATGATGCGTCGCACAGCTCTTGAAATGCTCGAAAATGAGTTTTTAGGCGTTACTGAAAGAAAGTTGTTGTCTGCACCAATTCCAACTGAAATTGGCTCACAAAACGAAAGAAAGATATATTGCAGATTTGACAATGCAGGGCAGATACCTGAAAATATTGATGCAGATTTAGTTTTTGTGCCACTTGGAACCGATGACGAAATCGTTAAAGATTTTTGTTATGGAATTGAACTCCCGCACGGTATGTTCGGTAATGGGGAAAAGGTTGAAAAAATGCTAAAAAACTCTTCTACCGATATTTGTCTTTGTCACACACTTGATGCGGTTGCAATTGCAAAAAAATACGGTAAAACAGTTGTTGCGTCACCATCAATGAATATAATCAACTCGCTTTCAATGGATACGGCAAAATCGTTGGGAATTGACGAAGTGATTATCTCAAACGAATGCACAGTTGAGAATTTCAAGCGTATTTCGTCACCTATCGGTAAAGGACTTACTGTTTATGGCAGAATTCCACTTATGTTGACAAGAAACTGCCCAATTAAAAACGGAAAAACTTGTTTAGATTGTAAGCGTAACAGCGAAATTACTGACCGAATGGGAATAAAATTTCCCGTAAAATGTCATATGGGTTACTCGGAAATTCTCAATTCCCGTCCTGTTTATATGGGTGACAGATTGCAGGAAATCCGTGAATGTGATATACTGTTTTTTAACTTCACTACTGAATCTACAAAAGAAGTTGAAAATGTTTTGAACGCTTATAAAAATCAAGAAAAACCCACAGGCGAATTCACACGCGGGTTACTTTACAGAGGTGTTGAATAATGGAACTTAAAATTAAAAAGGTCAGAGAAAATGCAAAAATGCCTACTCGTGCTACAATCGGCAGTGCGGGAATGGACCTTTATGCTTGTATAGACGAGCCGATTACATTAAAAAAAGGCGACAAAGCAGTTATTCCAACAGGAATTGCAATTGGTCTTGACGACCCTCATTATGCCGCATTCATACATTCAAGAAGCGGACTTGCAATTAAGCACGGAATTGGGCTTTTAAATTCTGTTGGCGTTATTGACAGTGACTATCGCGGTGAAATCTGCGTTGGTGTTATTAAGCAAACTGACCCCGAATACACAATAGAGCCTTTTGAAAGAATTGCACAAATGGTAATAAAACCAGTTGAATTACCTGAAATAGTTGAAGTCCAAGAGTTAGACGACACAGACCGCGGTGCAGGTGGATTTGGCTCAACAGGAACAAAATAAATACAGAATTAAAGCAGTCCTTACGGACTGCTTTTTATATTTTATTCGGTTTTCGCACAAATTTTTCAACGAACTTTACATGTGTGCCTTGAAAAATCAGTTTTAACTCTTTATGCTTTAAAAAATCCTTTGGAAAATACAATGTACTTTTCTTTTTAAGTTTTAAGGCTTCACTTCTGTGTAACACTTCTGCTACAAATTGTGAACAGAAATAACGGTTTTTTCTTTTATATGGAATTTTAAAAAAGCATAATATTAATCCAAGCGTTGAATACTTAAAATCGGATTTATTCTCTTTATAAGTCAACACTTCTTCTTTGAGTTTATTATAAACTTTTTCAGAAACCTTTACTTCATATAAAGCACAAGGGAAAGACGGTCTTCCGGGTTTTTCATATCTTGTTATACTCTCAACAAGAAAGCCCTTACTAACAAAGGTGTAAAAAGTATCCATATCTTCCTCAAAGCCAATTGAAGTATGTGTATAAGGGAAACGTGAATACCAACGAAGAAACTTCGCATCAAAACCCGGATATTGCGTCATTAATATATAGATTTTTTTATGAGTCATATATCTTTCCTTTTTGTTTTTATTATTTGATTTCAGTATAACAAAATGATATAAACTTGACAAGTGGTAAGATTTGCAAGTGCAAATTCGTATTTATAGGAAAAGGACGGGGCAAGTCCCCGCCCTAGACTACATTAAGCTATGCAATATGCATGCAAAATAACTCTGTTATCATTGGTCTGTGAAAGTTCATAATGAATTCCCGTTGCACCGTAATCAATTGAAAACCAAATTTCATCGTTGCATATTTCATTTACTTCAATTTCTTCGCCATTATCATCTATCATAATCGCACCATCATCAAGATTGACTGTTTCGTAACTGAAACCATCTTCATTGGCGTTATCATTTAAAATCTGATTATAACACTCTTCAAAAACCTTTTGTGCATCTTCTGCATCGGTACATTGAATATAGAAACAATAATCAAATACACTTGTTGGGTAAGGAAAAGTGTTTCTTTCAGCTCTTACTTCCATTTTACGATTTTCAAACTTTGTTTCGTATGTATTTTCTTTAGTACCTGTTATATCATCATAAACTCCACTTTTGACAGGTGTACCGAAACATTTTGTTACATCTGTCATTTTATCTGACCAGGTAAGTTCAGGTGCTAAAAAACAGACTGTTCTATTTGCCATTTCTTCAGGCATTGAAAACATAAACTGCATAAAGATTACAGGCACACTTAACAAAACAAGCACCGACGCCATTATAATTGCAACAATGCCTATTACTTTGCTCATTGTTCATCCTCCCTTACCCTACGCCTATAACCTGATATTCAACGATATAGCCATTTGCATATTCGGTTGAGTTTACTACTATATTTTCTGACCATGATGCTTGATAAATAACGGCATTGTCAATATGGTCGTATACGTTCTCTGTTTTTTCACCAAGGCCCAACTGCATCATTGCATCTTCTTCACTGCAATTTACGTCCCGGTAGAAATAACCTGTTGTACAACCATCTCTACAATCACCGTCACCACAGTAAACTGCTTCTTTAAGCATTGTAGCATCTTCACCATTATTACTTACATCCAAATCGTCTGCATATTCTTTTATATCTTCAAAGCTAGCATTTACCCAATCACTAACAATTATTTTATCGTCATAATAGCTACTGCCTATTATATGGTAATTATCGTCTGACGAAGTTTTAATAAAAACACCTGCAAGGATTGCGAACACTATAATTTCTGCAAGGCAGACAGCAACAACTGTAAAGTACATTTTCTTATAGATACCTTTACCGCGAATTGCTTTAATAAGGAAGAATATGAGAATTGCAAGAGGCACAACTGCAAACACAAATATAAAGAACACAATTGAAATCGACACGGTAGCACTATCGTTATACAACACGCCGTAATCATCTTCATAATATACAACCAAAGCATCGTCAAATTCTTTGATTATTGCTTCATCAGTAATTTTGTGTGCAGGTTTATTTGCAAGTTTTCCTATATTGCCATACACATCTTTTTCTTCTAAACCTGTTTCGGCGTAATTCAGATAATAATATTCATCATTTATCAGCAATAATTTACCGATAACTGCAGAAATACTTCCGTCACTATTTTCTGCAATAACATCAAAATCATCATTCAAATCAGCAAGCTGATTTCTTGAAAATGTTACTGTTTCACCAACAAGTTGGTTCTTTTGTGCGGTTACCTTGTTATTGTTGGGATAAGTAAAATGAACTACCAATGTATCTGTTTCACCATTTAAAACTTTGTTGTACTCATCAAGATACGAATCTTTTAAGTAAACAATTGTCATTTCAACATCATCAAAATAAGTTAAAGTAGCTTCAACAAGACTTCTTTGCTTATTGGATTTTAAATTCACAGTTTTGATTTCTTGCTTTTGCTGATTTGAAAGTTCAATATAAATACTTGTGCCTAAATAAAAATCACTATTATACTCTTCTTCTACAATCCAATAATAGTCCAAATCCATATCAATCTGTGTTGCATTGATACGTGTGTACTGTTCACCGTCGACATAAAACTTTTCATATCGGTCAGAGAAAGTACCAATTGGCATTTTCGCATTAAAAACGTCAAAATCTTCAATGGTATCTTCTTCAAATAAATCATTTGGTTCTTCAATACTATCCCACGCAAAATCTTCTGCAAAAACCGTTACCGCAAAGCAGGAGAAAATAAGCATAAGACTAAGAATTACAGATAATATTTTTTTCATATTTACTCCTCCTTAACTTAAATTGAGTTTTCGGTCAAGCATCCAGTACTGGAATGAGTACAGAACTACACAAAATATTGCCCTGAACAAAATTGAGCACAACAGTACAAGTGCTGAAACAGGGTTTTCGTAATATCTTGGCACGTCACTCATCCAACTGTAAAGCGTTTCCATTGCGAAAAGATTATACATTGTCACGCCAAATGTAATAATACTGTTTGACACGTAATAAATACCGATTGCGGTAATTACTTTTGCTTTTTTTGCAATAATTGATGCAATTGTTATACAACAAGTAGCAAACAACACTGAAACCATAATTGTAAGGATTGCTGAAATAATACTTTCAAAAATTGCAAACACTGCATAAATACCTAATGTATCAAAGTATTCTGCTATAGCATTGCCGATATCTTCCCAAAATTCTTTCACGAAAATCGCTTCGTGATAAGCAATACAGAGTGCTATCAGAACATCAACAACCAATACAAAACCTGTCATAAGTATTGTAGCAACGCTGACAATTAATTTTGAATTAAGCAAACTACTGCGTTTAACGGGAAGTGTAAATGTAAGATAGCCTTCATCAGTAAAGAAATTCTTATAAAATCTTGAGAATAAAAGAATTATCGTCATAATTGCAAATGCTACACCGCCAAGTACTGCTACAATTGCGGCAAGGGTTGCAACCACATAAAGAACTTCAGGAAGTTCCTTTTCGTTCTCAAAAACTGATATACACCAACCGCCCAAAACGGCAAGTCCGAGAGTTGAAACGGCTGCAATCCACCAATATTTCAACACGGCTTTAAAATCATATCTTAAAAGTTTCTTTAACATCTGAATACCTCCTTAAACAACTCGTCAAGGGATTTCCCGCTTTCGTTACGGGTTTCTTCGGCATTACCTGAACGAAGAATTTTACCCGTAAATCCAAGAAATACAAAATCGTCAAGCACCTGTTCAACATCAGTAATCAAATGTGTTGTAATTATAATTGTAGCTTCAGGGTTATAATTGCTTACGATTGTACTTAAAATGTATTCACGTGCTGCCGGGTCAACGCCTGCAATAGGCTCATCAAGAAGATAAAGTTTTGCGTTTCTTGACATAACAAGAATTAACTGCACTTTTTCTTTTGTACCCTTTGAAAGCGATTTAAGATTTGCATTTGCATCTATACTTAAATCGCCTAAAAGTTTATAGGCTTTTTCAGTATCAAAATCCTCATAAAAATCTTCAAAATAATCTACAAGTTCGCTGACTTTCATATTTGAACTGAAATATGTGCGTTCAGGTAAATATGAAATCAATGCTTTACTTTTTTCACCTACTGGGCTACCTGATACAAGAATTTCACCGTTATCTGCCTGCAAAAGACCTGAAATCAATTTCATTAATGTAGATTTACCGCAACCATTCGGTCCTAAAAGGCCTACAATTCTGCCTGCAGGAATTTCTATATTGAAATTTTCAAGCACGGGAAAATTCTTTTTATATGCTTTACTTAAATTTTTGCATTCAAGAATGTTCATTCCATTACCTCCTCAATCATTTTTACAGCTTGTTCCTTTGTAATTGACAACTGCTCCATATTTTTTGTAAATTCACAAACAAGCTGTTCTGCCATTTTACGTCTGCAAACGGCAACTACCTGTGTATCTTCAGTAACAAATCTGCCAAGAGTACCTTTTGAAATAATAAGTCCCTCATTTTCAAGCTCTGCAAAAGCGTGCTGAACTGTATTGGGATTTACTGCCGCCTCCATTGCTATTTGTCGCACGGTCGGTATTTGCTCACCTGCTGAATATTCTCCTGACAAGACTTTTTTTACAATTTTGTCAGAAATTTGCAAGTAAACAGGTTTGTCTGAAGAAAATTTCCAAGCCATAACATCACCTCTATTGTATTATTGTGCTAATACAATAATACAATATGCAGAAAATTTTGTCAATACATTAGCTTTTGTGATTTTTTCATAAATTTTTTATGGATTTTTTTGCAAAGTAAACTATATATAATCCTTGAATTATAAGGTGCTTTGGTATATAATATTTAATAATATGGGTATTTATAGGATTTTGTAATAAAAGGACGAAAAACATGGAATTCTCAAAGAAAAACGTTAAAACAATTCTTGGAATAATCACATTTGGCATTGTGCTTTTCTCAATCTCACAAAATTTAACTGCAGTTGCAGGCTTTTTTGCGGGATTTATTAAGATTTTAGCACCTGTAATTGTGGGTTTCTGCCTTGCTTTTATTCTTAATATTCTTATGAATTTCTTTGAGAAGAAAGTTTTTAAAGCTATGGGCAAAAGCAAAAAAAGAGTGGTTCGTTCACTGCTTCGCCCAGTAAGTCTTGTTTCAACAATTATTGCAACATTAGGCTTTATTGTGCTTTTAATGTTCATCATTATTCCGCAACTTGAAGATTCAATAATGTTGCTTGTAGAGAAAGTTCCTGTTTATTACACTAACTTTGTTTCTTGGATTGACGGTCTTGTTGAGCGTTTTGGTCTTGAAATTAGTACAGAAATACTTCACAATCCGCAAATAAAAATTGAAGACATTGTTGCAATGGCTGAAAAGTTATTCACATTTGAAGCTACAGGAGATATTGTAAACACAACAGTTGGTGTTACATCTTCAGTTGTATCGGGTGTTGTAAATCTTGCATTAGGCTTTGTAATTGCCATTTACATTCTTGCTGAAAAAGAAAAAATCGGCAAATTTACAAACAGAATTCTTGATGCGGTTATGCCACAGAAAGCATATGAAAAAATCTGTAATATTTGCTCGGTTGCATCAAATTCATTTGCCAACTTCATTACAGGTCAGTTTACAGATGCATTTATTTTGGCAATTCTCACATTTATAGGAATGTTGATTTTCGGGTTCCCAAGTGCTGTAGTTGTATCTGTAATCATTGGCATTTCAGCACTCATTCCTGTAATTGGTCCGATTGTGGGCGAAATTATAGGTTGCCTTATAATTTTTATGGAAAGTCCCCTCAAAGCATTACTTTTCCTTATCTTTGTTCTTATTTTACAGATGATTGATAACAACTTTATTTACCCAAGAATTGTTGGCAAATCAGTGGGGCTTCCGGGTATGCTTGTACTCATAGCAGTTATACTTGGCGGTAACATTGGCGGAATTCTTGGTGTGTTACTTGGTGTTCCTACAGCATCAGCTGTTTATGCACTTGTAGTTGAATGGCTTAAAAACAGAAAAAAGATTGAGAAAAATACAGTTAACGTTCCCGATGAAGTTGAGCAGTCGGCAGAAAACACAGAGGAGTAAATTATGCGTAAATTAGGTTTTGACAATGACAAATATCTTCGTATGCAATCTGAGCATATCAAAGAAAGAATAAGCAAATTCGGTGGTAAGTTATATCTTGAATTCGGTGGAAAAATCTTTGACGATTACCATGCGGCAAGAGTACTGCCCGGTTTTAAGCCTGACAGTAAAATGAAGATGCTTCTTCAACTTAAAGATGACGCTGAAATCATTATTGCAATCTGTGCTAAAGACATTGAAAAGAATAAAATCCGTAGTGATTTAGGCATTACTTACGACCTTGACGTATTAAGACTTATTGATATTTATCACGGATTCGGTCTTTATGTTGGTGGCGTTGTACTTACTCAATATTCAAATCAGCCATCTGTAATTGCATTTGAACAGAAATTGCAAAATCTTGGCATTAACGTTTACCGTCACTACCCTATTGAAAACTATCCTCTTGATGTTCAGTTAATTGTAAGTGATGAGGGTTATGGCAAAAATGATTATATTGAATCTGACCACTCACTTATTGTTATTACTGCTCCCGGTCCCGGTAGCGGTAAAATGGCAGTTTGCCTTTCACAACTTTATCACGAGCATAAGCGTGGAATTAAGGCAGGTTATGCTAAATTTGAAACATTCCCAATTTGGAATTTACCACTTAAACACCCTGTAAACCTTGCTTACGAGGCTGCAACTGCTGACCTTAATGACGTTAATATGATTGACCCGTTCCATCTTGAAGCATATGGCGAAACTACCGTCAACTACAATCGTGACGTTGAAAATTTCCCTGTTCTTAACACAATTTTTGAAGAAATTTATGGCGAGTCACCATACAAATCACCTACTGATATGGGTGTAAATATGGCAGGCAACTGCATAATTGATGACGATGTTGTACTAACTGCATCCAAGAAAGAAATCTTGCGTCGCCATTGTAACTACCTTGTTCAACAAAAAAACAACAAGAAAGTTTCAAGTGAACTTTACAAAATCGAGCTTATTATGAAACAGTTAGGCATTACAAGTGATGACAGACCTGTTGTTGCAAAAGCACTTAATCTTTCAGAAACAACTAACGCTCCCGTTACCGCAATAGAACTTCACGACGGCAGAATTATTACGGGTAAGGCGAGTGAACTGCTCAGTTCATCATCTGCTATGCTTCTTAACGCGTTAAAAGCACTTTCTGATATTGATGATGAAATTTTGCTTATTTCACCTACCGTATTCGAGCCGATTAAAGAACTTAAAATCAGAATGCACGAGCGTGACACAAGTTTGCACCCTGATGAAATTCTTATTGCTCTTTCAATTTGTGCAACTATGAACCCCCTTGCAAAAAAGGCACTTGAGGCAATTAAAGGCTTAAAAGGTTGTGACGTTCACGCAACCGTTGTGCTTTCAGACACCGATAAAGAAACGCTCCGTAAACTCGGCACAAACGCAACATATGAGCCATACAAGAAAAACGACAATCTTTATTACAATTAAACAAAATTATTAGCGGATGTTTGGCGAGAACATCCGCTTTTTTTATTGCAAATTGGTGCGTAATATACTAAAATATATATGTGAGAAAATATTCATCTTTCGAGGTGAAAGGGAAATGGAAATCAAAATTAATAATGCTAAAAAATTACAGACATTAAAGGGCTTTGGCACTTCGGCTTGTTGGTGGAGTCATTACTTAAAAGATGAGAAAACTCAAGATGAAATTGCAGAACTTTTATACGGGGACACGGGGCTAAAACTTAACATTTATCGTTATAATATCGGTGGCGGTACTGATATGGGCAATTACAGAGTACAGAACCCTTGGCGTCGTACTGAAAGTATGTATGTTTATGACCGCGAAAAACAAGAGGGTTATTGGGACTATTCTCTTGACAAAACCGCAAAAGATGTTATGAGAAAATGTCTCGACAAAGGCAACATTGACACCCTTATTGTTTTTGCAAATTCACCTCATTGGTCACAGACATCAACGGGACAAGCATCAGGTAGTTTAATGATGCATACTTGCAATTTGCCAAAGGCTAATTACAGAAAATTTGCAGATTACTTTTTAACCGCTACTCAAAGGCTTATTGATGAGGGACTTCCCGTTAAATATGTAAGTCCTATAAACGAGCCACAATGGAAATGGGGTGGCAGTTATGTATGGCAAGAGGGTTGTCACTACGAGCCGGAAGAAATGGCTGAAGTTATGCACATTTTCGCAGAAGAAATAATCAATCGCAAAATGGATGTTAAACTTTATGGTCCTGAAAGTGGCGAAATGATGGGTTTAACCCCTGAATATCTTGATTTGCTGACAAAAGACGAACTTGTTATGAGTGTTATGCCCATATTTGCATACCATTCGTATCACGATGACAACAATCCGCAAGTGAGAGTTGATTTTAAAAATCAATTAGTAGCCACCCACCCTGAACTTCGTTTTGATATGAGTGAATGGTGCGAATTACCTAACAAAAGTCATACAAAGAACTTTAAGGGTGCATTGATTACAGCACGAATTATAGGTCAAGATTTAATTTATGCAGGTGCGGAAAGTTGGACAAGCTGGGTTGCAATAAATCAGTATTCTATTAAAGAAGACGGATTCGACTATTCTGACGCAACTCTTACGGCTACTGACAACTATGAGGAATGGTATGTTGCAGAACGTTATTACGGATTTGCACATTTTTCAAAATACATACCAATAAATTCAGTTGCTCTTGACAACGGATTTTTTCCTGACGACAACAACGATTTTAATGCATTCTCATTCTTAACGCCTGAAAACAAGACTATAACTGTAATTGTTAATGAGGGTGAAGAAAAAGATATCACTTTCGACGGTAATTTCGGTAAGATGGAAGTAATTGAATCTACACAAGAATGCAAATTAAAGACTACTTATAATGGTGAATATAAAAACACTTTAACTGTAAATGAAAACAGTATTTTAACAGTAATTTGTGAATAGGAGTAAATAAAATGAAAATTGCAGTAACTTATGAAAATGAACAGGTTTTTCAGCATTTCGGACACACTGAAAAATTCAAAATTTATGAAGTAGAAAACGATAGTATTGTTGGTATGAGAATTGTTGATACTAACGGTCAAGGTCACGGTGCGTTAGCAACATTTTTAAAAGAAAATGGTGTTAATGTAGTAATCTGTGGCGGTATCGGTGGCGGTGCACAAAACGCACTTACTGAAGCAGGTATCAAGTGGTACGGTGGGGTTAAAGGCGATTGCAATCAAGCAGTAATTTCATTACTTGTTGGCAAATTAGAATATAACCCTGATGCTAAATGTGACCATCACGACCACGAACACGAGGAAGGGCACACATGTGGCGACCACGGTTGTGGTGGAAATTGCAATCATTAATTAAGGAGAATTATATGGATTTTGCAGTATCAAAACACCCTAATCCCCAATTCGAGCGAAAAGATATTGAAATTCTTAACGGCGAATGGGATTTTGGTTTTCAAAAAGCAAAAGTAGGCTTTAAATTTTCAGCAGATGAAAAGAAAGCCCTTGAAACAAGAGATAAAAATGAATACACTCATAAAATTAATGTGCCGTTTTGTATTGAAAGTGAACTTTCAGGCATAGGTTACAAAGATTTTATCAATATGGTGTGGTACAAGAAAACTGTTGATATTAAATGTAACGGCAAACGTGTTTTCTTGTGTTTTGGTGCTGCTGACCATCTTACAACTGTTCTTGTAAACAGCAAACTTGCAGGCAGGCATAAAGGAGGATACACTTCATTCCGTTTTGATATTACTGATTTAGTAATCGATGGTGTAAACGAGATTTTTGTACTTTGTGAAGACGATGTTAAAAATCAATTCGTAATTCGTGGTAAGCAGAGTGAATGGAAAAAGAGCCACGCTTGCGACTATACAAGAACCACAGGTATATGGCAGACAGTTTATCTTGAATATGTACCCAAAAACTACATAGAAAACTTCAAAATCTACCCTGACCATAAAAATGGTCTTGTAACAATCAACTTTAATCTTAAAGGCAATGAAAAACTTTGTTGTGAGGCTTTTTATGAGGGCGAAAGTGTTGGTAAAACTGAATTTGCAGACACATCTGACAATGCAGTTATGCAAATTAAACTCAGCGAAACTCACCTTTGGGAAGTTGGAAACGGCCGTCTTTATGACCTTGAAATTACATTTGGAGAAGACAAGGTTTATTCATATTTTGGTTTGAGAAATGTGCGTCTTGATGGCTACAAATTCTTAATCAATGGGAAAAGCGTATTCCAGCGTTTAGTCCTTGACCAAGGCTTTTACAAAAAAGGTATTTACACAGCCCCTAGTGATGAAGATTTGCTTAACGACATTAAACTTTCAATGGATTTAGGATTTAACGGTGCAAGACTTCATCAAAAAGTATTTGACCCGCGTTTCCTTTATTTCTGCGATAAGATGGGCTACATTGTATGGGGTGAATACGCTAACTGGGGACTTGATTATTCAAATCCAAAGAGCGTTGATGTATTCTTAAATGAATGGAAAGAAGCGTTGGAACGTGATTTTAATCACCCATCAATAATTGGTTGGTGTCCGTTTAATGAAACTTGGGACTACAAGGGAAGAAAGCAGTATGACCCATTACTTGTAACGGTTTATGACTATACAAAGGCTATTGACAACACTCGCCCTTGCATTGATACAAGCGGTAATTTCCACGTAAAAACTGATATTTACGATGTTCACGATTACAGTTACGACGTTGAATTTTTCAAGAATAACTATGAACGTCTTATGTCTGAAGGCTACTTGTATGAGCACGTGCTTAACGATAACCCATGTCGCCAGAAATACGGTGGACAGCCCGTTTTCATCAGCGAATATGGTGGAATTAAATGGGTTAGTGACCAGTCAATTAAATCTTGGGGTTACGGCGAAGATGTTCAAACTCCAGAAGAATTTGCAGACAGATATGTAGGGCTTACTGATGTTATTATAAGCAACAGTAAAATGTTCGGCTTCTGCTACACTCAGCTTTATGATATTGAGCAAGAGCAAAACGGACTTTACACATATGACCGTAAACGCAAATTCGATGACGAAATCTACGACAGAATTATTACCGTGAATACAAAGATTGCAGAGATTGAAAAATAGTATGAATAAAGAAGTAATCAAACAATTTTTTAATGATTTTGCACCCCGTTGGGATGATGAGCCCATTTGCGAAAAAAATATTTTAGACATTATTTTAGATAATGCAGGAATAGTTAAAGGCGTAAATGTGCTTGATGTTGCTTGTGGTACGGGTGTACTATTCCCCTACTATCTTGAGCGAAATGTGAGTAGCATTACTGCTGTTGACCTTTCCCCTGAAATGGTGAAAATTGCAAAGAACAAATTCCCACAAGTCAATGTAATTTGTGGAGATGCAGAAGAAATCGCATTTGAAAATGAATTTGACTGCATTATGATTTACAATGCTTTCCCACATTTCCCAACCCCCAATGCTCTTATTAAAAATCTGTCAAAGGCATTAAAATCGGGTGGCAAATTCACAATTGCACACGGTATGAGTAAAACAGAACTTGATGCAATTCATAAGAAATCGGCAGGAATGGTTTCTAACATCTTACCCGAGTGTGATGAATTGGCACAAATTCTTAAACCATATTTTAATGTAGATATTACAATCTCAAATGAAAAAATGTATTTAGTTACAGGAACTAAAAGGTGATTTTATGAGTACATATTTTGAAAATGTTAAAAAGAATTTCGGTTTTGGCTGTATGCGACTTCCACGCAAAGGTCCGCTTATTGACTATGAACAGACAAAGCAGATGATTGACACCTTTCTTGAGGCGGGTTTTAACTATTTTGACACAGCTCACGGCTATATGGAAATGCGTAATGAGGCAACACTCAAAAAATGTCTTACTTCACGTCACCCAAGAGAAAGTTACATATTGACCGACAAGTTATCAGAGGGATTTTTCAAAAAAGAAAGTCAGATAAGACCATTATTTGAGAAACAGTTAAAAGCTTGCGGTGTTGAGTATTTTGACTTTTACTTAATGCATGCACAGAATGCTACAAACTTTGAAAAATACAAAAAGTGCAGAGCATACGAAACAGCATTTGAGTTAAAAGCAGAAGGCAAAATCCGTCACGTTGGACTTTCTTTCCACGATAAAGCGGAAGTGCTTGACAGAATTTTGACTGAATACCCCGAAATTGAAGTTGTGCAAATTCAATTTAACTACCTTGACTACAATGACGAGTCTGTTGAGGGTAGAAAATGCTATGAAGTTTGTCGCAAACACAACAAGCCAATTATTGTTATGGAACCTGTTAAGGGTGGCAGTCTTGTAAAGTTGCCTGATGAAGCAAAAAAAGTGCTTGATGACCTTAAAGGTGGTACACCTGCAAGTTATGCAATTCGTTTTGCTGCAGGTTTTGAGGGTATTTTCATGGTACTTTCAGGTATGAGTGATATGGAACAGATGAATGACAATATCAGCTTTATGAAAGATTTTAAACCGTTAAATGATGCCGAAATGGAAGCAATCAGCAAAGTTTGTGAGATTATGAACGCTCAAAATCTTATTCCTTGTACTGCTTGCCGTTACTGTGTTGACGGATGCCCTAAAAATATTCCAATCCCTGAAATTTTTGCTTGTATGAATGACAGAAAGCAGTTCAAAGATTGGAATGCAAAGTATTATTATGAAGATGTGCACACCGCAGGAAAAGGCAAGGCTTCGGATTGCATTGAGTGTGGATTGTGTGAAAAAGCGTGTCCGCAACACCTTGAAATTCGCAAATTACTTAAAAGTGTAGCAAAGGAATTCGGAAAATGAGCAAATCAGTAAACAAAAGCCTTTTGAATTTAGTGCTTTCAGCTATGTTTTTAGCACTTGGGCTTGTACTCCCCTTTTTAACGGGACAAATTAAAGAAATAGGCAATATGTTACTGCCTATGCACATTCCCGTTATGCTTTGCGGACTTGTTTGTGGTTGGCAATACGGACTTGTTGTAGGTGCAATTGTACCAATAATGCGTTCCGCGTTATTTGCTATGCCTATTATGTTTCCGTCGGCAATCAGTATGGCATTTGAACTTGCAACTTATGGATTTGTTATAGGTTATCTTTTCAGCCACGCAAAATGGAAATGCTTAAAATCCCTTTACCGCTGTCTTGTAATCTCAATGGTATGCGGACGAGTAGTTTGGGGGCTTGTGCAATGTGTTCTTTTAGGGCTCGGCGACAACGGATTTACACTTTCAATGTTTTTAAGCGGTGCAATAATTAAAGCAATTCCGGGAATTATATTGCAGTTGTTACTTATTCCTACGGTTATGCTTTTACTCGGCAAAACCCATCTTGTTCATATGAAGAATGCAAAATGCAAAACGCAAAGTGCAAAATGATAAGAAAAAGCGAAGTCAAAATGACTTCGCTTTTTACGTTTTCTTAACGCCAAAACCCTCACGGGTTCAAGTCCCATCTAACTGTTATAAGAAATATAGAGTCCATACAAAAGTATGAACTCTATATTTGGTGCGGACGATGGGACTTGAACCCACAAGGAAGCAATATCCACAGGAGTCTGAGACCTGCGCGTCTGCCAATTCCGCCACGTCCGCATATTAAATTTACGCTTGTTTATAATAACATTTTAGCAAACAAAAGTCAATGAAAAAAGCAGGGCACGTGAAGTAACCCCGCCCTTTATTATTGACTTGTTTATTCGTTTAATGATTTCTTTTTCTTATTCTTAATTAGCAATATTGAGCAAATAATAATTGATGCTAAAGAAACAATTATAACAACAGAAAAACATAAACTATTATTATCTCTAAATGGTACACCGCCATCTGAATCAGGTGATTCCAAAAGTTTAGATTCATCAAATCTTTCTATAAGAGTTTGCATTAAATCTTCAAATTTATACAATTTCTTATTTTCCAATCCTATAAATTCTGTATTTGATGAAAATGGTATACAGAATGTGGCAGAATCAATTTCGATTATCGTGAACATTGTATAATACATAGGTGAAAAAACCCGTTTGATTGAGCTTGTTTTTGTTGGCTCAAAATTTGCTTCAGCAAGTATCTTGTTGATTTCATCATCCGATAAATAATACCCTTTTGAAGAACGGGTTCCACTTAAAACCATTTTTCCATCACTCATACTGAATATTGCAACATTCTGTCCATCTTCGCCAAGAGGAACACACCACTGATACTTTTCACTTGCAATTGAATCTACTGTATTTTCTTCTTCATAAGCTGTCAACATAAGTGTTTCTGAAAAATATATTTTTTTAGCACTATCAATATTATAATTATCATAATAATTTTCATTAATTGTAGTGCCACTTGATTCGGTTATAAGAAAATTTTCTTTACTATTTAATATGTTTTCAATTTCATCAATTTCATTTTGACTTGTAGCATATGACGAAACACATGCAAAACTCACAATAATGAAAATCGATATCATACTTAAATAAAATCTGTTGTATTTATTCATATCGTCCTCCTATATCTCAACCTCAGTATTATAACATGTTTTGTCGTACACACGATTGTTATATAAACCATTGCAAAATTGAGCGTATGAACAAGTGTGTGATAAACCATCAAGCGGGTCATAATACACAACATAATTAACGCTATCCATAATACAATAACCAGTAATAACTACTGAGTGTCCGCCGACTCTCTCTGTACCATTATAATAACCCGCCCCAACTATAGTTGCGTTATGTTGGTCCACTTCAAACTTTAAAAACTCGAAGGCAGTTGCAACATTATCACCAATGTAATCTTCTGTTTCCTTGCTTATATACTCAGCCGCCTCTACTGTTTCAAAAATAGTGCCACCTTCATTGGGATACCAATCAAAAAGAGTTCCTTTAATATGCCTAACAGCCGCTTTTTGTGTTCGATGATTGTCCATTTCATTGTGAACGGAATTTCTCGCACTGGCGACCCAACACCAATTGGATTTTTCTTGTTTTTCCAATCCGGGTAAAGGTAATAATATAGCTTCGTTTGCAGCCGATACTACCGTTATAGAAAAAGTGAATATTGATAAAATTAAAATTATTGTTATAAAAATCTTCTTCATTTTTTCACCTCAAATTATTGTATAATCAAAGAAGTAAAATATGGCACATTGGAATCACACCTTTTTTAAATTCTATTATATATATCGTCAAAACTATCAATTTGGTTACATTTTTCATAAAATCTTATCATTTTATAAAAATTGCAAAGCACCGTAAAAAGATTTATAATGTTTTAAGTAAAATGGAAAATCACATTAAAATAAGTGCACTTTTTACTGCGTTACTATTTTTAAATGTTATAGCAAAAAAGGAGGCTGTAAATTTTTTCAGCCTCCCTTTTTTATGCTAATTATACTTGTTAAGGGAATTATTTCTTATTCTTTTTATCTTTTGTTACAAATCTGTCGCAGGTAGCGATTAGACCCGGAAGAACGAAAAGAATAAGAAGTATTGCAGAAAGTGCACCGATTGAAATAATACGGCAAATCTGTGCGATTGTTGGGTCAACGGGGCTGAATCCGATTGCACCCGTTACAAGCACCATAATAAGTCCTGATGTAAGTATTGTATGAATTGAGCCGTTATATGCACTTAAGAGTGCTCCCTGAATATCCATTGTCTTACGGTTTTCACGATAATAGTTTGTAAGGAGAATACCGTAGTCGATTGTAGCACCCATCAAAATACACTGAACAATAAGTACTGCAAGGTAATACATACTGTAACCTGCAAGTCCGTTAACCATCATTGTTACATAAACACCACACTGAACAAGTAAAACAAGTGCAGCAGGAATAAGAAGTGAACGGAATGTAAGAAGCACAACAATGAAAATTGCAACTGCAGTAAGAATTGTAATATGCAAGAATTCTTTATCAAAACTCTGTTCCATTTCATAACTCATTGGTGTATTACCGATAAGATAAACATCGTTTTTAAGATTATTCTTGAATGTATCAGTAATGCTTGCCATAAACTTACTTGTTTCTTCCGACTCATTTGGAAGTGAAGTTTCAACCATCATAAGTGAATAGTATTTACCTAAAAGTTGGTTGATACCATCATCAAGCTGAGTTTTCATACCCTTGATATCGTTCTTCATTTCTTCGTCAAGAAGGCTTGAAAATCTTGGGTCATTAAGCATATCTTCTGACACGTAACGGAACATTTCTTCAATAGTAAGTGTCCATTCAGGATTACTGTTTTGAAGACTTGAATTGTAAAGATAAAGCATTTCGACCATATTTGCGTTAAGGTCGTCTGACAATCCGCCAAGAAGTTTTGCCATTTCTTCCGCAGTATATGATTTACCTGAAACAACTGCATTTATAAGTGATTTTGCACTCTTTAACTGGTCTGCAGTATCTGCATCAAAGAAACTTGCGTAATCTTTATTATTGAGCACATCGCTATCAACGAACTTAACGAAATTCTGTACTGAAATCTTCCAGTTACTTGTATCACCGTAATTGCAGATATACAAGAGATAAAGTTGTTTAATCTGTGTAGAATCAAATCCCACAATATTTGCCATTTGCGACGGTGTAAATGATTTTTCAGAAACTGTTGCACTGATAATTTTTTTACCTGTTTCAATTTGTGCAAGCTGGTCAGCTTCCATCATTGAACCAAAAGTTGCTTTATTATCGTCGACAAAGTTTATAAGTTCTTGAACTGACATTTTATGAGTACACTCAACAATATTCCAAGCAAGGTAGTCAGCGATAACATCATCATAAACAACATTACCTGAAGTTTTTACATACTCATAATGGTAAGCGTAGAGAAGAAGTACGTCATCTTCTGCAATTCCCATAACTTGTGCCATTTCATTAGGTCCGATTTTTTGTGTAATTGCATCTTTATTTGTAAGTGTTGTAAGTTGATTAAGTTGCGATTTTGTTTCTTCGTCGAACATACTTGCGTATTGCTCATTAGTTGCAACATCATTTACAACAAAATTTGCAAATTGTGGCATTGTCATTGTGCCATAACTTGCACCGCCATTTTTACTGTAATAAAGTACGAATACCTGCTTCAAATCATCGGCGTTCATACCAAATACAGTAGCAAGTTCTTGAGAATTTTTCGGTGTTGTAAGTTCTTTTGCATCTGAAAATGTTTTCATACTGTCAATACTTGACTGCATATCAGAACTGATAAATCCGCTGAACATTGGGTTTGTAACAACTTTGTTAGAAATAAAGTTCATAACTTCTGATGCGGTCATTGGCAACATTTCTCCACCATAATAACTATAGTAGATTACGTCGAGAAGTGACGAATCGATACTCATAGGAATACCCATACCGTCAATCATATCAACCATACCTTTAGAAGTAAATTCGCGACCTAAAGTGGTTGAATAACTCATAACGCTTTTAACGTTCTCGTCTTTTTCAAGTTCTACTGCTAATTCCGACATTTTCTGCTCGTCTTCATTATTATAAAGGACAACAATTGGATTTGAAGGTGTGAAAATTTCAGCAATCGGGTCTTCAGGAGAAAGCGAATAAACTGTTTTAGAAAGGTTTTGTCCGAAGAACGAAACTACAAACAAGATTACAAAGAAAATCGCAATAGGCTTACGTGCTTTATACTGAAAACGTGAGAGAAGCCCCATTGGAATATGGAATTCTTTTTTCTCGGTATTTTCAATAGTTTCGTCAAAGATAAGAATAAGTGCCGGAAGTACTGTAAGCACGCAAATCATACTGAAAAATACGCCTTTTGCAAGTACAACGCCTAAGTCCATACCAATCTTAAAACTCATAAATACGAGCATTGAAAGACCGATAACGGTAGTCATACCACTACTCATAACTGATGAAAAAGCACCTTGCCAAGCCACTTTCATAGCTTCTTCATTATCGTCATAATTTGCTTTTTCCTGACGGTAACGGTTCATCAATATGATTGAGTAGTCCATTGAAAGAACAAGTTGAAGAATTGCGGCGATGGACATTGTAATCTGTGAAACGCTACCAAGTATAATATTTGTACCCATATTGATTACAACAGCAATACCAATTGTAACCATAAAGAGTACGGGTTCAAACCAAGAACCGCTCATAATAAAGAGAATTATAAGAAGAAGTGCAAGTGCAACCCCGATAATCACCCAAGGCAACTCCATTGTGCTTGTGTTATCGTTCATTACTTCAACGTTGTATGCTGAAAAGGCTTTTTCAATTGTTTCTTCAATTGCCAATTCCTCAGGTGAGCCGTATGTATATGAGGTGCTTACAACAAATTTTGTATATCCGTCTTTATTATAATCTTCACTATCGGTAACATAAGCCACGCTGTCAACATTTTCAATGCTTTCAAGATATTCCTTGGCAGTTGCAATTTGAGTTTCGTTCAAATCCTTAAACATAACTCGTATAGTCTGCGATGTTGACATATTATCAAAGTTTTCTTTCATAATCTCAATACCCTGAGCCATTGATGAATCGTCAGGAAGATATTTTGTCATATCCGTATTGATTTCAACCTTTGGAATAAGCAAACCGCAAAGCACTGCGATTACAAGCATAAATGCTAACACAAATTTATGCCCATTTACAATAAAGCCTGCAATTTTTTTCAATTTATAACACCTCAATCTAGTTGGGATTTTTTGTTAAAGTATATTATAACACACTTTTTATCTAATTGAAAGATACATATTTTTAACATCTTCATATGATAACTTAATCATATTCTTTTCGAGTAATGGTGTCATACTCATTTCTGTAAGTTTTTCGATTTCAGCGTCAGTTTTTACGCCGATTTCGGTTAATGTGCTAGCCATTCCCATCTGTCTTTTAAGTTCTGTAATAGCATCTGCCATCTGATGTGCATCAGTAAATCCGCAATTCTGTGCGAATTTATTAAGTCGACCGTTTTCGGCATCTGCGTTGAAATGACAAAAATAGTCAAGTGTCATAGCACACGCCTCGCCGTGTGGCACACCATAAAGGTTTGTTAACGGAAATGAGCAAGCGTGACTTCCTGCAGTACGTGGGTTTGAAAATGCAACGCCTGCAATAATTGATGCTTCTGCCATTTTTTCGCGTGCTTCAAGGTTATAGGGCTCTGTATATGCTTTATAAAGCCACTTAAACACAAGTTTTGTAGCAGTAACTGAACAACTTTCGCAAATTGGTTGGTGAAGGATTGTCCAAACGCTCTCTAAAGCGTGAGCGAGCACGTCAAGACCTGTTGACGCAGTAACTTTTGGTGGTACGCTTAAAGTAAGTCTAGGGTCAACGATTGCTACCTTTGGATACATAAGCGGGTCATTCATTGGTGCCTTTATACCTTTTGCCAAATCAGTAAGTACAGAAATATTTGTAATTTCACTACCCGTACCGCTTGTTGTTGCAACTGCAATCATTGGAATTACTTCGTCTTTGTTAATAGATTTACCTCCTGTATGGTAACTCTCAATAATATCGTCACCTTTTGCGATTGCACAAGCCGCTTTACAACAATCCATAGGGGAGCCACCGCCAAGTGCTACGGCAAAATCTGCGTTATTTTCGCGAAGAATTCTAACGCAATCGTTTACGTTGTCAGTTGTGGGATTAGGTCTGATATTATTAAAAACTGCAACGAGTGTGCCGTTTGATTTCTTAACAATTTCATCTGCTGTACCATTCTTTTTAAGAGTGTTTGAGCAAACAAGTACTCCCCTTTTATACCCGAATTCCTTAATGATTTCGGGTAATTCTTTAATTTTATCTGTACCAAAATAAATTTTTGTCGGTAAACTAAAATTCCAACTCATAAAATAGCCCTTCCTTGTATAACATCTCTTTTTTCTAATTCTTTATTGATTGTATTTAGCACCTTTTTCTTATCGGCACTCCACAAAGGCTCAACAAGATATTTTTTTGGTGCATCTCCTGTAATTCTATGAATTACAACATTTTTCGGTATTTTTTCAATACAACTGAAAAGAATATCTATGTACTTTTCAAGTGATAATACTTCTACTTTACCCCGCTTATAATCTTCATACAAATCTGTATCTTTAAGAATATGTAAAAGTTGAAGTTTTACCCCGTCAGTACCACTTTTAACTGCAAAATCGACGGTATTTAAAACATCTTCGTTTGTTTCATTGGGTAATCCTATAATAATGTGAGTAATTACGGTTACTCCCCTGATTTTCAACTCTTTTACCGCATTTTCGTAAACAGAATTCGGGTAACAACGGCGGATATACTCAGCTGATTTTTCATTTGATGTTTGAAGTCCCAACTCAACCCATACGGGCTTGATTTTATTGAGTTTTTCTAACAAATCAAGGATTTCGTGTTGCAGACAATCGGGACGAGTGCCGATTGAAAGTGCCACAACATCGTCACGCTCAATGGCGGTTGTGAAAACTTTTTCAAGATAATTAATATCACCATAAGTATTAGTAAAACTTTGAAAATACGCTATATACTTTTCGGTTTTAATCTTTGATTTTACTCTTTGTTTTGCGTTTTCAATCTGAGTATTTATATCAACACCCATTTCGGCAAAATGGGACGAGCCATTGTGACAGAAAATACAACCACGCGTACCTAAAGTACCATCACGATTTGGACAGGTACAACCAATATCAAGAGCAAGTTTATAAACCTTGTCCCCGAAAGTTTCTTTTAAATATTCATTCAAAGAATAGTATCTGCCTATCATTTAATCACCTTTTTTATTTTACATTAAACTGCCATAAAATGCAACAAATATAACTAATATATGTAATAATTAACACCTTAAAATTTTAAGATTTTCTTGACAAGTTTTAAGTTTTTCTTTATCATAGTTATGTATTTTTATTTTTTTGATACATTCGTAAAGGATGTGAAAATTTGAAGTTTAAAACATTTGTAAACAAAGCAAGTCTTAATGTTGTGCGAGCAATCGGCTTTTGGGTAGTTCTACTTATTGCTCACGCAAAAGTTAAAAGATATAGACCAAAACACAAAAATTTTATTGTAATTTCAAACCATTCTGATGCTCTTGACCCAATATACATTTTGTGTTCATTGAAGAAATATGTGAGATTTGTTATGGGTGACCATGTAATATTCAATCCTGTTGTAAAATTCTTTCTTAAGACTATGTGTGGTTGGATTGTTAAAGGCAGAGATAATCACCCATCTGTTCTTACTGAAGAAATGATGGCAAGTGCTAAAGAAGGTGTGCCATTAGGTCTTTACGCCGAAGGTACTATTACGCCTAATGGTGAAACCGGATTTTTCTCACCGCGTACAGGTCAGCTTGTTAAAGATTTGGGTGTAGCATTAATTACCTATCGCGTAAAAGGTGGTTTCTTCCACACTCCGCGTTGGGGTACGGGACTTCGCAAAGGTCGTATTCACGCAGGCGTTGTAAATGAATATTCGCCTGAACAACTCCAGCAAATGACTGCTGAAGAAGTTAATGAGGTTATTAAACGTGATATTTATGTAAATGCGTTTGAAGAACAACGCAAGCGACTTCGCTATTATAAAGGAAAAAATCTTGCCGAGCATATTGAAAGAATCCTTTATGTTTGTCCTCATTGTAAGCAGATTGGCACGCTACATTCAAAAGGCAATTATCTTGCTTGCGATTGCGGTTACAAGGTAGAATTTGGTCAAGACGGATTTTTCCACCAATGCGAAAAGGCTCTTGTATTTGACAATGTTCTTGATTGGGACAAATGGCAAAAACCAATCTGGAAAGATAAAGTATTGGGTACACCTGACGGAGAACTGATTTTTGAAGAGAGCGAACAACCAGTTTATACTCTTGTTAAGCGTAAAAAAGTTGAACTTTCAGATGATGCAATTCTTCGTCTTTACAAAGACCGTTTTGAAATTGTCTTAAATGAAAAAGAAACAATTACATTCCCTATTGATAAACTTAAACTTGCGCTTAATGTTTCAGTTGAATCTGTAATGTTCTTTGACGGCGAGCGTTTCATTTATGTAAAAAGTAAAAATCCAAGAGCAGCAGCAAAATATGTTGCAGCGTGGCGTTATTTAATTGGAAAAGATTACAAATAAAAACTAAGCACTTACCAATTGGTAGGTGCTTAATTTTTTTGTTATCTGTTGCCCTGATTATTGTTTTCGTTCTTCATGTCAGGTCCGTTTTTCTGATTTGAAAACTGATTGTTTGTTGGAGTTTTCTTGTTATTGTTCTGTGCATTGTTTTTGTTATTGTTGTTATTATTGTTATTATTCATCTTTATCACCTCGCAAATATATTTTGCCCTAAAAAATCAATATAAATATGTTCTAAATTTTTCCAAGTATGTGATTTTTTGTATAAATTCAAAATTGTTTACTTCAAACGATAATTTCAACTTTTCGTGTGAGGTATTGGTTTTTTTAATCTTTTTGACAAGGAATATAAAATATTGATATAATATTTTTGAAAAAGTTGTAACCATTGGAATTTTTTGACGAGATATATAGATAAAAGGTACCTGAAATATTTATAAGGAGGCTTGAAAATGCAGGACGAGAAAATTGTTGAACTATACTGGCAGCGTGACCAGTCTGCAATTCGCGAAACGCAGGAAAAATATGACCACTATCTTCATAAAATTGCATACAATATTTTAAACAATGAAGAAGACAGTAATGAGAGCGTAAACGACACTTATCTTGCTGCATGGAATTCTATGCCTCCTAACAAGCCAAGCGTGTTATCTACTTATTTAGGCAAAATTACACGCAGAATTTCAATAGATATTTTCCGTAAACGCAACAGAATAAAACGTCAAAGCAGTGAATACGCTCTTTCTCTTACAGAACTTGGAGATTGCATTTCTGACAACAATTCACCTGAAAAGGATTATGAAATCGAAATTTTAGGCGAAGTATTAAACGCATTTTTACGCACTCTTTCAGATGAAGCGAGAAATGTATTTATTGGCAGATACTATTTTCTTGATTCCGTTAAGGACGTAGCAAAATACTGCGGGATTAGTGAAGCGAAAGCAAAGACCTTGCTATTCCGCACTCGAAACAGTTTAAGGGAGTATCTTAAAAAGGAGGGCTTTGACCTATGAACCAAGAAAAAATTCTTGATGCACTTGAATACATTGACGACGATATGATTGAGTGTGTTAATATTTTAAGAAAATACCCTGAACGTCACAAGTTTTTATGGCTTAACTATGTAGCAGTTGCGGCTTGCGTTATGCTTGCAATATTCGGCGGATTTACATTTTTCGAAAATGAATTTGAGGTATCAGAAAACAGTGCAGCATCAGATGCAAGCAATCAAATCCAGCCAGAAGATGATATAATCCATTTTGGTGATTTGCTTGATAAAAACAAAACTGACGGCTACAACTCAGTTCAAGATGAAAGTCGCGAAGAATTAGCAGGCAGTACGGACGGTACAAGTGACGGTAACACCATAAATGGCAATACAGGTACCACCGGCAGTAGTCAAGATGTTTGTTACCATTACAAACCTGCTTATGTAGAAATTTTAGAAATTAACGATAATGGCTTCAAGGCACGTGTTATTGATGATGACAAAAACCGTAACGACCTTGAAAAAAATCAAACCGTAACAGTTGTTTATGACGAAAACATAAAATTAAAAGATGCAGAAAGCATAAAAATCGGCAACAAAGTTTATGTTTATTACGGTGTTGACACCGATAATTCTACACAAATTATTGCTTATGAAATCACTTCAAAAGATTAAGGAGGTTTGACTTATGAAAAAGATTATTTCAGTTTTATTGTGCATTACTCTTATTCTTGTTTCATTCAGTGCTTGTGGAGATAACCCCGCATCAAAACCGACAATAATTAATGCAAAAGACCTTATGAGTGACATTTCTCCCAAATCAGTAGAAAAATCTGATGATTTAACATATGGCAACAAAGCGTTTTACGATTTTGCAGTTACTCTTTTTAAAGAAAATCAAGTGAATGGAGATAATGTTCTTATTTCTCCCCTTTCAGTACTTTGTGCTCTTTCAATGACTGCAAACGGGGCTGATAATAACACACTTAAAGAAATGGAACAAGTATTCGGGCTTTCTGCAAGTGATATGAACAAATATCTTTACAGTTATATTAACTCGCTCGAACAAGGTGAAAAATTCTCACTTAAACTTGCAAACTCACTTTGGATTACAAATGACGAAACTTTCAAAATAAACAATGACTTTTTGCAAATCAATGCAGATTATCACAATCCCCAGATGTATTCAGTTGATTTTAAAAATAGCAATACTGTTAAAGATATGAACAAGTGGGCTGATAAGAATACTGATGGTATGATACCGAGTATTATTGACGAGCCACTTCCTGAAGCAACTCTTATGTGCCTTATGAATGCGTTGGCATTTGAGGCTGAATGGGCAAATATTTATGAAGATACACAAGTTCACGAGTCATATTTTTATGCTCGTAACGGTGCAAGTCAGAATGTTGATTTTATGTATAACGTTGAATACAAATACTTATGCGATGACGAATCAACAGGATTTCTCAAATATTATGCAGGTGAAAAATACGCATTTGTGGCAATTCTTCCAAATAAAGATATTAAGTTAGAAGACTACATTTCTTCGCTTACCGGTGATAAAATTTCTAATCTTCTTGACAATGCACAAAATGAAAAGGTACAAACGAAAATGCCAAAATTCGAATATGACTATACTGCTGATATTACAGAAATGCTAATGAATATGGGTATTAAATCCGCATTCGATAGTAATAATGCAGATTTAACAGGCATCGGCACTTGGGAATATGGAAATCTTTTTATTGGTAAAGTTCTTCACAAAACATATATTTCGGTTGCTGAAAAAGGCACTAAAGCAGGTGCCGTTACAGCAGAAATTCTTTGTGGAAGTACCGCTATGCCTGAAAAACCACATGAAGTTTATCTTGACCGCCCGTTTATGTATATGATTATTGATTGTGAAAACAATGTACCATTCTTTATTGGAACAGTTACAAGTGTGGAGGGCTGATTATGAAGAAAAAACTGATTATAGTTATTTGCATAATCTGTTCTATCTTCTTATTGCTTGTGGCTACGGTTTTTATCGGGTTAGGTGTTGCAACGCTTAAAGGCTACAGCATTATGCAAGGCAGAGTTTTGATTACAGATAACGGCTCGTATATGATTATTGATGATGATAACAGTCCTATTGAAATGTCAAATCAAAGTAAAAATGAAGAAATATTTGCTGACCTTACAAATGGCGACGAAATACTGATTGTTCACGATGGAATACAAGAGAAATATCCTGCCAGCACGGGCATTTATTACTGCAAAAAAGTTGCTGACGGTGAATACAAGGATTTACCTGAGCAAACATTATTAAGTCTTGCAGAAATGGGTTGGATTAGCACTCCACCTGCTACTCAAGATACTCTCAACTTTACTGCTACAGCCTTAAGAAGTTATAGTACGCCTGGTGGAATAATGTTCCCACAAATCAGAATTATTAAATCCACAGACGAATTGAATTCATATGTTGGCGGTTTTAATAATGAATTTGCTGACGAATGTGCAAAATATGATGAAAAATATTTTGCAGAAAAGTCATTGATTGTTGTTATTCTGGAAGAAGGCAGTGGTTCAATAAGTCACACAGTTAAAAACCTTACACTTTCTGACAACGGTAAATGTTACATTTATATTGACAGAAATGTTCCCGAAGTCGGAACTTGTGATATGGCTTACTGGCACATTTTTATTGAACCTGAAAGGGAAATGACAGATAAAATTGAGAATATTGAGTGGACTGACGTACAACTTGTTTTCAATCAGGTTGACCTTGGCACAAGAAAACTTGTAAATGTTGAAAAAGATAATAAAATGTTGTCACTTATCATTCCTCAAGATTGGGAATATGAAACAAGTAATTCTGCGATTGAGTTCTGGCCCAAAGGTGAAAATGAGGGGAAAATAAAGTTTATGTATGATGACCGCTTTGGTGTTTGCGGTACGGGACTTGAGTGTGAAACTATTACCCTTGGTGGTCATACGGGCAGTATGGGAATTTATGATAATGAGCCTGTGTGGAGTTTTATTACCTTTGATTTGAATTATGTTATATTAAATCAAGGTGCTGACAAATGGTGGAATGAGTACGGCACAGAGGCTATGAAAATTCTTAACACAATTAATTATAGATAAAAATAACCAGTCAGGAGAATAATTCTTGACTGGTTTTGTTTTATAAATTCATTTCACTTCTTCAAACATTTCACTAGCAGTTTGCTTTGTGGCATGTTCTGTGACTGTGAGGACTTTATATTTTGTGGTTTTTTCGCCAAAAGTAATTTCAAGAACATCGCCCTCTTTAACGTCGTATGAGGCTTTGACTACTTTGCCACCTACACTTACTTTACCTGCATCGCAAACCTCATTTGCGATTGTTCTTCTTTTTATTATTCTTGATACTTTTAAGAATTTATCTAATCTCATAATATTTTCCTATTGCGGTGGGAACAAGCCCCACCCTACATTGTGATAAAAATTTAGGGAGCCGAAACCGACTCCCCTTTTCTTTACAAAAGTTTAATTATTTAACAGCTGCTTTAAGTGCTGCACCTGCTTTGAAAGCTGGAACCTTTGTTGCTGGAACTGTCATTGTTTCGCCTGTTCTTGGGTTGCGAGCTGTCTTTGCTGAACGTGCTCTAACTTCAAATGTACCGAAACCGATGAGCTGAACTTTGTCACCGTTTGCAAGAGCGTCTGTAACTGATGCGAAAACTGCTGCTACTGCTGCGTCTGCGTCTTTCTTTGAAATGCCTGCTTTTGCAGCAACTGCTGCTACGAGTTCTGTCTTATTCATTGTGATTTCCTCCAATAAATTTTTCTCTTTTTAATTTATCCTAAAAGGATTTAATCCTTTTTTGATACCTGTTTAGCTTCGTCCCAAAGCTTGTCCAATTCACTAAGCTCTGTTTCTTTCATATTGATGCCTTTTTCTTCAGCCATTTTTTCAACTTTAGAAAAACGGTCAATAAATTTATCAGTTGCGTTTGTTAATGCTTCTTCACTGTCAACACTAATAAATCTTGAAACATTTACAACCGAGAAAAGCAAGTCGCCAAGTTCTTCACGAACATTATCAACAACGCCCATTGTAACGGCTTCTTTAAGTTCATTAAGTTCTTCGCTGACTTTATCAAACGCACCGTCAACTGAATTCCAATCAAAGCCTACTTTTGCAGCTTTTTTCTGAACTTTATCTGCCCTCATAAGTGCAGGGAACTCGCGTGGGATTGAAAGCATTGACTCGGTCTGACTTTTTTGCTGTTTAGTCTGCTTTTTTATAACGTCCCAATTATCAAGCACTTGCTCACTTGTTTCAGCACTTACATCACCGAAAACATGAGGATGACGTTCAATCATCTTTTTGCAAATTCCATCAGCCACGTCGTCTAAATTGAACGAACCTTTTTCACGCTCAATCTGTGTATGAAAAACAACTTGCAACAAAACGTCGCCAAGTTCTTCAAGAAGACCGTCTTTGTCATCTTTATTGATAGCCTCAATCACTTCGTAAGTTTCTTCAAGAAAGTCACGGCGGATTGATTTATGGTCCTGCTCCCTATCCCAAGGGCAACCGTTTGGTGAACGAAGAATTTCAACAATATCGATTAAATCATTAACGCCGTAGCGTTCTTTGAACTCAAAATTGTCAATCATCTTCTCACCTTCTACACTTTAATATTTTACTCTATAAATCCATATTTTGCAAGTATTTTTGCGATTTTTTCTCCTTTTGGAAGCATATTTACGTCATCTTTTGAGATTCCTTTGATTAAAAGCATAGAAATTACGTATATTAAGCCACCAAAACAGATTGCAACGCCTAAACAAAGTATGTTTTTTGCATCGTGACCTGCAAGTGAAAAATCGGGAATAAATCGGTTACAAAGACCGAATGATGTATAAGCACCAACACCGCAAAGAATGCCGCAGATAATCGGTTTTACGAAAACAGAAATGAAATTAATTCTTATTTTTGTAGTTTTCAGAATTGCAAAAAGATTAATAATTGTAATTACTGCGTAACAACTTACCGTACCGATTACCGCACCGTTAACATTAAGACTTGGAATTGAAACAAATATTAAGTTTGACACAAACTTTACAAGTGCACCAACAGTCATTGATATAAGCGGTATTTTTGTTTTATCAAGTGCTTGAAGCATATTAGTCATTGGTTGTGACAAAGCAATCAAGAAAATCGTAAAACCATAAACCATAAGTACAGGTGCGGCAATTGAAACACCGCTTGCAGCCTCACCACTACCATAGAATGCGGCAAGAATTGGTTGAGCAAGCACACCCATACCAATACCGCAAGGCATAGCGACAAGCATTGTAACACGCATTACAGATTCAATTGAAACTTTAATTGCCTTTTTATTTTTAACAGCCCAAGCAGCAGAAAGTGCCGGAATTGCACTGATACCCAAAGTCATTGTAATTGACGGAATTAAGTTTCTAAAATCAAGTGACAATGAATATGCACCGTAAAGGAAGTTTTTAACATCAGCATCAAGAACACCTACAAGTTGTTCAGAATACATATTTCTGATTAAATCCATGTTATTGATTACAACTTCTTCAAGACGATTCTGAACGGTAATTGCATCAATAAGATTTGTAATACTGAACACAAGTGAACTGAATGCTACGGGAATTGCAAACTGGAACATTTTCTTTGCAATAACCCCTGATTTTTCGGGCTTTGGTGCAGATGCTAACTCGGTTTTTGTAATTCTGTCACCTTTTATCTTATGCATAATTACAAGGTAAATCACACCTATAACCGTACCTAATGTTACACCTGCGGTAGCACCTGCAGCGGCATAAGGGTAAATAGCACTTAACGCTTCGCTTTCAGTTGTTGCAGTTTGTCCGAAAACTGTAAGACCTTCATTGAAACGTGACATACCATAACTGATAGTCCACTTTGCACAAACAAGACCGAATATGAGTTTTCCTAACGCCTCAAGCACCTGTGAAATTGCGGTTGGGGTCATATTTGAAAGTCCGTTGTAATAGCCACGGTAACTTGACATTACACAACAGAAGAATATTGACGGTGTGATTACAAGTACTGCAGGAATAATATCCATATTCTTTGCAGAAAGTGCATAAGGATACGCCAAAATAAACATTGCAAGAGTGCCGATAATACCAACAATCAAGAAAAGTCTCTTTGCAACCTTATGGATTACCTTAACATCACGGTAGTGACCGAGTGCCATTGCTTTAGACACCATATTAGAAATTGCAACGGGAAGTCCTGCCATTGCAACTGTATAAACAGGCACATAAAGGCTATATGCAGAATCAAAAAGTCCTCTGCCCACAGTACCAATCATATTGGAAAGAGGAATTTTATAGATTACACCTATAACCTTAATTATTACTGTTGCAATGCTTAATACAAGAGCACCGTTTAACAGTGTATGGCTTTTTCGTTGTTTCTCTGCCATTTTAGTTCACACCTTTGTTATTGGATTATATTCGCTTAATTATGCCCCTAAAAATTCACGAAGAAGCGAATCATCAGGCACAAGGGATTGTTCAATATTTTCAAAACGCTTTAATGCGTTATATATCTTATTTATATCGCCTTTATACTCATCTGAAACTTCACTATTTTCAATTAAATCCATAGCCTGATGCTTTAAAACGCAACTTTCATAAAGATGAATTGTATTCACTTTAATATCAGCTAAATGACGATATGGGAACAAGTATTTATCTTCACCTGCGGTAACATTTTTCCAGAGTTTACAGGTATTATCTACTGTACTGCTACGGAATTTGTAGTCACGCACCATACGGCGAATAAAACGCATATTTCTTTTATTAAGAACAATATTGCCTTTTTCGTCGTAAATTCGCGAAGATACATTTATATAGATTTTTAAAAGTTTACCTTGAATTTTCTCAGTAATTACAGGGTTAAGTGCGTGAAGTCCCTCAATAATTACAACATCTTTTTCGCCCAATGTAATTTCATTAAACTGTGTATTACTACGTTTGCCCGTATGAAAATCGAATATAGGATTTTTAACATTTTCACCACGAAGAAGTGCGTTTACTTTTTCTTCAAAGCAAGGCAAATCGAGAGCGTAAACTGTTTCATAATCCTGAGTGCCGTCAGGTAAATACGGAATATCTTCACGATTAAGATAAAAATCGTCAAGGCTTAAAACATACGTTTTTACGCCGTTTGCATTGAGTTTTTCACACAACTTTCGTGCAGTTGTAGTTTTACCTGCAGAAGACGGTCCTGCAAGCATTACAATTTCTCTGCCCTCATCAGTTATAATTTTTTCGGCAATAGTGCTAATGATATTTTCATATCTTTCTTCACATTTACCAATAAAATCTTTTGGTGAAGACAACGCCATTTCGTTGATATATTCAATATAGTTGTTTATGTTTGACATTTAATACACCTCATTTAGTATGAATATGTATTATAGAATTCAGTTATTCTTTTTTTACGGTCACGAATAATTTTGTAATCATTGATATATTCAAATGGGTATTTAAAATTAAAAATTCGCTCAATTTCGTCGCCGTTTGGTGCTTTAAGTTTTGTGACAGCACCACCGCCACATGAAAGAATTGTATGACATTCTTCCATCATAAAAATGTTGTAAATACATTCTGTATCACCTTTTGCCCAACCTACATTTTCTAATGCTCCTGCAGATTTTGACTGACGATACATATAATATGGATGATATTTTTCACTTAATTTTTCATAAGTATAGTCAAGCATTTGTGATGCATTATTTGCACTTTCCACCGCAAGTTCAGGAGTATTCTGTCCTATGCCTGATGCACGCTTAACAGCAAGCGTATGGACAGTAATATTTTCGGGATTAAGATTTATTGCAGTATCAAGTGAATACTTAAAGCCCTCAACAGTATCTGTTGGAAGTCCTGTAATTAAATCCATATTAATATTATTAAATCCAATTTCACGAGCAAGATTAAAAATTTTAATTGTATCTTCTGCCGTATGGCGTCTGCCAACAGCCTCTAACACACTATTATTGAAAGTTTGCGGATTTATGCTTATTCTGTCAACTGAAGAATTCTTAATAACGCGTAATTTTTCTTCGGTAATTGTATCGGGACGACCTGCCTCAACGGTAAATTCACGACAAGTGGTCATATCAAAATTACTTTCAATTGTGCTTATTACTGTTGCAAGTTGTTCCGCACTTAAAGTTGTTGGTGTACCGCCACCGATATATATGCTTTCAAGAGTTACACCTATATTTTTTGCAATCTGTGCAGTTTCAATCAGTTCTTCTGTAAGCAAATCAACATATTGAGGTAACAGAGCTTTTGCTTTTTCATTCTGCACCGAATGAGAAACGAACGAGCAATAACTACACCTTGACGGACAAAACGGAATTGACACATACAAACTGAATGACCGCGGTTTTGAAGTAGCAATTATTTTTTCTTCATAATCGGCAACTGTTCTTGCAAGGTTATATTTTTCGTCAGTTACTAATAAATCAGTTTTAAAATATTCCCGTGTTTTCTCTCTGCCCATTACTTTTTCAGTATTTATAAGCAATTTTGATGGGCGAACGCCTGTAAGCACTCCCCATTTAGGGTAAAAGCCCATATATTCACTTAAAAGTGCATACACCATTCTGCCCATTTGCATTTCGTTGTCGTCGCAAAGTGGAGCTTCAAGTGTTTTATTGAAGTTTTCAAAATTTGCCTTAACGATAATTTCAGTATCAACTGATGTGAGAAGATTATATTCTTCATTTTCGTCATAAATAACCTGAATTTTTGTGTCAGGCATAAAAATCCGCACAAGTTTTTCCATTTCATAATGGAATTTGTGGTTTATTACAAGTAGTTTAATCATTTTCTTCTAAATCTTGTTCGCATATAGCGATTATTTTCACGTTCAAAATCAAGAGTAGTTGACTGGTCATGACCAGGGTACACCTTGTAGTCGCCTTCTAACTCACCAATTTTTGTAAGGGACATAAGTTCTGTTCTTGCGTCACCGCCATAAAGGTCAGTTCTGCCTGCGGTAAGTCGGAATAATGTGTCCCCTGAAAACATTAATCTGTCATCAGTAAAAATATAGCAAACTCCACCTTTTGTGTGACCCGGTGTGTGCAAAACTTTAATTTTTCTGTTACCAAGCATTAATTCAGTTCCGTCTTCAACCAAAATATCTGCATATATTGGTGTACTGTCAGTTCCGTAATTCTTGTTTTTATCACAAAGCATTTCTTCATCTTCTTTGTGAATTACAACTTTTGCACCTGTTTTTTCTTTAACAAGATTTACTCCACCAATATGGTCAAAGTGACCGTGAGTTAAAAGAATATATTTTACATTTTTATCTTGTAATTTTTGAACAAGACTTTCTTCACTCAAAGAAGGGTCAACAACTGCAGTTTCGCCTGTTTCTTCTTCAGTAACAATATATGTGTTGGTTGCAAAGCCATCATCGGCAACTGCTAAATGTGTTTTTACAGTAATCATTATATTTTACTTCTTTCTCCATATAACCAAGGTTTAATCAGTGGTTACACCATAATTCTGAATCATAAAGGATTGTAACGGGACCATCGTTGAGAAGTTCTACTTTCATATCGGCACCAAATACACCTTTTTCTACATTCTTAACGCCGTTTTCAAGAAGATTTTTACAGAAATATTCATACAACTCATTAGCACGTTCGGGGTGTGCAGACTTAATAAATGAAGGTCTGTTACCCTTTTTTACATCAGCACAGAGCGTAAACTGTGAAACTGCAAGAATTTCGCCGTCAACGTTTTGAATATCAAGGTTCATTTTGCCATCAGCATCTTCAAACACACGAAGCGTAGCTGTTTTTCTTGCAAGAACTTCTGCATCTTCTTCTGTGTCGCCTTCCATAACGCCAAGCAGAATAAGATAACCTTTATTAATTTTTGAGATAAGCTCACCGTCAACAGTTACGCTGGCTTTTGATACTCTTTGAATTACTGCTTTCATTAAAAATTCTCTTTTCTTATAATACTTTTTGAGGAACAATAATCCTCAAGTTTGAAAGAAAATTGTTCACAGTGCTATTTTGCAGTGAGTGGTGCTGTATGAAGATACCGCCCCGAACAAAAAATGGTGCTGTGGGCAATTTTACTCAAACTTTATCTCTCCACCTGTAAGATGCCTTCTATTTTTTCAATACGAGCAATAAGATTTTTTAAGTGGTCCACACCACTGACGTTAACGGTAAGTTCCACGATTGTTCTGCCATCTTTCATATCGTGAGTACTGATACTTGTAATATTTACTCGCATATTTGCAACCTGCACCGCAACTTCTGCCATAAGCCCAACACGTGAAAGACAAGTAAGCTGAAGTGTTGCCTTATACTCTTCTTTAACATTACCGTTCCAATAAGCATTTACCCAACGTGCAGGCTCAGCACAATTTATAAGGTCTTTCGGCACATTAGTACAATCACGCTTATGAATTGAAACACCGTGTCCTCGTGTAATAAAACCAATAATATTATCGCCCGGAAGTGGGTTACAGCATTGTGAGAACTTAATAAGACAGTTGTCAATACCCTCAACAGTTACACCGTCTTTATTCTTCTTTGAATTATCTTTAACAGGGATTGCTTTAACTTCAAATCGGCTCTTATCGTAATTCTTCTGATACTCTTCTTTGATATAAGGCATAAGACGAATTATTGAAAGTCCGCCATAACCGATTGCCGCATAGAAATCATCAACAGTTTCCATTCTTTGACGCTCACTGAGTCGCTTGATGAATTTTTCGTAATCTTCATCACTTAAACGAATATAATTTCGTCTGAATTCACGCTCAACTTCTTCTTTACCCTGAATAATATTTTCTTCACGTTTTTCTTTCTTGAACCAATTTCGGATTTTGCTCTTTGCCTGACTTGTTTTAACAATATTAAGCCAATCACGAGAAGGTCCTTTACCTTGCTGTGAAGATGTAAGAATTTCAACGATTTCGCCTGTTTTTATTACGTAATCAATAGGCACAATTCGTCCGTCAACTTTAGCACCTGTCATTCTGTTACCGACAGCAGAGTGAATAGCATAAGCAAAGTCAATAACAGTTGAGCCTTGAGGTACGTTTACAACGTCACCTTTTGGTGTATAGACGAAAACTTCATCAGTAATAAGGTCGGTTTTAATTGATGAAACAAGTTCACGTGCGTCGCCTGACTCCTGCTGTGCTTCGAGCATTTCACGAATCCATCTGAGTCTGTCATCAAAGGTCTGTTTACCACCTGATACACCAAGTTTATATTTCCAATGGGCTGCGATACCGAATTCAGCAGTACGGTGCATATCCCAAGTTCTGATTTGAACTTCAAAAGGTATACCCTCTTTACCGATTACGGTAGTGTGAAGTGACTGATACATATTTGGTTTTGGTGTTGAAATGTAATCCTTAAACCTATTTGGCAAAGGATTATACATATCGTGAATAATACCAAGACAGTTATAGCAGTCAATAACGCTGTCGACGATTATACGGACTGCGTAAATATCAAAAATCTGGTCAAAATCTTTACCCTGCATATACATTTTTCTGTATATACCGTGAACAGATTTAATACGACCGCTGATTTGTGCATTAGGAACCATTAGATGCACACGTTCAAGAATTTTTTCTTTTGTAGTTTCAAGAAAATCGTTACCTGAACGGCTTGACTTTCTTAAATTTTCTTCAATTCCTGCATAGGCTACAGGGTCAAGAAAACGGATTGCCCTGTCTTCAAGTTCTTCCTTAACGGAACGAATACCAAGTCTATGAGAAATAGGTGCAAAAATTTCAAGAGTTTCAAGTGCTTTATCGCGTTGCTTTTGCGGGTCAACAAACTCCAAAGTTCGCATATTGTGAAGTCGGTCAGCAAGTTTTACGATAATAACACGAATATCTTTTGACATCGCAAGAAGCATTTTTCTTACATTTTCTGCCTGCTGTTCTTCTTTAGTTTCACGGGAGTTGAGCTGAACTTTACCAAGTTTTGTAACGCCGTCAACAAGAATTGCAACATCTTCACCGAAATCTTCAGTTAATTGTTCTATTGTGTATTCAGTATCTTCAACAACATCGTGAAGAAGTGCTGCAGTAATAGACTGCCAATCCATACCCAAATCCACAAGAATATTTGCAACCGCAATAGGATGGATAATATAGGGTTCACCTGAACGGCGAAGCTGGTTTGCGTGGTAAGAATTAGCTATTTGAAAAGCTTTATCGATAATTACAAGTTCTTGCTTGTTATGAATTCCTTCTATTTTTTTACGCAAATCGCTATATAGTTTTTCTACATTTGTAGTCACCATTCACCGCTCACTCCCCTCTTAAATTTAAATTTTTAAGAATTTCTGACTGTGACAATTCCGCTTTTTTACCGTCACCGTCGAATATAATTATGCCATTTTCACGTTTAATAAGACCTAATTCACAAAGCACGTCAAGAGAAACTGCCATTGTGCAATAACGTTCAACAGGACAATTTGCACGAACAAGCAAGGTTTCGATATCAAATTCCCAAGTCATATATGATTTGAGTATTCCGTAAACACCAAGTAAAAATTCCCTTGACGGTGTTAAAAATCTTGCTTCGTGACTATTAAGCACTTCGCCACGCATATATTTTTCATAAAGTGATTTAGATTTGAAAAGATTATCTTCGTCAATTCCTGAAAATCTTATATCTCTAATTTGAACAGAGGCTTTGACTTCACCCCTGAACTCATTTTTTTCAATTCTTACTGCCAAGTCAACAGTATCACCCTCGCGGAACGGAAATTCCTCAAGACTTGTTGAAAATTTCATAGCATTGAACTGTGTGTTGCCCTTATTAAAACCAAGTCGCAAGTGGCGATTGCCCTCGCCTACAGGTTTAATAGATGTAAGTCTTACACCAAAAATACCGAAAAGTGGTTGAGGATTACCTGCACCAAACGGTTCAAGACTTTCTAAAGACTCTACAAGTGATGCATTTATATATGCAGGGTTTAACTTGCAATCAAGCAACAAAGTCGGTACTGAATCAGGTAATGTGCTTGCATATTCATTAATTTTATTAAAGAATTCCCCTACATTTTCACGTTTTATACCAAGCCCTGCTGCCATAGTATGACCGCCGAAATGAGTTAAATATTCACTTGCGGACTTAATTGCATCATAAACAGAAAATCCGTCAATACTGCGTGCTGAACCTGTACCCTCATCGCCGTCAAAAGTGATTACAATTGATGGCTTACCGTATTTTTCAGTAATTCTTGCGGCAACAATACCGATTACCCCGTGATGCCAATTTTCACCACACACAACGATTACACGAGAATTTTTAAGTTTCTCGTTTGATTCAATATGGTGAAGTGCCGCCTCCATAATCTCATTTTCAGATGTATGACGTTGACGATTACACATATCGACTTTTTCGGCGATATCTAATGCATCGACAAGATTATCGGAAAGCAATAATTTTAATGCAGTTGTGGCAGATTCCATTCTGCCTGCCGCGTTAATTCGCGGTGCTAAAGAATAAGTAACGCCTACTGCGTTAAGAGTTCTTTCCCCTACACCAGCCACCTGACGAAGTGCATTAATACCATTACAAGGACTACTGTTAATCTTTGCAACACCATATTTTACAATTGCACGATTTTCATCTTTCAAGTCAACTACGTCGGCAACAGTACCAACTGCGATAATATCGGCATAATCGCTTAAAATCTCAGAATAGTCACCTTTTTCAAGTGCACAAACGACTTTAAACGCAACGCCTACGCCCGCCCAATCCTTAAAATGCACATTACAATCTTCACGATGGGGGTCAATTATTGCAACGGCATTTGGTAAAGTTTCACCAACTTGATGGTGGTCAGTAACAACTGTTTCTATACCAAGACTGTTTGCATATTGAATTTCTTCAATTGCAGAAATGCCGTTATCAACGGTAACGATAAGTTTAACATCTTGCTCTTTAATTTTATCGATTGCAGAACAGTTCATTCCGTAACCTTCAGTAACGCGGTCGGGAATATAATACATTACGTCTGCACCTTTATTAGAAAGATACGAATACATAAGTGCAGTTGCAGTAACTCCGTCAGCATCATAGTCACCGAAAACGCAAATTCTTTCGCCTTTTTCGAGAGCTAAATTAATTCTGTCAACAGCTTTTTCCATATCAACAATTAAATATGGGTCGCAAAAGCTGAAATCAGTATCAAAAAATTCTTCAACATCTTCATACTCTGTAATTCCACGAGAAACTACAATCAATGCAGTAAAGGGGTCAAGACTGTGATTTTCAGCCACCTGTGCTGCTATTTCTTTGTCAATATGTGCAGTTATCCATTTTTTTCGGCTCACAGGTTTCAATCCCCCTTTTTAACATAATTATCTAAATTAATATTATATCATTAAATCCGCTATATTTCAAGGGTTTAGGCAATAAAAAAGTGGTGCTTCCACACCACTTTTCTCCTATTTTCTATCATCTGTTTTCTTTGAAATAATATAACGCGGTCTACCTTTGACTTCTTCGTAAATTCGGGCAATATAATAACCAATAATACCAAGTGCCAGCATAATACTGCCACCTATTAAAAGTAACAGTAAAATTACGGTTGTAAAGCCCTCTGCCGACTGACCAAGCATAAATCTTACAAGAGTTTGTATTGCCATACCAAACATAAACACCAAAAGTATGCAACCAAGACCTGTAATAATTTGCAAAGGTGCAGTTGTGAATGATGTTATATTTGAAACTGCATATTTTACGAGTTTACGAAAACTCCATTTTGAAGTACCATTCTGACGAGCCTGCACTTTAAATTCAACTTGTGTTGATTTAAAGCCTGACCAGAATGACAACGCACGGAAAAATGTATTTCTTTCGGGAAGGGACAGAAGTGCGTCAATAACTTTTCTGTCAATAAGTTTAAAGTCAGATGTTGACTGCATATCAACGCCTACAAATCCGCTTATAATCTTATAGAAACTCTTTGCAAAAAGTTTGTAGAACAAAGACTCTCCGCCACGGTCTGCTTTTATACCCTCAACAACCTCATAGCCTTGTTCCCAGAGCGAATACATTTCAACTGCTTTTTCGGGTGGAAACTGCAAATCGCAATCAAGAATTACTGCACAGTCGCCATTTACGTTTTCAAGTCCTGCATAAATTGCGGCTTCTTTGCCAAAATTACGACTGAAACTAACACCTTTAACATTCTCATACTTTTCGGCACATTCACATATTTTTTCATATGTTTTATCCTTTGAACCGTCGTCAATAAAAATTAACTCGCAAGGTATGTTTTTACTTTCAAAAATTGCAGAAACTGTTTTTGCAGTATTTTCAATATTCAATTCTTCATTATATGATGGAATAATTACAGAAAGCACATTCTTTCCCCCATATTTATTTATTATTATAAATATATCATTTACAACTTACTTTGTCAACGAAAGAAAGTATTGAAAATTCAGCGTATATATGATAAAATTTAATTGGAAATTTGGTGTTTATCTCACAAAAAAGGAGCGATTAAAATGACAAACTTTGATATTGCAATTATTATGGCAGGCGGAACATCAATCAGCCCTAATTCAGCTACACCGCGTGTTATGGCATCAGTTATGGGCAAACCTATGATTGGAAGAGTTACTGACGCGGCTGTTGCAGCAAAACTTTTGCACATTATTGCAGTTGTTCCTGCTAATGACACAACAATCAAGGATTATCTTATGAAAGAGCATCCGGGCAACTTTATTTCTGCAGTTGAGCAAGATAAACCACTTGGCACTGCACACGCTGTTTTGCAGGCTGAACGTTTTATTCGTTCTTGTGCGGAACACGGCGGAAACGTGCTTATTCTTAATGGTGATACTCCGTTTATGGATGCTAATACAATTTGTTCTTCCTATGCTCATCACATAAATGCAGGTAATGACCTTACAGTTGTTACTGCAATTCTTGACAAGCCATTCGGTTACGGCAGAATTGTGAGAAATCCTGCACGTCAGTTTATGGGAATTATTGAAGAACAAGATGCCGACAGCGTTATTAAACGTATCAATGAAATTTCATCAGGTACTTTCTGGATTAATGCTGAAAAACTGCTTTATGCACTTTATGACTTAAAGCCAAGGCAGAATGGTCACTACAACCTTGTTGATGTGGTTTCAATGTTTATCGAAAAAGGTCACAAGGCTGACACATATTTTGCTCCAAGTTCTGATATTATTCTTGGTGCTAATTCAAGACTTCAACTTATGGAACTTAATCAGCACGGAAAAATGCAACAGATTGAATATCACCTTGCAAACGGTGTAGATATTCCGTTCTCTGACGGCGTTATTATTGAACCAGGCGTTGAAATTGGTGCTGATACTCAGATTTTACCTAACACAATTATTCAAGGTAACACTAAAATCGGTAAGGGTTGTAGAATTGGTCCTAACTCAATTATCAGTAACAGTATTATTGAAGACGGTGCTAAACTTAACAATGTTCAGTGTTATCAGTCAAGAGTATTGAGTGGTGCTGATATTGGTCCGTTTGTGCACATAAGACCAAATTCAGTTATTGGTGAAAAAGTTCACCTTGGCAACTTTGTTGAAGTTAAGAATTCTAACATTGATACAGGTACTAAAGTTTCACATCTCACTTATGTTGGCGACTCTGATGTTGGTAAACGCGTAAACTTCGGTTGCGGTACTGTTACAGTAAATTATACAGGTAAGGCAAAATATCGCACAGTTATCGGTGACGATGTATTTCTTGGTTGTAACACAAATCTTGTGGCTCCCGTTAAAGTCGGTGATGGTGCTTATACTGCAGCAGGTTCAACAATCACAGAAGATATCCCTGAAGATGCACTTGGTATTGCACGTGCACGTCAGGTAAACAAACTTGGCTGGAAACTCAAATAAATATAAAAGGAAAATATAATATGTTCGACAGATTCAGAAAGAAAACTTATGGAGCTGTGGGCACACCTGAATTTATCGTGGTGGGGCTTGGAAATCCCGGTGGGAAGTACACCCTCACCCGACATAATTCGGGGTTTTTGTGCGTAGATATGCTTTCAGAAAAACTTAATTTCAGGGTTGATAGACTTAAGTTTAAGTCCCTTATTGCAGACACTACAATAAACGGTCACCGCCTAATTGTTATGAAACCACAGACTTATATGAACAACAGTGGTGAAGCGGTAAGAGAGTGTGCGTCGTTTTATAAAATTCCACCTGAAAGAATTATTGTTATTAGTGATGACACATCTCTTGACATTGGAAAAATGCGAATCAAGAGAAAAGGCAGTGACGGTGGCCAAAAGGGTCTTCGCAGTATTATTTATCATATGAATAGCGACAATTTCCCAAGAGTTAAAATCGGTGTTGGTAAAAAGCCACACCCCGATTATGATATGGCTGATTGGGTGCTTTCTGAATTCAAGAAAGATGAGCAAAAAGTGCTTGAGCCTGTACTTGAAAATGCTTGTAAGGCAATTGAACTTTTGCTTGATAATCAAATTGATAAAGCAATGAATTTATATAACAGTTAATTACAGAGGTAATTAATTATGTCAGCATTCACAAAGGCAATTGAATATTCAGCAGAATACAAAGGTGTAGAAAACAGCATTAAAAAAGGTTTTCTTCCTCAAGGTGTTTTAGGGTTAATACCCGTACAAAAAGCACACATTGTTTCTGCATTAGTGGGGGGTCTTGAAAAAAAGGCCCTTGTTGTCGTGCCTGATGATGCTACTGCAGTAAAGACTTGTGAGGATTTAAACGCTCTTGGTGTTTCCGCACTTCATTACCCTGCCCGTAGTTTTTCATTCTACTCAAACGATAGTCAGAGTTACGAATATGAACAAAAACGTATTAAAGTACTTCGCCGTATGCTTGACGGAAAATGTGATGTTGTAGTAGCAAGTGCTGAGGCGGTAATTTCATATACTATTCCGCCCGAAACATTAAGGCAAAAATCGGTTCTACTTAAAAAAGGTGAAGAAACAACACTTGAAAACATCTTAATTTCTCTTAACTGTGCAGGCTACACCCGTGTTGATGCAGTTGAGGGTGTTGGTCAGTTCTCTTGTCGTGGTGGAATTGTTGACTTTTTCTCGCCTGATGATGACGAGCCCGTAAGAATTGAATTATGGGGCGACACGGTTGACACTATGTGCCGTTTTGACGTTCAAAGTCAGCGAAGAACAATGAACATTGATGAAATCCTTATTGCACCATCAAAAGAGATTGTTATTGACGAGCCAGAAATACTAATTGAAAAAATTGAAAAACTTGCATCATCTATAAGGGGCAAGAAAACTGATATAATCCGCGAAAAGTTATATGCAGATATCGACCGATTGCGTGACGGATTAAAAGTAGGTTCGGCTGACAAATATTTGTCACTTATATACTCCCCCGCCACTATTTTTGATTATGCAGAAAACTACTTATTATTTGCATTTGAAACGGGCGGAATTAAAGAAAAAATTGCATCTTCACAAAAGTTATTACTTGAAGATATTAAAATATGCGTTGAAGATGGTGTACTTTGTAAGGGGCTTGACAAGTTCACTCTTACATTTAACGAACTTATAGAAAAATACACCGAATTCCAGGCTACTTATATTGATAACTTTGCACGAGGTAGTTTTGATACACCCGTAAAATCACTCACTACTTTCAATGGTGGCACTTTGCCGATTTGGAACGGCAAACTTGATGTTCTTATGGACGATATTCAGCCGTTGCTCACAAAAGATACTCGCATTGTAGTTTTTGCAGGTACTGAAAAGAGTGCTAAAAATCTCAGTGAAACCTTAAATGATGAAAATATAGTTTCAGTTTATTTCCCTGTTATTCCTGCAGAATTCCCAAAAGGTGCAGTAACGATACTCCCCGGTTCGCTCACTTCGGGATTTTCATACCCTCGTGACAAATTTTATGTATTCACATATTCAAAAGTATATCAATCCAAAACTCGTCGCAGAAACTCGGGATTTAAAGCAAAAGACACTATACATTCACTTGACGAACTGCGTAAAGGCGATTATATTGTTCACTCAGTTCACGGAATTGGTATTTTTGACGGTGTTACACAGCTTGAGTCTAACAAGATTATAAAAGACTACATCAAAATCAAGTACGCGAAAAGTGACGTGCTTTATGTACCCGTTACTCAACTTGATTTGGTTTCAAAATATATTGGTCCTCACGAGGACGACGGCAAGGTATTAAAACTTAACCGACTTGGCGGTACTGATTGGGAAAAATCAAAAAGCAAAGTCCGTTCCGCCGTTAAAGATATGGCTGACCAGTTAATCAAACTTTATTCAGAGCGTATGCACACAGAAGGTTTTGCGTTCTCCCCTGATATTGATATGCAAGGTGATTTTGAACGTCGTTTTGAGTTTGAAGAAACAGGTGACCAGTTACGCAGTATTGATGAAATCAAAAGCGATATGGAAAAGCCATACCCAATGGACCGTCTTCTTTGTGGCGATGTTGGTTTTGGTAAAACTGAAGTGGCTCTGCGTGCAGTATTCAAGTGCGTTGCAGACGGTAAACAATGTGCAATACTTGTTCCTACAACAATTCTTGCACTTCAGCATTACCAGACACTTATGAAACGATTTGACGGATTCCCCGTTGAGATTGAAATGCTTTCCCGTTTTCGCACTCCTACACAACGCACAAAAATAATAAAAAGTGTAAATTCGGGATTTATTGATATTATTGTGGGTACTCACTCACTTATTGCAAAAAACGTAAAATTCAAAGATTTAGGTCTTTTAATTGTTGACGAAGAACAACGATTTGGCGTTGCTCAAAAAGAAAAAATCAAAGAAAAGTTCCCTGGTGTTGATGTGCTTACATTATCAGCTACACCAATTCCGCGAACACTTAATATGGCTATGTCGGGAATTCGTGATATGTCAGTTATTGAAGAAGCACCGTCAGACCGTTTTCCTGTGCAGACTTATGTGGTTGAACACAATATGCCACTACTTTGCGAGGCTATGGAAAAAGAACTTCGTCGTGGTGGTCAGGTGTATTTCTTACACAATCGTGTTGAAACCATTGACGGTGTTGCACTCTCAATTAAAGAATATCTGCCTGATGCACGAATTGCTACGGCTCACGGCAAGATGAACGAAGAACAGTTAAGTGACATCTGGCGTGAACTTATGAACGGTGAAATTGACATTCTTGTATGCACCACTATTATTGAAACGGGTGTGGACGTGCCGAATGCAAACACGCTTATCATTGAAGATGCTGACAAATTAGGACTTGCTCAACTTCATCAGTTGCGTGGTCGAGTAGGACGTAGTGCCCGCAGAGCTAGTGCATATCTAACCTACAAACGAGATAAGAATTTATCGGAAGTTGCATACAAACGATTGCAGGCAATCCGCGAATATACTGAATTTGGCTCAGGTTTTAAAATCGCTATGCGTGACCTTGAAATCCGCGGTGCAGGTAATCTTTTAGGTGCTCAACAGCACGGGCATTTAGCAGCAGTCGGTTACGATATGTATATGAAACTTTTAGGCGAAGCAATCAGTAACGAAAAGGGCGAGAAACCTAAAAACACCCGCGAATGTCTTATTGATTTACAAATCAATGCTCATATTCCTGACAAATACATTACTGCACTTTCCCAGCGTCTTATGATTTACCGCAGAATTGCAGATATACGCACATTTCAAGATGCAGAAGACGTTCGTGATGAACTTCGCGACCGTTTTGGTGATATTCCGCCGTCAGTTGAAGGTCTTATTGAAGTATCTCTTTGCAGAAATAAGGCGTCGGCTATGGGTATTTATGAAATCGGTCAGCGGGGAGATATAATTGCTCTTTACTGCGACGAAATCGACGCGTCATTAGTACTTGATATTTCATCAGTTATGAGAAAACGAGTTACTGTTACATCAACAGGCAAAAAGAGTATAAATGTAAAAAAATTACCGGAACAAACTTCTCTTGACACACTTAAAGAGATTTTTGAAACAGTGGAGGCTTACAAAAAATGATAGGTACAATAGTTAATACCGCCACAATTCTTACGGGAAGCATTATTGGCAGTTTATTGAAAAAAGGAATTAAAGAAAAATACACAAAATGTCTTATGAATGCTATGGGACTTGCGGCGGCAGGCATTGGCATTAACTCGGTTGTTCAGAATATGCCAAACAGCAAATATCCCGTGCTTTTCATTGTGTCACTTGCCCTCGGCTCACTTTTAGGTAATATAATTGATTTGGACAAGCGTTTTAATTCACTTGTTGAGAAAAAAGGTAAAAGTGAATTAGGCAAAGGACTTTCAACTGCAATTCTTCTTTTCTGCATTGGCAGTCTTTCAATTCTTGGTCCTATAAACTCTGCTCTTTATGATGACCATACATATCTTTTTACAAATGCAACTCTTGACCTTGTAACAAGTATGGTACTTGCGTCAACTTATGGAATAGGCATTGCGATTGCCGCACCCGTGCTTTTCTGTTGGCAAGGCTCAATTTACTTGCTTGCATCACTTCTTGGTGAATTTATGAGCCCTGAACTTATGTGTGAAATAAGCGTTGTTGGCGGTTTTCTCATTGCATCATCAGGTCTTTCAATTCTTGAAATTAAAAACCTTAAAACACTTAATATGTTGCCTGCACTTATTATTCCACCCGTGTGGTTTATAATTTTGTGGGTTGTGTCGCTCATTAAGTGATTGGAAAGGAAATAAATTATGGTTTGGATTGGAGCAATTGTTGTAGGTATTCTTATCAGTGTTATTGATATGTTTCTTTTATCAAATGAAAAGAATATCAAAAGATGGATTATTGTCATTCTGCGTGACAGTTTGATTTCTATACTTTCTGCTATGGCACTTGCAGATACACTTCTTGGTGTGAAAAACATTTTTGCAATATCTTCACAACGAATTTCTTACAGTTGGAAATTTTTAGGTATTATTCTTGCAATTGGTATTATATTCCTTATAGTTTCTGGTTTTATAAAACGTGTATTCGTATTTGAGTTTAGCCCTAAAAAGCAAAAAAGAGGTACACTTATTCTTAAAATTGTTTCTTCTATTCTTTTTGCACTTGGTGTAGCAGCATATACAGGCACAATTTGGGGTAAAGAGGCGTTTGGCGAACTTTCCCCTGACCAGATTATTATCAATCTTAACTCCCCTATTGAGGGAACTGACGTTGGTGTTTACATTTCACTTTTTTCTGGTCCTGTGCTTAAAACTATTTTATTTACTGTACTTTATTGCACTTTTGTTTTTCCACAATACAAGCTTGCATATAACAAGAATGAGAAACAAGTTATTCTTCTTCCTGAAATTGCTATAAAAATTATTTCTGTTGCAGTTGCTGTTGTAATGCTCATTTGTGGTTGTGCTTTTGGTATTGAAAGATTCCAGCTTACAACTCTTTTTGATTCATATCTTAATGACTCGTCATACATTGAAGATAATTTTGCAGACCCTGAAACAACAAAATTAACATTCCCTAAAGAAAAACGAAATCTTATTTTCATCTACCTTGAATCAATTGAAAACACATTCTTCTCAAAAGACCTTGGTGGATATTTTGAAGAAAACTATATGCCAGACTTAGCCCAACTTTCAAAAGAAGGCATAAGCTTTTCACATAAGAAAAGTGGCTTTGGTGGACCACTTAGCACATTTGGTTCAGGCTGGTCAGTTGCTGCTATGGTTAATATGAACACAGGTCTTCCTATGAAAGTGCCTGTTGACGGCAACTCTTACGGTGCACCTGATAATTTCTTACCAGGTGCTACAACATTAGGCGACATACTTTATGAACAAGGTTATGAGCAATCTGTAATGTTTGGTGCCGACGCAGCTTTTGGTGGACTTAATTTCTTCTTTGAGTCTCACGGAGACTTCAATATTCTTGACCATAAAGGAGTTATTGAACAAGGTTGGTTGCCTGAACATTATAACGTTTGGTGGGGTTATGAAGATGACAAACTTTATGAGTTTGCAAAAACAGAGCTTTCTCGACTTGCTTCTTTAAACAAACCGTTTAATTTTGTTATGGAGACTGCTGACACACACGCTCCTGACGGATATTTAAGCCCTAATGCCGAAAAGAAATACAGCTCACAATATGCAAACTGCATTTATTATAGTCAGGCTGAAGCAGTTAAGTTTGTTCGTTGGATTCAACAACAAGATTTCTATGAAAACACCACTATTGTTATCATTGGTGACCACTTGAGTATGGCAGATTCATTTGTTGGGGACATTACAAACTACAGACGCACAACATATAATCTGTTCTTAAATCTTCCTGAAAATCTTCAAAGTATCCCAGCAGAACACACATTTAACAGAAAATGGGCTTCATTTGATATGTTTCCCACAACACTTGCAAGTATCGGTGTTGAAATAGAGGGTAATCGTCTTGGTATAGGTACAAATATGTTCTCTGACCAAGAAACAATTATTGAAAGAGATGGATTTTCAAAAGTTAACGAAGAATTGAAACAACGCAGTACTTTCTATAATAATAACATTCTTGTTGACTTGGAAACTGTCGGTAAACAATGACCATTTGCAAAACCCAAAAATATGTTGGAGGATTAATTTATGAGTAAAAAAGCGAACAGAAAAAAGGCATTAAAAATAACAGGTATTATTTTAGGCGTTATTGTATTACTTGTTTGTATAAATATGCTTGCAAACACTATTGTAAATAACAACAATATTGAATTTGCGAAATCTTTTGACGCTGTTAAAAATGAGAATGTAGTTATCCCTGAAAAAGATAGTAATGGTAACTGGACTTTTACAACTGACCGTGAATTAAAAGTTCTTCATCTTACTGACATTCATGTCGGCGGTGGTTGGCTTTCAGGTAAAACTGATGCTCTTACTATCAATGCAGTTGCGTCTATGGTTACTGCAGAAAAACCTGACCTTGTTGTGATTACCGGTGATATTGCCTACCCTGTGCCTTATGAATCTATGGCACTTAACAACTTACCTCCTCACACAATTTTTGCAAATCTTATGGAGGCACTTGGCGTTTATTGGATTCCTACTTTTGGTAATCACGATACAGAGTTTTACAGTTTCTATTCAAGAGAAGAAATTTCAGATTTTTATAGTAGTGAAGATTTCAAATACTGTTTATATCAAGAGGGTGACGAAAACATTGACGGTTACGGAAACTCTGTTATAAACATTAAAAATAGTGACGGTATTATTACTCAGTCTTTATTTACTATTGACTCTCACGCTTATACTGGCACAGGTCTTATTGACATTATTAAAATGGATTACGACCATATTCACGATAATCAGATTGCATGGTATAAAACTAATATGGAAAACATAAGCAAACACAATGCTTCTGTTATTGAAAATATGGAAAACAAAGATGAATTGTTAGAAAAATACGGCAAGGCAAACTCATTACTTTTCTTCCATATTCCAATTGAAGAATACAAAGACGCTTGGCGTGAATACTCTGAAAATGGTTTTAAGAATACAGGAAATGTTAAGCTCATTTATGGTGTAGCAAGCGAAACAGGTCGTGTAGTTTTTAATAGTGATACACCTACAAACTTATTTGAAACAATGCAAGAGCTTGGTGGTAATCACGGTATGTTCTGTGGTCACGACCACGTAAACAATCTTTCTATGGATTACAAGGGCATTCGCCTTACTTATGGTATGAGTATTGACTATATTGCATATGCAGATATTGACACTCTTGGCTCACAGCGTGGTTGCACAGTAATCACAGTAAATCCTGACGGTACATTTGATTGCGTGGCTGAAAACTATTATCAGGACAAATATGTAACTGATATGCGTGAAGAAGTTACAATGCAAGAGTTAATCCCTGCAAAAATTGAAGAATAAGTTAATCTGAGATGGGGTGTAAATTTTGTTGGTTTTAATTCTTGCTTTAATGATGATTATCATTGCCGGACTTAGTGCTAAAGGTAAAAATGAATTTTACACTGATTATTGCTCACCTAAAAACACATCTACTGCAAACGCAGTATTTTCTGTACTGATTTTCATAAGTCATGGCATTACATATATTGATATGACCAATAGTCTTGATGACGCGTATCTTGGAATTAAAGCATTTTTAGCTCAAGGCGTAGTTGTTACATATCTTTTCTATTCAGGCTTCGGAATTATGGAATCCATAAAAAAGAAAGGCTATAATTATGTAAAGCGTATGCCAATTGACAGATTTTTCAAACTATGGTACCAGTTTGCACTTATGCTTTGTCTGTTTATTATAACCAATTTGTTTATGAAAAAGGACATTTCTATCACTGATAATCTGCTCGCCTTTACGGGATATACAAGTATTGGAAATGACAACTGGTATTTATTTGTAACCTTTGCACTTTACATTATTGTATTCCTTTCGTTTATAATTTGCAGAAAGCATCACAACCTTGCAATTTTTGGTATTTTTGCATTAACACTGGCTTTTATTACGTTAGAAATAAAACTTGAATTGCCGAGAAGATATTTTGACACAATACTCTGTTTCCCTTTAGGTATGCTTTACTCACAGTTAAAACCAATTGTAGATAAAATAGTTATGAAAAATGATATTTTGTGGATTATTGCAACAACAGGTGTTTTTGTGATTTGCATGTTCGGCTCACAAAATCGTGATGAGCATTTAATTTTCCGTATGTTATTTATGGCAACGGCACCAATTTTCATCACATTACTTATGATGAAAATTCAGTGCAAAAGTTCAATTCTTGATTGGTTTGGTAATCACATTTTCAGTTTCTTTATGTTACAGAGAATTCCTATGAGATTACTTGAACACCTCAATCTAAACAACTCACCGTATTTATTTATTGCACTTGCATTTTTCGCAACAGTTATTCTTTCAACAATTATAGATGAAATTATAAATAAACTTAATAAAATCATATTTAAAAAGAGAAAAACAAATGTAATGGAGGCATAAAAATGCTACTTGTTGTTGTAATTATAATAGCAATTATATGTGCGGGCATGACCGCCAAAGGTAAAAATGAATTCTATGAAGATTATTGTTCTCATAAAAACACAACTACAATCAACGCAATATTTTCAATTTTAATTTTCATCAGCCACGGTGTGCAGTATATTGAACTTAACAATGTTTTTGATGAACCTTATCTTGCAATTCGTGCATTTTTCAGTCAAGGCGTAGTTGTTACATATCTTTTTTATTCAGGATATGGAATTATGACTTCCATTCAAAAAAAGAAATTTGATTATGTAAAATCATTACCTGTAAATAGACTTTTTAAAACATGGTTACACTTTGCAATAATTATTCTTATGTTTATTGCAACTGCACTATTTATTGGAAAAGAATATAGCATTGAAAAATATCTTTTAGCCTTTACAGGATATTCAAGCATAGGCAACAGTAACTGGTATATGTTTGTAACATTCGCGTTGTATATTATTGTTATTGTTTCATTCTTTATTTTCAGAAAATCCAACATACTGGGACTTGTTGCTACAATTATTTTTACAATCGGCTTTGTATTTGTTGAAGCAGAAGTTTTAGACCTTCACCTTATGTATTATGATACTATTTTCTGCTTCCCATTGGGTATGGTATTTGCCGTACTTAAACCTTATATTGACAAAATTCTTATGAAAAATGACATTATATGGTCAATTGCTTTGTGCGGACTTTTTACTGTATTTATGTACTTCTCACAGAATCGTACAGAAACTGTTTATCACAGAATGATGTTCTTCGCAACTATGCCCGTACTTATTACTGTCTTGATGATGAAAGTGAATATTAGCAGTTCAATTCTTGACTGGTTTGGTAATCACATTTTCAGTTTCTTTATGTTACAGAGAATTCCTATGATGTTGCTACACTATTTTGGTCTTAACCGAAACAGTTATTTCTTCCTTGCTGTAAGTTTCTTTGCCACTATTGTAATATCGACAGTATTTGATGAATGCATGACAAAACTTGACAAGGTTATTTTTAAAAAACGAATTAAATCATAATAAAAACCTCCCTTTTGGGAGGTTTTTTCTTTACAATGCATATTTTATGTGTTACAATTTTTATTGGAATTTTTAATAAATATGGGGTGAAATAAATGAACCTTAAAGAACAAAGACAATGGGTTTTAGATGAACTTTCGAGCGTTGCCGATTTTTGGCTTAAAAACGGTATGGACAAAGTTCACGGTGGCGTTTACACTTGTCTTGACAAGGACGGTAAAGTTTTCTCAACTGACAAAAGCGTTTGGATGCAAGGCCGTTGCGGTTGGACTTTCGCTTACCTCTGCCACGTTTACGGTGTAAAACAAGAATGGCTTGACGCAAGTAAAAGTTGTATCGACTTCCTTGAAAACTACTGTGTAAATAAGAATGCAGATGGCAGACTTTACTTTACAGTTACAGAAGACGGAAAACCACTTCGTCAAAGAAGATACTGCTATTCTGAAGCATTCTACTGTATTGCAAACGCTGAATACTACGGTATTACAGGCGAAAAAGAGCATCTTGAGCGTGCAAGAAAAGCATACGATATGTATTGGAATCTTAACCACGGAATGCCTGACCCTACAGGACTTGGTCCAAAGACAGAGCCTGAAACTCGTACAGGTCGTGCACTTGGTATTCCAATGATTATTCTTAACGTTACATCTGTTATGCTTCGTGTTGACCCTGAAAATGCTGACATCTACAACAAGCGTGCAGATGAATGTGTTGCTGACATTTTCAAATATCACGTAAAGAAGGATTTAAGTTGCACACTTGAAAGCGTTGCACTTGACGGAACACCTCGCCTTAACATTACTGAAGGCAGAGTTGTAAACCCTGGTCACGATATTGAATGCAGCTGGTTCCTTATGGAAAGAGCAAATGAAACTGGCGACAAAGAATTACACGCAAAGGCTATTGAAATCTTTGATATGGCTTTCGAAAAAGGCTGGGACAAAGAATTCGGCGGAATTCTTTACTTCTTTGACTGTCTCGGCAATCCGCCTGAGGCGTATGAGCACGATATGAAACTCTGGTGGCCACATAACGAGGCACTTATTGCATCTTTGATGATTTACAGAGATACAAAAGATGAGAAATATCTTAATATTTTCAATCAATTGTTCGACTATACAAAAGACCATTTCGCAAACGCTCCTTGTGGCGAGTGGTACGGTTATCTTCGTCGCGACGGTAACCCTACACTCCCCGCTTGTATTGGTTCAACATTCAAAGGACCGTTCCATGTGCCGAGATGTCTTATTATGCTTGACCAAATGATGAAAGAGATTGAGGAAAGAGGTTAATTAAAATGAGTCTTGAAAAATATAAGGGTGTAATCCCCGCATTCTATGCTTGTTATGATGAAAACGGTGAAATTTCAATTGAGGGTACAAAGTCATTAGTTGAATTCCTTATTGAAAAAGGTGTTAACGGACTTTATGTTGGTGGCTCATCAGGTGAATGTATTTACCACAGTGTTGATGACAGAAAAAAGACACTTGAAGCAGTTATGGAAGCAAATAAGGGCAGAATTACAATTATTGCTCACGTTGCTTGTAACAACACAAAAGACAGTTGTGAGCTTGCTCGCCACGCTGAAAGCCTTGGTGTTGACGCTATTGCTACAATCCCACCAATTTACTTTAAACTCAACGAAACAGCTATTGCAAAATATTGGAACGATATTTCTGCAGCCGCACCAAACACAGATTATGTGATTTATAACATTCCACAGCTTGCTGGTGTATCACTTACATTAAGTCTTTTTGACGAAATGCTTAAAAATCCAAGAGTAATTGGTGTTAAGAACTCATCAATGCCAATTCAGGATATTCAGATGTTCAAACGTCAGGCAAAAATGAATAACCGTGAAGTTGTTATTTTCAACGGTCCAGACGAACAGTTCGTTGGTGGTCGTATGATTGGTGCTGAAGGTGGTATTGGTGGTACATACGGTGTTATGCCTGAACTTTTTGTTACACTTAACAATATGATTAAGAATAATGATGTTGCAAATGCCGAAAGCTTACAAGACGACATTAACGAAGTTATTTACACAATGTGCAGTACAAAAGGCAATATGTATGCTACTGCAAAAGCAGCTCTTAAAAAGAGAGCAGGATTAGAACTTGGCGGTGTAAGAGAGCCACTTCTTAACTTGCAAGATGGCGACGAAGTTATCGTTGACAAAGTTGTAAAACTTGTTGAAACTGCAGTTGCAAAATGGGTTAAATAATAAAGGCAAATAAAAAAACTCCCACATGGGAGTTTTTTTATTTATTTAATTTCATCTAAATTTGCACCTTTTGTTTCTTTAACTTTAAGAGTGAACATAACAGCGGCAACTGATACTGTTGGGATTGCAACTGCAAGACAAGCCCACCAAATATCCATAAAGAGCATTCCCACAATCGCAAGTGCATAACCAACCACAAGACCAATAATAACAAGAAGTCCTTCAGCACCCACAACTGATGCACGAATATCTGTCGGCACTTTTTCGGTCATCATAACGTTCATATAGTCGCGACCAATCCAGTATGAGCCTTGGTAAAGTCCTGCAAAAGAGCCGATTAAATATGGCTCCCAATCATTAAGAATACCAACTACGAAAAGAATATATCCTGCAACGCAAGTGATTGAAAATCCCGTAACTGTGGCTTTTCTGCCGAACTTATCTGCAATAAAGCCCGAAAGGAATGTGATTGTTGCGTAAATTACAGGTACCATAAAAAGTGCTTTTGTAATCTCACTTGTGCTCATTCCTGCACGGTGCATTGAAGATTCAAAGTAAAGAGCGATTGCAGGCATTGCGGTATCAAAAATAATATGGGCAATAATCAACATTTTTGTGTCTTTATTTGAGAATATATATTTTACACCGTTGAACACACCCGACTGATTTCGTTGTGCTTGCTTATTTTGCTTTTTGAGTGCTTTTTCTGCTTGGCGTTCTTCATAAGGACGTGAAAGATATGCGATTCTTTCGTTTACAAACACTTTTGTATCTTTCGCAAAAAGAAGTACTAAAAGCACTGCAACAAAGCCGATTAACGACGGTACAAGGAATATATCACGCCATTTTGTAGCGTCGTCACCCATTAAAGCATCGCGAAGTGCAGGGATTAAAATAACACCTAAAATACCGAAACTTTTAAGGAAACTGTAAATCTTTGCACGGTGACGGTCGGGGGCTTCTTCAAGCACATAGATAATCTGAATATCGTGTCCCATAAAGAAACTGATAATTGCAAAGCCTACAAGGAACATTATGTAACTTGAGGACAAGTGAATTACTAAAAGTCCGATTGCCATACCAAGTGTTGAAATTGCGAAAAGTGGTTTGCGTCCCCACTTATCAGCAAGGGCTTTATAAAACGGTGTAAACAGTCCTAAAACATAAGTAAATACACCTACACTTGAATGAAGTGCAAGACCGTCCTCATAAGTATAAAATTTACCCATAAATGGGTTATTTACAAAAAATTCTGTAACAAATGAAGACTGCACCGTAACAGTCAAGTTACTTGTAACCTCATCAAGAATATTGACAATTGCAATAAGCATTAACAAGATGAAGAAATATCTACTACTGCTATTGCGATTTTGCATTTTGTTAAGTCTTAAAATTTCACGATTTTCTTTTACCGTGATTTTTTCTATTGTTTTCATTATGCACTCCCCTTTTACTTTTCTTTAACTATACTAAGTTTATCAAAAATTCCGCCTGCGTAACTTGTATCCGTCGCCTTAAAGGTTATTGTTACTTTTTCTTTATCAGTTACTAAATTCTGTGGAATTTCATAATACATATCATAAAATCCGTTAGGATTTGGGTCTTCAAGCGTTACGTCTTCAAGCAATCCACCATCAATATAGATTTTGAATGTTCTGCCCACATCACCGCTATAATATTTTACGGCTACGTAGTTTGTTGCGGTGTTATCGACTGCTAAATCATAACTGAACCAACCATTAGGTGAAGCATCACGGAACATAAGCCCCTTAAAATTGCCTGCAGTTGAATTTTCAGATTTTAAGTTGTGTGAAAACTCATACTGGTCATTACCTACGGGTAAAGAGTCGATTACAATATATTTATCTGCCTCATTTGTTGGTATTTCAGTATGACTATCTGCGAGATGGAAGTAAATTCCGTAACGGTTTTTATATTGCTTATAATGTGGTGAGAATATTAAACTCTGATTTGTGCCTTTAAGCGTAAAATTTAACGTATTCCCATCTTGAACAAGGTTTTTGTTAATATTTTTAAGCCAATTTTTGATTGTTCCGTTCTCAATTATAAGAGTATCGTTTGTTGTTGAATCCCACAGCGGAATAGTAACATTAACACCCGTTGTTGTGGTATTCATTTCATTTGTACCCATATTGGCACTTAATACCCAAGGGCCATACTTAAATGCCACTGCATTTTCGTTATCGGGCAAGGTGTAAGCTACTACCTGCATTGGTAATGTGTATTCGATTATGTCACCATCTTGCCAAGCACGGTCAAAAACAATTAAATTGTTCTTTGCCTTGATTTTTACGATTTCGCCGTTTATTTTAACAATTGGGTTATTTGTCCAATCGGGAATTCGAAGCACGATTTGAGCCGCTTCTGAGCCATTTATAGTGAATTTAACATTTGGCAGGTCAGTTTCTTGTGTAATCTTCAAGCCTTTTTCTTTCCAATTTACAGTTGATGATGTAAATCTGTTTACATAAAGGCTATTTGAATTGTGAAAATAAATACTGTCCGATAGTTTTGAGAAATTTTCCATTCCCGAACCGGTACAACACCAAAAATGGTCAGTAGCAGAACTGTAAACCTTAAAATAACCAGTCGCCATTGGTTGAAAATACGTTGTCATTCCCGTTTCGGGGTTTTGTGAGGACAAAATTGCATTAATAAACGTATTTTCGTAATAATCAGCATATTTTACGTCACCCGTAATCTTGAAAAGTTCACGGCTGAGTTTAAGCATATTATATGTATTGCAAGTTTCACAGTTACAATTTGTACGCTCGGCATCAAGGATTTTTGACTCGCCAAAATGTTCCCACTCGCTATTACCGCCCGTAATGTATGTATGATTTTTGATAACGATTTCCCAAAAATTTTTGGCAACCTGCAAATAATATTTCTCACCCGTCACTCTGTAACGGTTAAGAGCACCGATAATTTTTGGAATTGTCGTATTCGCGTGTTTACCATTGAGAATATCTTCACCGTTATAAAGTGGCTCGAAAAGTGTCATTTCGTCAAAACTGTGAGCCGCTGACAAGTGATTTTCATTATTTGTATATTTATAAAGTTCATAAAGTGCGTCATTCATTCCGCCGTATTCAACATTTAACACAGTTGTCTGCATTTCTGCTGACCAATTAGAAGTACGGCTATATACCCAATCACCAAGTTTTGATGCAACGGTCAAAGCATCAACATTATTAGTGAATTTATACACATCAACAAGTCCTGCAAGGATTTTGTGCATTGAGTACCAAGGCACCCAAGTGCCTGATGTGTTGCCGTTTTCAATTTGGCTATAATGACTTTCAGGGATTGCGGCAAGGTAACCATTCTCTGCCTGACATTTTGCGAGAGTTGATACCATATAATCTGTAATTGTTTTAAGTTCAGCGTCACCGGTTGAAGCATAGGCTTGTGAAACGGCTGTAAGATAATGCCCTAAAGTATGACCTTGAATTGCGGAAGTTTCCCATCCGCCGTATTTTTCAGCATCAAATTCTATGCCTGCAATTTCACAAAATCCTTTTAATAGTTTGTCCGCGTCAAGAGATTTAAGATATTTAACTTCAAGTGCAAAAGCATTTTGCTCATAACCATCAAGAAGTGTAACATTTTGCATAGGAAAATCCTCCAACGTTTCTTTCAAAACTTCAGTCTTATTATCAGTTGCACAGCCAAACAATGACATAAGCATTACAACTGCAAGGGTTAATGCTATAAATTTTTTCATAAAAATTTCCCCTAATGTCTTTTCTAAATTATAGCAAAAAATCCCCTTTAGGGCAACACTGCATAAGGAAATTAAGCCTTATAATATGATATTTTGGCATATAACTGCGTTAAAAATGCTCGAAATCCACAAAGGATTTCTGTGCTTTTTGCCTTGTTCTATATCCAAACTATCATATTCTAAGGTGCGAAGCAGTTTTTATTAGATTATTTTTTGCTTAAAGGAAATGACAAAAATCCCGCAATACTGTATGTATTACGGGATTTTTTCATGATGTTTTAGCGGAAAAGAATCAATAAAAACCTTAACTTCCTTATGCAGTGTCGCCCTTATACAACAAGGGATTTTGTTTATTTTAGAATCCGCCACCGACTACGATTACATACTCAATTTCGGCATAGGCTTTATCAACCATAACTGAACCGATTGCAAGGTGTTTAATATCAATTTTTGACATATAACTCCATGTGCCCTTTTCAATCATACCGTTTTCATTGATACGAACTTTAACAATTGGGTCTGCATAATGGATTTTAATATCTGCTTCTTTGTATTTGATATCAAATTGTGGGAACTGTTCAACTGCAGTCGCAACATTACCAAGAACGTTGATTGCGTGACCTACTGTACCTTCCTGCGGGTCGCCATAGAGCCCATCAGTCTGTTCAACCATACGCATTTCAATAACTGTGTATTTACCGTCTTTATATGCTTTTGCAGTATCAACATCGGATGCCACAAGCTTTTGGTAACCACCTGTGATTCCGCCGTATGTAGTTGCCTGTTTTGCGATAACTGAATCAATTACAGGTTTAACAATATCAATGAAAAATCCAAGTGCACCGTCGCCGTCATTAACAACCATTTCGTGCATTGCCATTGTTTGTGATGACTCTGCAGTATCGTGTGATTTTGTAGCAGCCTGTTTATACATATAAACGATTTGTTCTTTAGTCCAATCGGCAGGGTTATCAGAAATTTCATCTGCGTTTACTGTTTCCTGTTTTTGTGTGTCCGGTGTTGCTACAACTTCATTTGAAACATTCTGTTGATTATCAGAATTAGGTGTTTGCGAGTTACTGTTAGATTGATTGTTCGTATTATCAGTAACATATGCAGGTGTATTATCTGCATTCTTTTCTTCACCCATTGTCTTACCGTTTGTGAATGCTAAAAATGCTACTGCTACTGCTAAAAGAATTGCCCAAAAACTCACCCATCTGTTTGATGAATTTGCTTTTTTCATGGCCTTAATTTCGGCTTGTTCAGGAGTTAAAACTTTTTTTGACATAAATATTCCCCTCTCGAGTAAAATTCCAATCCTATAAAAATATATTACGACAGACTAAACAGTTTGTCAATTAAAAAATCCCCTTAGATTACTCCAAGGGGACATTTTATTTATTGGTTTTTATTCCGTATGAAATTATTTCATATCAGCGATTGCTGCCTGAGCTGCTGCGAGACGAGCAATCGGAACACGGAATGGTGAGCAAGATACATAGTTGAGGCCAATCTTGTGGCAGAATTCAACTGAAACAGGGTCGCCGCCGTGTTCACCACAGATACCGTAGTGAAGGTTCTTGCCGCTTGCCTTACCCTTAGCAACTGCCATTTCCATAAGAGCACCAACGCCGTTCTGGTCAAGCTTTGCAAATGGGTCGTTTTCGAAAATCTTGCTATCATAGTAAGCTGTAAGGAACTTGCCAGCGTCATCACGGCTGAAGCCGTATGTCATCTGAGTAAGGTCGTTTGTACCGAAGCAGAAGAAGTCAGCTTCTTTAGCGATTTCGTCAGCTGTGATACAAGCTCTTGGGATTTCAATCATTGTACCAACTTCGTAAGCGAGTTCAACACCTGCTGCTGCGATTTCAGCGTCAGCTGTTTCAACAACAACTTTCTTAACGAACTTAAGTTCTTTAATGTCGCCTACAAGAGGAATCATAATTTCAGGAACAAGGTTCCAATCTGCATGAGCTTTCTTAACGTTGATTGCTGCACGGATAACAGCCTTTGTCTGCATTGCTGCGATTTCAGGATATGTTACTGCAAGACGGCAACCACGGTGACCCATCATTGGGTTGAACTCATGGAGAGATGCGATAATTGCCTTAATGTCTTCAACTGATTTGCCCTGTGCGTCAGCAAGGAGCTTGATGTCAGCTTCTTCTGTAGGAACGAACTCGTGAAGAGGTGGGTCAAGGAAACGGATTGTAACTGGGTTACCTTCAAGAGCTTCATAGAGAGCTTCGAAGTCGCCCTGCTGATAAGGAAGAATCTTTTCAAGAGCTGCTTCTCTTTCTTCAACTGTATCAGCACAAATCATTTCACGGAATGCTGCGATTCTGTCAGCTTCAAAGAACATATGCTCTGTACGGCAAAGACCGATACCTTCAGCACCGAGTTCACGAGCTTTCTTAGCGTCAGCAGGAGTGTCAGCATTTGTACGAACTTTAAGAGTTCTGTATTTGTCAGCCCAAGCCATAATTCTGCCGAATTCGCCTGCGATTTCAGCGTCAACTGTTGGGATGATACCATCATAGATGTTACCTGTTGAACCGTCGATTGAGATATAGTCACCTTCGTGGTAAACTTTACCAGCAAGTTCAAACTTCTTGTTTTCTTCATCCATCTTGATTTCGCCGCAACCAGATACACAGCAAGTACCCATACCACGAGCAACAACAGCTGCGTGAGATGTCATACCGCCACGAACTGTGAGGATACCCTGAGATGCTTTCATACCTGTAATATCTTCAGGTGATGTTTCAAGACGAACAAGAACAACCTTTTCACCTTTTTCGTTCCAAGCAACTGCGTCTTCAGCTGTGAATACAACTTTACCGCAAGCAGCACCAGGAGATGCACCAAGACCTTTACCTGCAGGAACTGCAGTCTTAAGAACTTTAGCGTCAAACTGTGGGTGGAGAAGTGTATCAAGGTTTCTTGGGTCAATCATAGCAACTGCTTTCTTCTCGTCAATCATACCTTCGTCAACGAGGTCGCAAGCAATCTTAAGAGCTGCCTTAGCTGTTCTCTTACCATTTCTTGTCTGGGGCATATAGAGTTTACCAGCTTCAACTGTAAATTCCATATCCTGCATATCTCTGTAGTGGTCTTCAAGAGTAGCACAAACTTTAACGAATTCAGCATATGCTTCTGGGAACTTTTCAGCCATCTGTGCGATTGGCATTGGAGTTCTAACACCAGCAACAACGTCTTCGCCCTGTGCGTTTACAAGGAATTCACCCATAAGGCCTTTTTCACCTGTAGCAGGGTCACGAGTAAATGCAACACCTGTACCGCAATCGTCACCCATGTTACCGAAAGCCATCATCTGAACGTTAACAGCTGTACCCCATGAATATGGAATATCGTTATCACGACGGTAAACGTTTGCACGTGGGTTGTCCCATGAACGGAAAACTGCTTCAACAGCACCCATAAGCTGTTCTTTTGGGTCTGATGGGAAGTCTTTACCGATTTTTGCTTTGTATTCAGCTTTGAACTGACCTGCAAGTTCTTTAAGGTCTTCAGCTGTAAGCTCAACGTCCTGAGTTACGCCTCTGTCCTCTTTCATTTCGTCGATAAGCTGTTCGAAGTATTTCTTACCAACTTCCATAACAACGTCAGAATACATCTGAATGAATCTTCTGTAGCAGTCATATGCCCAACGAGCGTTGCCTGACTTTGCAGCCATAACTTCAACAACTTCTTCGTTAAGACCAAGGTTGAGGATTGTGTCCATCATACCAGGCATTGATGCACGAGCACCTGAACGAACTGAAACAAGGAGTGGATTTTCTTTATCACCGAACTTTTTGCCAGTGATTTCTTCCATCTTATCGATGTACTCCATGATTTCTGCCTGAATGTCGTCATTGATTTTTCTGCCATCCTCATAGTACTGTGTACAAGCTTCTGTTGTAACTGTGAAGCCCTGAGGAACTGGGAGACCGAGACTTGTCATCTCTGCAAGGTTAGCGCCTTTACCACCGAGGAGTTCACGCATTGAAGCGTTACCCTCTTTGAAAAGGTAAACAAACTTTTTGCTCATTTTTATACCTCCAAAAAATTATTAACAAATTTAACTTAAATATGCCAATACGCACTGACACACTTAACCTTATAAATTGTATCAAAAATGGAATTTATTTTCAATAGTTTTATGACAAATTTTTAACGGATTTTAATTTTGTTTGTTTATCAACAAAAATAGTCTGTTTTATTGATAGACTTTTGGTGTTTTTTGTGATATATTTTATATGTTATTTATATATTTTATTTTTTGGTGATACATTTGGAACTTTTAAGCTACGAAATACTCAACGCCAGCGGTGAAGCTGACAAAAATTCAATACCTATGTTTTCATATGACACATACCCATGTTTTCTCGATTTAGCATTCCCGAAAAATATGAGTGTGCATGATGTTATTGTAGTATTTCCCGAAAATACTGAAGTGAATTTTACAGTTTTGTCAAGCCTTGATGGCGTTAATTTTTATAAAAAAGGCAAAAGCCCAAAAATTGCAAGATTTATCAGAATTTTCATTAAATACTACAGCGGTGTAAGACCTACAATCAACAATATTGAGGTGCTTGGTGAGGATTGCTCATTCCCTGCTAAAAAGACGATATTCCGCGAGCCTGAAATATTTGAAAAAACCGCATTTGCAAAACCTGTTACTGATGACGAAATTTTAGATGATGTCAAAGGTATTATTGGCAGAACCATAGGCGAAACATACATAGAGCAGTTTGATTTGCGACTTGACAGAAGACTAAAAGACGACTATTTTTCAGTTGCAAGTTTGCGTGGCAAGATTATTCTCACCTCTAACAGCGGTGGTGGACTTGCATCTGCTTTCAACTGTTATCTTAAAGAAGTGTGCAACTGTCACGTATCACGCTTTGGCAAGCAAGTGAATTTACCGCACAATCTTCCGCAAGTAAACGGCAAAATCGACCGTAAAACTGATTGTAAATACCGTTATGCCTACAACTACTGCACACACTCATATTCAATGGCATTCTGGGGCAAAGACGAATGGCAGAAGGAAATTGATTTTCTTGCTATGAATGGTGTAAATTTAGTACTTGATATACTCGGTATGGAAGAAGTTTACAGAAGATTTTTAACTAAACTTGGATACCGTCATCGAGAAATCAAGAATTTCTTGGTTGGTCCCGCATATTATGCTTGGTTCTATATGAGCAATATCTGTTCTATTGGTGGTCCAATCCACGACGATTTCTTCTATGAAAAGTGTGAATTAGCCCGTGAAAATCACAGGAGAATGCAAGTACTTGGTATGGACGTAGTTTTACAGGCATACACAGGCATTGTGCCTAGAGATATACAGAAAAAAGACCGCGAAGTACCCGTAATTGAACAGGGCAAATGGAAAGGTATTGAAAGACCTTTGATTGTTAGTCCCGACAGCGTTCATTATATAAAATACGCAAAACTTTTCTATGAATGTCAAAAAGAAGTTTTTGGTGATATTACTCATTTCTATGCAGGTGACGTTTGTCACGAGGGTGGTAAACTTAACAAGAAAAGTGCAAAAGAAAGTTTCGGAAATGTAATGGAAAGTATGCTCCAGTTTGACAAAAAAGCCGTATGGGTTGTTCAATGCTGGGCTATGAACCCTACTCCCCTTTTTACAAAATCTGTTAAGCCTTACAGAGATGAGCATATGCTCTTACTTGATTTGAATGCTGAAAAAATCAATCACAATGCTAACAATATGTCGCGTCTTGCGAAGTACAACAATGTACTTTTCGGACTTCTTAACAACTTTGGCGGACGCAACGGACTTTTTGGTGACTTGCCCTCACTTGCCAAAGATATTAAAGAAACTTCAAGTCGTTCAAATTTCAAGGGACTTGCCTTAACTGCTGAAAGTGTAAACGTAAATCCTATTGTTACTGATTTATTCTTCTCTTGTGTATGGGAAAATGTTGATGACGTAAATGATTGGGTGCAGAAATATGCTGTTCGCCGTTACGGTAAAGAAAATGAGAATATAAACAAAGCTATGGAAATACTTCTCAAAACCGCTTATGGTAACGATACGGGTGCATTAAGTTTTGGTGCAACAGAAACTATATTCTGTCGCAGACCACTTGACCCTGAAACTAAAATGTTTACGGCACGCGGTGTTGTGAAACTTCCATATTCAAAAGACGATTTCGACGAGGCTGTTAAACTTTTCCTTGCAGATTATGACAAATTCAAAGACAATGAATGTTACATTTATGATGCAGTTGATTTATTAAGACAATCCCTCGCCAACAAACTTTCAAGACTTGCGAAAAAGACTGTATCAGCATACAAATCAAAAGACTACTTTGCGTTTATGGATTACAGTAAACAGATGCTTGACTTTGCAGATATGCTTGACAGAGTTTTACTTAACTGCAAAGATTTCTCATTCAGTTCATATATTGAGCCTGTATGCGAATATACAGAAAAACTCGACGATTTTACAAAAGAGTTATATATGTTTAATGCGAAAGCACTTATTACCACTTGGTATTGCAGATTGTTAGCTGACAAAGGTAATCTTCACGATTATGCTCACAGACAAATGGGTGACCTTATAAGCTCATTCTATAAAATGAGATGGGAAAAACTCGTTGAGCAAGTTAAAATTGAAATGGACGGCGGAAAGCCACAAGAAATTGACTGGTTTAAGGTTGAATGGGATTGGGTACTCCAAGATACACACTACACCAAAAAAGTTCGTGAAGATAGTCTGAAAGCGCTAGGAAAACAAATATTGGATTAAAAAAAGAGTACGGAAAATTCCGTACTCTTTTTATGTTATTCTGCTGTTTTCAAACGAATTGATGTTACTGAATATGCAGGCATTGTGTAGTTGAATTCATTCCCGAATCCTTTAAGTGTAAACTCATCCATTGTAATGTGTGTATTCGGGTCTGCACCGAAAATGTTATCATTTGTAAGCGAGTTGCCTGCCACCTGATTGATGACACCTTCATCAGCAATATTTGCATTATCAATCTTAACTGCAACTGTGCTTGCCTTTTCTGTAACGTTTACAAGTTTGATAATAACATCACCGTTGTCGTCATTGCTTACTACGGTATAAGCCTTTGCTTCAGCCTCTGAGCCGAAATTGTGGTCAATATAAAGTTCACCGTCAATATACCCCTTAACACGAGAGCCGTTTACCTCAATTTCGATTTTATAGGTCTTTCCTGTTTCAACTACAAAATTCTTAACTGTACCGGTAATCTGACCAGTCTTTACATTGTTTTCCATCTGCTGAAGACAAGAAAGTGTATTTCCCCAACCGCCTATATTCCAGAAAATATTGTTATCAGTACCCTGAACTGCAAATGGAATAAGAAAACCTTCGCTACCTTCAAGCTTTGTTGCTTCTACTGTATAAGTGTAGTTTTCCCAAGATTTGTCACCGAAATATGCAACGCTACCCTGGTCACTATAAGCCATATCAGTTGTTGTATTCACAAGTGCACCTTTTTTGATTTTCCACTTACCGTCAGTTGCAAAATCCCAATCAGATTTTGAGAACATATTGAATGTGTCTTCTGCAAGGATTTCACCTGTTGTAAGGTCTTTAACAACTACATTATCAAATTTCGCAGATGTATACCAAGTACCAACGCCTACTGCACCTTTAAGGTTATTCTGTGTGACCTTTGCACCATCAAATGTGTGGTTGAGCACTGCTGAACCTTGATTTAATGAGAACAATTTCTGAACATAATAGTTGATTGAACCCATTGAACTGCTATTGTTAAACCAGATAAGGTTTGGTGACCAATGACGAGCAGTTACGCTACTGAAAAGTGGTGCATAAGCCGCCATTGTAACAATATCGCCGTTTCTTTCAAGGCCTGTCATATATGCAGCCTCTGAAAGTGCAGAATTGAGAGTATTACTCCAAGATGCGTACTCACCAACAAACACATTGATTGCACCGCCGTATTTAGTGTCGGTCATTGTATCAACTGTTCTTGTGTAATTCTTTTCATCGTAGTAATCTGCATTTTCATAGAACCATTGTGGGTCGTTATAATAATGATGGTCAGTAGCACCTGCAAAATCAAGAGCATTTGTTGAATTCATTTTGTTGAGTTCATTCTGTGCGTACTCATAAGATGCAAGGTAATCAGCACCGCTTGTACCGTCATCAACACCTGATGAATAAATCAGTTCAAGTCCCTCATAAAGTTCGGGGTTTTCTGCTTTTGCTTTGTTAAACGAATCAAGGAATGCAGAATATCTTACAAAATAGTCCTGTCCCCAGTTTTCGTTACCGATGCAGATATATTTAAGTTCAAATGGTTCGGGATGTCCCAATGATGCACGCACCTTACCCCAAGTTGTGTTTACACCACCGCGACAGAATTCAACTAAATCGTGCATATCTTGAACATACTGTTTGAACTCGTCACTTTCCATATCAACAGGGCCTTTGCCACGAGCCTGACAGTAAAGTCCGCAATTAAGAACGGGAACACCGATAGCACCAATATCTTCTGCAAGTTGGAAATATTCATAAAATCCTAAACCGTATGAGAAGAAACTTGGGAACAAGTCATCAGTAATATCGAAGTTAGTCCAAATGCTTACACCTTGACTACGAGCCGCAACGTCACCGTATTTGCCATTGAATGAAAGTGGAAGTCCGTCACTGCCTACGCCGATAGAATCTTTCCAATTATATGCTGAATTTATATCATAGCCTTCAATTACACAACCGCCGGGGAAACGCAAGAATTTAGGTTGTAAATCTTCTAAAAGTTGGCACATATCAGCACGAAGTCCGTTTTGTCTGTTTTTATATGTATCTTCAGGGAAAAGCGAAATCATATCAAGATACACTTCACCGCCCTCGGTAAGAACCTGCAAAGTTACACCCTTATTTGCAGTTACGTCAGGAGCAAGTGTAAATGTGTATTTTTTCCATGCAGATGTAATGTCTTCAACATAATCAGTTGCCACAACTTTACCGTCAACTGCAAGGTTTACATAGATTTTTCCGTTATATGTGCCTTTTGCATAGAAAGATGCGTTATAATTTTTCCCCTCAACAATGCTCATTCCGTCAAGGAAACCACGGTTTTCAACACCTGTCTTTTCAAGTGATTTGCCTTGAATAACAAGATAGTTAGGATTATTTTCGTTGAGTGAATGTTCTTTTTTGTGTTCAACTGAAATCGTAGCATCATTTACGCTATTCCAACGATAAAGTTCATCATCTTGTGCAAGTGCTGTAAATTCAAATGAGCGATTTGCAACCATTTCGGCATAAAGTCCACCGTCTGCCGCAAAGTTGATGTCCTCAAAGAATGCACCGAACAGAAGGTCGCTGATATCGTGAATTTCATCACCTGCATCAATATTGAGCGTGTATGCACCCTCTTTATTATATGCTGACACAACATTCGCATTTGTGTTATCAACTACAATTTCACTTGGTTGTGTGTCAGGTGTATCAGGTGTTTTTGGTGTGCAAGACGCAAGCAACGTTAACACCAACACCATTGACAAAATCATTTTTGAGTAATTAAGGATTTTCTTTTTCATAAATCTTTCCCCTTAAAGTTGTAGATACATAAATTATATTATATTTGGAATTTTGTGTCAACAATCTAAATGCGTAATTCAAAATGCTAAATTATTCTTGACTTTTTGTTACAGCTTATATATAATTTGAAAATGAATTTCAAATTCAAATGTGAAAGGCATTATTATGAGTTACGAAACAAAACAAAGCAAATTAGTTTATGAATTTTTAGAAAAAAATCCTCACAAGCATTTTTCCGCTGAAGAAGTGTATTTTTCATTGATTAGTAACGGCGGACACATTGGCAGAACTACTGTTTACCGTCAGTTAGACCGTTTAGTTCTCGAAAACAAGGCAAGAAAATTCGTTGCAGGTGAAAATGACGCTTGTTGTTATCAATTGTTAAGTGAGGATTGTCATAATCACTATCATTTGAAATGCTCAAATTGTGGCGAGTTAATTCATATGGAATGTGATTTTCTTGATAAATTGGCAAGCCATATTTTTGCTGACCACAAATTTACTCTTGACGGTTCAAAAACTGTACTTTACGGTACTTGCAGTAAATGCGGAGGTGCAAAAATATGACATTTTTACACGCTCATGTGGAAGTACCAATTTATTCAGCAGACGGATTTTTAGATGTGATTTTAGACGCGGTTATTGATACTGTTAAGGTACTCCCCTTTTTATTTGTTGCATTTCTTGTTATTGAATTTCTTGAACACAAGGCACAAGACAAAATTAAGCACCTTTTCACCCGTGCGGGTGCTTTTGGCCCTGCTATTGCAACTGTTTTAGGTTGTATTCCACAATGCGGATTTTCTGTAATGAGTTCAAATTTATATTCAAGCGGAATAATCACACTTGGAACACTTATTGCAGTATTTCTTTCGACTTCTGACGAGGCAGTTATTCTTCTTGCAACTGCTCACAACGGAAGTTTTGAAATTTTCAAATTGCTTGTTACAAAAATCATAATTGCATTGATTTGTGGCTATGTAATTTACTATATCGAAAGGAAAAATCACACTCACCATCATCACCATTCTCACGATTTATGCGAACACGACCATTGTGGTTGCCATGAGCACGGCGGAGTATTACGCCCTGCACTTATTCACACAGTTAAAGTTTTTGGATTTTTACTTTTATTTACGGTTATAATTGACTTAATAGTTGCTTTTATCGGAACAGATACACTTTCTCATCTTTTACTCTCAGAGTCAATATTCCAGCCGTTTTTATCTGCGATTATAGGTCTTATTCCTAACTGTGCATCATCTGTACTTTTAACTCAATTATATATTGAGGGAACGCTCAGTTTTGGTGCTTTAATTGCAGGACTTTGCACCAATGCGGGTGCGGGATTGCTTGTATTATTCCGCGACAAATCCAAATTCAAGGAAAATATTAAAATACTTGGTATTCTTTACATTTGTGCCGTTATTCCGGGAATAATTTTGCATATTATGTAAGATTGTTAAAATTAAAATAATTCTTTACTTTCAAGTTTTAATGTGTTAAAATGTTAAAGAACCATATTTGTTGGAGGGTTTATAAATGGGAATTGATTTTAGAAATGAAAATACAGATTTTCTTGTAAAATGTATTTTGGAATTAAAGAATGCAGATGAATGTTATGCATTTTTTGAAGACCTTTGCACAGTAAATGAGTTTCACTCAATGGCACAGCGTTGCGTTGTTGCAAAAATGCTTTCAGAAAAGAAAGTTTATAACGATATTGTTAAAGAAACAGGTGCTTCAACTGCTACAATCAGCCGTGTAAACCGTTCACTTAACTATGGTGCTGACGGATATGAAACAATTTTTGAAAGAGTAAAATAATGAGTTACGGTATTTTTTCATCAGTTTATGATATTTTAACTGAAAACGTTCCTTATGAAAAAATTGCCCATAAAATCTGCTCTCTGTTACACAAAAACGGTGTTGACGGAGGGCTTTTGCTTGACCTTGGCTGTGGAACGGGAACGCTGTCATTTTTACTTGAAAATAATGGCTATGACGTTATCGGCGTTGATGCAAGTGAAGATATGCTTATGGTTGCAAATGAGAAAAAATATGAAGAAAATTCTTCTGCTATGTTCCTTTGTCAAAATGCAGAAGACCTTGATTTGTTTGGTACAATTGATTGTGCAGTTTGCAGTCTTGACACTATTAATCATATTGATTCAACAGAAAAAATTGAAAAAGCTATAAGCAAAGTTTCGCTTTTTATGAATATGGGCGGTATATTTATTTTTGATATGAATACACCATACAAACACGAAAGAATTCTCGGTAACAATACATTCATTTATGATATGGATGAAGTTTACTGTGCTTGGCAGAATACTTATGATGAAAAAAATGCCACTACAAACATTGACCTTGATTTCTTTATCAAAAATGAAGATGATAACTTGTATGAGCGTTACAGCGAAAGTTTTTGCGAATACGCTTACAATCCACAAGATATACTAAAAATTCTTGAAAAATGCGGATTTGAAATATTAGGCACTTATGACGATTACAGCGACCATCCCGTAAATGCTGAAACACAGCGTATTACGGTTGTTGCTAAAAAAATAAAGACTATATTTAAGGATGAATTAAAATGAATGAATTAGTCAGAATGATTTCAGAGGACGGCACACTTTACTGCCTTGCCCTCAACTCAACAGAAATGGTTAAGGAAATGCAGAATATTCACAACACAAGCAAAGTTTGTTCTGCAGCCCTTGGACGCCTTATTACAGGTGCATCTATGATGGGTGTACTCTTAAAAGGTGAAAAAGATACTCTTACACTTAAAATCAATGGTGGTGGACCTGCATCCCCTGTTGTTGCTGTTGCAAACTCAAAAGGTCAGGTAAAAGGCTACGTTGGTGACTCAAGAGTGAATTTGCCACTCAATGCAAAAGGCAAACTTGATGTTTCAGGTGCAGTAGGCAAAAACGGTTTTTTAACTGTAATTAAAGATTTAGGGTTGAAAGAGCCGTACTGTGCACAGACACCAATCATTTCAGGCGAGATTGCAGAAGATATTACTGCATATTACGCTACAAGCGAGCAGACACCTACCGTTTGTGCATTGGGTGTTCTTGTAAATCCCGAAAATGAAGAAGTACTTTTAGCAGGTGGTTTTTTAATTCAGTTACTCCCTACTGCAGATGAGCAGACAATTTCACTTGTTGAAAAAAGCCTTGAAGGAATTAAGCCTGTTACAACAATGCTTGCAGAGGGCTTGACACCTGAACAGATTTGTGAAACTGTTCTTTCTGAATTTTCAATGCAAGTTCTTGATACACAATATGTGGAATATAAATGTGATTGTAGTGTTGAACGCGTTACAAGAGCGTTGATTGGTGCAGGTGAAGATGGACTTCGCGAAATGGCAGAAGATGAAAACACAGAAGTTTGTTGCCATTTCTGTAATAAAAAATACAATTTTTCAAGAGAAAAGATTTTGAAACTTTTGAAAGAAGCAAGTAAATAAATTAGCACTAAAAAAAGACCGTTGAGAAAACTCAACGGTCTTTTTTATAAATTCAAATTAGTCAGCAACTGGAGCTGAAACTGGACAGCTATCTGCACAAGCACCACAATCGATACATGTGTCAGCGTCGATTACATAGATGCCATCTCCTTCAGAAATAGCCTCTACAGGACAATCAGCTGCACAAGCGCCGCATGAAATGCAATCTTCAGTAATTTTGTATGCCATGATTATGTACCCTCCCTTTATTGGTATATTTACATTGTAACACAGAAATTACAAAAATCAAGTACTAAATTATTCAATACATTTTAATGCTTCAAGTTCTTCTTTTTCAACCTTAATATAAGCATCTTTAAGAATTTTAACATCGTGACGATGGAATACAGCAGGTGCTGCGTCAGGACGGCGGTCAAGAGTGACCTTTAACATTCCTGTAATAAGGTTGTTTTCGATTACCCTGCCCTTACCATCATGAGTATCAACAATTGCACCAACTTTTGGAGTAACACGAAGAAGATGCTCATAAGTATCCTGTTCATATTTAAGACAGCACATAAGTCTGCCACAAGTTCCGCTGATTTTTGTAGGATTAAGTGAAAGACCTTGCTCTTTAGCCATTTTAATTGAAACGGGCTGGAAATCATTTAAGAACGTATTACAACAGAATGGTCTGCCACAAATACCAAATCCACCGACCATACGTGACTCATCACGCACGCCAATCTGACGAAGTTCTATTCTGGTTCTAAATGCTGAAGCCAAATCCTTAACGAGTTCGCGGAAATCAACTCTGCCGTCAGCAGTAAAATAAAAAAGCAATTTACTACGGTCAAAGGTATATTCAACGTCAACAAGGTTCATTTCAAGTCCGTGAGCTTGAATTTTACCTTCACAAATCTTAAATGCCTCTTTTTCCTTTTCTTTATTCTCGGCAAGGGTTTTTACGTCTTCTTCAGTTGCAACACGGATTACTTTTTTAAGAGGTTTTGTAATATCATCCTCCTGAGTGCCGTGATTTGCCTTTGCAACAAGTCCGCACTCCATTCCGCGAACAGTTTCAACTATAGCATAATCGCCTTTATCGAACTTTTTGCCGTCAGCGTCAAAATCATAGATTTTTCCGCCGTCTTTAAATCTTATACCAACTGTTTCAATCATCTGATTACTCCTATTTATCTTCCCACAGCCCGTTTGAATTCATAACACATTCTTACAACGAGCAGATTATTATTACAATTTCGGTCAACTGAACTGATTAGTTCATCGCACACTCCTACAAGTTGCAAAAGTGCTTTTGAAGTCAATGATTTTTGAAGCATATTGACTTCACTTTCAAATCTTACATCTCTGTTATATCCGCTTTTGTGAACAAGTGCATCACGGAATACTTCCGAAAGAAGTTCTAAAATACGTTTTGCAAACTGATTGTTTTTTTGAAACACTGCCGTTTGCTCCATAAGTGCCAATTCATTTACGTTAAGAAGTGCTTTGACAAAGTTTTTAACTGTATCGGCTTCTTTATCAGTTACTGCTTCCTCTTCACTTAAAAGCGAATAAGTCTGCACACGAGAAAGCACTGTTTCAAGCATTGTACTTCTTGAAGTAGTTACAATTATGAAGAACACATATGATGGTGGTTCTTCAAGGATTTTAAGAATTGCATTTTGTGCCTGTTCATTCATATTCTGACCGTTTTTAAGAATATAAATCTTGCGGTCACTTTCATTTGGCACAATAAAAGCATCGTTACGAATTTCACGGACTGCATCAACTGTAAAATTACGACTTTTGCCTTTGATTCCGTCAGTTTCAAAAATATCGGGATGTCCGTTCTTCTGTGCTTTCTGGCAATCACTACACACTCCGCAAGGTTTTGTGTTCCCGCGACACACAAGACAATTTGCAATAAAACGTGCAAACTCCTCGCCGTCGGTTTCATTCTGACATTCTACCAGCACGCCGTGTGAAAAAACCCCTTGCTCAACAGACGAAATTACCTCACTGCTGAGCTTATTGAATTTTGAATTTTCATTCATCATATTTTATAGAACTGCTCAACATCAAGAACAAAAATTGTTGCACCGCCTACGGTTACCTCGATAGGCATTGATGTAAGCATTGATTCCCCTATATATGTATTATTGACAGGTGTGATTTTTTTACGTTGGCTACTGTATTCACCTATAAGGTCAATAACTTCATCAACCTTTTTATCTTCAACACCAATTAAAAGAGTGATATTCCCTGCACGTAAAAATCCACCTGAAGTAGAAAGTTTTGTGGCCGAATATCCGTTTTTAGTTAAATTGGACATTACAGCATTAGCATCATCATTATTGATAATTGCGACTACGAGTTTCATAAAATCACTCCTCATTTTTAGTAAACTAATTTGATAAACTCAGTAACCATTGAAAAAATTGTGGCATATGGATTGACTAGATAATTTTTTGACATTTTGTTTCAAAACCGCAGGCAATACTTTTGTGTATTTCCGAGGATTTTGGGACGGAATGGCGACAAATTAGCCGTCAAGGCGTATGCCTAAAATTTTTGAGATGGTTACAACGCTTGTGCTATTGCAATCATAACAGGCATAGTTAAAATTGAAAGCACGCTGACAAAAGACGTTACCTTTGATGCAAGACCTGTGTCGCGGCCATATTTTGCCGCAAACATAACCGTGTTACTTGCTGTTGGTGCTGATGCACTGAGTACACAAGCCACAAGCAATGTACCGCCAAAGCCCATAAGTTTTAATGCACCCACAGTTATAAGCGGAACTAAAATAATTTTTACAAGGGCCGAACCAAATATTCTTTTATCAGAAAAGATTGTTTTCCAATCAGCAGCGGCAAGATATGTGCCGAACATTACCATTGCAAGCGGTGTATTAAGGTCTGCAAGATATGAAACAGGTGCATAAATCACCTCAGGCAAATCCACTTGTAACAAGAAAAGTGGAAGACCGATTGCAACACCTAAAACGCCCGGATTTATAAGCAATTTCTTTATATTGAATTTTTCATTTTTGTCCCTTTTCTGCATTAAACCTGCACCGTGAGTGAAAGAAAGCACATTGAAAGGAACTAAAATTACTGAACAGTAAAATACGCCCTCATCACCCAACACGGCTTGTGCAAGAGGCAACGCCATATAGCCCACGTTACCGTAACAACAAGCATATTTAAAAATACAAGCGGTTTCCTTGTCGCTCTTATTAAAGAGGATTTTAGAGAAAATCATACCAACCACATGGAAGAAGATACCACCTAAAAGTGCTTTGAGAAGTCCGCCGAGTGTGTCACGACTGAATTCCATTCCAAGAAAAGAACGAATTATAATTGCGGGAGCTACAATATAGAAAAGCAAGTCAGTAGTAAGTCTTGATGCTTTTTCGGTATAAATGCCTGTCTTATGACAAACTAAACCCACCATAGCAACAAGAAAAAGTATTACAACTTGCGTAAACGCCGTTAAAACATTACTTAAAAACAACTGCATTTAAATTACTCCGAAAGAAAGTTATCATCAATTTCCATTTCATCATGAACTTCTACTTCTTCACCCAAAAGTTCTGCACTATCGTTTTCTTTTGCACATTTAACTGCATTTACAATATATGCGAATGCGAAAACTGCAAAACCTAAATCGCAAAGTGAGAATGGGTATTCATCAGGTAAAGCATTTGCGTTACCGGTAATCACCATTAAAAGACGTGGAAGATTTGAAACTACACAGAAGAAAATTCCTACAAATCCTGATGCAAAAAGATTTCTCATAGCCTTACTGTTTGCAAGTCCTGAAGAAATTCGTGCAAAAGAAAGTAAGAAAATCATCATAAATGTAATTGCGAAAAGCTCAAGCATTAAATCAGAAACATTCACATATGCTATTTTTCTCACAAAACGGATAACTATTCTGCTCATTGCCCAGAAAAGCGGTGCAAGAGCCAAAAATTTGTATTGTGAATATGTTGTTCTGCCGTCAATAAATGAAATACCGAAAATGATTATATATATTGCTGCAAGAACACCGAAAATGCTTTCAATGAGTAATGGCAATTGTGCCTGGTCCATTGTACCCATAATTGAAATGCCTACTGAACTGAAACTTTTTGCATTAATTAAGAATGTTGAGAGCGATGATACCACATCGAACACTACTCCGCCTGCAAAAACAAATGATGCAACCGCCAAAAACTTATTTTTTCTGAATGGTGACTTTGACGCAGGAACATTTTTTGCAAGAATAGTGAGTACATAAGGTACGATTACCGCAATAATTCCCAACGCGTAAATAAGATAAACTGACCAGTCAACTACCTTATAAAAACCTGTGTCAGCCTCAATTATATTAAGATGCTGATACATTCTGAAAGGTACGGCAACAGCCACAAGCCCAAGGATTACATAAAGCGAATATAAAGGATTAATTTTTTCGTATTTTCCTGTTATTTTCATAGTTTTTCTTACCTTTCCTCAATAGGAATATACTCTTTCTGAATTCCTTCAGTACGTACAATTCGGTCACTCATAGGAACATAAGCACGTGGAATTGTAGCATTTTTATATGCAGGACGAATAATTCTTCCGCCCGTTGTAATTTCTTCAATACGGTGTGCAGCCCAACCTGCTGAACGAGCTGCCATAAATAATGGTGTGAATAATTCTTTTGGAATACCGAGCATATCGTAAACAAGACCTGAATAAAGGTCAACGTTTGCACAGATTTTCTTGTTATTTCCACGAAGTTTTGCAAAAAGTTCAGGTGTAAGAGTTTCAATAAGATTCAAGAGTTTAAACTCGTCTTCTCTGCCCTGCTCTTTTGAGAACTTATCAGCATAACGGCGAAGAATTACAGCACGCGGGTCAGAAAGTGTGTAAACTGCGTGTCCCATACCGTAAATAAGACCACTTCCGTCGCCTGCCTGCTTATTCATAATTTTTGTAAGATAATCAGCAACCTGACCTTCATCAGTAATGTCGCTTACGTGTTCTTTAATATCTTCAACCATTTTGTAAACTGCAATGTTTGCACCGCCGTGACGAGGTCCTTTAAGTGAGCCTATACCTGCGGCGATTGCTGAATATGTATCAGTACCGCTGGAAGTAATACATCTTGTTGTAAATGTTGAGTTGTTACCGCCACCGTGTTCAGCGTGAATAATCAAACAAATGTCAAGAAGTTTTGCTTCTTCGTCTGTAAAGAATTTGTCAGGTCTGATTGAACGCAAAATGCTTTCTGCAGTTCCTAACTCTTTCTTATTCTGGTGGAAGAACATACTTTTTTTATCATAAGCACGTCTTTTAACTTGATAAGCTGCAGTCATAATTGTAGGTAACTGTGCAATAAGCTGAATTGACTGACGAAGCACATTTTCAGGTGAAATGTCGTCAGGATTAGGGTCATATGAATAAAGAGCCAACACGCTGCGAGCCGCTTTGTTCATAATGTCAGGTGACGGTGCTTTCATAATCATATCTTCGATAAAGTCGTCAGGCAATTCACGGCAAGTTGCAAGAACCTGACGGAAATGCTCAAGTTGTTCCTTTGTTGGAAGTGAGCCGAACATAAGAAGCCACACAACTTCTTCATAACCGAAGCGATTTTCTTTTTCGCAGTTTTCTACGATATCTGTCATATTAATACCGCGATAAATAAGGCGACCGTGCTTTGGCACTTTTTCGCCGTCATCCATATAATAACCCTCAACAGAACATACACGTGTAAGACCTGCAAGCACGCCTGTTCCGTCTGCATTACGAAGTCCACGCTTTACGTCAAATCTGTGATAATAATCAGGATTTATATAGTTATTTTTACGAAGCTCTTCGCATAAAGTTGAAAGAGCGTCATTGGAGATACTTGAAATATATTCTGACATAAATTTTACCTCCTTGTAGAAAATTTCGATACGTATCCAAAATAATATAAATATACATCATATATTTTAATACAAATGAAAATTAAAGTCAATAAAAGGGAGATATAAAAATATGAAAAGTTACACGGTTATCTGCTTTTTTCTGTCACTTGCTATGATACTGTTTCCGCTTGTGTCTGTTGAAAAGGCAACTGACGTAATTTCAAGGGAATTCTTTGCGGAAGAAGAAACTGAAACTGCAGAAGAAGAACCAACTGAAAATGTGAATTCTACCGTAAAAGTTATGAATGCAAGTAGTAAAAATATTACGGAAATGAGTTTGCGGGAATATCTTATTGGTGTTGTGGCGGCAGAAGTAAACCCCGCATATCACGAAGAGGCAATCAAGGCACAGATTGTTGCAGCACACACTAAACTTGAGTACACAAAATTACATAAAACAGACAATCTTGAAGATGCTGACATTACTGATAGTGCCGCAACTCATCAAGGGTATTTGACAGATGATGAGCAAAAAGAAAAATGGGGCGAAAATTACAAGACATATAGGGAAAAACTTGAAAAATGCGTTGATGCTGTTATTAACGTTATTCTTGTATATGAAAACGAGCCGATTAACGCGGTTTTTCACGCGATTTCTAACGGACAAACCGAAAATGCTACTGACGTATGGGGTGGGAATTACCCGTATCTTGTATCAGTACAGAGTGCAGGCGACAAACTCTCCCCTGCTTACAAATCGGAAGTAACTGTCACAAGTGATGAATTTAAGAAAAAAATGACTGAAAACGGGGCAAGTTTAGGTGATGAGCCTACAAAATGGGTAGAAAAAATCACCAATACCGACACGGGCATGGTGAAAGAGATAATTATTGGCGGAAAAAGTTTTAAGGGCACGGAAATTCGCAGTATTTTCGGGCTTAAGAGCAGTACTTTTGCAGTTAAATACAATGACGGTAATTTTGTTTTTTCTGTATGTGGTTACGGTCACGGCGTAGGAATGAGCCAATATGGTGCGGATTATATGGCAAGACAAGGGTTTAGTTATGATGAGATTTTAGGGCATTATTATACAAACACGAAAATGCAAAATATATAACGCTGAATGAGTTTTAAACAACCCCACCCCGTACTTTTTAGGGTACGGGGTGGGGTTTGTTTTTCACTTTATGCGAGGTATTTGTACAAAGTGAATTTTTGTTTTTTACGATTATGGGTAATCGTATGTTGTGTGAGTTTCGCTACCTGCTGTGCAAGTTACTTTAATTCTGTAATCGCTGAAAACATTGATAAGTCTGGTTTCCTCAAGTCCAAGATATGTGCCTGTACCTGATTTTGTCCAAGTCTCAATAGTTTCATAACCTGATGATTTTTCTTTTTGCAATTCAATTTTAATATAAAGTGACGTTGAATATTGAGAAGTAAGTGTAACACAAGAGGTTGAATTCAAACCACTTATTGTAAACGAAGTTGAAACGGCACTTATAGTAGTAAAACAAGGCATTACGCCATAATCATCCTCTGCAGTTGCACCAAATGAATTAATTGCAAAAACAGAAAAAAGCATTGTAAGAATTAAAAGAATGCTGATACTTTTTTCGACAAATTTCGACATATTTTTCACCCCTATAAAAAATGCTATATATCGTTTTAACTTAGGGATTTGTTATATTTATTTTACTTTTTCAGCAATTTTAACAAGCTCTTCTACAGAAATATTTCCATCAATTCTAAAAACATAATCATTTTTATTCCAAATAATACTACTATTACCTGATACACTTGTGCAACATATATATTTCATATCATTAACAACAACTTCTGTTGCTTCAACATTTTCAGTATCAAATTCAATCTGTGTTGATGATGCTTGTTTTAAAATCTTAAATGATTCACTTTTGCTGTTTGTATAATGGTACATCAAGCTTTTTGAAAGTTCTTCCTTACTCTCCAACTCAAATCCTTCGGGGATGTAGCCGACGGTGATTTCGCCGTTTACAGAGTTGCCGTTATCTTCGGTCAATTCGTATGTACTGTAAATCCCTAAGTTATCAATGATAAACTCACGTGATGACGGGATTACAAATGCGGTGAGAAGTAATGCGGAAATTACGGCTGCCACAAGCATAACTTTAACGGTTTTTGCTGTAAATCTGTGATAGCGGTCGCCACGCATTTTATCGAACAGTTTTTTCTTCCATTTCTCGTGCTTTTCGGTGTATTCTGCCTCAGGTATAATTTCGGGGAATGTTGCTACCCAATCTTCATAGGAGAGCATACAAGCTTCAGCGAATTTACTCATTTTCTTTGTCACCTTTTTCTTCACCAAGGACATAGTCCCTTACCATTTGCATGCCAAGCATACATCTTTTTCTTACAAGTGGCTGTGATATGTTCAACAACTCTGCAATATCTGCACCTGAAAGTTCTAAAATATATTTTAAGTAAAAAATATGTTTTAATTCATCAGGCAATTTGTCAATTGCAATTTTTAAATCCATATGTTCAAATTCGTCAAAATCTTCTTCACCAATGTTAAAAAATTCTGAAATATCGTTATCAACAACATTTTCTGTATGCTTTTTGTTTTTGCGATACATATCAATAGCCATACATTTTGAAACTACTCTTATGTAGTTCATTAACTTCTTATCGTTAAAATCCTTCGGTAAGTTATGAAATTTTTTCGCAAAAAATATCATAACCTCGTGAGCACAGTCTTCTGCAGACTCAATATTCTTCAAATAATCCTTTGTAATATAGAAAACTATGTTATAAAATTTGTTATAGAACACCTCAAATTGTGGCTCATCTTCAGGATTCTCAAGCAACGCAAAATATACAAACATCATAATGTTCACTCTCCTTATAGGCAAATTATAACTTAATTCGACAAATAAAGCAAGTTTGACTAATAAATCCCCATTGTAATTATTAAAAAATAATGTTATTCTATAAATGTAAATTCTAACAAGCAAATTTCAGGGGGATTTTACAATGGTATTTGAGGTAAAGGGAAGTAAATTTATAAAAGACGGAAAAGAAATTAAAATAATTTCAGGTGCGGTGCATTATTTCAGAAATATGCCTGACACTTGGCGTGATATTTTCAAGAAACTCCGTGCAATCGGTTGCAACTGTGTTGAAACATACTGTGCTTGGAATATGCACGAAAAAAAGCCTGTTGTTTATGATTTTACGAACAATCTTGATATTGCAAAATTCTTAAAAATCGCACAGGAAGAAGGGCTTATGGCTATTGTGCGTCCCGGTCCGTATATCTGTTCCGAGTGGGAATTCGGCGGGCTTCCTTGGTGGATTCAGGCAGATGAAAATATGGAAATTCGTTGTTCAAACAAGGCATATATTGAACGTTTTGACAAGTATCTTGACAAACTTTTTGACGAAGTACGTCCACTTCTTTGTACTAATGGCGGACCCGTTATTATGATGCAATGCGAAAACGAATACGGCTATTACGGTGATGACAAGAAGTACCTTGCATACTTACGTGACGGTTATATTAGACGCGGAATAGATGTGCCACTTTTCACATCTGACGGCACTTCAAAAGAAAATCTTCTTGACGGCAGTATTGAGGGTTGTTTTACTACTCTTAATTTTGGTAGCCGAGTTGAAGAAAACTTCAAGGCACACGACGAATTGTTTCCCGATGCACCAAAAATGTGTATGGAAATGTGGAACGGCTGGTTTGACGGTTGGGGTGAAGAACATCACCACACAACATCTGCTGAAGATTACGCAAAAGTTGTTGACGATATGCTTTCTCGTGGCAGTTTGAATATGTATATGTTCATTGGTGGCACAAACTTTGGCTTTACAAGTGGTGCAAATCACTATGAAAAATTTGCCCCTGACGTTACAAGTTACGACTACGACGCAATTCTCACGGAATGTGGTGACGTAACGCCAAAATATCACGCTGTAAGAAATATAATCAAGAAATATGTTAATGAAGATTTACCGGAAATCCCTGCAAATCGTGAGAAAAAAGCTTATGGCAAGGTAAAACTAACAGAAGTTGCAGGACTTTTTGATAATCTTGAAAATCTTGCAGAAAAAAAGCACAATGATGTTCCACTTTGTATGGAAAAGAACGGTCAAGGTTATGGGTATATTGCATATACAACTACTCTCAACCGCGATTATGTTGACACTACACTTTCATTTGAGAGCCTTGGTGACCGTGCACAAATCTACATAAATCGTGACCTTATTGGTATTGTTTATATCAATGATGAAAAATTGGAACTTAAAATCAATGCTAAAAAGGGCGACAGACTTACAATTCTTTGTGAGAATATGGGCAGAGCAAACTTTGGCCCTAAAATGATGCGTAAAAAAGGTCTTGCAGGCAGATGTTTGCTTGGCAGTATTATTCACTTTGACTGGGATGTTTATTGTCTTGAAATGGACAATCTTGACAAGGTTGTTTATTCTGAAAAAGCACCTGAAGAAAAGAGTGCATTCTATAAAGGTAAATTTACTGTTGACGAGGCAAAAGACACGTTTGTAAAACTCCCAAATTTTACAAAAGGTTTTGTGACAATTAACGGATTTAACCTTGGCAGATATTGGGAAGTAGGTCCTCAAGTGACACTTTATCTCCCCGCTTCACTTTTAAATGTTGGCGAAAACGAAATTGTAGTATTTGAAAGTGACGGAATAAAAGGCGAACCAATTGTAGAATTTGTTGACACACCAATACTTGATAAAAATGCATAAACACAAAGCAAAACGGCAGTTCAATGAACTGCCGTTTAATTTAATTATAACCAATGCTTAATCCGAAAAGAAGTAAGCAAGAAGTGACTGTAAGAATGGCAAGTTGAATTTTACACGACCATTTAAACCATTTTGTGTAACTTACGCCCGCAAGTCCAAGGCTTATAAGCAACACGGGATTTGTAGGGTAAAGCACATTTGAAAATCCGTCGCCAAATGCGAATGCCATAACTGACAACTGTGATGAGATTTCAAACACTTGACAAATAGGCACAATAAGTGGCATAAGCAAAAATGCTTTTGCGGAACCTGAACTTATAAAGAAATTCATTATAAGCACAATTAAATACACAAACAAAATTACTGCTTCTTGTGGCAATTCATTTGCAATTCCCACTGCAAATGCAAGAATTGTATCAAGTATTTTACCTTCAGTTAAAGTATATTTAATTGAACTTGCCATTAAAATCATAAACACGGCAGGAATAATTGTAACAATACCCGCAACGAAATTTTTCCCAAGGTCACGGGCTTTCATTCCTGTTGCAACTATTGATGAAATACCTGCAACAAGGAACATAAGTGCTACAATAATCATTGTGTAGTCCTGCAAAAATGTTAAAAATACAGAACTTAAAACAACTAAAATTCCTGCACCTAAAATTCCCACAAAAAGCAAGAGTGCTTTATTCATTTTAGGGTCTTCAACGAAATCTGACTGTGCATTTATATTACTGATTGGCTTTTCAATTTTCTTTGCATAACGTTTTACAAAAAACAGCAAAACTGCGTAAATAATCACAAAAGAAACAAGTCGTAACCATATGCCCGAAAACATTGGAAGCCCTGCTAACTCTTGTGCAACGCCAACTGTAAACGGATTACACACGCCTGCAGCAAATCCACAACCTGCCGCAAGTATTGAAATACCAAGTCCCGTAAGTTCATCCCATCCAAGTGCTACACAAAGTCCTACAACAATAGGAACTAACGGAACACATTCTTCAAATGAGCCGATAAAACTACCCATTGCCATAAAGAAAAGAACTATAAGCGACAAAAGTGTATATCTTTTATTGCCGAATTTGTGGACAATCTTTTTAAGCATATAGTGCATAAGTCCGCTTTTGTCAAGGGCTGTGAACACACCACCGATTACAAGCAAAAATGCGATTACAGCAATTATTGCACCACCGCCGTCTGCCCCAAGCACAAGAAACGGTGATAAAATCCATTTCCAGAAAGGCAAACCGCCCTCAACATACTGAAAACTATCAGTCACTATTGTTTCTACACCATTTGCATCAGTTACTCTTGTATATTCACCACCGGGAATTACAAACGTGATAGCATAAGTCAAACACATTAATACAAAAATAATGACAATTGCACCTATAAAGGATTTGGCACTTATACCAAGTCCTTTATTTTCGGTTTTTTCTTCCATATTATACCTCTTTAATTACGTATCTGTAAAAATCAACTGCTTCAGGCAAGCATTTAATGAACACGTTTTCATCAATACCGTGGACACTGCCATACTGCTGATTATCAATATTGAAAGGTACAAATCGCAAGCAGTTTTCACAAACACGGTTAAAATATCTTGAGTCACTTGCACCGTTCATAATATATGGCACAGGCTTATACTGTGGGAATACGGTATTGACTGCTTTTTCAAGGAACTTAAACTGTTCGCCGTTGAAATCAGTAATTTTTGACTCACCACCGTCATCAAGAACGATTGTTTCAATATCATATTTCTTTGCAAGTTCTGTAACAGCATTAACACTTGCCTCTCTGCCCTGATGATGAGAATAACGCATATTACCAACCACATAAGCCTCTTGCGGAATAACATTTGAACCATCTGAACCCTTACTTTGTGTAAATGCAAGAGTAGTACGAAGAAGTGCTGCTGCAGATGGTGAAATCATTGGCATAACCTTTTCGAGTACAGGTTTAAATGCTTTTACATTACCGCAAGCAGTTTTCATTACACCTTTCATTGTAGGTGCAAAGCGAGAAAGCATTTCTTTAACTGTATCTGACATTTCTACTGAGAAAATCTGTGCTTTTTCAGCCTCACAGATAAACTGTGCAAGACGAGCAATAGGAGTATTCTTGCCTGGGGCTGAAGCGTGACCGCCATTTGATTTTGCAACGAATTTAAGGTCCACATAACCTTTTTCGCCAACGCCAATCATAGCAAATGTACCGTCTGCACCGCCGATTGGGTCATAAAGAATCATACCGCCCTCGTCAAGCACCATATAGAAATGAATTCCACGCTCTTTAAGAAGATTTGAAATAGCGTTACCTCCCTCACCACCTGTTTCTTCGGTACAAGTTGACACGAAATATGTATCACGACGTGGTGTAAAGCCCTCACGTGCTAATTCGTCGGCCGCTGTGAGCATTGTGCAAAGTCCGCCCTTTGTATCAAGTGTTCCCCTGCCCCAAACTCTGTCTTCAGCAATTGCACCTGAAAATGCAGGGTATTTCCACTCACCACTTGCCTCAACAACGTCGTGGTGATTCATTAAAAGCACAGGTTCAAGAGAAGAATCTGTACCTTTCCATTTAAGCAAAAGACTGCCGTTAATAACTTCACATTCTACAACGCTGAAAAGTGCTGAGAATTCTTCTTTCATAAGTTCGTGGAGTTTTAAGAATTTTGAAATGTCTGTTTGTCCACGCACTGAAATTGTTTCAATCTGAATCATTTTTGAAAGTCTTTCAGCGTACTGCATAGCACGATTATCGCTCATTTTTACATCTCCTAAATCAATAATTATTTTTTTGGTAATTCACTTAATGTATCAGTAAAGCCTAATATATAGTCTGCCGATACGTTGTAGTATTTACAGAGTTTAATTAAATGTTCAATAGTTAATGGTCTGTTACCTATTTCATATTGTCCATAATACTGTTGTGTTGTACCTAATAGTTTTGCTACATCACTTTGTTTTAAGTCTTTATCTATTCTTAAATCTTTTATTCTTTGTTGATAATTCACATTTTCAACTCCCAAATCAAATTACAGTAATAACATTAACATAAATCACAAATGATTTGTTGACATTAAATCATTTATGATTTATAATATTGTTTGCAAACCATATTTGATTTACAAAAGGAGATTGTTATGGAAAAAGAATTAGAACAATTATGGTATTCGTATATTGTTGAAACGGGTACAGTAAGAACAGAGTCAGACAGGGCAATTATAAGAAATTTATCTAAAAAAGACGAGCAGTTGCGTTCAAGGTTAAATCAAGAACAACTAAAGTTGCTTGAAGAATACGATAAAGCATTCACTGCAACCTACAATCTTTTAGAAAAAGATGCCTTTGTAAAAGGTGTAAAATTTGCTACAAGATTTTTATTTGAATCGTTGTGTGATGAATAGACAAATTTAATCAGGAATACTGAAAATTTCACCCTTGTATCTACCGTGAAAATCCTTTTCTGCACTTTGATTTACCGCAAACACTTTGTTAGTACTGTAAAGAATTGCAATTTTCATATTTTTATCTATGTTTTCGATAAAATATTTTTTCACTTTTTTATACAACGGGTCGCGTATTTTAAAAATTTCGGGAATCTGTACCGAAGATGAGCAAGAAAGCAAGTCGCAAAGAATTTTCTCACGTAAAATTTGTTCATCACATTGATTTTTGAAATGTTCATATACTTTTACAGCGTAATCTGACAGTTTCATATTTGTGCCATCTACCGCATTGCCGAAATCGTTGAATAAATCAAATGGTGAAATGCCAATTTCTTCAACAAGATAATCAAGGGTAAATAGAAAACGTCCGCTGTTATAAAGTCGGTCAACTGCATCTTCGCATTTTTTCAGCATTTTCATTTCTTCTGTTGAAATCCACGGCGTTGAAATTACTTCATATGGTGGCTCGGCGTTATACTCGCAAGGAAAATCGTCGGGATTTTCACGCATATCTGCACCATAAAGAAGTTTTAAAAATCCCATTTGAAGCATATGTGCTTTAAGTGAATAACCAATATTAAAACTTCGTTTAAAACTTTCAAGGTCTTCGCCTGTAAGCCCTGCAATAAGGTCAATATGAATGTGCATATTACCCATTTGGAGTAATTTTTTAATATTTTGAACAAGTTTTTCAGTATTGGTTTTACGGTTGATTGCTTTGAGAGTGTCTTCATTAAAAGACTGCATACCGATTTCAAGTTGCACTGCACCTTTTGGCATTTCTGAAAGTATTTCAAGTGTTTCTTCGGTAAGTATATCCCCTGCTATTTCAAAGTGAAAACATATATTTTGGGGGATTTTTGTGCCGTAGTTTTCTTTAATAAATGTTAAAATCTCATTTGCACGTTTTGAGTTTGCATTGAAGGTACGGTCAACGAATTTAAGTGTTTGAGTACCACTATTTGCAAGGTTTATTATGTCTTGTTTCACTTGTTCCAAATCAAAAAATCGTAGTTTCGAGCATCTACCCGAAAGGCAGAAAGCACAACGGTAAGGGCAACCCCTGCTTGTTTCTATATAAGCAATTCTGCCCTTTAAGTTTTTGTAAAATTCTTCACTATATGGCGATGGTGGTGTGTCTGTATACTCCTTTTCAGGATTTGTGATAATCTTTTTGTTTTTACGATATGTAAGCCCGTCAACAATGTTAAGATTATCATCAATATTATCAAGTAAAATAGGGAAATTCCACTCACCCTCACCTGACAAAACAAAATCTATATAATCATATTTTTCTAAAACATCTTGTGGTCTGTATGCAACCTCAGGACCACCAAAAATGACTTTACAATCAAGATTTTCTTTAATTTCTTTACAGATTTCAAGGGTTTGAGTAACATTCCAAATATAACAAGAAAAGGACACCACTTGTGGTTTTTCAAGGATTATTTTCTGTGCAAAATCGTGAAGATTACCATTGATTGTGCTTTCAAGCACTTTAATATCATAATCTTTTTTCGCAAACGCTTTTACACCTGAAAAAAGACACCAAGGTGCTAACGAAGCGTGAATATATTTTGAGTTTAAGCAACAAATTAAAGCCTTCATAAAGCACCTCCCGTTGATTTTAGAGTATTATACAATACTTTTGGTATTTATTCAATAAATTAGAGTTTATCGAACTCAATTCGTAATGCGTAATTAAGGGTCTGCGACGCAATCTATAATCGCAACGCAGTTCCTTCGTTTTCCGTTTTCCACTTTCCATTTTACACTTATCCCTACAAACTCAAATTTGTAACAAAAGAGGAGAGCTTGCACTCTCCTCAAATTTTTATTTGTTATAAAATTATAACTTCATCGCAACGTCCCAAGCACCCCAAATAACTGTACGGAGGTTGCCAACTTTATTTGCGTCACCGATAACATGAACGTGTTTTGCTTTCTCGAACAATGGAGCAGGCTTGTAACCAACTGAAAGAACAACGCTGTCAGCAGGAATAGTTTCTGTCTTGCCGTCTTTTGTCATAACAGACACGCTTGAATCTGTAATTTCAGTTGTCTTTGTTTCAAGGTAAACAGGAACTTTGTTTGTCTTGAAGAAATCACGAAGATAACTTGTGTTAGCAAGAGCAACGCCAGGAGTTGTAACAAGGTCATCCTGCATTTCAACGATTACAGGTTTCTTGCCCTGAAGGTAGAGTTCATAAGCGATTTCGCAACCTGTAAGACCACCACCTACAACTACAACATTTTCACCAACTGTCTTGTTGCCTAAAAGGAAGTCGATTGCTTCAATTGCCTTGTCAGCACCCTTTACAGGAATCTTATTTGCAACTGAACCTGTTGCAACGATTACTTCGTCAGCACCAAGTGAAGCAAGGTCTTTAACTTCTGTATTCATATGAATTGTGATTGCATCGTAACGCTGAATTTCGCGGTTATACCAAGCAATAAGGTCACGGTCTTTTTCTTTGTATGATGGAGCTGCAGCAGCAATAAAGACACCGCCGAGTTTGTCGCTCTTTTCATAAAGGTCAACCTTATGGCCACGCTTTGCACAAACCATAGCAGCTTCCATACCACCAATACCGCCACCGATAACAGCAATTTTCTTCTGTTTCTTAGCAGGCTCGATTTTGTATTTCTTTGACTGCATTGTCTTTGGATTAAGAGCACAACGAGAAAGTCCCATTGTATCAAGAAGGTCCTGAGTATTTGCGTGCCCCTTTGATGATGAGAAGTTGAAGCAACCTGCGTGACAGCAGATACAAGGTTTGATATCTTCAATTCTGTCTTCAATAATCTTTGTAATCCATTCAGGGTCAGTAAGGAACTGACGAGCAACACCAACACCGTCGATTTTGCCATCTGCAACGGCTTTAGCACCAACATCAGGTTCCATTCTACCTGCACAAACAACAGGAATATCAACAAACTTTTTAATATGTGCTACGTCATCAAGGTTACAGTTCTGTGGCATATACATTGGTGGATGTGCCCAGTACCAAGAGTCATATGTACCATTGTCAGCATTAAGCATATCATAACCTGCATCCTGCAAGTATTTTGCTGCTTTTTCTGACTCTTCCATATTACGACCAACTTCTGTATAATCTTCGCCAGGCATAGCACCCTCGCAGAAGCCTTTCATTTTTGACTCAACTGAGTAACGAAGTGAAACAGGATAGTCGTCACCGCAAGATTCTTTAATAGCCTTAACAACTTCAACTGCGAAACGATATCTGTTTTCGAAGTTTCCGCCGTATTCGTCATTACGCTTATTGAAAAATTCAATAGCAAACTGGTCAAGAAGATAACCTTCGTGAACTGCGTGAACTTCAACACCGTCAACACCTGCATCACGGCAGAGTTTTGCAGTTTTAGCAAATGCTTCAATAATTTCGTGAATCTGCTCTTTTGTCATTTCAGGACAGATAATATCGGGAGCCCAACGAGATGGTTGTGGGCTAGGTGAAGCTAATTCGTGAGATGTATCAAGAATAGGCTTGACAAGTGCACGAGTAAATTTGTTTCTATGAAGTGGTGCTACAAGTTCTGTAATTGCCCAGCTACGTCCCATACCCGCTGTGAGCTGAATAAATAATTTTGCACCTGTTTTATGGATTTCATCCATAAATTCTTTAAGTTCTTCAAACATCTTTGGATTCTGCCAAAGCCATTTGCCCCAGAATGTATCGCGGAGAGGTGCAATACCAGGGATAATAAGACCAACATTGTTGTTAGCTCTTTCTAAGAAAAGCTTTGCTGCTTCCTTATCAAAATGACAACCGCCAAGTTCAAACCAACCGAAAAGTGATGTACCACCCATTGGACACATAACAATTCTGTTTTTGATTTCAACGTTACCGATTTTCCAAGGAGTAAACAATGCTTCATACTTCTGGTCCATCAAAAAACACTTCCTTTTTTATTTAGCCGTGTGGCTAATATTCATACACAATAAGTATATAAAAATTAAAAGTTTATGTCAAGGAAATACGGTAAAAATTGTTAATAAAATAACAAAATATCTATCATAAAAACACAAGCAGTGAGACCGCTGGACCTCACTGCTTGCGTTTTAATATTCATTTAAGTATTTTTCAAGTGCTTCACCCAAATGAAACGGGTCAAGGTGACTTGCATTTATTGAACTAACAAACTCTGAAACAGAGTCATAATCAGTAGAAACATCATATATTCGTAATGTTTCACTACCATTTGTAAAAAGTACTATTCCATAGGTTTCAACCTCATCATTCTCAATAATAATCACATGTTTGAATATTTCGTACTGCATTGTTGTAATCGCCCATCCGCAAGTTTTGTCGCAATTATAACACAAATGTGTCAATTTGTCAACATTTTTGCAGGATTATTTATAGTTCTTCACAAAATGTTTGTAAAATGCAACGCAGTTAGCAACGGAATCTATATCGATATTTTCATTTTCGGCATGAACTGAGCCTAACTGTTGTGCTGAAAGTTTAATTGGTGCAAAGCGAAGTACACATTCGCACACATCAGTAAGTGTTCTTGCATCTGTGCCTGCAGGCAAAATAAATGGTGACGCCGCATATTGCGGGAAAATTTCGCCTATACAATTCATTGTGTACTCAAACTGTGGTTTTGTCATATCGGCAGGGCCGTGATATTCGCTGTCTTCGGTCATTGTGACTTCAATATCATATTTCTTTGCGATTTCCTTGAATTTTTCTAAATCCTTTTTGAAATCTTCTTCATCAACAGGTCGCATAAATGCTTTTGCAGTACATTTTTTTGATGAAGTACTGCCCTCAATATTATTAAAAGTACAAGTTGTACCTATAAGACCGCCTGCCTGAGCATTAATTTTAGGCATAACTTTTTTGATTATTCCACCAAAAAGCCATAAGTTTGAAAGTAACATATTCATTGGAAATGCAAGGTATGGTGCCATATGTTTAAACATTGCCTCAACTTGTGTGTTTATTCGGCGAATAAAAATATCAGTTATGGTAATTTCATTTACAAATGCTGACATTCGCTCAACGGGTGTTGCTTTTGCTCCCGCAGTGAGAGAAGCGTGACCGTTTTCGGCAGTTGCGGTACATTCAAGGTATATTCTGCCTTTTTCGTGAACGGCTACCATTCCGCATTTATCACATTTCATTCCTGCAAGCGGTGGCTCAATAAGTGCTCCGCCCTCATCAAGAATCACCTCAAATTCAATATTATTTTTCTTGAAATATTCAAGGGCTTTTGGAATTCCGTCACCGCCCAATTCTTCATTATGTGATGAGCCAATCCAGATATTGCAAGGAAATGCAAATCCCTCATTTAACAGTTCTTCAAGTGCTGAAAATTCTGCAAACAATGGTGTTTTGGTATCTACTGTTCCCCTACCCCATATTTTACCATCAACAATTTCACCGCTGAAGCCTTCGTATTCCCATTCACCGCTGACTTCAACAACATCGTGGTGTGACATAAGCATAATATTTCTGCTTTGGTCTGTACCATTGATTTTATAAATCCAACAATCGTCGCCAAAAGTCATTTTTTCGGACTTTTCGTGGACTGTGGGGAACAAATCTACCATAACATTGCGAAGTTTTGCGAACTCTGTATCATCATAACTATCTTTAACTGACACAGTTTTGCACTTAATCATTTTTTGAAGTTTTAGTGCATAATCCATAATTTCATCATCATTATAAAAAGGCTTGAATTCTGTAAGGCGTCTTGCCTTTTTTGTTGCTCTTACCGTATTTAAGAAGAGTACTGCAACAAGGCAAAGTACGGCAAGCAAAATTATGTATAAGATTTCCATATTTATCACCTGAATTTTTATAATGGTAAAATTATACTCTTTTAATTTATCATCGTCAACTTCATATTATGACATATTTTGCAATTGTTACAGTATAAAATAAAGCAAAAAGGAGAGATAAAATATGAGTGTAAAAATTGATTTTGACGGTGAAACACTGTATTGCCGTTTAAACGGAGAAATTGACCACCATACAGCACTTCCAATCCGTCTTGAGACCGATGACAGAATTGAAAACTGCCGACCAAAAAACACTATTCTCGATTTTACTGACGTAACATTTATGGACAGTTCGGGAATTGGTCTTGTTATGGGAAGATACAAGTTATTGTCCGAATTTGGAGGAACGCTTGAAGTCACGGGACTTTCAAATAATGCGTACAAGGTTATGCGACTTGCAGGGCTTGACAGAATTGCCACAATCAGTAAAGGAGTGAAAAAATAATGATTATAAACGAATTTAGAATGACCGTTGACAGCCGTTCAGTAAACGAAAGTTTTTCGCGTGCAACAGTGGCATCATTCGCAGCACAACTTGACCCTACACTTGAAGAAATTAACGACATCAAAACCGCTGTAAGTGAAGCGGTGACAAACTGCATAGTGCACGGTTATAAAAATTCGGTAGGTAAAATCTACATACACGTAAAAATCCACGACGACGCAAAAGTTATAATTACAATTCGTGACAAGGGATGCGGAATAAGTGACATAAAAAAAGCCCGCGAGCCACTATATACCACTCTTGGCGGTGACCGTGCGGGACTTGGTTTTTCAGTTATGGAAAGTTTTACGGACAAGCTTATAGTTCGCTCTAAAGTAGGCGTTGGCACTACCGTTACCCTTTGCAAAAAAATTCACGGACGCACAAAATGACAAGAGATGAATTAATACTGAAAAATCTTGGTCTTGTGGGCAGTTGTGCAACACGTTTTTTAGGTAAAAGCGTTGATTATGAAGATTTATACTCGGCAGGGTGCGTTGGGCTTATTAAAGCCGCTGACAGATTTGATGAAAATCTTGGTTTTGCATTTTCAACATATGCGGTGCCATCAATACTTGGTGAAATAAGACGGATTTTTCGTGACGGCGGTACAATAAAGGTAAGCCGTTCGTTAAAAGAAAAAGCCCGTATTCTTATATCTGCAAAAGAACAATTTCAAAAAGAAAACGGTGTTGAGCCAACAATTTCAGAACTTGCAGAAAAAATGAATATGAGTGTTGAAGAAACCGCACAATTATTTTGCATTTCACAACCTGTAATTTCATTGACCGCAGACGATGACAACGAAAAGCAGATTGATATTGCAGGCGAAGATGAATACTCACCTATTGACGACAGACTTTCGGTAAACAAAATTATCAGCGAGTTGCCCGATAAAGACAAAGTTCTTATAAAACTGCGATTTTACGACGGACTTACTCAATCAAAAACAGCACAAATTCTTGGAATTTCACAAGTACAAGTATCAAGAAGGGAAAAAATCATACTTTCAGATATGCGAAAAAAACTTACAGGATGAAAAATTTGATATTTTCTACAAAATATGATAGAATATGTGAGTTACATATTCTATCATAATTTTTTTGTGAATTCGGAGTACTGTTTATGAAGAAAAATTCCTATTCAATTATATTTAAAATAATTGCTGTTGTTTGTGTAATAACTTTGCTTTTTTCCGCTTGCGGAAGTGATGTTTCTACAAAAACAGTAAAGTTTAAAGAACTTAAAACCATTACTGCAGAATATAGTGGTGACAATCTTCACAAAAGTGTTGATAAGTCATATGAATCCGTGTGCAAATCCGGACTTATTGAGTTGCTTTTTGACAAAACTACATATACCGTTGCAATACGCGACACAAATTCAGGTAACTTATGGACAACTCTTCCACATAATTCAGTTAAACAGCAGATTTCATCTTCTGCATTGGAAGTAGAACTTTCAAATGGCGAAGAAATCGTTTATGTTCTCAATTCTCAAGATAATTCCGTAGCATTCGGCAACGCAACATACAATGCTGGTGATGACGGTGTACTTGTTAAATACGCATTATCTCTTGATGCTGAAACCGGTAAAGCGGATATTGAAACATTAAAAGATAAGCAAATCAGGGTTGATTTGTCTGTTCTTTATACTCTCCGCGACGGTTCATTCTATGTAAATGTAAGTATGAACAACCTTAAACTGCCAAAAGGCGTTTATCTTGAAAAAGTAAGACTTATGAAAAACTTTGGTGCGTATGCAAATAGCGGTGCTGAAGATTACATATTCGTACCTGACGGTAGCGGTGCACTTATCATGACCGGTGTTGAAGATACTGAATTCAAGCCACTTAATCTTACCGTTTATGAAGGCAACTGTCTTGTTGGTGCATTCGGTATGAAACGTGGAAACGGTGCATTCCTTTGCATTATTGAACAGGGCGATTCCATTGCAGAAATTGACGCCTATAGAAATGGTGAAACCACACTTAACAGTGTTTATGCAACATTTAACACAACTGAAATCCTTGAAGAAAACGGAAACAAGATTAAGAAAACATATGGTTATGAATATCAGAATGAAATTATATTGTGTTATCGTTTTCTTTCGGGAAAATCTGCCACATACTCGGGAATGGCAACTGCCTGCCGTGAAAACCTTATAAGAAATTCTGTACTTTCAACAAAAACTCTTGAAGACTCAACAGAAGCACTTCCTTTAGTAGTTTCTGTGCAAGGTGGTTACAGAAATGAAAAAGGGAAATATTCAGTTCTTTCTAATTATGAACAAACACTTTCACTTATGATGCTTTTAAAAGCAAAAGGTGTCAACAACATTTATCTTCGCTACAACGGACTTTATGACGACGCAAACAACGGAAGTGCGGACAAGTTTGGTGATTTTAAATCCAAATTAGGAACTGATAAAGAATACAATGACTTATACAGTTATTTGAACAGTCAAAAGTTTTCACTGTTCCTTGAAACTGATATTTTGACTTATAAATATAGCGGTAATGGTGCAAAATCTGTTGACGGAACAAAAATAAAGAGTGACGCTACCGGCACATATCCATATGCAACTGCAAAACAAGGTTATTTAAAAATGTCATCACTTGAACAGAAAGTCGAAGATATTCTCAATGCTTCATCTGACATAAGTTTTGACGGTTATGCACTCAACGATATAGGTACTGAACTTTATTCCGACTACTCATCTGATTTTTATTCAAGAGTAAGTTCAAAGAAAGAAATTTCTGCACAGTTACCGGTTCTTGCAACATCAAAACAGGTTATGGTTGATACAGGTAATGTTTATGCAGTAAAGAATGCAGATGTGGTTTCAAATCTTAGTATTTCTCCTACTACAAGAGCTGAAAGTGATGCTTATGTAGGAATTCCGTTTATGCAGATGATGCTTCATGGCATTACTACATACAATACCGTTGGAATTAACTCTGCATATGACATTAAAACGGCATTTTTAAAGTCTGTTGAATATGGTTGTTTGCCAAGTGTTGATTGGTACTGCACAAAAATGAACAATGAAAATGATGATAAATATTATTACGACAATAATATTAATGAGATTGTCACATACTACACAAAAGCAACCAACGCGTTGGGTGATATTCAATCATCAAGAATGACATCACACTACAAAGTGCAAAACGGTATTTACTGCACAGAATACGACAACAGTATTAAAGTTTACGTTAATTATACAAGTAAAGACGTAACTATTAACGGTATTAAAATTCCATCTATGGATTGCGTAAAAATCTAAACAGATAAAAAATTAAAGGGTGTCTTGAGGCACCCTCCGTAAGGAAGGTGCCTCAGTTATATTCGCCCCAAGCGAGTGATATTGCTTCGCAGTGATATAATGCTACGCATTGTGATATTGTCCTTCGGACAATTTTGTAAGCGAATATAATATCACGAAAGTCGATAGGCTTTCATATCACTTTGTCGATAGGCAAAATATCACTGTGAGACCTGTCTCACAATATCACTAATCATTTTATTTTTGAGATAGGTATAATTGTAAAGTATATAAACTACTATGACACTTTCAAACCGAAAGTGTCATTCTTATATTAAAAAAAGCAAAGGGAGAACACTTCTTTACGAACTGTCTCCCTTATGACACCCTTATTTTTATGCAATTAACCTAAGAAGTCAATACCGAATAATCCGCCCGAAGTAGTACTTTCTTCAGTTTGAGGTTCGGTACTTGGTGGTGGTCCCCAAATCTGAATATAAACATCAGTACCTTTTACTCGGCTTGCACCCTCTTCAGGTGTAACCTCGGCAACAACGCCTTCTGCGTAATCGCCGTTATTTTCTTTTGTAATGATATTAACTACAAATCCTGCTTTTTCAAGTTCTTCCTTTGCCAAATCTACATAAAGATTTTTAACCGAAGGAACAACCTTGTATTCAGGTCCTTTGCTTACCACAAAAGTAATTTCTGTGCCTTCTTCCACAACCTGACCTGCTTCAATACTTTGAGAAATAATATATCCCTTTTCAACATCATTACTGTATTCCATTACAGATTTGATTGTGAATCGGTCATTCTGAACTGGATTTTGTGCAACCATATCATATGAACTGTTCACAAAATTCGGGACTTCATAAGTCTGTGGTGCTTCAGTAGTTGATTCAGTTGGTGTATCAACATAATCTTTGATTACTCTGTCGTATAAGAACCAACCACCAAAGATTATAAGTCCTACACCAAGACACACAAGAAATGCAATAAGAACTGTTTTTGCAGTTGTATTTTCTGCTGATTCAATAACAACTGTTTCGGGTTGTGACTGCTTTTTCTCACCTGTCGGTACATTCACACCTGAAAATGACGAAACCACATTACCCGGTGTTGCTGAAAGTTCTTCACGAAGTGTTTCAACATCTTTTGTTCTGTCTTCAGGGTCAATCTGCAATCCGTTCATAAGTGCATTGATTACATAAACGGGAATAATTTCGGCGTATCTTGCAGGGATTATAAGTTGGTCATTCATTGAACGAGAAACTGCATCCTGCGGAACACTACCTACAAGTGCTCTGTAAATTACTGCACAGAATGAATACACATCTGACCAGCAACCATTTACGTAGTTATAACCGTATTGTTCAATAGGTGTATAACCTTCAAAAAGTTCAGGGGAAAGTTCACTGCCCTCAATACGTGCTTCACTTATTGAAAAACCTGAAAGGCGTAGTTTCCCGTCGCGACCAATAAGAAGATTATCGGGGTTAATGCCATTATGCGTAATGCCCATTTTATGAAGTGCTGAAAGAGTTGAAAGTACAGGCATAAAGAGTACTTTTGCTTTTTCCCAGTTAAGATAACCTGTCTGGCTACGAAGTAAAAACTCACGCAAGGAAATGCTTTCAACAAACTCCGTAACTACATAGGCGGTATTGTTTTCTTCCACAATATCAACTACGGGAATAAGTGCCGAAAGCCCTCTGACACGAGCCAACTGACGCCACAAGTCAAGGAATTTTCTAAGATAAGAATAGTAATGGTCACGCCATTGCTCTTTTACTGTTATTTCAGTTGTACCAAAACTACGGTCAATGAATTTTTCAGGTAAAAATTCGCGTACATAAACGGGAGTATTACGCCCCGTATCATACGCCATATATGTAGCACCCTCACTATTTGAAGACAATACCTTACCTAAAACGTATTTGTCCCCTACGGGTGTTCTTAATGGTAAATAAGGTGAAATCTGTGGAGAATCAACGTAATATCCACATTTTGGACACTGCTTTTCGCCATACAATTCGTTCATACAGCTCATACAAAGATTATCAATGTTCATAAAAGCGTCCCCTTTCATTTTTACTCTAAACTATAATATACCAAACATTCCATATTATTGTCAAATTACAGAATTATTACGATTCATCTGAAAGTACCGCTTCGGCACATTTCACACCGTCAACTGCAGCTGAAACAATACCGCCTGCATAACCTGCACCCTCACCACAAGGATAAAGTCCGCGGATGTTTGTCTGATAAAATTCGTCACGAATAATACGTACAGGTGATGAGCTTCGTGTTTCAGGTGCAGTTAAAACTGCATCATTCATAGCAAAACCTTTAAGTTTTTTGTCCATTTGCACCAACGCGTCACGCATAGTGTTAACTACTTTTTGTGGAAGAACTGCACTTATATCTCCCATAGCAACACCCGTCGGGAATGATGGCTTTACTGCACCTAACTTTGTGGATTTCTGGTCTTTTAAGAAATCCCCAACAAGTTGTGCCGGTGCGGTATAATCTTCTCCACCAAGTTTAAAAGCCTTTTGCTCGATTTCACGCTGAAGTTGGAAACCCGACAACACGTGTTCACTAGGAAAATCTTCAGGTTCAACACCAACAAGAATTGCAGAGTTTGCATTTTCTTTGTCACGTGCATACTCACTCATACCATTTGTGACAACTCCGCCCTTTTGGGAAGATGCACAAACAACAGTACCTCCGGGACACATACAGAATGTATATGCTCCCCTACCGTGTGGCGGATGACAAGCAAGTTTATAATCAGCTGCACGAAGTTTCGGGTGATTTTTATATTCACCATACTGCACAGTATTTATAAAATCCTGTGGATGTTCAATTCGAGCACCTACTGAAAACGGCTTTTGCATCATATTAATGCCTTTATTGTAAAGCATTTCAATAGTGTCACTTGCACTATGACCTATTGAAAGAATAAGTGCATCAGTTTCAATATCTTTTTCTTTACCGTATTTATCACGAACAGTAATGCCGTGAATAAATCCGTTTGCAACAATAATATTTACAAGTTGAGTATCGAAAAGTACCGTTCCGCCAAGTTCTATAATTTCTTCACGTATTGCTTTTACAGTAGCCTTCAACTTATCTGTACCAATATGTGGTTTAGCGTTTGTGAGTATATCTTCAGGTGCACCGTGACTTACAAATTCTTCAAATACAAATCTGCAACGGTTGTCTTTAATTCCTGTTGTCAGTTTACCATCAGAAAATGTTCCTGCACCACCCTCACCGTACTGAATATTTGAGTTTTCATCAAGGTCGCGGTTAGTCCAGAAATTGTTTACATCATTTGTACGCTTATCAATATCACTACCGCGTTCAATAATTACGGGACAATGACCGCTACGTGCAAGAATAAGACCTGCAAACATACCTGCAGGGCCAAAACCCGCAATCACAGGCGGTAAAGTGCTTTTTCTGTTAGATTGTGGCATTGTATAATGATATTTTTCACATACTTTCACCTTTGAACTATCAAGGCTCATTGCGATTTTTTCTTCGTCACCATCAACAGTTGCATCAACAGTATAAACGAACTTTACTTCGCCTTTTCGACAATCTACACTCTGTTTATATATTTCAGTTTTTAATATTCTTTTACGCTCGATTTTTAGTGCCTTGGCAGCCGCATTCACAATATCATTGAAATCACAGTCAAGGTCGAGTTTAATTTCACTTATTCTGAGCATTATTAATCCTTTCGCCTATGCTTTTCCCCGCAAGTCTTCCTGACGCCCACGCCCATTGAAGATTGTATCCACCGCAATCGCCGTCAATATTGAGAGCCTCGCCACAGCAGAACAAATTTTTCACAAGTTTCGATTCCATTGTACCGTCATCAAACTGTGAGCAATCAGCACCGCCTGCAGTAACCTGTGCATAGTCAAAACTACGTGAGTTCTTAATCTTGATTTTCCAACATTTAATTATATCAGCAAGTTTTTCAATTTGCATATCAGCAAGTTCATTTACCCTACCGTTTGGTGCAATTCCGCATTCTTTCATAAACACTATACAAAGTTGTTTGTTCATAATGCCGCCAAGCATATTTTCGCAAAGTCCTTTGTCAACTTTTCTTCTTGAATAAAGATAGTTCTTTAATTCTTCCGCTGAAAAATCAGGAACTGTATCTAGTTCTATGTAAATATCATTTGACGGTGAAACTGATACAAAACGAGAAAGTTGCATAATTGGAATACCCGATAATCCGTAATCAGTAAACTGCACTTCGCCATAGTTTTCAAGTGCTTTTTCTCCGTCAATAATCAAATTCATTTTACAAATTGAACGTACACCTTTAAGAGCTTTTGTGAAGTCGTCACAGTTAAGTGAAACAAGTGCAGGTGCAGGTGAAATAATCTTATGCCCGAACATTTTAAGCAAGTCATAAGCATCGCCATCAGTTCCGTGAACCTTTGCCGCCATACCGCCACAAGCCACAACCACGTAATCAAAACGGTCACGATTGTTTACAACAATTTTTGTTGTCACGCCCGTATCAACAGTTTTAAGGTGAACTGCACGGTAATCGCACACGGTTTCAACGCCTAATCTTTCACATTCAAAACGCAATGCATCAAGCACAGATGATGCCTGATTTGACAAAGGATACACCCTGCCTTCATCTTCCGTTCTTGTGTAAAGTCCCAATGAATTAAAAAACTCGATGTTATTCTGTGGTGAAAAAACATTCAACGCACGTTCCGTAAAATACGCATCACCACGATAATTCTCTACACTTGCATTTGTATTTGTAAGATTACATCTGCCGTTACCTGTTACAAGAATTTTTTTACCTACTCTTGGCAGACGCTCAAGAATTGTGACTTTTACATCATCTTTATTATTCACCTTTCGCATAATCTCAATAGCACAGGCAAGTCCTGATGCACCGCCACCAATTACGGCAACCTTAGTCATAATCTATTCCTGCCTTTCAAGATATTCATACAACTTGTCAATTGTAACAGGGCTCATAACATGTTCCATCTGACAAGCATCGTGCTCGGCAATTTTTTCGTCAACACCAAGCTGATTTATAAGAAATTGCTTGATGAGTTTATGACGACGCAAAACATTAGCCGCATAACTTTCGCCTGCGGGAGTAATTACAATATCACCATATGTTACGTGCTCTAAAAATCCATTTTGTGTAAGCGTGTTTACTGCTCTGTTTACGCTTGGCTTTGAAACGCCAAGATGCTCGGCAATATCAGTAAGTCTTACGCTACCCTTTTGACTTGAAAGCACAAAAACCGCTTCAAGATAATCTTCAAGAGATGATGTCATAACATAATTGTCATTTTTCATTTTACACAATTCCTTTGCAAACTGCTAAACATAATTTATCAGTATATTTTATCACGAAATAAGGTGAATAGTCAATCCATACAATAAAAAACTCCGCCTAATGCAGCGGAGCTTTACAATTTATATCTTATTTGCTTTTTCATCCACAAGACATTTGATGGATTTGCGTTCTTTATTGTCAAGTCGGCGTAAATTCACAATTAACTCTCTCTCTTCTCTTGAAAGTTGTGAAAGATAACGGGTATCAGGCTGACTTTCGTAATATTCGTCATCGTTAAGGTAGTCAAATTCTTCAATGCCGGTAATTGTATTAATAGATAAATGATAGAATAGGCTTAATTTCTCAAGCACATCAATATTAGGTGTGCGACGCCCCGTTTCATAACTGCAATATGTTGAACGACTTACACCTAAAACGTCAGCTAACTGTTGTTGTGACAGTTTATTCTGTTTTCTTATAACAAGAAGTTGTAGCGTATTCATAAAGCCACCCCTTTTTTCTTTCTTGCGTTAATTATACAATGATTTCTTTATCGGTGCAATAAAAATATTGCAAATTTTTGTCGATATGGTAAAATAGAGTTATGTAAAATAGGTAGGTGGAAAAATTTATGCTTTATTTTATGTTGGCAATTATTGTTATTTGTATTTTGCTTTTTGTGGTTGCTCTTAAAATTATGGACGCAACGGGTGCTTCAAAGAGATGCGAGGGTGATGAAAACCTTAAGTATCTCAAAGCAAAAAACTTTGATAATCTTAATGCTCGTCCTATAGACTTCAAATCCAACAAAGGTCAGACACTTAACGGTTTTCTTTACAGTAATGCAAAGGTTGATACCTATAAAGCACTCATAGTTTTTTCACACGGTATGGGTGCGGGACATCTTGCATATACTACCGAAATCAACTATTTTGCACAAAAAGGATATCTTGTGTTAGCATATGACAATACAGGAACTTGCACATCTGAAGGTGACAAAATAAACGGCTTTGCACAGGGAATTATTGACCTTAAATACGCTCTTAAATTCGTTAAAGAACGTGATGAGTTAAAAGATATGCCAATAATCCTTGCAGGGCATTCCTGGGGTGCTTACAGCGTTTGTAATGTGCCTACAATTGCTGATGACATTGAAATTAAAGGCATTGTTGCATTCTCACCTTTCAATTCAATGAATAAGTTAATCCGCGATATTGCAAAATCGAAAACTAAAGTTAATCTTTCAATTTTAAGTCCGTTTTTTGATTTAATTAATCTTATAAGATTTGGTAAAACAGGTGTACTTCGCACTTGCGACACAATAAACAGCAATTCTATTCCTACTCTTGTTATGCACGGCGGTAACGATATGCAGGTTACTGTAAAAAACAGTCCTGTCGGCAAACCACATAAGATTAAAGATAACGAAAATGCACGAACTGTGCTTTATGAAAGCAAATTCCACAATGTGTATCTTGCAAAAGATGCTGAACAGTATCTCAACGACACTTTTGCAAAAATTGAAACATTAGGTAAGAATAGTCCTGAAGCATATGAGATTTATCAGAACATTGACTATTCACTTATCACAAAAGAAGATTTAAATGTTATGGAAACTGCCGTTTCATTTATGGAAGAATGTATTATGAAACGTGATTTTTTAGTTGAATAAGGTGAATTTATGTTTTTCGGCAATAAGACTGTTGATTACTCAAAAATCACAGAATACGATAGAGAAAAAAGAACAAAACGTGAGAATTACCGTATTCTCAATGAAGAATATGCGTTGAAAAACCAAACTGTACTTTTAGGTGATTCAATTACCGACTTTTTCAACTGGTATGAGTTGTTTTATGACTTTAGTAATTCCACAGGTCAAGCAGTTTATAACCGAGGCATAAGCGGTGATACTACCGACAGACTACTTGAAAGACTGCAGGAAAATGTATTGAATATAAGCCCTAAAAATGTTGTTCTGCTCATAGGCACTAATGATATTGGTCGCGGTCTTCCCCTTTCAATGACAGTGGAAAACGTAAGTAAAATCATTGAAAGTACAAAAGAAAAATGTCCTGATATAAATTTCATTTTGCAGGCAGTTTACCCAATAAACAGACATATGCGAGATAAGTTTGAAAAGCGTAGCAATGAAAAAATCGACCTGATGAATAAAGAATTTGTTAAGTTAAGCGAAAAATACGGATGTGTTTGGCTTGATATTACAGATAAGTTAAAAGATGAAACAGGAAATTTGAAAAAAGATTTCACATATGACGGCTTGCACTTGAATGTAAAAGCATATAAAATTGTTGCAGAAAACGTTATACCATTATTGAAGTAAAAATAAGGGAGGTCGTGGAAACACGCTCTCCCTTATTCTTTTCAGCTTTGAATACTCATTTTCAATATAAAACAAAAAAGATACCACAAAGGTACCTTTTCTGTGGTCGGAGTGACAGGAGTCGAACCTGCGGCATCCACATCCCAAATGTGGCGCGCTACCAGCTGCGCTACACCCCGAAGTATGCACTTTTTTGTCAGCCTTGATAGTATAAACTATTTTATTTATCTTGTCAAGAGAATTTTTATATTTTTTTACAGATGATTTATATGTTCAGTAAATGGTTCTGTAACTTTCTTTAATATTTAGTTGTCTATACCCTACATTTTTCAAAAAAATATTTACAACAAATTACATTTTTGGTATTATAAAGGTTAGAACATTTTCTATTTGAGGTGATATTATGAATAAAATTTCATTTGGCACAGGTGGTTGGCGTGCAATTATCGGTGAAGATTTTATTTGTGAAAATGTACGTCGCGTTGCAAAGGGTATCAGCCTTTTGATGACAGAACAAAACAAAACTGACAAACCCGTGATTATTGGTTTCGACAGACGTTTTCTTTCTGAAAATGCAGCAAAATGGGTTGCAGAGGTACTTGCTCACGACAACATAAATGTTTTATTCATGGACCGTTCTGTTCCTACCCCACTTGTTATGCATACAGTTAAAGACCGTAAACTTGATTTTGGTATTGAAATTACTGCGAGCCACAACCCATCAAGTTACAACGGCATTAAACTTATTATTGAAGAAGGCAGAGACGCTCCTCTTGAAATCACAAATCATCTTGAAGAATTGATTGCAACTGTTGAAGAAATAGAATATACAGATTTTGACCTTGCTGTTGAAAAAGGCATCATTACATATGTGAAAAATCCATTCAATAAGTTCCTTGACGATATTATAGGTCTTCTTGATATGAATGCATTAAGAGAACGTGGATTGCGTGTGCTTTTCGACTCAATGCACGGTTCAGGTACATACCCGTTACTTGTAATTTTCCACACTGCAAGATGCACAATTGACACAATCAACGTGAATAAAGACGCATATTTTGGTGGTGTTATGCCTGCCCCATCTGAAAGAAGTCTTTTCACACTTCGCAACCAAGTTGTAAACGGCGGTTATGACTTTGGTATTGCTATGGATGGTGACGGCGACAGACTTGGTATTATCGACGCTAACGGCAGGTATATTAATGCTAATGAAATCCTTTGTCTTCTTTACTACTATCTTGTTAAGTACAAGGGTTGGAGTGGTCCGGTGGTTCGAAACCTTGCAACAACACATATGCTTGATAAGATTGCAGAAAGCTTCGGCGAAAAATGTTATGAAGTTCCAGTTGGATTCAAATACATTTCATCAAAAATTGACGAAGTCGACGCAGTACTCGGTGGTGAATCATCAGGCGGTCTTACAGTTCGCGGACATATTCACGGTAAAGACTCAGTTTATGCTGCATCACTTTTTGCAGAAATGGTAAGTGTTACGGGCAAATCACCATCAGAACTTCTTGATGAACTTAAAAAGCAATTCGGTACATTTGTACTTGTTGAAGATGATATGCGTTTTGCACCTGAAATTAAACCAATTGTTAATAAAACACTTATGGTTGACAAACTTTTGCCAACATTCAAAGACGAAATCAAACGCGTAAACTATGAAGATGGTTGCAAAGTTTACTTTGAAGACGGTTTTGTAATCTGCCGTTTCTCAGGTACAGAACCACTTCTTCGTATATTCGCTGAAAGCACAAATCCCGTTCGTGCTAAAGAATATATTGACACATTCAAGAGTTTCTTGTTTGAATAAGGAGAGAAATTTATGACTTCAAAAATCAATTATGACCAGCCATTTGACCATAAAGAATATGGTTCGGAGCGTAATCGTATTCCCGCACTCTATACTCTTAATGACGGTAGCGTTATGGCGGGTGCAGATATTCGTTATGGTCACGGCTCTGACTCCCCTAATAACATTGATATTGCTGTTGCAATTTCTAAAGACGGTTATACAAACTGGAATTATGTAATGGTTAATCATTTTGACGACTATGCTGACACAGTTACATCAACTGATAGTGCGTCTTTTATTGACTCGGCTATTGCACAGTCATCTACGGGTAGAATTTTCATGGTAGCAGACGCTCAACCGGCAGAATGTGGCTATCTTCAGTGCAAAACAGGTACGGGATATACCCAAATCAACGGCAAAAAGCATCTTCTTCTCACAAATGGAAATCACGGTGATAAGTTAGATACATTTGGTTATTATGTTGGCGATTATGACGGTGAATTTGCACCGATTTTTACAAGAGCAGACTCAAAGAAAACCGAGTATTCTGTTGACAAAGAATTCCGTCTTTACAAAAACGGTGAGACATTGTATACTGACCAAAAAGGTGCTGAAGGAGTTAAAGTTCAGCAAAATATTTTTTACAGTTCTGCTGAATTAAAATGCTACAAGACAACATATCTCTGGATGCGTTATAGTGACGACAACGGTAAAACCTGGAGTCACCCTACAATCATTTCAGAGCAAGTTAAAAATGAAAAAGAGTCATTTTTAGGTGTTGGTCCTGGCAGAGGTGCTGTAATAAATCATAATGGTAAAGAACGCATTGTTTTCTGTGTTTATGACAACAACGGACTTTTTAAAGACCCTATATTTGAAAATGCAAGTGCTATTTATACTGACGACAACGGTATGACTTGGCACAGAAGTAAAAAAATCAAAATTAAAGCAGGGATTCAGAAAACAAGTGAAGCACAACTTGTAAAAATTGATAGCGGTGACTACAAGGCTTTGCGTATGTATGCAAGAAATTTAAGCAACTACATAGCTTTTGCTGACAGTACTGACGGCGGCGAAAACTGGACAACTTTCCGTGCTGACAAAGCCCTTGAAGGTACAAAGAACTGTATGGTTTCACTTATTGACACCTCAAGAAAAATCGACGGTAAACAAATGCTTTTATGTTCCGCAGGCGGAAATCTTAAAGCAAGAGCTGACGGTGTTCTCAGAGCAGGTGTTGTAGAGAATAACGGTGATGTTAATTGGATTAGCACTTATCACCTGACACAAGGTTTTTATGGTTACTCTTGCCTTACAGAATTGTCTGACGGCAATTTTGCAGTTTTCTATGAAGACGAGGCAGCTCACCTTAAATATACAGTTTTCAGCATTGACGAAAAAGGTAATATCAACGAAATCAACGGCGATAATCTCGATTTTAAAAAAGATACCACACCTAAAACACAACGCTCAATTAAAACAAAACAAGCAATTGCAAAAATTAAATTCAAACTAGGATTAATGTAATTAACGCAAAGTAAAAGGAACAACTCGTATGAGTTGTTCCTTTTTTATTATTTCAGAGGTTATTTTGAAAAAACTCTCTTTTTATTTGACACCATTACAAGTGCCAAACCCATAGACAATGTAAGCATAACAGCAAACCAACCGTTACTATTTGCATTATTCACAGTTGCATCTGTATTTGGGATTTCAGGTTTTGGTGCAGGTTTTGTGTTTTCATCATTACCTGCGTTTCCACCTGTGTTATCATCTTCGCCGGCAGGTACAGTTTTCTTTTCAAACACAGCTGACATTTCTGTTGAGTCGTCTGCAAATGTTACTTCACAAGCATAAAGACCATCTTCTGTAGGTGTATATTCTGCACTTGTTGCACCGTCAATTTCTGTGAATTCGTAGCCATCTATATATGCTTTTACAAAAACTTCATCGCCGTCAACATCTCTGTATGCGGTAACCGAATAAAAACCGTCTTTTTTCGCAGTAAATTCACATTTACCATCTTTATCAACTTCGCTGATATAAAATCCGCTTGTCATCATATCTGTAAATTCAACATAACCGTAATAATCACCAAAAAGTTCAATTTTAATTGTGTCTCCTTTTTTAAGTTGAACTATGAAACAAGCATAGCCGTCGTACATTCCTTCTAACGAACCCGTATAAATACCTGACCAGCCATTTTCTGTGTCATAGACTGGGCCTTCGTCTTCACTTGGGAATGGAATTGTATTCTCATCTGTAAGTTCTACTTTTCCTTCTTTTGCAACATACCACTGATAAGTTGCATCTGTGTCGTCATTAAGTTCAACATAAGGTTCTTCTGCTGTTGGCTGATGTGTGATTGCGTATCCATAGAACAAAATATCTGAATAAATTTCAATACCATTATATGTTACCACACAACCATATACCGAACCGATTTTTGGATTTTTAAGAGTTGCTTCTGTTTCGCCATCAATTGCAACCATTTCGTCATCCAAATTAAACCACTGATATTCTGCCTCTACATCCCAAGTGAGTGTTACGTATGGCTCTGCTGCTGTTGGTTGATGGTCAATGCCTATGTGTTTTTGAATAGTGTAATCATATTCAACATCGCCATCATAATTACTAAGTACTATATAGTATGTTTTGCCTACTTCTGCTTCAAATTCGCAATAGAAATTATATGTATCTTCATAATCGCTATCGTCATCATACTCAATTTCTTTACCATTAGCATCAAAAACAGTTACATAAGGGTCATTATTTTCATCATCGCCACCGTTATCAGAAACAACTGCATACCAGCCACTTTCTGTTGGTGTGAATTTAACAGTTATTGTTTCATCTGATTCAGAAATGTAAACTGTGTTTGTTTCGTCTGCTTCAACTTCTTTATATTCTAAATCAATCTGACAAACATCACATTTTTCGTCAAAATCTTCGTCTGTATGACCACACACTTCACTACAACCATCGCAAACGCCGTTATTCCAGTCGTGCTCATCTGTTGCCGGAATTACTTCGCCTGTCAAGTAATCTTCACAAGTATCACAGTAATAGCCTGCTGTGTGACCGTCAGCACAAGTAGCTTCAGTGCCTTCTTTAATATCACCTGAAATAAAGTGAAGTTCTTTACTGTTAAGGTCTTCGTTTTCTTCGTGAATTGAAATTGCATCCCAATCTTCTTGTGTGCCTTTATAATGAATTGCTGTAAGCTCATCAGTATTTGACAAAGCATCTTCATCAATACTCTCTACGCCTGAGCCAATAATTAAAGTATTGAGATAATCTGTCGAAGCAAAAGCATGTTCTGAAATTGTTTCAACTGAATCAGGAATAATCATTTTTTCAATTCTCGAATAAGCGAAGCACTCAAATGAATATTCCGTAACACCATTACCAATTTCTACTTTTTTGATTTGACTGTATTCAAAAGCAAATTTAGCAAGCGTTGTAACCGTATCGGGTACAATTACCTTGTCAACTGCAACACATTGTGTAAATGCCATTTCTCCGATTGTTGTAACAGATGCCGGAATTGTGTATTCTTCGCACGCTTTGTTCGCTGGATAAGCTACAAGCGTTTTTTCGTCTTCTGTAAAGAGAATACCGTCAATACTCTTGTAAGCTGTGTTTGCTTCAGCAACATTTATTTCCTCAAGTGCGTAATTCACATAAAACGCCCAACCTGAGATATAAGTAAGTGTTGACGGAATTGAAACTGTTACAAGATTTTCTGCATAACAGAATGCGGTATCAGAAATTTTTGTAATACCTTCTTCAACTACAACTTCTGTAATTGACTCACTATATTCTTTCCATGGTGGTGCATACCATTCAGTATCCATTTCACCTGTACCACTTATTGTGAGTACACCATTATCAGTAAGTTTCCAAGTAACGCTCTCACCTGCTGTACCCTCTGCAACTGTTGTAGCGTTAGCAAATGCAGTATGTGAGAACATACTGAAGCACATTGCCACCACCATAATAATTGCAAATATTTTTCTTGTATTTTTCATAACAAGTCTCCTTTTTATATTATTTTTCTTTCATTAATTGCTTCTTCAAGTGCTTGTTCAGTTTGTTTTTCAACATACTGAGTGAGTTGTTTTAACAAATCGTGACCTGTTTTACGATAATCTGTTGCAAGAATTTCGCCAATTACCTTTTCGCGTTCTTCATAACTTATATCGTAAATCTTTAACAGGCAAGTAAGTATAAGTCTTATTTTATCTTCTATTGTGTAAGTTTCGGTGCAAGGTTCTGTCAATGCACTTCTTTCAATACAACACGTTACATTTTCAACTCGTCTGAACCGTTCATAAGTCCAGTCTTTAAGCCTGTCGCCTAAAATTCTTTGATTTTTCTCGGCTGTCCATTCCTTAACATAGTGAAGCGTTAATGGATATGAATAAATCGCAAGGTAAATATCTTTTGCCTGTTCATTTTCTTCACACAACATTATTTGTGCAGTAACTTCCCAACAATATGAGAATAAATCATTTTTTTCTTTTTTAGAAACTTTATCAATACACTTTGTATGAAACGCTGTAATCTCTTTAACAAGTTCTAAAAGTATATGCTCTTTTGTAGGAAAATAAAACGTTAAATTGCCTGTACTTATGTTAAGCTCATTACTGATAGCCTTTGCCGATGTACTTGTAAAGCCTTTTTCCAAAAACATTTTCATTGCAACCTGCATAATTTCGAGTTTTGTTAGGTTGGATTTTCTGCGAGCCAAAGAGCATCACCCCTCCTCCATCAATTTGGACACATCCTAATTTAGTACGAGTACTATTTTAGCACGCGTACTAATTTTTGTCAATGGAAATTGTTAAACTTTTAACAGGTGATTTTGCATAAAGAAATGTTGAGTGTTTAATGCAAAATAACGAAGATTTTTTATTGGTTTATTGTAGATTATTTTGTTTTGTTGTGATATACTTATTGAAACTTTGCAAATACCGAGGTAAACATTATGTCAGCATATTTATTTGTTCATTTTACAAGTGATAACACAGGAGAAAAAGAATATATATGGTATTCTTTAAGCAGTGACGGACTTCATTGGACTGATTTAGGCGGCGATGAGCCAATTATCAAATCAGAACTCGGTACAAAGGGTATTCGTGACCCGTTTGTTGTATATGATGAGAAATCCAAAAAATATATAATGATTGCAACAGATTTATTGACCACGAGTGGTAGTTGGGATGACTTTGCAAATCGTGGCAGTCGTTCAATTCTTGTGTGGGAATCTGAAGATTTAATCAACTGGTCAAATGAAAGAATTATTGAGGTTGGCATTGAAGGTGCAGGCTGTGTATGGGCACCCGAAGCAGTATTCTGCAAAGAAAAGGATATGTGGTTTGTATTCTGGGCATCTAATGTAAAAGAAGATGGCGATAATGAGCCAAAGCAACGCATTTATGGTGCATTTACAAGCAATTTCAAAGAATTTACCCCTGCATTTAAATACATTGACGCTGAAACTGCGATTATTGACACAAATATTGTATGGGACAAGGGTTGGTATTACCGTTTCTCAAAGGACGAAACGAACAAGTTTATTATAATTGAAAAAAGTAAAGAACTTATAAGCGAAAAATATGAACCTGTATATTCAGAAGTGCTTGCAAATTTCTATGGACTTGAGGGTCCTGAAGCATATTATCTTGATGATATGCAAAAATGGTGCTTGATTGCTGACCAATATCACGCACATTTAGGCTATACCCCATTTTTATGTGATGACCTTGCAAGCGGAAAGTTTGTTCAACTTCACAATGACCAGTATAATATGGGCAAACGCAAAAAGCGTCACGGCGGAATTATTAAGATTACAGACGAGCAAGCAGAAACTCTTATTAAACATTTTGGAATAGATGAATAAAAATAAGACCTTGAGAAATTTTACTTTCTCAAGGTTTTTGCTTACACTTTATTCTGACCTATTACACACTGAATGATTATTCGGCTTACATCTTCTATTGACTCTTTACAATCGTTTTTAAGCCATTCCATAACAACAGCGGTAATTCCTGTAAGATAGAATTTCAATACATATTCCCTGTCTTTTTCAGGAAAATTAAATCGTTCAAGAACAGGATTAAATATAAATTTAAACATTTTGTTGTAAACATTCTCAAAATCCATTGTCCCTAAATGTTTAACCGCAGTTTTGAATACTCGCTGATTTTCTTTAATATAAGTTAAATATGGAGTAAGATATTCAGGTGTTATAAACACCAAATCCTGTAACTTGCAATTTCTATATTGAACGGTTATGCTTTGTCCATCAACTGTAAAATAGGTAAGGAAACTGTCAAGAATATATTTAGTTGTTTCTTTAAGCAAATCGGCAGTATTTTCATAATGCAGATAAAAAGTTGAACGGTTTACTCCTGCAGTTTCGCAGATTTCTTTAATAGTAATATATTCAAAATCTTTCTTTTCAAGCAATTTTATGAGTGCTCCGTCCATTTTGACTGCAGTATTAAAATACTTGCTCTCATTTTTATTCATTTGACAGCCCCCTTTTCAATAATTTTACTTGTTTTCTTCACTGATTTCTCTTGCCAGTTCTACAATCTCAAAAGCGTATTTCTGCTTACCCTTTTCAAGTTTTTTCTTGTAAATAGGATAGTTTACACCCATACCGATAAAGCCGATAATACCAATTACAATACCAAGCACCATAAAAAATGTTGTACCACCGATTACCCGCATTGCAAGGCTCATTCCAAGACCTGCTACAAGACTTGATATAATCCCGAAAGTATAAGTAAATACTATTGCAGGCATTTTTGCTTTCTTGTCAAGTTTGCGTAGTGCAACGATTTTTGAATTATCTTTCGGTGCATACTCCTTTGCGATTGATTCTGCGTAAATTTTGTCTGTATTCATTATTATAACCTCCTTTAAGTTACAAGACAATTATAATTTTTCAAGAACACAAACTGAACAACAAGAATTTTGAGAAATGTTGATTTTTAAAAAATAACGGTGAGAATTTTATCTCACCGCTAAAAAATTTATTTTTTCTTATTTGCTTTTTCTTTTGCTCGTTTGTCGTTGATTATCTTCATATGTTCTTCTGTGATTAACTCAACATTGTTTTCTCTTGCCCAATCAACGCAACCTTTAAGGACTAATGGTAAGAATACACGTGGTACTGCAAGAACTGTTTTTAGTGCTTCATCTGTAAATTTGATTTTATCATCAACTCTGTCTGCTGCATAGCGTACTGACTCAAGTGATGCCTCACGCATTTGTAAAAGCTCTGCACGCATCTTTCTCTTTCTGTGGAACCAGAAATTTTTACTGTCGCGGTAGCCATAGTCAACAGGAAGTGCAGGGAAATCCTTTGATTTAACGCCATTGATAATAGCGTCACTGTACTTTTTCTTCATAAGGATTTTATCAATTTTCAAAATGAAGTGAGCACCAAATTTACTTGTAATACCATTGAAATCGTGATATGGACCTTCATAGCCGTTAAGTTCACCCGGTAAATCCTTATCAGCTCCGTCAAGTTCACGCACCCAAGTACATTCAATAACTTCAATAGCGTCAGTTAAAACCATTGGACGAACTTCGCCTGTTTCTTCGTGGAGCATACTTTTTTCAAGCTTAAAGTTGCATTTTGGCATTTTTTCTTCAGGTTTGTCCCCAGGCCAAGAAAGTTTAACTGCCTCTTTGAAGGTTTTCGGATTATCATCAATAAAGTTAAGTGCACATTTGCCGTTGCGAAGAATATTCTGTGCTGTATTTGATGAGTTACGACAACAAAGCAACATTGCGTAATAATCTTTACCTGCAACATAATAAGGTTGTACCAAAGAATATGGGCCTAAATTTGTTGTTCCGTTCTCACAAAGTGTACTGATTACAACTGTTGGCATCGGAAAAAACAAAGATGTCTGATAAAAATTGTCAACTATTCTTAAATTTTCAAAGCTACTCATAATAATCCCCTCGTTTTTAATCATTGATAATATTTTAACACTTTTATTTTTTTAGTCAAGGAAGAAATACATACCTATTGATTTCTACATGAAAATATGTTAAAATATAGGTAATCTGACATTGAAATATTTATTGAGATGAAAGATGCAAGAAATATTTTAAATTTATTGGCATTTTTATGCTTATTTCGGACTGCATCTTTTAAAGTTGCAGTCCTTTTTTGTTTAAGGTGATGTTTTATGGAAACAAGAATAGCTTTAATTGCCGTAATCGTTGAAAATACAGAGTCTGTTGAGGCACTTAACAGTATTTTACACGAATATGGTGAATATATAATCGGTAGAATGGGGCTCCCCTACCGCAAATGTAATGTTAGTATTCTAAGTGTTGCAGTTGACGCACCACAGCCCGTTATAAGCACACTTTCGGGAAAAATCGGCAAACTTGCAGGGGTCAGCGTAAAAACTGCATATTCAAATGTGGTGTCAAGCGATGAATAATGCTTTTAACTTAATTGACAAATTAGCGAAAACTCATAGTCTTACATTAGATGAATATGAGTTCCTAATTAAAAACCAAAACGAAGAAACCGCAAAACACCTTGCAAAAAAAGCAGTTGAAGTTCAAAAAGCAGTTTACGGTAACAAGGTTTTTATTCGCGGACTTATTGAGATAAGTAATTTTTGTAAAAACAACTGTCTTTACTGCGGAATAAGACGTGATAACAAGAGTTGTTCACGTTACAGATTAACCGCTGACGACATTCTTGAATGTTGCAAAGAAGGTTACGAGTTAGGATTTCGCACATTCGTATTGCAAGGCGGTGAAGATTCTCACTTTACTGACGAAATGCTTTGCGGACTTATTAAGGAAATCAAAAATCGTTACCCCGACTGTGCAATTACATTGTCTTTAGGCGAGCGTTCAAGAGAAAGTTATCAATTGTTACACGACGCAGGTGCTGACCGTTATTTACTTCGTCACGAAACTGCAGACCGTGAACATTATGAAAAACTGCACCCTGAAAATATGAGTTTTGAAAACCGCATGCGTTGTCTTCAAGATTTGAAAGAAATTGGGTATCAGGTAGGTTGCGGATTTATGGTAGGCTCGCCTTATCAGACTACGCGTAATCTTGCAAAAGATTTAAAATTCGTTGAAGTATTTCAGCCTGATATGTGCGGAATTGGTCCTTTTATCACTCATAAATCAACGCCGTTTGCAGATAAGCAGTCAGGCTCACTTGAAATGACCTGCTATTTACTTTCAATAGTACGACTTATTAAGCCGAATATTCTGCTTCCGTCCACAACGGCACTTGGCACAATTCACCCGCAAGGCAGAGAGTTGGGGATTTTATCAGGTGCAAATGTAGTGATGCCAAATCTTTCACCACCATCGGTACGAAAAAAATATATGCTCTATGATAACAAAATTTCTGATGGTGCAGAATCTGCTCAAAGTAAAAAAACATTAGAAGAAAAAATTAAAGTTATAGGCTACGAGGTAGTTGTTGCCCGTGGCGATATAAAAAAGGAGAATTAATATGAATTACAACCCTAAATCATTAAAAGCTACAGAATTTATTTCTCACGAAGAAATTCTTGACACAATCCGTTATGCTGAAGAAAATAAGCACAATGTAGAATTAATTGACAGTTTACTCGAAAAAGCTCGTCCAAAGAAAACAGAAGACGGAATTCATTGTTCAGGTCTTACACACCGCGAAGCATCAGTTCTTCTTGCTTGTGATATTCCTGAAAAAGTGCAGGCTATGTATGACTTAGCTAAAGAAATCAAATTGGCTTTTTACGGCAACAGAATTGTTATGTTCGCTCCCCTTTACCTTTCAAACTACTGTGTAAATGGTTGCGTTTACTGCCCATACCATATGAAAAACAAGCATATTGCACGTAAAAAACTTACTCAAGAAGAAGTTAAGGCAGAAGTTATTGCACTTCAGGATATGGGACACAAGCGTCTTGCTATTGAAGCAGGCGAAGACCCCAAAAATAATCCTATCGAGTACATTCTTGAATGTATTAACACAATTTACAGTATTCAGCACAAAAACGGTGCAATCCGCCGAGTAAATGTAAATATTGCTGCAACAACAGTTGAGAATTACCGCAAACTTAAAGATGCAGGAATCGGCACATATATTCTGTTCCAAGAAACATATAATAAAGAAAGTTATCTTGAACTTCACCCAACAGGTCCAAAGCACGATTATGATTATCATACAGAAGCTATGGACAGAGCTATGGAGGGTGGAATTGACGACGTTGGTCTTGGCGTACTTTTCGGTCTTGAGGGCTATCAGTATGAATTTGCAGGACTTTTAATGCACGCTGAACACCTTGAAGCAGTTCACGGCGTTGGTCCTCACACAATTAGCGTTCCACGAATCAAACGTGCTGACGACATTGACCCTGACGTATTCGACAACGGTCTTGATGACGATACTTTTGCAAAAATTATTGCTTGTATTCGAATTGCAGTTCCATATACAGGTATGATTATTTCAACACGTGAAAGCGAGCAGGTTCGTGCACGAGCACTTGAACTTGGTATTTCACAGATTAGCGGTGCTTCAAGAACATCTGTTGGTGGCTACACAGAAGATGAACGCCCACACGATTCAGAACAGTTCGATGTTTCTGACCAGAGAACTCTTGACGAAGTTGTAAACTGGCTTATGGAAATGGAACACATTCCGTCATTCTGTACAGCTTGCTATCGTGAGGGTAGAACAGGTGACCGCTTTATGCAACTTTGCAAAAATGGTCAGATTCTTAACTGCTGTCATCCAAATGCACTTATGACACTTACTGAATATCTTATTGACTATGCAAGTGACAAGACAAAAGAAACAGGATTTAAGCTTATTGAAAGTGAACTTGAGAAAATCCCGAAAGATAAAGTAAAGCAGATTGCAAAAGACAATATTGAAGCAATTAAGAATTCAAATCGTCGTGATTTCCGTTTCTGATTGGAGAAATATTTATGAGTTTAAACAATGTAGTTTCTGCTGAAAGAGTACATATCGGCTTTTTCGGGTTGCGAAATGCAGGTAAATCAAGCCTTGTAAATGCAGTTACGGGACAGAAATTATCACTCGTTTCTGACGTGCTGGGTACTACTACCGACCCCGTTAAAAAGGCTATGGAATTGTTACCACTTGGTCCCGTTGTAATTATTGACACGCCCGGTCTTGACGACGTTGGTGAACTTGGTGAGCAACGAGTAGCAAGGGCAAAGCAGATGCTCGCACAAACTGACGTAGCAATTCTTGTAGTTGATTCTGCAAAAGGAATTTCCCCTATTGACAACGAATTGATTGAACTTTTTAAGTCAAGAAAATTACCATATATTATTGCTTACAACAAGGCGGATTTGTTAGATAGTATCCCTACTCCACAAGATAATGAAATTTATGTAAGTGCAGAAAAAAGACTGAACATAAATGAGTTAAAAGAGAAAATTGCAACATTATCTAAAGGTGCAGAAAATACTAAAACCTTGCTTGGTGATTTAGTAGAATATGGTGACACAGTTGTACTTGTAACACCAATTGACGAGTCCGCACCAAAGGGCAGACTTATTTTACCGCAACAACACACAATCCGCGAACTTCTCGAAATCGGTGCAAGTATTGTTGTGTGTCGTGAAACTGAACTTAAAAATACTCTTGACGCACTTAAAGGAAAGCCTAAACTTGTGATTACTGATTCGCAAGTATTCGGCTATGTTTCAAAAGTCGTGCCAAGTGATGTATTGCTCACATCATTTTCAATTCTTTTTGCACGATATAAAGGTGACTTGGCAACCGTAGTTTCGGGTGCTTCACACCTTGACAAGTTACAAGACGGCGACAAAATTCTCATTTCAGAAGGTTGCACGCATCACCGTCAATGCAAGGACATTGGCACAGTAAAAATGCCGGGGTGGATTAAAGAATATTGTGGTAAAAATGTGGAGTTTGAGTTCACATCAGGAACAGAGTTCCCCGAAAATACGCAAGACTTCGCACTTGTTGTTCATTGTGGTGGTTGTATGCTCAACGAGAAAGAAATGAAATCAAGACTTGAGCGTTCTGTTCAAAACGGCACACCAATCACAAATTACGGTATTGCTATTGCACAGATGCACGGAATTTTAAAGCGTTCACTTGAGCCATTTCCTGAGATTTTAAAGTTATTATAATTTTAACGGCAGAGAACTAACTCTGCCGTTGTTTTTATTTTATTTATGTGCTACAATAAGTTCATTGAAAGGGGAAATTTATATGAGTAAAACTTTAACTCCCGAAAAAGCCAGAAAAAAGGAACTACGCAAGGCAAAAGAACTTAAGTACTGGGAAAAACAAAAAGCAAGGCCTAAAAGTAAAACATATTTTTGGTATCTTGTACTTATTATTGCCCTTATTTATGCAGTTGACGAGATAGCATCTCAAATCAACTCACTTATGCAGACGGAAATCGCTAATGAATTTTTCAAAAGCGAAAGTGCAGTTACAATTCTTAATCTTTTAAATGTTGTTGCCATACCGTTTCAGATTTTAGGTATTCTTTACAGACCATTAGCTGACCGTTTTGGCAGAAAAACATTTCTTATTATAAACACATTCGGAATGGCACTTGCGTTGTTTGTTATTTTCCTTTCAGGCAACGTAATAATGTACTTTATTGGTGCTTGTATGATTTTATTCTTCGTGCCTCACGATATGCACGTTGTGTATATTATGGAAACTGCACCAAGTAAAAGTCGTGCAATAACATATTCCGTAGTTAAATTCTTTGCTAATATGGCAGTTATGCTTGTACCGCTTCTTCGTAATTGGCTAATGGAAACTGCAGGTCAATGGCGTAGAGTATATATGATTCCTGCAATAGTTGGTATTGTTGTCAGTCTTATCGCACTTCTTTGTGCAAGAGAAACTGACGCATTTATTGAGTCCAGAATTCGTTATCTTAAAATGACTGAAGACGAGTTGCAAGCAGAAGAAGCAAAGAAAAAAGCACAAAATTCACAAGGTGGACTTATTGATGCACTTAAATTCGGTATGTCACACAAACAACTTCGTTGGGTATTTATCTGCTTCGCCCTTGCGGGTATCGGCGTTGTAGGTAGTATGAACTATCAGGCAATTCTCACCCACGGTTATGCTCAAAGTGTTTATGGTGGAAACACAAAGGATTTCTTAGACCTTGTAAGTGTTAATCAAGTTAGTCAGGCACTTACCTTATACCCTATTGGTATGGCTCTTTCACAAGTAATTATGGGCTTTATTTCTGACAAAAAAGGCAGAAAAGCAGCCGCAATTACCGTTGCGGCAAACTGTGTCGTTTGCTTTGTCGCATTTACACTAGGTGCAAAAATGAACTTTAACCCATATTTTGTTGGTTTCTTCTGTGGTGCATTTGTAGGCAGTTATTACTCAACAAACGATGTGCTTATTATGATGGCAAGTGAATCAGCACCGACAAATCTTCGTTCATCCGCCACCTCGGCACAGACTGTTGTGGGCTTTGTAGGTTATGCCATAGGTTTCATTATCAACACTATTTTTGCATTTATTTTTGATGACGGTGTAATCGGTACGGTTGCTCTTTGTCTTCTTGTACCAAGTTTTGTTATTACACTTATTGCACTTATCAAGAAAACGCACGATACAAAAGGTATTAACCTTGATACAGTTACAGGTTGTGAGTGGGACTAATCTGTTAATGTTAAATTAATAAAAAATGAGAATGGTTTCAACCATTCTCATTTTATTTTTATTTAACTGATGCAATAAATTTCTTAAACTGTTTTCTGCCCTCTTCTGTTCTATCGTAGACACCGCACTGTTCAAGTATTGAAGTGAACACAAGACCAATTTCATCACGAATAATCTCATCAATATTATTAGCATTTATATCGCTGTATTTTGCCTTGATTTTCATTGTCCAATCATAGTGCTTTGCAATTCTTTCGTCTGCTTTAATATCTTTATTTTGAAGAATTGCATCCTTTAAGATTGCCATTTCAGTTTTAAGACGTGATGGAAGAACTGCAAGTCCCATAACCTCAATAAGACCGATATTTTCTTTCTTTATATTGTGGTATTCAGGATGTGGATGATAGTAACCATCAGGGTATTCTTCAGTAGTGATGTTATTACGAAGAACAAGGTCGATTTCATATTTGCCGTTTACAAATCTTGTAATCGGTGTAATTGTGTTGTGAATTTCACCGTCATCAGTTTTTGCAATAATGAATGCATCATCATCAGAATAATCACGCCAAGTTGCAAGGATTTTACCTGCAAGTGTGCAAATTCTGTCAGTATCATCACCTTGAAGACGGATTACTGACATAGGCCATTTTACAATACCTGCTTTAACATCCTCGAAGCCCTCAAATGTAACATATTCTTCAATTTCAGCCTTTGCCATTGCGAACTCATAACGACCGCCTTGGAAATGCTCATGAGTAAGAATTGAGCCACCAGAAATTGGTAAGTCAGAGTTTGAACCGATAAAGTAGTGTGGAAACTGTTTAACAAAATCGAAAAGTCTTCTAAAATTCTTTTCGCAAACTTTCATTGGCTTGTGAGCCTCGTCAAACACGATACAATGCTCGTTATAATAAACGTAAGGTGAATACTGCAAAAATGCATTTACACCGTCAAGGCAAATTGGAATAACTCTGTGATTTTGACGTGCAGGGTGATTTACACGACCGCGATAGCCCTCATTTTCTTTGCAAAGCATACAAGTTGGATATGAACTCTGTTCCATTTTTGTAGCTGCAGCAATTGCTTTTGGGTCTTTTTCAGGCTTTGCAAGGTTGATTGTAATATCAATATCACCATACTGTGTTTTTGTAATCCACTTAACATCATTCTTGATTCTATATTCACGGATGTAGTCAGATTTACGAGCTAAATGGTAGTAATAATCAGTTGCCTCTTCCGGTGAATTTTCATATTTTTCTTTAAAAGTTTTAATAACTTCAGATGGTCTTGGGGTAATTGCACCCATTACCTTTGTATCAAACAAATCTTTATATACAACTGAATCTTCGCAAAGACCTTTTTCCACTGCATAATCAAGAATTGTCTTTAAAATTTCTTCAAGGTCAGCATTTTTAACTTCTGCATCAGTTTCCATACTGTCCATATCAAGAATTTCAAGCATGCGATTTACTGCCCAGACCTTATCTGCTTCTTCAATAAGATTTTCTCTTACGCCGTAAGCTACAAGAGAATTTATTGTTTCATAAATATTCATAGGAATACCCCTCACTTTAAGTTGCCAAAATTAATCTAATATAATTATAAAACTTTTCTTGCACATTTCAAGATGTTTTGAGAAATATGTTGAATATTTTTTTCGGTTGTGATAATATAATGAGGTTGTAAAAGAGGTGTAATTCAGAATGATATGTAATAATATTTTAGACGCAATCGGTCATACCCCTATAATCCGTCTTAACAGAATGGTTGATGAGGACAGTGCCGAAGTTCTTGTAAAATACGAAGGTCTTAATGTTGGTGGTTCAATTAAAACAAGAACTGCTTACAATATGCTCAAAGCTGCTGAAAAACAAGGGCTTATTAATGAAAACTCAATTATTGTTGAGCCCACAAGCGGTAATCAGGGTATTGGTCTTGCACTTATTGGTGCGGTTAAAGGTTACAAAACCATAATTGTTATGCCCGATTCTGTAAGTGAAGAACGCAGAAAGTTGGTTGAACATTACGGTGCAGAAGTTGTAATTGTTCACGACGATGGTGACATTGGCAAATGTATTGACGACTGCTTACAGACTGCACTTAATATGCAAAAAGAAAATCCTAACGTGTATATTCCACAACAGTTCACAAACCCCAAAAACCCCGAAGTACATAAACACCACACAGGACTTGAAATTTTGGAACAGGTTGCGGGTGATATTCACGGTTTCTGTTCAGGCATTGGCACAGGCGGAACATTAAGCGGTATTGGTGAAGTTCTTAAAAAGCAGTATCCCGATATTGAAATCTGGGCGGTTGAGCCACAGAATGCGGCAATTCTTGCAGGTGGTACAATTGGTACGCATTTACAGATGGGTATTGGCGACGGACTTATTCCCGACAATCTTAATCAGGAAATTTATGATGATATTTACATTGTTACTGATGAAGAAGCAATTCAAACTGCAAAGGATTTGGCACGACTTGAGGGTATTATGTGCGGAATTTCAAGTGGTACAAACGTTGCCGCCGCACTTAAACTTGCCAAGAAACTTGGCAAAGGCAAAACGGTTGTTACCGTTCTTCCCGACACAGCGGAAAGATATTTCAGCACTCCATTGTTTGAATAAATAGTAGCAAAACAAAAACGGCAGAGATTAAATTCTCTGCCGTTAATTTTATTTATTAGGGATTAAAGTTTGATAATCAAAATACCTGCTATAACTGCTGCGATTGCAAAGAGAATAATCCAAGCGTCAGCACCACTACTAAATATTGGGTCACCGCTTAAAGTGTTTACCTGATTATTAACAACTGTGCTTGAACCGCTGTTTGAATTGTTTGTACTTGGAGCACTTGGGGTGCTTGGAGTTTCTGTTGGTGTGTCAGTTGGTGTATCTGTTGGTGTATCATCAACGAAAGCATCACCACTGCCATCTGTGCTTGGTTCTTCAGGTGTTGTTGTACCTGTGTCGCCACCCAAACCACCGAGGAGACCGCTGAGCATATCACCTAAACTACCAACTACGCCGCCGAGTGTACCGAGAAGGTCTGTAAGAACGCTAAGGTCAAGTTCACCAAGGCCGCCAAGAATTTGTTCAAGAGCACTTGCAAGTCCGTCTAAATCAATTTCAGGAAGACCTGGAAGTGATGGGAATGAAATTCCACCGTCGTTCTTGTCCATTTCTTCTTTCTCAGCAAATGTCATAAGTTCAGGGATTTCTGTATCGTAATACATAAACTGTGGATAATCAGCATTTGCATTAATATCATACTTTTCTGATGCTGTAAGGAGCCATACATAGAAATCGGCTGTACCATCATCAAGACCATACTGAACGTGGCCCAAGTTCTTAATAAACCAAGTATTCATAGGAGCTTGACAAGTTGAAGCGTCAATTACTCTATCAGGTGAGATAAAATGACCTTGGTCTGTAAGTTCAGCCTGAATATAGTTATCACCAAGAGTTTTACCCATATCAGCTGCAACTGCCCAACCACTTGTATTATAAACTTCAATAACACCGTCACTATTCCACATTGAAGATGGTGTTACAGGAGCAATAAATCTATTATAGTTTGAAACACAAGCATAATTGTTGATAGGCTCAACAATCCAGAAATTTAAAATCTTGTGGCCGTTAATCATAAGGTCAACTCTTTCAGTTGTACCGTCAACATCTCTCTTGATTTTGTTGACAATATTCAAAAGGTCTTTGCCTACATTTGCACGTTCTTCACCTTTAAAGATATTGTCAGCATTTACGTCTACACCAAACATATTGTCCTTTGCAGCATCGAAACTATAACTTGGAACAAGTGTCCAGAATGATGGCAAATAGCCAAATACAGGAAGAAGGATTCTTGAATAAATAGCATCTTTTTCTGCAGTCATAATATCATTAGCCATCAAAGCCAACTGTTCAAAAACAGGAATATATGCAAGAAGTGACTGATATTCAGCATTACCGCGAATTTCCTGTGAAATAAGTTGTGCAAGAGCTTTACCGTCAATCTGAGTATTACCCATAAAGAGTTGACCAATCATTTCAAGACCATTAAATGCAGAGTTTGCCATAACAAGATTTTCAATACTGCCGTGACCGTTTTCTGCAATATAAAGGTTAACGATTGCACCGCCCATACTTTCTGCATTGATAGAAACCTTATCATGACCTGTCTTGTCTTTTACATCGTCAATAAAAGTTTCAAGCTGGTCAACAACGATATATGGGTCTGCTGTCCAGTCATATGTAAAGTAGAAAACATGATTGTCGCCGAGTTCATCATAAAGTGCTTTAGCGAGTTTTTCTTCTTCAGTTAAATCCCCTGTGAAATCCATATATGTTTCAACAGGTTCACTTGAACACTCAACATCAACTGCATTTTCTCTTACACCATTCTTATCATACATAACAGGGCCAAAGATTGTTTTAACTGCAACTTCTGCAGCGTCAACAAATGATGCAGTATTCTGTGTTAAAAGGAAATCTGCAAGCTGAGGCATCACAGGTAAAATACCGTTAACAATGTTGTCTGTTGAGAAAATCTCATTACCGTTTTCATCGTAAAGTGTTTCGCCAATTCCTCTAACCTGAATTACAGGTGTTTTTTTGCAACTGCCATCACATGGTGCCGCGAATGCAGGTAAAACCATAATTGAAGTCAACGCAATTGCAAGAATTAAACTTAACGCAATTTTGATTTTTTTCATAAAATCCCTCCGTTATAATATAACTAGGGCTATTTTACCACATAATTTTCATTTTTACAACATTTTTTCTATTAAAAAACACTTTCAATAATTTTTGTCGAAAATTTTGGTGAATATTGCCAATAATCCATATGATTTCCGTCAAAATAGTACTTTACAGGTGACGGTTCACTGATATCGGGGAAACTATCAACAATAGCGAGCTTTATTTTCATTTTTTCGGGATTGATGCTTTTTATGTAAACGCTGGCACTATCCCCTTCTTGCACATCATTTGTATATTCTGCAAGTCCCGCAAGATTTGGACTGAGTTCAATAAATACTCCGTATTTTTCTATTGAACGAACAATTCCGCCAACGGTCTGCCCTGCTTTAAAGTTCTCGGCATTTTCTTCCCAAGTGCCTAAAAGTTCTTTGTGGGAAAGTGTTACTCTGCCAAGGGAGTCAACGCTCCTCACAACAGCTTTGATTACTGTATTAATTGCAAATCTTACACTTGGATGCGGAATACGGGAAACAGAAATGCTGTCGATTGGCAAAAGTGCAGGAATTCCGCAACCAATATCACAAAACGAGCCGAATGTTTCATTATGAGTAATCCTTGCATCAATTATATCGCCCGGCATAAGATTTTTTATGTAGTTTTCCATACAATCCTCTTGCACGGCACGACGACTGAGTATGGCGGTACGTACACCTTGTTCATCATCCATAAAATCGATAATTTTAAACGCTACAGGTTTATTTACCCTTGAAATTATCGCAATATCACGCACGCTTCCGTCAGAAATGCCGATTGCACACTCTTCACGAGGGATTATTCCTTGAATTACACCCAAATCCACATACAGATTGTGTTCACGGTCGCACATTGTCGCCTTGCCTTCAAGTATCTTTTCAGTAAAAAAGCATTCCCGCAAGTTGTTTATAGACTCCATACATTTTTTATTATGTCGGCTTTCAAAAAGAATTCCCTCTGGATAGTATTTTTTCATATTTATCACCTTTATTTTCAAATTAGTATATAGATATGAAACAAATATTTAATTAAGAATAAAAATAGGGTATTTTATTTTCATAATAATTATGGTATTATATAATGTATTATATTTTGAGGTAATTTTTATGGACATTAGAGTTAATGATATTCTTGAAATGAAAAAAGCACACCCCTGCGGTGAAAAGCGTTTTTTAGTGCTTCGTGCAGGTATGGATTTTCGCATTCGCTGTATGAAATGTGAACGTGAAGTTATGGTACCACGCGTAAAAATTGAGAAGAATATAAAAAAAGTTTTGAGAGATGGAGAACAAGTAAATGTTTGATAAATTGTTAGGTATTGAAGAAAGATTTGAAACAGTCAACGAGCAGTTGTGTGACCCTGCAACTGTCAGCGACCAACAACTCTACACAAAATTAATGAAAGAGTTAAAGCAACTCACTCCCGTTGTTGAAAAATTCCGCGAATACAAGGGCTATAAGGACACTTTTGAAGAGTCAAAAATGCTTTTAGACGAAGGTGGAATGGACAAGGATTTCAAAGAAATGGTGCAGGAAGAATTTGAAACTGCAAAAGAACAACTTGATGTATGTTGGGAAGAATTAAAAATACTTCTTCTCCCCCGTGACCCGAATGACGATAAGAACGTTATTATTGAAATTCGTGGTGGTGCAGGTGGTGAAGAAGCAGCACTCTTTGCAAATTCACTTTTTAGAATGTATACAATGTATGCTGAGGCACGTGGTTGGAAAATGGAAATTCTTTCTGAAAATCCAACAGAACTTGGTGGTTATAAGGAAGTTATTTTCAGTGTTGACGGTGACGGTGCATATTCACGCTTTAAGTTTGAAAGTGGTGTTCACAGAGTTCAGCGTGTTCCTGAAACTGAAAGTCAAGGCAGAATTCAGACTTCAACTGTAACTGTTGCTGTTCTTCCCGAAGCAGAAGATGTTGACTTTGAGTTAAACCCTGCAGAATTACAGATTGACGTTTTCCGTTCAAGTGGTGCGGGTGGACAGAAAGTTAACAAAACATCATCTGCAATCCGTGTTACTCACTTACCAACAGGTATGGTTGTTGAGTGTCAAGATGAGAGAAGTCAGCACAAAAACAAAGATAAAGCACTTAAAGTTCTTCGTTCACGACTTCTTGAAATTGAACAGGCAAAACACGACGCTGAAATTGCAGGCCAGAGAAAGAGTCAAGTTGGTACCGGTGACCGCAGTGAACGTATTAGAACTTACAACTTCCCTCAAGGTCGAGTAAGTGACCACAGAATTGGTCTTACACTTTATAAAATTGAGCAGATTATGAACGGTGACATTGACGAAATCATTGATGCACTCATTACTGCAGACACAGCAGAAAAACTTAAAGCTGAGGAATGATTTAAATGCTTAAACTTAACAAGTTTGATAAGTTCTTATGGAAACATCAGCGTGTACTTTTGACTACAGCTTGGATTGTAGCCATTCTTCCCTTGTTGATTATGAATATTGTAGATTTCAATATGGTTTTACCTTATTTGGCAATTATCGTATTGGAATTTCTAGTGTTTGTAATTGCAATTTTAGAAATAATTGTATCTTCTAAAATCAGAACTTTTGCAAAAGTTCATAATTATCAACTTAATATGCAAGCCTTTATTGAGGGTACAAAACTTTTGATTGAAGCTACAAATCCTAAAAACAAAACACAGTTGGCAGTTAATAGTTATAACTTAATAACTACTTATTTCACTATGGGCGATTATGACCGTGCCGAAAATGAAATCAACTTGTTTTTACAGCATTTTGGCGATAACAAAGACGTGTCACTTAAAATCAAAATTTACGCTAAAATGGCACAAATTGCTTTGATTAAAGGCAATTATGAAATCTACAATGAGTACATAAGAAGAATTCATACACTTCTTGAGTCTGTTAGAGGATTAAAGATGGTTATAAATATGCTCAATTATGACTACATGAATTTAATGCTGTGGGTTGACGCTTTTACCTGTGGTGAAAATATTAATGAAGCGGGCTATGAAGCAAAGGTATTTGAGGTGCTCAACACATCTCAATTTACAGGTAAACCACGCAAAAAAGAAATTATGCCGATTGAATATATTTCTGCATATTACAAATTGTTTTTATTCTTCAAAAATAAAAAGAATACAGAAAAAGCAACATTCTATGCAAATTTACTTATGACTTTTGGCAACGCTCAACTTGTTGCATACCGCGAAGCAAAGGAATATCTTGAAAATGAAAACAGAAGTAATTAACATTACAACTGAATATGACAAGGCTCTTGAAAAATCTGCAGAATTACTAAAAAATGGCGAAGTTGTGGGAATTCCTACTGAAACCGTTTACGGTCTTGCTGCAAATGCATTTAATGAAAATGCCGTTAAAAAGATTTTTGAGGCAAAAGGCAGACCAAGTGATAATCCATTGATTGTGCATATTGCAAAATTTAAAGATTTAGAGCCGTTGGTTGCAGAAATCCCCGAAAAAGTCAAAATTATGGCAGATAAATTCTGGCCTGCTCCCCTTACTATGATTATGAAAAAGAGCGAGCAAATTTCAAATGTTGTTTCGGGAAATCTCGATACAGTAGCAATAAGAATGCCAAAAAGCGACTATGCAAGGGCAATTATAGAGAATTGTGGATTATCACTTGCTGCACCATCAGCAAATCTTTCGGGTAGCCCAAGCCCTACAAATGCAAAGTATGTTTATAACGATATGAACGGCAGAATTCCACTTATTATTGACGGCGGAAATTGTGAAATAGGTGTTGAATCAACTGTTATTTCGTTTGCAGAAGACCCGCCAAGGCTTTTGCGTCCCGGTGGTGTAACACTTGAAGAAATGACTGCTCTTATCGGCGAAATTGTGGTTGATGACGCGGTTCTTAATAAGTTACAGGATGGTGCAGTAGCATCTTCCCCCGGTATGAAATACAAGCATTACGCACCAAGTGCCGACATAACAATAATTAAAAGTGATTTTGAAACTTTCAAAAAGATTTGCGAAAGTGAAGAAAATATTACAGCATTGTGCTTTGATGGTGAAGAAGAAAAACTCAATTGTCCTGTAGTTACATACGGCGACAAAAATGACGGGTATAGTCAAAGTGCAAGACTTTTTGATGCACTTCGTGAATTAGACGAAATCGGTGCTAAAAAAGTTTTTGCCCGTTGTCCTGACACAAAAGGAATGGGGCTTGCAGTATATAATCGTTTAATTCGTGCCGCAGGATTTAAAATCAAGGTGATATAATGAAAATTATTGGTCTTACGGGGCTTACAGGTGCTGGAAAAAGTACTGTTGCACAAAAATTGATGGCTTACGGATGCTACCACATTGATGCTGACAAAGTTGCCCGTAATGTTATAAACAACAATGAAAATGTTAAAAATAAATTAAAAGAGCGTTTTGGCGATGATGTTATAAATGCTGACGGAACTACAAATAGACCGTTACTCGCATCACGTGCTTTTGCAGATGAGCAAAGTACAGACGATTTGAACGCTATTACTCACCCCGCCGTAACTGAAGAAATAAAATCTATCATTAAAGATATGGAAGAAGTAGGGTATCGCGGAATAATTATTGATGCAATTGCACTTTTTGAAAGTGGTTTAGATGCCCTTTGCGATTTTAATGTTACGGTAGTCGCACCAAAAGAAATTCGTCTTGAACGAATTATGAAACGCGACAACATTACAAAGGAAAAAGCACTTGAACGAATTAACGCTCAAAAAGATGAAAGTTTTTTCACAAGCAAGTCAGATTTTGTATTGTGGAATTATCCGCCGTACGACTTAAATGTAGAAATAAAGCCAATCACATTACAAATTGGATTATAACCGAAAGGAGAAAGTATTATGGACTTAAATGAAATGAAAAAAGAACTTTTTTATGAGCCAAAGCATGCTATGGAAACAGTAAGTGACGAAACCGTTAAACTTGCTGACGATTTTTGCGAGGGCTATAAAAAGTATCTTGATGAGGCAAAAATTGAACGTGAATCTGTTGAGTTTTTCGTAAAAGAGGCAGAAAAACTCGGCTACACAGAATTCGACAACACAAAGAAATACAACGCAGGCGACAAAGTTTATTTTAACAATCGTGGCAAGGCAATTATTCTTTGCGTATTCGGTAAAAAGAGTATTGCAGAGGGCGTTAAGATTTCTGCTGCACACATTGACTCACCTCGCCTTGACTTAAAACCAAATCCACTTTATGAAGATTCTTCACTTGCATATTTCAAGACTCACTACTACGGCGGAATCAAGAAATACCAATGGACTGCTATACCGCTTGCACTTCACGGTGTTGTTGTTAAGGCTAATGGTGAAAGTGTAAGAGTTTGCATTGGCGAAGACGACAACGACCCACAATTTGTAGTTACTGACCTTCTTCCACACTTGGCACAAGACCAAATGAAAAAGACAATGAGTGAGGGTATTAACGGTGAACAACTTAACATTTTAATCGGTTCACGTCCATTCTCAAAAGACGAGGGTGCTGATAAGGTTAAACTTAATATTATCAAAATTCTTAACGAAAAATACGGCATTACTGAGGGCGATTTCTTAAGTGCAGAACTTGAATTAGTACCTGCATTCAAGGCTCGTGATATTGGTCTTGACAGAAGTCTTATCGGTGCATATGGTCACGACGACAAAGTTTGTGCATATCCTGCTGCTCAGGCAATTTTCAACATTGAAAACCCCGAATACACTTGTCTTACAGTTCTTACTGATAAAGAAGAAATAGGTTCTGACGGCAATACAGGTCTTAACTCATCATATATGAAATATTTCATTCACGACCTTGCCGTTATGGGTGGAGTTGAGCCTTGGAGAGTACTGTCAAAATCAGAATGTCTTTCTGCTGACGTTAATGCTGCATTTGACCCAAGTTTTCCTGAAGTAAGCGAAAGAAAGAACTGCTCATTTGTGAACAACGGCGTTGTTATTACAAAATATACAGGTTCACGCGGTAAGAGTGGCACTTCTGACGCATCTGCTGAATATATGGGTAAAATCCGCAGAATGCTCAACGCAAATGACGTTGTATGGCAAATCGGCGAACTCGGTAAAGTTGACGCAGGTGGCGGCGGTACAGTTGCTATGTACGTTGCAAATCTTGATATTGATACAATCGACCTTGGTGTTCCCGTACTTTCAATGCACGCACCATTAGAAGTTGTTTCAAAACTTGATGTTTATATGGCATACCGTGCATTTAAAGTGTTCTTTGAACAAGAATAAAAAAGTGTAAAACAGAAAACTGAAAATGGAAAACTAACGGCGAGATTTTCTCGCCGTTTTTTCTTAACGTTTTCCACTTTTCATTTTCAACTTTACACTTATAGAAGTATCGGTTGTGGTTGAGTTTTTGTTGCCAAAACTTCGCGTACAGTATCAAGTATATAATCAAAATCTGCAACAATTGAATTGGGTTTATTTATATAATCATCTTGTCGCATTGGCACAAAGTAAATATTTTTACTATTCATTAATGTTCCTATGTTCCTTGCAGATGTGCCGAGAGCGTCATTTGTTGAAACCGCAATTATTACAGGACGCTGATTTCTGAGATGTGCCTTTGTGGCAAGCGTGACGGAAGTATCACTAATTCCGTTTGCAAGTTTGCCGAGAGTATTGCCCGTGCAAGGTGCAATTACAAGAACATCAAGCAGTTCTTTCGGTCCTATGGGTTCTGCACCGCTGATTGTATATATTATTTTCTCTTTGCAAATCTGTTCAATTTCTTCATTGAAATCACGTGACTTACCAAAACGTGTATCTGTTGTATATGCAGTATGCGACATAATAGGAATCACTCTATAACCGTCGTCTACTAACTTTTTCATTTGTGGGATTACTTTTTTAAAGGTGCAAAAGGAACCGCACAAGGCAAATCCCACAGTTTCTTTGCTCATTTTTATTCCTCCTTTTGCAAGTGGTCTTGTATCTTTTTGCCTATTATCTCCCCTGCGGTTTTTGGCGTGTATTTTCCGGGCAATCCGAATGCTTTTATTACATCAACACCGTTTTTACGCATCACCTCAAAATCCATACCGTAAGGGGCAGATGCAAGTTCAATAACCTTACAATTTTCATTTATGTTTTGTGCCGTTTCTTCCGTGATAATCTGTGACGGCACAGTATTTATAATAATATCAAACGTATTAGCAAGGGAAGAAAGTGACCTTATCGGATACGCCTTACAGCCTTTTATAATCGCATCTTCACGTTGTGAACTGTTTCGTGCAAACACGGTAACATCACAAGAAAGTGAAGTGAGTAAACTTGCAGTTTCTTTGGCTACTCTGCCATATCCGGTAATGGCAAACTCACCCATAGGAAGTGCAAAATCAATATGCTCAAGTATGATTTTAAGCGTTCCAAATGCGGTAAGCACTGCATTTTTCTCAATAAATGCATTATCATAATAATCTATATATGGAATATCAGTTTCGCGAAGTCGTGAAAGCAAATCACCTTTGATTATTCCGCCAAACACAAGATTTTGTTTACCGAGAAATGACAGTAATCTATCAACGGAAATCTCTTTTTTTGAAAACGGCATATTTATGGTTTTTCCGTTTCGTGTTGCAGGTAACGGCAGAATGATTACAGTATTTTCGTTTATCATTGCTTTAAGTTTATCTGTATCGTCATCCCAATCAAAAAGCCCATAGGACGATACCTCAAACCCCTGCGACTCCAAAAACTCTTTTAAATATTTCTGTCTTTTATCTCCACCAACAATTACAATATTTCTCATAATTTCTCCTCCTTGCCTACTACTATGGTATGTTTTTTGAGAAAATTGGTGATTAGGGGTTTAATTTTTTTGAGAAATACACTATAATAGATTAGATATAATTCCGAAAGGGTTTTTAATATGAGTGAAATTTCAAAAGTTTTAGAAACTGCAAAAGTTATACACTTTATTGGTATCGGCGGTAGTGGTATGTGTCCACTTGCCGAAATTCTGCATAGCAAGGGCTATACATTACAAGGCTCTGACAACAACGAAAGTTCAATCGTTGACCGAATTCGCAAAATGGGCATTAAGGTTATGATGGGACAGCGTGCGGAAAATATTGAAGGTGCAGAAATGGTAGTTTATTCTGCTGCTATTTCAAAAGAAAATCCTGAACTTAAAGCAGCACTTGAGAGTGGTATTCCAACATTCCAGCGTGCAGAACTTTTAGGCGAAGTTTCTCGTCAGTTTACAAATTGTATCGGTATTTGCGGCACTCACGGCAAAACTACTGTTACATCTTTAACTGTCCAGACAATGCTCGGTGCAGGCCTTGACCCGTCAGCAGTAATCGGCGGTAAATTACCGCTTACTAACAGTTATGGCCGTGTAGGTAACACTGAAACTATCGTTATGGAATCCTGCGAATATCAGGACACATTTCTTCATATGTCACCTGATGTTGCAGTTATTCTCAATATTGATGAGGACCACCTTGAATACTTCAAGACAATGGAAAATCTTATTTTAAGTTTCACAAAATTTGCAAATTCTGCTACAAAAGCAGTAATTTATAACGGTGATGATGAAAATACCCTTAAAGCCATAAAAGACATTAAGGGCAAAGAAATGATTTCATTCGGATTTGACAGTAAAAATGATTACTATGCTGAAAACGTTGAAGAATACAAAGGTGCATTTACAAAATTTGACGTAATGTATAAGGGTGAAAAGTTAGGCTCGGTTGAACTTGCAATCCCCGGTATTCACAATGTACTCAACGCACTTGCAGCTATTGCATCTGCAATCTATTCAGGTGCAAAGTTTGAGGACTGCATTAAAGGATTACAGGAATTCAAGGGTGCAGGTCGTCGTTTTGAAGATTTAGGCACATACAACGGCATTGATTTTATTGATGACTATGCTCACCACCCTGCTGAACTCAAAGTTACACTTGAGGCGGCTATGAAAATGGGCTACAACACAGTTTGGGCAGTATTCCAGCCGTTCACATATTCAAGAACTGCTATGCATTTTGATGAATTTGTTGATGTGCTTAAAATTCCCGACCGTTGCGTTATGACTGAAATTATGGGTTCACGCGAAGTAAATACATATGATATTTACACTTCACAACTCGCTGAAAAAATCCCGAATTCAGTTTGGTTTAACACTCAAGAAGAAGTTGCCGAATATGTTGTGAAAAATGCAAAGTCAGGCGACCTTGTGCTCACAATGGGTTGTGGCGACATTTACAAATCTGCATTTATGATGATTGAGAGACTTAAAAATGGTACAGTTTAATAATAGTTGGGACATTCTTTTAAAAGACGAGTTTCAAAAGCCGTATTATCTCAATTTGAGAAAATTTCTCGTACAGGAATATAAAACTCAAACCATATACCCTCATATGAATAACATTTTCAACGCTTTGAAATATACAGATTATAAGGATGTTAAGGTTGTTATTTTAGGGCAAGACCCGTATCATCAGCCAAATCAGGCACACGGGCTTTGTTTTTCTGTGCTTAAAGGAGTTAATCCCCCACCATCGCTCCAGAATATGTATAAAGAAATTCACGCGGAATACGGCTACCCAATCCCCAACCACGGCGAGCTTACATATTGGGCAAAACAAGGTGTTCTTATGATGAACACCGTGCTTACCGTTCGTGAAAGTCAACCGAATTCACATAAAGGAATGGGCTGGGAGATATTTACGGACAACGTAATTTCGCTTTTAAATCTTCGCCCTGAACCAATGGTATTTCTGCTTTGGGGTGCAAATGCAAGAGCAAAAACTAAACTTATTACAAATCCTAATCATTTAGTGCTTCAATCAGCACACCCAAGCCCACTTTCTGCATACAACGGATTTTTCGGCAACGGTCATTTCAAGAAAGCAAATGAATTCTTAAAATCTAAAGGTATGGCAGAAATTGATTGGCAAATTAAATAAGTGCAAAGTGCAAAACGCAAAAACGGCGAGAAAATAATTTTTTCTCGCCGTTTTTGTTTATTTAATTACGAATTACGAATTCCACATTACGAATTATTCTATAACTTTTCCCTCTTTAATATAAACCCTTGGCACTCGTGGGGTAATCAAACAGCAGAATTCATAATTGAAACGATATTCGCCGTTTGAAACATCTTCAACTGTAATTGTTTCTGTGCCATCCGTACCAACAAGTGTTACCTCATCAGCAATCTGCACGTTATCGAGATGCGAAACATCAACCATAAACTGGTCCATACACACTCTGCCGAGAATTTTACAACGAGTGCCACGAATTAATACTTCACCTTTATTTGACAAATATCTTGGATATCCATCACCGTAGCCTGCCGGTACTGTGGCTATTTTCATATCTTTTTCTGCCACATAAGTTGAGCCGTAACTTACCGCAAAACCTTTTTTAACAGATTTTACAAACGAAACGCTGCTCTTGAATTCCAAAGCAGGATAAAGTTTATAATCCCTACTCATTTCATCTGACGGATAAAGTCCATAAAGCATAATTCCGCAACGAACCATTTCCCCTGCATAACCTGTAAGTTCCATAGCAGATGCACTGTTATACATATGACGGATTGGGAATTTATAACCCTCACTTATGAGTTTATCAGTAAAATTAAGAAATTTTTCTTTTTGTGCGTTTGCAGATGTTTTATCTTCAAAATCGGCACAAGCAAAATGTGTAAAAGCACCGTCAACACTTAAATACTCAAGTGCAAAAATGGATTTTATCTCACTTTCGCCATTCTCGTCGGGCTGAAAACCAATTCTACCCATACCTGTATCAATTTTAATATGAACTTTTGCGACTTGACCAAGTTCTTTTGCTTTTTGTGAAATTCCTTGTGCTGTTACAATATCAACAACCGTACAAGTAATATCATTCTCAATTGCAGTAGCATAATCCTGACGGAAAATCTGACCTAAAATGAGAATTGGTGCATCTATTCCGTTTTCGCGAAGTTCAATTGCCTCGTCAATAGCGGCAACGCCTAACATTCCCGCACCCGCATCAACAAGTGTTTTTGCTACTTCAACTGCACCGTGACCGTAAGCATTGGCTTTAACAATACCCATAATGAGCATATCATCGCCAAACTTTTCTCGTACTGTTTGCATATTCTTTTGTATGTTGTCGAGATTTATTTTTGTATAAACTCTTTTTGGTAACATATTTTAACCTCTTATCTTGTCTGTACAGTTGATTTATATATTTTATTGATATAATTATTTTTTTATGATATAATCTATAACAAATCTATTATAATAGATTTTATTCATAAAAACAAGTTTAATCTGTTTTTTAGTAAAGGAAATACATTTATGAGTAAAAGACGCTTTACTTTGTCAACTACACATCTAATAATGTTAAGCTTTCTTTTCGTAATTTTTATTGGGAGTATTCTTCTCGTCTTACCTATAAGCTCTGCAAATGGCGTTTCAGTATCATATGTTGATGCACTGTTTACCGCAACTACTGCAACGTGCGTAACAGGACTTGTAACTTTGCCTACTGTTACTGCGTGGAGCACTTTTGGGCAAGTTGTAATACTTTGCCTTATTCAGCTTGGTGGTCTTGGTGTTGTTACAGTTATGTCCGGATTTATGATTGCACTGCATAAAAAAATGGGTATTGCTGACCGTTTACTTATACAAGAAGCATTTAATCTTAACACTCTTTCGGGACTTATTCGCTTTGTAAAAAAAGTTATAGGTGCAACATTTCTTATTGAGGGCATCGGTGCACTTTTATATATGACTGTTTTTGTACCCAAATACGGACTTCGTGGTATATGGATTTCAGTTTTTAATTCAATTTCAGCATTCTGTAATGCAGGTCTTGATATTATTTCCGAAAACAGCCTTTACGAATACGCAACAAACCCTATTATCAACATTGTAACAAGTGCATTGATTATAATCGGTGGTGTAGGTTATATTGTATGGTGGGATGTAATTCGCGTATTAAAACTTCGCAAAAGGCAAGGAAAAATGTGCGTTCAAAAATTATCTTTGCACAGTAAAATTGCTTTGTGGATGACAGCATTCTTAATTATTTCAGGTACACTTGCATTTTTCATATTAGAATACAATAACGAACTCACTATAGGAAATCATTCTCTTTTTGATAAAATACAGATATCTTTTTTTCAGTCTGTCACTACAAGAACTGCAGGATTTGCCACAATTCCACAACAAAATCTTACAAACGCCTCTGCATTTATATCTCTTGTGCTTATGTTCATAGGTGGTTCGCCAGTAGGTACTGCAGGCGGTATAAAAACCGTTACTGCCGCCGTATTGTTTCTAACAGCACTTGCAATGGTGCAGAATAAAAATGAAATTACGGCTTTCAATCGTTCTTTATCACAAAAAGCTGTAAAAAAAGCAATCGCGGTTTTTTGTATGTCTTTTATAATTATGTCTGTTTCGACCATTCTGCTTTCTGCCGTCTGTGATGCACCAGCGCTTGACATTCTTTACGAAACAGTAAGTGCTACAGCAACGGTTGGTCTTACACGAAATTTAACTCCCACGCTCAATTTATGGGGTAAAATCATAATAATTATTACAATGTATCTTGGAAGAATCGGTCCGATTTCTCTTGCGGTTGCTCTTAATATGAAGAAAAGTAGTCAAAACATTGTAAAAACTCCAACTGAAGAAATCAGTGTGGGTTAGGAAAGGGTTAAAAATATGAAAACTAATAATTCTTATGCCATTTTCGGATTAGGTCGTTACGGACTTGCCGTAGCAAAAGAGCTTGTTGAAAACGGGGCAGATGTTCTCAGCATCGACCACAACGAAGAACTTGTAAACGATGCAATCGGGGAGCTTTCCGTATGCAAATGTGCCGATGTTACCGACCCGGAAGTTATTAAACAACTTGGAATTTCTAACATAGATGTTGTGGTAATCGCCATATCGGGTAGTCTTGAAACAAGTGTTATGGCAACAACGCTCTGCAAAGAAGCAGGCGTTAAAAATGTAATTGTAAAGTGCAGTAATGAGATGCACGCTAAAATTTTGAGTAAAGTCGGTGCCGACAGAATTGTTTTACCCGAACGCGAGTCAGGCGTACGACTTGCAAAAAATCTTTTAAGTTCTGGTTTTGTTGATATTCTTGAACTTACTAACAACATTTCACTTGTTGAAATTGATGTAAAGCCTGAATGGGTCGGCAAATCTCTTATAGATTTGAATTTAAGAAAGAAATACTCAATAAATGTTATTGCAATTCAGCAAGGCAACAATGTTACAACTGACATTGACCCGGCAAAGACTCTTGAAGAAACTATGAAATTGATAGTTGTTGCAGACAAAATGAAATTGGAAAAAATGAGATAATTAAAAAGTACTTAAGGAAATCCTTAAGTACTTTTTTTCCATGTTGAAGGCATAAACAAAATCATAATCGGAAAAATTTCAAGACGACCTATAAGCATATTGGCAGAAAGGACAAGTTTGGAAAGGCAACTAAAATCAGCAAAATTCTCAACGGGGCCAACCGCCGCAAGACCAGGTCCGACATTGTTTATACAAGTTACAACCGCTGTAACTGTTGTAGTGAAATCAAAATTATCTATCGTTAAAACCAATGATGAAATACCGATTATAAACATATAAATAACAAAGTATGTTGATGTTGTAATTACAACATCTTTTTCAATAACTGCACCATCTAGTTTAATAGCTTTCACTCTGTTAGGATTTATGGCACGACGTAATTCTCTTAATGAAGCTTTAACAAGAATAATCATTCTTCCCACTTTAAGTCCTCCACCTGTTGAACCAGCACACGCACCCAAAAACATAAGTACAACAAGTATCATCTGTGACATTGCCGGCCATTGACCGAAATCGGCAGTTACAAATCCAGTGGTTGTAATAATTGAAATTACCTGAAATCCTGCCTGACGCAAAGCTGTTCCTACAGACTCAACCATTGGGTAAATATTGAATGTTATAAGTAGAATAGCCACACCAATTACTATAAGATATGTCCAAAGTTCCTCACTTTTAAAAACTCGCTTAAACTGTTTAATTAAAAGCAAATAAAATAAATTAAAGTTTATTCCAAACAATAACATAAACAGCGAGATTACAATTTCTGCACCTAAATTACCATAAGCGGCAATACTTGCATTTCTAACTGAAAATCCACCCGTACCTGCCGTTGCAAATGCAGTTGTAACACTATCATAAAGTGGCATTTCGCAACAAAGCAACGCTATAATTTCAGCAACTGTTAAAACACCGTAAATGATATAGAGAATACGAGCTGTAACAGTAGTTTTTGAAACCAATTTTCCAACAGTAGGTCCGGGGACTTCTGCTCTTAAGATATGCATTGACTGCATATCTTTCTGTGGCAAAATTGCAAGCACAAAAACTATAACGCCCATGCCACCAATCCAATGGGTAAATGAACGCCAGAAGAGAATGCTTTTCGGTAATACTTCAATATTATTGAGTATTGATGCACCTGTAGTTGTAAATCCAGACACAGTTTCAAAAATTGCGTCAACAAAAGAGGGAATAGCACCTGAAATTACAAACGGTAAAGCACCAAAAAGCGACATAAACACCCAAGAAAGCGATACAATAGCAAATCCCTCACGGGCATAAATTCGTCTGTTTTGAATTTTAGGCAATTTCATAAAAAAGCCTGTAACAAGCAAAAGTGCTATGACTATTCCAAAAACATATTCAAGATTTTCTTTATAATAAAGTGAAACTGCCAAAGGCAACAACATAAGCAAAGCTTCTGCTTGCAAAAGTCTGCCTACGGTTTTCAACACCATTTTATAATTCATTTATTCTCGCCTTACTCAAAAATTTCGTTAATACTGCTGATATGATTACGTTTTGTAACAACCACAAGGCTATCATCTTTTTCAATGCAATCGTTACCACCGGGGAATATAACCTTATGATTTCTTATAATACAAGCAATCAAAGTGTCGTCTTTGAGCCTTATATCTTTAAGCGGAACACCAATCTCACTGAAATCGGAACTGATGTTAAATTCAAGGGCTTCAACCTGACCGCCAACAAGTTTATAAAGTGTTTGCACGCTTGATTCTTCACCTGAATTTTCTAACGCACGAACAAAAGCAATTATTCTATTTGCGGCAATTGCTTTTGATGAAAACGCACTGTCCATACCAATACTTTCAAGTACCTGATAAGACACTCTGTTCACCTTTGCAACAGTTTTACTGATGCCGAGAGAATTTGCATACATAGCAGAAATAATGTTTTCTTCGTCAATTGTAGTAAGTGCTACGAAAGCATCCTGCCCCTCAAGACCTTGTTCTAAAAGAACTGCACGGTCAGTACCGTCGCCGTGAATAATATTTGCGTCGGGCAAAATTTCACAAAGGTGTTCACAACGCTCAATATCATTTTCAATAATCTTAACATTATAACCACCGGTTTCGCAAAGTTGGCGGGCAAGGTAATAACCCATCTTACCGCCACCGGTAATCATAATATCTTTTGTACGGTGCTTATAAATCTTCAACTTTTTCATAAAGTTTACAAGCACACCGCGAGGTGCAGTTATGTGTATTCTGTCCCCTGCTTTAAGAACAAAATCACCGTGCGGAATAATAACTTCATTTTTACGTTGAACTGCACATACAAGTATTTTAACATTGAACTTATCAAAAATATCAGTAAGTTGCATATCGCACAAGGGATTGTCTGCATCAATTTTTATTTCAGCAAGGTCAACGAGTCCGCGATAAAATGTTTCAATGTTAATAGCATTCGGGAAACGAAGCACCTTTGCAATTTCACTTGCAGCGTCGAGTTCAGGATTCACAATCATACTGAGCCCAAGTTCATCTTTGAAGAAAGGAACTTGCTTTAAGTAATCGGGATTTCGCACTCTTGCGATTGTGTGCTCTGCCCCCGCTTTTTTAGCCATAAGGCAAGAGAGAATATTGAGTTCGTCAGATGATGTTGCGGCTACAAAAAGTTGTGCGTCACCAACGCCTGCTTCTATTTGCACTTCGTAACTTGCACCGTTTCCGCATACACCCATAACATCATATGAGTTTACCATCTGTTCAATTACCTTTTGATTTTTGTCAATAACAATAATATCGTGACCCTCAAGGGACAGATGCTCAACGAGTGTTGCACCAACCTTACCGTCACCTACTATTATAATTTTCATTTACAACCACCTTAAAATTAATTATAACTAGAAGTTATTTTAGCATAACAGAATTGATTTTACAATGATTTTATGCTAAATTATAGTTAATCCTTGATTGAAAATGGTGACACATATGAAAAAGAGTATAAAAATATTTTTAATTTCTCTTGTTGCAGTTTTATTAGCGTTCGTAATTGTAGTTGCAACCTTTTTTGCAATTTTTCCTATGACGCCTGATGTGGAAATTAAATCTGCACAAAAACGAATTGAAAAAACAAGTGAAATTTTTGTTGCGAGTTATAATACTGCTGCACCTTGGGGAAATCTGCTTGAAGGCACATACACAACACGCAGAATGCACCTTTGGGCACAGCAAATTAACAACACTCTCCCCGACTCATTAGGCGTTCAGGAAATCAATAGTATATGGGTTGAGGGACTTGAAGAATACTTGCCACAATACGCGTATTACGGGGTTAAGCGTGGCGGTGATGAAAATGAGCAGAAATCTGAAATGAATGGCATTTATTATCTTAAAGATAAGTTTAATTTGCTCGAAAGCGATACTTTCTGGATTTCAAATACACCTAAAACTGAGTCAAAATACGAAAATGCAGGATGCTACAGAATTTGTTCATATGTTGTACTCGAAAATAAAGCAACAGGATTTACATATATTCATATGAACACACACTTTGATAATTCAAGTGTTGAAGCACAGAATTTAGGCGGAAAATTGGTAGTTGAATACGCAGAAAAACTGACTGCGAAGTATATAAACGCACCTATTGTAATTACAGGTGACTTTAATCAATACAGTGACGGAGAATCTGTAAAATTGCTTATTGATAATGGGTATTTAAATGCAAATGGAGGAATTAAAGAGCCTACATATCACGGTTGGGGCGAAAATTCACATACCGAGCCTATTGACTATATTTTTGTAAAAGGATTTACCACAAGTGATTACAGAGTGCATCGCAACACAGGTGAGAAATCTGATATTTCTGACCATTATATGATAACTGCTACGCTGAATATTAAATAAAAATTCACACAAACTATAAAAAATTGAGAAAGGTTGTTTTTTATGGTTTATGTTTGTGAAGTTTGCGGTTGGATGTATGACGAAGATGCAGGGTGTCCCGAAATGGACATAACTCCCGGTACAAAATTTGATGATTTGCCCGATGATTTTGAGTGTCCGTTGTGCCACGTAGGTAAAGAAATGTTTGTAAAAGAAGAATAGAGGAAAGTCGGTATTTTACCGACTTTTTTATTTTTAATAATTTTGCACTTTGCATTTTGCATTTTATATGCTATACTTATATTTGTATATATTCCAATAACAAATAGGGGTGTTATTTTATGAACAAAACTTGGTACAAAGAAATGGTCGTTTACCAAATCTGGCCTCGTAGTTTTAAGGACTCAAACGGCGACGGTATTGGCGACCTTGAGGGCATTTACGAAAAACTTGACTATGTTAAGTCTATCGGCGTTGATGCTATCTGGTTCTCACCACTTTTCAAGTCAGCAAATGCCGACTACGGTTATGATATTTCAGACTATATGGACATTAACCCAGAGTACGGTGATATGGAAACTTTCAAAAAAGTTCTTAACGCTTGTCACGAGCGTGGAATGAAAGTTTTTATGGACCTTGTTGTAAACCACACATCAACTAAACATATGTGGTTCAAAGAAGCTTGCAAGAGTGTTGATAATCCTTATCACGATTACTACATTTGGAGAAAAGGTAAGGGTAAAAACGGTAAGAAACCACCTAACAACTGGCTTTCAACATTTGAGGGCGGTGCTTGGGAATATGTTCCATCAGTTGACGAATATTATCTTCATGTTTTCACAAAAGGTCAGCCTGACTTAAATATGGATAACCCAAAAGTCCGCGAAGAAGTTAAGAATGTTATGAAATTCTGGCTTGATATGGGCGTTGACGGTTTCCGTGAAGACGTTATTACATACATTTCAAAACGCGAAGGACTTCCAAACGCTATTCCGATTCCAGTAGCTGCCGGTATGGAACATTACAACTGTGGTCCTCACCTTTACGAGTATCTTAAAGAATTCCACGACGACGTTCTTTCAAAATATGACTGCTTTACAGTTGGTGAAGGTCCGCTTATCACACCTGAAAAAGTTCTTCGTTTTGTTACAGAGGACGAAACTCAAGTTCTTAAAACTATGTTCAGTTTTGACCACCTTGAAGCTGACTGCTTTATGACTGACTGGATTAAAACTCCATTCAATCTTAAAAAGATGAAGAAATGCTACCAAAAATGGTATGACGCTATGAATGGCAAGGGTTGGCACACACTTTACCTTGAAAACCACGACCACCCAAGAATTGTTGACCGTTACGGCTCACTTAAATACAGAGTTGAAAGTGCAAAAATGCTTGCAACAATGTGTTATCTTCAGAAAGGTACTCCTTTCATTTATCAAGGTCAGGAAATCGGTATGACAAATATCGAGCTCCACTCAATTGATGAATTCAAAGATATGATGACCTTTAACAATGAAAAGACTTTCGCAAAACTTGGCATCAAGGGCGAAAAATTCTTGAAGATGGCTAATGCAGGCTCTCGTGAAAACTCAAGAACTCCTGTTCAATGGGATGACAGCGAATATGCAGGTTTCTCAACAGTTGAACCTTGGTTTAACTTAAATCCTAACTACACAGAAATCAACGTAGCCGCTGCTGAAGCTGATGAAAACTCAATCCTTAACTATTACCGTAAACTTCTTAAATTCCGTAAAGAACACGAAGTTGCAATCTACGGTGATTACAAAGAGCATTACAAGAACAGCGACAAACTTTATGTTTATGAAAGAAATCTTGACGGCGAAAAAATTCTTGTTGTATGCTCATTCTCTGAAAAGAGTGTAAACTTTGAAGCTCCTGCAGGAATTGACCTTGCAAATGGTGAACTTGTACTTTCAAACTACAAGCTTACTCCTGTCAGCAAAAATTCATTCGTAACAAGACCTTATGAATGTAGAGTTTACTATTTCAAATAAGAGGTGTTAAAAATGAGTAATAATAATGGAAAACTTTCAAAGCGAGTATGGACCGGTATTCTCCTGTTTATGTTTATGGGGTTACTTGCCTGGAACGTTGAAAATATGTACTTTAACACATTCCTTAACGACTGTGTTTATAATGAAGGTATTTTAGGTGCATCTCTTACCCTTACTGACGCGGTAAACATAATGGTTACACTTTCTGCAATTACAGCGGTTGTAACAACATTCATTATGGGAACACTCAGTGAAAAACTTAAAAACCGTAAAGCATTTATCTCATTCGGTTACATTGCTTGGGGTATTGTTACTGCACTTTTTGGTTTTATCACAAAAGAAAACGTTGCAAATCTTTTCGGACTTTCAGACCCTGGTCAAATCATTACAGTAACTGCTTGGATTGTTATTGTTATGGATATGGTTATGACATTTATGGGTTCAACAAGTAATGACTCAGCCTTCAACGCTTGGGTTACCGACGTTACTACACCTGAATCACGTCCAAAAGTTGAAACTGCATCTACATTTATGGGATTTCTTGCAATGGCTGTGATTATGGTTGTCGGCTCATTAGCACAAAGCGGAACAATCTCATACAGCGTATTCTTTATTGGCATGGGTGCTTTCGTTGCGATTGTCGGTGTTGCAGGTGTATTCCTTATTGACAATCCTAAAAAGTTTGAAAATGCAGAAAAAAAAGACACAAGTTATTGGGCAGACCTATTCTATGGTTTCCGTCCAAGTGTCATTAAAGAGAACAGCAGTCTTTATTTAGTTCTTTCTGCTTTCTGTATTTTCAACTGTGCATTCCAAGTATTCTTCCCATATCTTATAATTTATTTGGGCTCAGTTGTACTTCCTGCAAATGCAGATGTAAATCTTCTCTCATTAGGCGTAATTATTCCTGCTGTTGTTTCAGTTGCAACAATTATTGCAGGTATTGTAATTCTTATGAAAGTGGCAGTAAAAAACAAGCCTGTTGCTTTCCTTACAAGTTCAGTACTTCTTATTGCAGGTCTTTTCATTCTTTCAACATCAACACACATTATGACAATTATCGTTGGTATTGCACCCGTACTTATCGGTTATCTTGTACTTACAATCCAACTTGGTGCATCAACACGTGACTATACACCGCAAGACAATGTTGGTTTATTCCAAGGTATAAGAATGGTATTCGTAGTACTTATTCCAATGATAGTTGGTCCTACACTTGGTAATATTGCAACAAAGAACACATCAGGTGCTGAAGATGTTCTTCCTACAAAGGCTATCTTCCTTTATGCAGGTGTTGTAGCAGTCTTCTTGATTATTCCAATGATTGCACTTATCAAGAATATGAAAAAAGAAAAAACAAATAACTAATCCCCTAATATAACAAAACCGCCTTACAGATTACTCTGTAGGGCGGTATTTTTACATTTGAAATATTCCGTAAGTAAGGCCTGACATTATAAAACCTGCAATAAGTACGCCAAGTGCTATAATCGGTAATGAACGTTTAAATCTCATATCAAGAAGGCCTGCCATTAACGCACCTGTCCAACCACCTGTACCCGGTAACGGAATTGCGACGAAAAGGAGTAATCCCCAAGATTCATAACGAAGAACTTTTTCTTTATTCTTTTCTGTTTTTGCCTCAAGTCTTATAATAATTTTTTCAAAAAATTTAAATCTTCTGAGAAAATCAAAAATCTTTCTTATGAAAAGAATTATAAAGGGAATTGGAAGCATATTGCCGATGTAACAAATAAGGAAAGCCTTTATGAAAGGTATTTCCATAAGTCGTGCAGCAATCATACCGCCTCGGCACTCAAGAACAGGACAAAGAGAAATAACAAATGCGATTAATTCTTCAGGGATTTTGTCCTGCAAAAAAGTTGTCAATTCATTAACTATTGTTTCAACCATTGGGAACACCTGCCTTTTCAAGATATTCCTTAGCTTTAGTAAGAAGGAATTTATCGTTAGGGAATTTAAGCGAATTCATAGCCTTATCATATTTAAGCCACAAATACTCTTCAATTTCTTCACGCTGAATAATCGTATTTGTGTCATTAGTAGTTGCAAGAAAAATGATAACCTTTTTCTCAATTCGTCCTTGAATTGAATACTCTGACTTATATCTGAAATCAGGTAAAAAATCAATTCTAATTCCCGTTTCTTCCAAAACTTCACGATATGCTGTTTCTGTTTCTGTTTCACCGCGTTCCATATGACCTTTAGGGAAACCCCAGTTTGCACTACGCTTATTTTTTATGAGCAAAAATCTTGTTTCACCATTGATAATTCTATACACAATTGCACCGCAGGAACACTCATAAAGACAACTTATATCGTAAGTTTCTCTTTTCTCAGCAAATTCAATTGCATCTTCAATTTGATGAACAATATAACGCTTGCTTTTAGGTGCAACAACAAGCATTATTCCACCCATATTTTTTCTTTTTACAACGGCAATTACACGGCCTTCAAATACTCGCACCCTATGTGTAACGCCCATAATGTATGCACCCTTGACGGGAGAACGTGCGTCCAATCCGCTCTCAACAGTACCAAAATTCAATTGATAAGGAATACCATTTTCACTGTCAAAGGAGTGCATAGGTTTCGTAACACGAACCCTTACATATTTACCTAACATATGTATCTACTCCCGAAAATATAAACCCGCAAAATGCGAATTCGTCTAAAACTGTCTATCATTATACATATTTTCTTCATATGTTTCAAGTCTATGACAAAAATTTCTTTAATTCCCTTGTATTTTTTTGAAAAAAGCATTGTGATTTTTAACGTGTTGTTGTAAAATAAAATGAATAAAATATGTGTGATTAGGGAGTGTAAGTTTTGGCTGACAATCGCTTTAGAAATACAAACGACGAATTTGAAGATATTTTTAGCAACTCATCAAAAAATGATGAGTTTGAAGATATTTTTAGCAATTCCGCTGATGTGGATACATATGAAGATGTTTCATCATTTTCAGGTAATCCCAATACAAATACACCTAAAGAATATGATGATTATTTTGAGGGTGATTTTTCGGTTAAGTATAACAGTGCCGTGCAAAACCGTCGTCGTCAAGAAATTCAGTATGACGACGTAAGTAAAGTTTACGGCGATATATCATCTGATAGCGAAAAAAAGAAAAAATCAAAGAAAAGACACCCAATAAGAAATGCCTTTATTGTTCTTCTTTGCATTATAATTGTTGGTGTTTCTTGTGTAGGATTTTATGGCTACAATACGGTGGACAAGCTTTTGTCATCATTCAATACAGATGAACAGTTAGAAGAAAATCTTTATATTGCAAGTACTGAACTTTATTCAGACCCCGACCAAATCAACATTTTACTTGTAGGTGTTGACGCTCGTGAGGGTGAAACAGATTCACGCTCTGACACAATGATTCTTGTAACTCTTGACAACAAGAATGGTCAAATCAAGCTTACATCTTTCTTGCGTGATACTTACGTTGAGATTGCAGGCAGAGATAGAAGTTCAAAATTGAATTCCGCATATTTCAGAGGTGGAATTCAAATGCTTGTTGATACACTTGAACTTAACTTTAAGGTTGATATTCCATACTACGCACTTGTTGACTTTGAAATTTTTATGACAATCGTTGACGAGCTTGGCGGAATAAATGTTGATGTTACTGAAAAAGAAAGTTACTACACATACCATTCAGGCGATGTTGGCGTTCCCGTAAGAATTGAAGCGGGCGAAGATGTACTTCTTAATGGTCAGCAAGCACTTTGGTACAGTAGAATTCGTTATCTTGACTCTGACTTTATGCGTACACAACGTCAACGCAAAGTTATTACAGCAATCGTTGACAAGGCACTCACAAAAGAATTACCTGAACTTTTAAGTCTTGCAGAAGCCGTAATTCCTCTTGTGAAGACAAACTTGAGTTCTGACAAAATTATGGAAATAGGTATTGATGCGGTTCTTGATAAGGCTTATTCATACCCTATTGTTCAGTACAGAATTCCTGCTGACAAAACGTGGTCAGACAAAACAATTTCAGGCGTTGGTGCTTGTCTTGTTATGGACAAGGAAGAAAATATTGAACTTTTCCATTCATTCCTTTCAGAAAAACAAGAAGTAGAAGAAGAATCAACTACTAAAGTTCAATAACTAATAACCATAAAGGTGGTTTGTAATATGAAAAAGGCAAAAATGTCACTTGTATCTGAATTTACAAGTGCAAAAATTGATGACAGAATTTACGGCTCATTCATTGAGCATTTAGGCAGAGCAGTTTATGGCGGTATTTATGAGCCTGACCATCCACTTGCTGACGAAGATGGTTTCAGAACTGACGTAATCGAAAAAGTCAAGAAACTCAATGTTCCTGTTGTTCGTTACCCTGGTGGCAACTTTGTTTCGGGCTATAATTGGGAAGACGGCGTTGGTCCTATTGAAAACCGTCCTAAGAAACTTGAACTTGCATGGGGTGTTACAGAACCTAACCTTTTTGGTACAAACGAGTTTGCAAAATGGTGCAAAAAAGCAGGCTCATCACCTATGATGGCAGTAAATCTTGGTCTTCGTGGCCCTGAAGAAGCAAGAAATCTTGTTGAATATTGCAACCACAAATCAGGAAGTTTTTGGAGTGACCTTCGCCGTTCACACGGTTACGAAGAACCACACAACATTAAACTTTGGTGTCTTGGTAACGAGATGGACGGTGACTGGCAAATCGGTCATAAAACTGCTTATGAATATGGCAGAACTGCTGCTGAAGCATCAAAAGTTATGAAATGGACTGACAATTCAATTGAAACAGTTCTTTGTGGTAGTGCATCTCGCGATATGGCAACCTTTGGTGATTGGGAAGCTACAACACTTGACCTTGCCTATGACAAGGTTGACTACCTTTCACTTCATATATATTTTGACAATCGTAGCAACGACACACCTTCATTCCTTGCAAAAAATATGAAAATGGATGAGTTTATTCATTCTGTAATCTGCATTTGCGACTACATAAAAGCAAAGAAACGTTCAAGACATACAGTAAACCTTTCATTTGACGAATGGAATGTATGGTACCACTCAAACGGTGTTCACGTTGACAAATGGAGTACTGCTCCTCATCAGCTTGAAGATATTTACAACTTTGAAGATGCACTTTTGGTTGCTCTTATGCTTATGACACTTTTAAAACACGCTGACCGTGTAAAAATTGGTTGTCTTGCACAGCTTGTAAATGTTATCGCACCTATTATGACTGAAAACGGTGGTGCTTGCTGGGAACAGACAATTTTCTATCCATTTATGCACTTATCAAACTATGGTCGTGGTTATACTCTTGAGTCCCGTGTGGTTTCTCCTAAACACGACACAAAGGAATTCACAGATGTTCCTGATATTGAGTCAATCGCAACAATGAGTGAAGACAAAGAAAATCTTACAATCTTTACAGTCAACAGAAATATGGAAGAAAACATTCTCTTTGATGTTTCACTTCTTGATTTCGAGAACTTTGAGGTTATTGAACACATTGAAATGTCAGGTTTTGATATTAAGGCTGAAAACAGTGCAATTGCAACTCCAGTTAAGCCATTCAATGCAGAAAAACCTGTTCTTGACGGCAAAACACTTACTGTTGACCTTAAACCACTTTCATGGAACGTTATTAGACTTGCAAAAAGAAAATAATTGTAGTATAATATTATTTAATCTTTAACGATATAAAGAAAGAGTTGATTTTATGGCTGCTAAATGTCCCGAATGCGGACGCACACTCAAAATATGGAACATTAAGGCTGAGTGTCCATCTTGCGGAACAAATATTCCTAATCATCAATGGGAAAAAAGATTGAATGACGACGCTGATTTTGCAGAACACGCATTTGCAAAAATGCACTACAAAACAAAGAACTTCAAGAGCTCAGTTGTAGGTTCAAAGCTTAGAATTGTTCGTCTTGTTATGACATTCGCTCCGCTTATTGCACTTTTACTTCCACTTTACAATTTTAAGCTTACACTTCCATTCTACAGTAGTGAACAATCAGTTTCATTTTTAACTTTTATTCTCAACTATCTTCTTAAAGTAGATATCGGTAGCGTATTAAAACTTCTTAACGGTGAGGTTCTTGGTGATGCTGCACTTATGGTAGTTGTAGCTTGTGTGCTTTTGCTTGTCGCAGTTGTATGCGGTGTGCTCAACTTCTTCGTGCTTTTAATTTCAGGTATTAAGATGCGTTATATGTTTAACGTAATTCTTAATTGTATCAGCACAATTTCATGGGCAGTTGCAGCAGTGTTCTTTACACAATTCACAACTGCTTGCGAAACTCTTGGTGGCGGAATTGTTACAGAATGCAGTCTTGGAATAGGCTTTGTTATTGGTTGCATTCTTTTCGCAATCAACTTTGTTCTCAACGTTGTAGTTGGTAAAGGTCTTAAGAAACAACTTCGTGAACAACCTTCAATGGAAGAATATATTGAAGAAGAAATTGCTTCTCTTCGTCAGCCTAAAGCATAAAATCAATACATAAAAATCATTCCCTCCCGTATATTTTACAGGAGGGATTTTTTATGCATATCTGGACTGTAACTAAACGAAAATTCATTGGATTTTTATGTATTATTTTTGCCGTTACCATAATTATAGGAATGCTTTTGAATGAAAATATTTCTGTTGCAGGTACAAATCGCAAACTACCTATTTATTCAGTTGATACAAGCGAGAAAAAGGTTGCAATTACCTTTGACGCGGCGTGGACTAATCAAGATACAAGTGAACTTATTGAAATACTAAAAAAGCACAATGCAAAGGCTACATTTTTCATTGTCGGGGACTGGGCTGAAAAATTTCCCGAAAGTGTGAAAGCATTTTTTGATGCAGGGCATACTATTGCCAATCACTCTGACACTCACAAGGCTTTTTCAAAATGCTCATACAACGAAATAAAAGAAGAAATCGTCAACTGCAACAAGAAACTCGAAACCATTACGGGCGTGCCTGTAACGCTTGTGCGTGCACCGTCAGGCGATTATACTGACCAAAGTCTTGACGTGTGCAAAGAGCTTGGTATGACAATGATTCAGTGGAATTGCGACAGTCTGGACTACACGAAGATATCGGTAGATGAAATCGTAAACCGAGTTGTAGCAGGAACTGACAACGGCTCGATTATACTGTTTCATAACGGTGTAGACAATACGGCAGAAGCACTTGACAGAATACTTACTGACCTTGAAAATCAGGGATACACTTTTGTTTCAGTTGAAGATTTAATATATAAAGATGACTTTTATATTGACCATACGGGCAAACAGTACAAAAATTTATAATTTTTTGTATTTTTTTTGTAACTTTTTCTTGAAATTCTCGTGATTTTAGGTTACAATGAATAACATAAAAAATACTATATTTTCAAGGGGGATTTTTATGCCAACAACAAGCATTACAAAAATCAAGACTAAACAGAACAATTTGTTCCTTCGTGTTGCAAGAGGTCACTTCGCAACAAACAGTTCCCACAGTAACTACTATATTGACGTTGCTGCACAGAAGTCCCGTCTTTCTGAGGCAAAGGCTATTGCTCACGAACTTTGTAAAAACCACAGATACAGCAACAAAATTGTTGACACAATTCTCTGCCTTGACGGCACAGAGGTTATAAGCACTTGTATTGCAGACGAACTTACAAAACATGATTATATCAACATTAATGCTCATCAGACAATTTATATTGTTACACCTGAAATTGTGAACGGTTCACAGATTATTTTCCGTGACAATATCGTTAATATGATTAAAGGTAAGCACGTGCTTGTTACTGCAGTTTCTGTGGCATCAGGTAACACTGCAAAATCTGCTATTGAAGCTATCAAATATTACGGCGGTGACGTTGTAGGTGTTGCTTCAATCTTCGCAACAAGTGAGACTTGCGACGGCTATGAAGTCAATTCAGTATTTAATCCTAATGATTTACCTGACTATTTCAGCGTACCGTCACACGAATGTCCGCTCTGTAAAGAGGGTAAAAAACTTGACGCACTTATTAACTGCCACGGATTTTCAAAGTTATAATAAAGATTTTAGGCGGGGTTAAAACCCCGCCCTACTATTGAGGATGTTCAATTATGAAAAGATTTATTGCATTATTCTTATGCCTTGTTTTACTTGTCTTTTCAGTTGGTTGTGGTAAAAACGAACCTGTAAACACAGACGAGCCATCAACTACTGAAAACAGTATTTTTGACAATCCTTTTGAGGATGACACAACAACTACTACAACTACTCAACCCGAAACCACAACAAAAAAAGCTGAAACTACCACAAAGAAAACAGAAACAACCACTAAAAAGGTTGTTGATACTTCAATTAAATCTATTAAAACCAAAGATTACAAAACATCTTCAGCAACACAAACCATTTACTACCCCGATAACATTGAAGTGGTTTCAAAACCATACCCCGTAATTGCTTGGGCAAACGGCACAATGGTTACTGCAGGCTTTTATGATAAGTTACTTGTTGAAATTGCAAAAGGTGGTTACATAGTTGTTGCGTGTGATGAGTCAATGTCGGCAGACGGCACAGCACAGATTGCATCTATTGACTTTATTCTTGAGAAAAATAAAGATACAAACGATATTTTCTATAACAAAGTTGATACAAAAAGCATTGGCGTAATAGGTCACTCACAAGGCGGACGCTCATCAGTAAATGCTGCAGTTGCAGACTCAAGAATTGACTGTGCAATTTCACTTGCAGGCAGTAATTTCGATTACGAAGTTGAACCTTTAAGTACACCTACATTCTTTATTGCAGGTACAAATGATATGATTGTCAGCCCATCACAATGGATTGAACCTGCTTATGACATTGCAAAAGGCCCGACGGTTTATGCCTCACTTAACAAGGCAATTCACACCACTTGCAGTACAAATCCTGAAAAATATTCAGGCTATATTCTTGACTGGTTTGACAGTTGGTTGAAAAATGACACTAACTCACTCAAAACATTTAAAGTTGGCGGAAAGTTATCTCAAGACAGTGCTTGGGTAGATTTCAGGTGCAAGAACATATAAAAGATAAAAGGCAGTCTAAAAGGACTGCCTTAATTTTTATACTCTTTTCATTTTCGAGAATTTTTCGCCCCAGCTATTTGCCCAACTTTCGCAATAAAGTTTGTAGTATGAAACGTTATTCTTTTCGCGATATTTCTGGAAACAGTTGCACCAAATCATTGATGGAATAGCAATAACAGGGTAATAAAGCGGTCCTAAAAGTAAGCATTGCCAAGTGTGGCCATACTCGTGAATTCTTGTATTATATGTCCATTCTTTATTTGGGTGGTCAGCTCTCATAAAAATAAACGTACCCATTGAAAGTCCGCCTTGATTCCAAGGCATATAAACGATATTTGCATAACCGAATTTTTGGTGTTTATAACCTAAAACTTTAGTGCAGATTAAGTATGCAATACCGCCTACAATATTTACTGAAAGTCCCCAAGTCCATTGAACAATATAAAAGAATATATCAAACAATTTACTTCTTTTTACTGTTGGTGCGGTTTGGTTTATATCAATTTTATTCATAATAATTCCCCCATTATGCATTAGCCATAAGTGCCTTTTTCTCAGCTTCTTTTTCTATGAGAATAACGTAATTTCCATCTTCATCTTTTTGGAGTGTATGACCTTGACTTTCGTCATTATCTTTACCTAACCAAGTGTTCTGGAGTTTATGGCCTGTAAGCACTTCGCAACGCTCTTTTTCTTCGGGTGTTAAAGTAACGCTACCATATTTATGCTTTGTAGCAATAGCGGCACGAATCATTGTATGGTCATCTTTTGTCATCTTAAAGTTTCTTAAAAGAATATATGACACAAGTGCACAAATCATAGGAATTATCGCAACGCAAAGTCGGATACCGAAAATCGCCGAGTCAGGTTGCTCTACAAATTCAGTTGCTTCACTTTTTGTATCAAGACCAAATCCGCCAAGAATAAGAGTAACAATAAATGTATTAATACCGCCCGTAACCTGCTTTACCATTGTATTGCAAGTTGATACAACGCCTTCACGACGGCGACCAGTAATCAACTCGTCAACATCAGTTAAGTCAGGGAAAACATTGTTACAAACAAAACCAATACCACTCATACCAAATGGGTAAAGAATTGTACCAACAATCATAAGAATGAGCATAAATGTAGATTTTGGTGTATCCGGCTGACTTGCTTGAACAACAAGACCGATTGCAAGACCTAAAATCATAAACGGAGTTACGATTGTTCCACATTTTTTCTTGCCGTGTTTCATTGTAAGTGCGTAGTTAAGCGGGAATGCGGCTGACTCAAAAATTCCTGCAAAGGTATTGAATATTGGGTAATATTTGTACTGATTTGCAAGGAATGTTATGTAATAAATATACGTTGTGGAATAAAAGCTTCTTGCGGTTTCCCAAAAGAAACTAATACCGAAATATTGTCTGAAGGACTTACTTTTGAACACAAGAATATACTCTTTAATTGCGGCTTTAAGGTCAAGTGGCTCATTCTTCATATCAAGTGAACTTGGCTCTTTTACAAGCTTGAATGTACCGTAAATTGCTACGCTATACATTGTTGCAAGAACTATACCTGCTATGAAGAAAGGCATTTTAGCATCACGTGTAAGACCATCTGAATAGCCAAATACTGAGAGCAAAATAAGAAGAATGATATATGACGGAATCATTCCACAAGAGTTAAAAATATAGCTTACTGATGTATATTGTGTACGCTTATTATATTCAGGTGCAAGTTCGGGAAGCATAGCGGTATGCGGAACTGCAATAATCGTATAAGCAGTCTTATAAAGAACATATGCAAACACGAAATATGCAACTGTTGCATACGGGTGTTTTTCACCATCAAGTCCAAAGGAATTCCAGAGCATTATGTATGAAACAAACACAAACGGAATACCCCATTTAAGATATGCACGATGTCTGCCATATTTTGAACGGGTACGGTCAGTAATGATGCCCATAAGCGGGTCGTTAATACCATCCCACACTACTGCAATCATAGTAATAAAACCTGCATATTCAATGTCAAGCCCTACAACTCGTGTTAAGAATATGCTGAAATACATACTGATTATGTAACCGCCACCACCAAGAAAAATATTGGTGAAACAGTAATATATCATAGGCAATACTGTGTCTTTGAATGTACCTTCAACACCTATTGCTTTTTTAAATTTTTCTCCCATAATATCATCTCACTAATATACTAAACGGTAAACAGAAATAAATCTGCTTACCGTTTATTTTTATTCAACTAAAATTGTTACGGCATTTTCAAGAGTTTTAACCTCAACATAATCGTGGTCGCCACCGTTTTCGCCGTCAAGAGTCCAGTTTACTGGTTTTTCGAACCAGAATTTAAAATTCTTACCGTGTCTCACTACAAGATTTTCATTATGAAGAACATCTTTTGTTACAAACATATCACGAAGAATTGTAACAAGGTCGGCAGGATTTTTTGGCATACGAATAAGTGCCAACTCGTGAAGTCCATCATCAAATTCTACGCCTGCTTTTGTAAGCACAGGGAATCCCGCAACAGAATATGAGTTTGAAACGCCCCCATAGAAGAATTTGCCCTCTATAATTTCACCGTCATCACACTGGATTTTCGCTTTAAACCCCTTGATTTTATGAACTTCTTTAGCAGTTTCCCAATAATATGCTCCCCTACCGATTTTGTTCTTTAATTTCTGTTTTGCCTTGTAAGAAACATCACAGAAATTACCGAAGCAGGAAACATATATAAACTGCTCGTCCCCGTTAAAGTCGCCTATATCAACCTTCATTTCTTTGCCATTGATAATAGTGTCAACAGCAGACAAAGCATCTGTCGGAATATGAAGTGAATGTGCAAAATCGTTTGTTGTTCCCATAGGAATATAACCGATTTTAGCATTACTTTCTAAAGTCATAACACCGCAGATAGTTTCTTTAAGCGTACCGTCACCGCCACAGCAAACAATCAAATCTTTGTCTTCGCCGTAGTTAAGTGTCACAACGGTTGCATTTTTGTCAATTTCAGTATAGCGTGTTTCAACATCATAACCAACATCTTCAAATCTTTTAACGATTTCGGGAAGATAGTCAATTCCACGCTTTTTGCCTGCGGTTGGGTTGATAATAAGCAGAAGTTTTTTCATATTAGAACTCCAATTTTTTATTGATATAATCAACCAACTGGTCGATTGGAAGTCTTACCTGTTCCATAGTATCTCTATCACGTACTGTTACGCAATTGTCAGCAGGAGTTTCATCATCACCAACTGTCTGGAAGTCAACAGTAATGCAGAATGGTGTACCGATTTCGTCCTGACGACGATAACGCTTACCGATTGAACCTGCGTCATCATATTCTACGTTAAAATACTTTGAAAGCATTTCGTAAATTTCGTCAGCTTTGTCACCAAGTTTCTTTGAAAGCGGAAGAACTGCAGCCTTAACAGGTGCAATCGCCGGATGGAAGTGCATAACAACACGAGTATCGTTCTTTTCTGCATCTACAACTTCTTCGTCATATGCTTCTGTTAAGAGAGCCAAGAAAAGACGTTCAACGCCCAGAGATGGCTCAATAACATAAGGAATATATTTTTCACCTGTTGTCTGGTCAAAATATTCAAGAGTTTTACCACTTGTATTGCTATGCTGAGTTAAGTCGTAGTCAGTTCTGTCAGCAATACCCCAAAGTTCGCCCCAACCAAATGGGAACAAGTATTCAAAGTCAGTTGTAGCTTTTGAATAGAAGCAAAGTTCTTCAGGGTCGTGGTCACGAAGTCGAAGATTTTCAGGCTTCATACCGAGTGAATAGAGCCAGTCACGGCAGAATGCACGCCAATATTCAAACCATTCAAGGTCTGTACCAGGTTTGCAGAAGAATTCAAGTTCCATCTGTTCAAATTCACGAACGCGGAAAATAAATTTACCGGGAGTAATCTCATTACGGAATGATTTACCAATCTGTGCAACGCCAAATGGCACTTTTCTTCTTGTAGTTCTCTGAACATTCTGGAAGTTCACGAAAATACCTTGTGCTGTTTCAGGACGAAGATAAATTTCAGCAGTTGAATCTTCTGTAACACCTTGGAATGTCTTGAACATAAGGTTAAATTGACGAATATCAGTAAAGTTATGAGCACCGCAATCAGGACATGGAATTGAGTTTTCCTTAATGTAGTTAGCCATTTCTTCATTTGACCAACCTGCAACATTAGTGCCGTCAAAGTTTTCGATAAGGTTATCTGCACGGTGACGTGTTTTACACTGACAACAGTCCATAAGTGGGTCAGAGAAACCGCCAAGGTGACCTGATGCCACCCAAGTCTGCGGATTCATAAGAATTGCACTATCAAGACCTACATTGTATTTATTTTCTTGAATGAATTTCTTTCTCCAAGCCTTTTTAATGTTTTCTTTAAGTTCAACACCAAGTGGACCGTAGTCCCAAGTGTTTGCAAGTCCGCCGTAGATTTCGCTACCTGCATATACAAAGCCTCTGCCCTTTGAGAGAGCCACAAGCTTTTCAAGTGTTTTTTCTGTATTAATCATAAATGATTTTCAGTCCTTTGTCTTTACTTAAATATTATTGTTAATTTTGTTATTAATTAGTCAATATTTCCTGTTTTTGCTTTTTCAAACTCTTCTTCAATTTCTTTTGAAGGTTCGCCTGTAAGAAGTGAAACAGCAACGATAAAGATTGATGAAACAATGAATGCAGGAAGAAGTTCGTAAATTGCGAATACACCACCTAATGTTGGGTTGAGAACAAGTTTCCAAAGGAAAACTGTTGCTGCACCTGAAAGCATACCTGCAATAGCACCTGCACGGTTTACGCGTTTCCAGAAAAGTGAGAAGAGCATAAGTGGTCCGAATGTAGCACCGAAGCCTGCCCACGCGAATGAAACAATATTGAAGATAACGCTCTTTTCATCAAGTGCAATAACCATACCGATAAGTGCAATAACTATGAGTGCTATACGAGAAACCCACATAACAGTTTTATCTTTTGCATCCTTTTTAATAACGCCCTTGAAAACGTCGTTTGCAAGTGCTGAAGATGCAATAAGAAGATAAGAGTCAGATGAACTGATTGTAGCGGCAAGAATACCAGCCATAATAACACCTGCAAGTACAGGATGAAGAAGTGTTTCGCTCATAAGAACGAATACGTTTTCTGCACCGCCTTTTGTAAGAAGTGTTTCTGCAGTTGGGAGCATTGCACGGCCGATAATACCGATTGCAACTGCTGCGAAAAGAGAAATAATAACCCATACTGTTGCAATTCTTCTTGACTTTTTAAGTTCGCTTGCCTTACGGATTGCCATAAAGCGAAGAAGAACCTGTGGCATACCAAAATAACCAAGACCCCAAGCAAGCATTGAAGCAATTGTAAGTAATGGATAAGGAGATGCATTACCGAATACAGGAACGCCATTTTCAACCAACTGCATACCTGTTTCATTTGTAACAGGGTTTGCAATTTCTGTAAGTGAGAAATAGCCTGCAATTGACTGTGCATTTTCCATAACCGCACCGATACCGCCCGCGTGGATTGTACCCAAAACAAGAACAGAAACAAGTGCGATAATCATAACAATACTTTGCATAAAGTCAGAAGCACTTTCAGCCAAGAAACCGCCAAGGAAAGTATAAACAATAACGAAAAGTGCACCGACAATCATCATTGATGTGTATGAATAACCAAACAATGTGCTGAAAAGTTTACCGCAAGTAACGAAACAGCTACCTGCATAAACTGTGAAGAATACAAGAATTAAAACTGATGCAATAATTCTGATAACCTTTTTATCTTCATGGAAACGGTTTGAGAAGAACTCAGGAACTGTAATAGCATCACCGCTGATTGCTGAATAATTACGAAGTCTTTTTGCAACAATAAGCCAGTTTAAGTATGTACCAAGGGCTAAACCTACTGCAGTCCATGTAGCATCAGCAAGACCGCACCAATATGCAACACCGGGAAGTCCCATTAAAAGCCAACCGCTCATATCAGATGCTTCGGCACTCATAGCAGCAACCCAAGGTCCTAAACTTCTGCCACCTAAAAAATAGTTTTCTGTGTTTTTGTTTGCTCTACGTGCAAAGAATACGCCAATGCCTATAACAATAAGCATATACCCTGCCATAGCAAGAAATATCATCATCTGGTTTGACATTTCATTCATCCTTTCAACTCGTGGAATATTACCCCACTATATATACCATAATATTGTAATAAAAAAACGGCAATTTGTAAAGAGTTTTCCAAGAAAAACCAAAAACAAATCGCCGATTTTCTTTTGATATTTTACGCGTTATCTGCTATTTTCTCATACAACTTCTCAATTTCGTCAAGATGTGTATAATTCTCTGCCTGAATTATAAGATTTCTCGCATCATTATACGGCTTTGTAATTCTGCGATATATTGACACGCCTTTTGTATATGCTTTAAGTTCACGTTTTGCCTGACGACGCTCTTTTTCATCTGTAAATTCACGATTTTTAATTTCTTCAGTTATTCTTTCGTCAGGAATTGTAAGATTATCTGCACCATACTTTTTAAGCAGTTTGTATGAGCGTTTTTTCTCACGAGAAAGTTTTATTGCATCCGCACGAATGAGTTTTTCTTCTTTTGTGGATTTCGGTAAACGCTTTGCCATACGTTTTTCTGCTTTCCAATCTGCATAAAGATAAACTTCACCTTTAATTACGGTATCTTTTGCAGATGTGAGTTGTGCCTTATATCTTTCAGTATTGAACTTATTAAGTTCTTCTTTTACAATTGGCAAACTTTCAACTAATTTATTATGTATTTTTATTGCACGAATTTCGTCTTTTGCCTTTTTAATTGCCAATCGTTTTTCTTGCTTATTATTAATCTTTTTAGCCGATTTAAGTGCCGATTTATCAACATCTTTTTTCTGAAAATCAGTTTTTGCACCTTTAATAATCTTCATAGTGTCAACAAGTTGTGCATTGTCAAGTTCGCCGTTACCGTAATCTTCAAACATAGCACGAATTTTTAGCACATTCACATAACCACGGTGTTTTGCCTCGGTCAAATCATAGAAAAGATACGGAATAAGATTAAGAATTGCACCTACGATTGAGCAAACAATCAAAACATCAAAAAGATTATTTCTCAATTCGTTATTATAAAGCACATCGTAATCATCATGAAGTCCCATATGCTCATAAATTGCCGGTATTACAAGACCTGTAAAGAAACCTAAAACTGTGCCTATAAGCCCTAATGGTCCAAAAAGCCCATCAACACGAACACCTGTTTTCCATTGATGATAGTCACGCATATCTGCTTGAATATTTGCCATATAGACATTTTGGAAAGTGTTTACAAAAGTATTGAGGTAAAAAATCACACAAACCAAGAACAGATTTTCATAAGCAGGTACAAGACAAAGCATAAGCACAATATTTATTAAGTTGTGCAAAATCAAAAGATTTCTCTTACCCAACCATTTAATTATAAACGGTGCCAACGCCATTGACCAAAGTGCCGCATTACCGATTATTGTGTTTGCCACACCTAAAAGTTTCTCTTTTTCGCCGTTGTAAGCATAAACAAAAGACCAACTTAAAATTACAGCATATGCACCTTCAAGAAATCCTATCCAACCTGCTGAATTGATAATCCAGAAGTATTTGTTTTTAGCCACTTCGCGAAGAGAATCAATAATACTTACATATTCAACAGGTCTTTTTGGAAGAATAATTCGTTCCTTAAGTTTCGGGAAGAAAACAAGAAGAATTACAAGACCTACAAGTGTAAATGCAGGGTAAATAATACGGTATGTCCAGATATTATTCATACCGAAAGTAAAGCCCGCAATTGTAGGTATTACAAAACCTGTAAGAGTTGGTGCCAGTGAATAGAGAATCTGGAAAATACTCATTACATTTGCTCGTTCTTGTTCATTAGGGGTTACAACTTGCTGAAAATATCCCCACCCCTCGTTATAAAGACAAAGGAAAAACTGCACGAACATATACATAAACCACACTACAATTACCTTGGTGGTGTATTGCCAGTTTTCATAAGGCAACCACACAAACAATGTTGACAAAGCAACAATAGGAATAGGTGTGCGAAGCATTACGGGAATAAATTTTCCGCCTTTCATTTTGTGGTTATCAAAAAACCAACCTCTGAAAAAGGCTATAGGCATACCCACAAGATTCGCTATTATAAGCATAATCTGCAAATCCATAGGTTGAAGACCGATACTTGCACCTACAAGGAAGTTTGACGCACTAAGTCCTATAGTATTTGCAAGGTGAGAAGTCCAATTTACACCAAAACCTGCTATACCAATATTCACGACCTCTTTATATGGCACATAATTGCCTTCGGCAGGCGTGTTCCAATGTTGTTTTATATTGTTAATTAAACCGTTTGTTTTTCCCATAATTATTCCCCTTTGAAATTATGATTTTATTATAAAGTATTTCTTACCAAATAGCAAGAAAAAAGGACAACGCCGAAGCATTGCCCTATTAACTAAAACTTTTCATTAAACCTTTTTTCAAATTCCTGTGCTAATTCGTCGCGGAAATTAGGATGTGCAATATTGATTAATGCTCGTGCTCGCTCTTTCATTGTTCTGCCTTTAAGCTGAGCAATTCCATATTCAGTAACAACATAATTCACGTCATTTCTTGTAGTCGTAACCGCTGAATAGTCAGTAATTTTCGGAACAATTTTCGAGATTGTGCCACCCTTTGCAGCTGACGGCATAGCCATAATTGAGCGACCGCCTTTACTCATTGTAGCACCACGGACAAAATCAACTTGTCCGCCAACACCTGAAAACTGATTAAGACCGATTGTATCTGCCACAACTTGTCCCATAAGGTCAATTTCGATACAAGAATTAACTGACACCATATTATCATTTTTTGCAATAATATATGGGTCATTTACATAGTCCATGGGCACCATTTCAATATCTTTATTGCCGTTTAAAAAATCAAACAACTTTTTTGTGCCAAAGCCGAATCCAAGAATTGTTTTTCCGTTATGGAAGTTCTTTTTCGAATTGTTAATAACTCCGCTTTTAATTAAGTCAACAACACCGTCGCCAACCATTTCAGAATGAAGACCTAAATCCTTTTTATGCTTTAATTCTTCACAGATTGCGTTTGGAATTCCACCAATACCAAGTTGAATACAATCCCCGTCATTTATAAGGGAAGCACAATTTTTGCCGATTTGCATTTCAACATCTGTAATTGGTGGAGCAGGTACTATTGGCAAATCCTCGTCATATTCAACGAAGTAGTCAAATTCTGATATATGTTTTCTTGTAGCACCATAAGTGTATGGAACATTTTTATTGACCTGTGCAATTTTCAGTTCACAATGCGAAAGTGTAGTTTCAATATAATCACAATTTGTGCCGAGTGAAACATAACCTTCATTATCAGGAGGTGTAACAGACATTACGGTAACGCGTGGTTTTACATATTCACGCAAAACCATTGGTGCTTCTGAAAGATAACAAGTTGTAAAATCGGCAACGCCCTCAGAAATCGCCTTGCGGTTTGTTCCCGACGCAAAGAATGAGTTGTATGAAAAATGCCCTTTTACTTCTTCGTCTACCCAAGGTGTTTCGCCCAACAAAAGCATATTTATAACCTGAACATTGTGAAAATTCTTATAGTTTTCACGCATGGCACGGACAATGGCACGTGGTTCACCACAGCCAAAGGACATAACAACTTTGTCGCCGTCATTTATATGACTTATCGCAGTCATTGCGGATACAAGTTTTTTATTGTATTCTGCTTCCCAACCCATAAAGTTACCTTTTTCTTTCTGCAATATGGAATTATTATACACGATAACTGAAAAATGTTCAACTAAATGACTAAAATATTCATATTATTTTAACAATATAATATGTAAAATTTTTGTTTGTTTTTTTATCACTTTTACCTATATAAAAACCCATACGCTTCGTGTATAATTTAATCATAGATTGAAAGGGGTGTTCTTTTGTGAACTATATTAGTAAAAAAGAAAAACGAAGTTTCATGACCGGCCTTGCAGGACAAAATATTGTTTACTGCTTTATTGGTGCTTCGTTCTTTCAATATTTCTTGACAGATATTGCACAATTCCCGGCACATTATGTTGCAATTCTGCTGATTGCAATGAAAGTTTGGGACGGCGTTAACGACCCGATTATTGGCTCAATTGTTGACCGCCATCGTTTTAAGAGCGGTGAAAAACTTCGACCATTACTTAAATATACTCCTATACCAGTTGGTATTTTTACGGTTTTTATTTTCGTAGTATTTTCAACGGCAGAAGAACTTTTGTGGCTTCGTATTGGTTACTTTGTAATTATGTACTTATGTTGGGACATCAGTTACACTATGCAGGACGTTGCAATCTGGGGTATGACTGCAGTTGTAACACCAAACTCAAGCGAACGCGACAAATTTGTGCAGATGGCACGTACTGTCGGTTCTGTTTTCTACGGAGTTTTCAGTGCAGTTATTCCTATGATTATGGAAATTGTTGCTAAGCAGTCAGGTAATTCACTTGCTCTTATGACTGTTTTGTTTGCCGCTATTTTCGGTCTTGGCGGTGCGTTAGTCAGTGCAAAATGTTATAAAGCACAAGAAAGAGTCCGTTTAGTAGAGCCTGAACAACAGCAAACATCACTTCTTGAATGTTTCAAACTTTTATTCCAGAATAAAATGCTTATGCTTGTGACACTATCAAACCTTTTTGGTGCATTGGCATTCGGCAACTCACTTGTTACATATTTCTTCAAGTACAAAATGCCTGAAATTTCAGTTGCAGGTTTTGTTCTTGGACCATTAACTCTTACCACAGTATACGGTGCAATCACTTATGCTCCAAGTTTTCTTGGTATGATTTTCGCTGATAAACTTAAGGTTAAATTTGGCGGTTACAGAAATCTTCTTATATTCATTCAGATTTGCACTATCGTAGGTAAAGTTCTTGCTTGGATTATTGGATTTGAGGGTAACAACATTCTTATTGGTATGGTTATTATGGCAATCTGTGCAATTCCGTCAGGTGCGGCAAGTATTGCACAAACCTCTCTTTTCTGTGACAGCGTTGACTATATGGAATGGAAAACAGGCAAGCGAACAGAAGGTGTTACATTTGCAATGCAAACATTCTTTACAAAGATTTCAAGTGGTATTACAGGTGCTCTTGCAACTCTTTCACTTAGTGTTCTTGGGTATATTGCGGTTGAAGACGTTGAGGGTGCAGTTTATCTTGGCACTCAAACCCAAGCCTTTGAAAACTGGATTTGGCCACTTACAATGCTTACACCTGCAATCGCGGCACTTCTTTATATAATTCCGTTACTCTTTATCAAATACACACCTGAACAAAAAGCACAGGTTGAAAAAGACCTTGCGGAACGCAGAGCGAAAGCTGAAGTTACTGAATAGAATTACAAAACGGCTGGTTAGCAAACACTAATCAGCCGTTTTTATTTAACAAATTGGAGTTTATAGGGATAAGTGTAAAATGGAAAGTGGAAAACGGAAAACGAAGGAACTGCGTTGCAATTATAGATTGCGTCGCAGATGCTTAATTACGAATTCCGAATTACGCATTACGAATTGAGTTCGACAAACTATAATTTATTCAGTTATAGTTGTGGCTACAGGACTTACATTGCTGAATTGATTTCTGCCCTTTACTATGGTAAATGTAGTTGACTTGTTTCCACTACCCATCATATTACCACCCATCATACCCATTCCGCCACCCATATTATCAGGTGGTGTCATATTTTCCATACCTTCGGGCAGTTCGGGTACTTCGCCATCAGGTCTTGTCATATTTTCATCTCTTTGAGGTCTTTGCATATTTTCCATTCCATCAGGAATTTCAGGTGGTATGCCGTCTGCATTTGTCTGTCCCTCAGAAATTTCGCCTTTATTCATACCACCCATATTCATTGAAGACGCTGAAAGTTGAGTGTCACCCTGCCAGAATGTGTAATCCCCTGCAACAAGTTCGTCGCCTGCTATAAAAAGATATGTGAAATCATTAGTAGGTGCATATTCACCCACAACTTTGTTTTCTGCATTTTTAAGTGTGTATGTGCTGTCACCAACTTGACGGCTTGCAAAGTTGAATACTGCATAGGTCTGTTCTCCACCTGCAATTCTGTCAAGCATATTGCCCGAAGCAATCACATTACCACCATTGATATAAATACCTAAATCCGAGTCGATGCCCGCATCACCGCTTATAGCACAAGCCTGTGCTATAACTGTTCCACCGTTGATTACTAGCCAACCGTTTGAGTCGATTCCATCGCCCTCACCCGTTGAGCCGTCACAAAGAATATTCAGTTTGCCACCATTTACAGTAGTAACAGAAACATTGTCCTCGTTAGTGTTGATTCCATCATTACCTGACGTAATATTAATATTACCGCCGTTTATGGTCAAGTGAAGTTCACTATCAAGCCCCTCATTTTCGGCTTTAATATTAAGGATTCCGTCACCTTTTTCGCCACCGTCAATATTCATTGTTTTCTTTGAATAAAACGCTGCATCATATTTATGGAGTTTCTTGCTATCTACAACCTCCGTGCCGTCTTCATTCAATTCATATGACTTATAAATTTTTGCAACATAAGAGCCGTTAATATTATTTTCCGTGCCATCTGCAACAATTACATTTGCACCTGCACTTTTAGTATCAACATTTTTTGTGGCAGTTTCTTCATCTGCAATGCCACACTCATAAACATTATAAAAAATTACCGCAGGGGCAACTGTGCAAGTAATATCAACGCCATTAAGAATAAGTGTAACTACTGCTTCGGGGTTTTCTTCAGCATCTTCTCCAAGGTCAACTGCAATCTGTCCTGCTGAAAGTTCACCGCTGAGCACATATCTGCCGGGTTTTGTAATATGCACTACTGTATGTTCATCAGCTTCAGACTGCTCGTGCTCATCATTTTCAGTACCCTCACCATAAGTAAAATCCTGCCCTGCAAGATAAAACACAACATCATTTGCAGTATAAACCGCTTGTGTACTGTCATTTGTAACAGTTTTGCCATCAACTGTGATTTTTTTATCAGACAACTTAATTTGAGTTCCCTCGATTTTTTGTTCATTTGTAAGACTGCAACCTGCAAAAAGGAGTGTCATCACAAGAACACATGCTAATATTTTTTTCATAACACCAAGACCTTTCTTTATGTCTTAATTGTATTATACATTATTATCCAAAAAAATGAACTAAAAATATCATAAATGTTAATATTTTATAAACATATTTTGCACATTGTGTCGATTACAAAAGAAAAAGACTTGCAGTTTTGCAAGTCTTTCTTACTATTTATTAAAGTTTTCAGCCTCTGTTAAATCTAAAACTGTATTTATGTTAAATTCTTTTTTAGCAACATTAAGTGTTAAACCGCGATAACCTGATGCCACCAGATAGTTAAAACAATCACACAAGTCATAAAGCATATCTGGTTCAGTTTCATATGTTTCTGTTATCATCTTCTGTGTTTTGCCATTAAAAATACTAAAACCTGTACCTTTTATATTATCAGTAACAACCTGGGGTTTTTCCGTACATTTTATAAGCAACGAATCGTCATTTGTTTCTACAGAAAAATTGTTTTTGATTTTTTCGGGGTTTTCTTCAAATGTTACACCACAATAAAAATCAGCTTCTTCTGTTTTGATTGCATTCTTAATTGATTCAGTTTGCAACTCTATAAAAATCTCATCAGACAACTGCAAAATTACAGTTTCATCACAGTCCATAGTTTTCAGTGCTTGAACAAAAGCATTCATTAAACCCTTTTGTTGTGGTTGACAAACATAGAGAACATTAAGGCTTTTATATTTATCTCCTATCGCCGTTCTAATTAAATCGCCTTGCTTACCAACAACAATATAAGTTTCATTCGCTTCTAATGCAATTAAATTATCGAGTGCAAATTCAATTAAATACTTATTATTTATTTTTCTTAATGCCTTGCATATATCCTGACCGGTGCTTTCCTTCAAGCGAGTACCATCACCGGCAGCCAATATTACACCAACCATTAAAAGACCTCTTCTTTATATATTTTTATATCATTAAAATAATACTTGCAATTTACAACACAATATGATACACTTGGTACATAATATGTTGATTATCAAACATATTTAGTCTCAAAAGTACATTTTTAGTTATTTAGTAAATTAATAGTTAATTCTTCTCTCCTCAATAATTATCGGCTTTTCGCCATTGTTACGAGGAAGTGAAATAAGATGTTCTGCACAGAAAGATATCATTAACAACAATAATCCTATAAAAATGAAAATTAATCTTAACATAATATCGCTGATTGCACCATTAAAAGATAAATCAAATGCGTTTGGTATGCAGAATATAAAAAGTTCTAAAATACTTAAAATCATTGCAATAATAGACACAAAAATTATTCTTCTTGGCAAAATTTTCGAAGCGTTTACAATACCACAAACCGCAAAGTCATAATATTTAGAAAGTGTAAATTTACTTTTGCCTTTCTTACGCTTCTCCTGAACATAATAAACATATTCATAAGATGAGCCATATTCATAGATAAGGCCACGAAGAAACGGCTCATTTGTATTGATTCTTTTAAGAATATCAATAAAACTTTTATCAAACAATTCAAATTCGGTTGCGTGAGGAACCATTTTTACGCCAAAAACTTTATTTATTACCCAATAGAACACAGTTCTGATAAAATAAATAAATTTATTTTCTTTACTTTGTTTTTTAACACCAAAAACAATCTGTGCACCGGTCTCCCACTTTTCAACAAGTTTAGGAATTTCTTCAGGCGGATTTTGCAAGTCAGCGTGTAAAATTACAGCACAATCGCCCTTTGCCTGTTGAAAACAATAAAAAGTACCCTTTGCATAACCGAAATTTTTTGAATAAAAAACTGCTTTTATATGCTCGTCTTTGTTGCAAAGCTCTTCTATTTTTGCTTTTGACCCATCTGTTGAGCCATCATCAAAAAAGACGATTTCATAATCATATTTATCGAGACTTTGCATTACTTTTGTTGTTCGTTCATACAACTCGTCAAGCGTATCAACCTCATTGTAGTTAGGAACAACAATTGAAACTAGTTTTTTACTCATTTTATGTACCTCAAATTTCTGTTTAATCGTAGGTTATATCTAACCCATATTTTTTAATAATTTTGGGATGTGCATGTGAATACCAGAAAATATAAAGGAATTCATATAAAGCCTTGAATCCATCAATAAAAAAGCTAACAGGACCTTTAAGCGAAATAGAATGAAGACCATTAAGAATCGTTTCTTTTGCAAATTCAAACGCTCCGTGTTCCTGTAAAGCACCTTTGTTGGAAAAGCTTTTCCATAAATACCAACTTCTGATTACACGCAAATCCACGCTAGGAACAGCTGAAAGATTAACGCCCAGAGACTCGGTCGCCACAACCTTGCTCATTTCTTTAAGTTTTCTTGGTGCCTTGTAAGTTCCATCTGCCACTACCTGGTTATATAGTTCGGTTCCGGGAATTGGCGTGAAATGGAATACGGGAGTCAAGTTTGCTTTTATTGTGTTCAACAAACGGACGGTATCTTTCAGCTGTTTTGTTGTTTCCTTTGGAAAACCAATAATGAAGGAAGCTATAGTCGTAATACCAATCCGATTTAGTATTTCAAATGTAGGTGCGATTTTTGAATAGTCAATATTTTTGTGGACAATATCTTGCATTTCCTTTGAGCCTGTTTCAATTCCAAAGAAAATCCAACGACAACCCGCATCGTAAAGCATCTGATAATCTTCTTCCTCAAACATACCAATACGAAGTTCAATACCCCATTGGAAATTGAGACCGCTTTCGTGGACTTTCTCACAGAAGTCCACTAAATCGCTTCTTTTTACAACCCAAAGTTCATCAGAGAAGAAAAATCCATCTGCACCATAGTTTTCTATAAGATAACGAATTTCTTCCATTACATATTCGTTTGGCCGCTTTCTGTAAGTGCTTTTGTGAAAATTCTGATTAGAACAGAACGCACATCTGCAAGGGCAACCCTTAGCAGAATATATATACATCATTTTCTTGCAACCTAGATATGTCTGCATATATTTTGGCGGGTCGATGAGTGTATAATCTGATACAGGCATATCACGAAGGTCGGAGAACTTGCGACAAGGAGTAATAATCGTTTTGCCATTCTCTTTATATGCCAACCCCTGAATTTCAGCAAATGACTCGCCTTTTTCTAGAGCATTCATCATTTCAAGCCAGGTTTCTTCACCCTCGCCATACGAAATATAGTCAACCAGGTCAAGAGATAATACCTCTTCCATCTGCAAAGATGGCATTTGACCGCCCCATACAACAGGAATCCCCTTTGCTTTGGCGGCTTTTGATACCTTGGCGGCATCCATAAGGCCTCGCGACGACATAAGTGAGACACCCACAATGTCAGGCTTAAACGTATCCAGCAATTTATTAATATTTACTTTGTGAACACAACGGTCTTCAAGTTTTACCTCGTGTCCGTTGTTTTTTACATAAGTGGCTATTGAGAGAAGCCCTAGCGGATTAGAGAGAGCACGGGTATAATATCCAACGGAAGGATTTATAAATAAAACTTTCATTTTTTACCTCAAAAAAGATTTTTCTTTAAAAGCTTAATTGCGTGTTGTGCATAATTTTTGAACTGAGTAAAAGATGTTATGCACTTTTTCAATGTTTTAAGAATATATATAGGTCGCAAATAAAAACGAAGTTGCATTTGCTTTTTCATTTTTATTACTTCATCAAGAGATACATAACTTGTACCGATTGTATTCGGAGCATAATAGTCGTTACCCCACGCCAAGTCACTTAATGTATTGTATTCTACACAATACTGATACAGTTCAGTTCCGTAATACGGCATAGCAATATGTATTTCTATAAAATCAGGATTTAACTTCAAAATAAATTTTTCGGTTTGCTTAATATCCTCTTTTGTTTCCCATGGAAAGCCTACCATAAAGAAACCAAACAAAGGAATTCCTGCTTTTTTTATAAGGTTAGCTGCACGAACGCTATCTTCAAGAGTTGCTCCTTTTTTAATAAGTTTCATAGTTTTTTCAGAGCCTGTTTCAAAACCAACAGCAAGCATAAAACAGCCTGCCTGTTTCATCTTTTGAAGCAACTCAAAAGTGAGTGGCTTTGTTCGGGAATTTGCAGTAAATTCGATTTCCCCATAAAGTGAAGAATTTATGATTTTATCACATAACTGTGACGCCCATTCGTTATCAATGGTAAATGTATCTGCTTTAAAAAAGAAGTTTCTAATATTGAATTTATAATAACACTCTTCTATTTCAGCAAAAACATTTTCAACACTTCTGAAGCGTACATTTTTGCCCGATATAATAGGAGTAAGGCAATAAATACATTGTGAAGGACATCCTTTAGCAACGGAAATTGTTGCCATCGGCTCGCCCGTATCTGGTCTGGTGTAGATAGCATTATTCATTAAATGCCTTGCTGGGAAAGGAAGCTCGTCCAAATTTTTATTCCAGCAATCAAATTTTGTTGAAACAAATTCATCACCATTGTGATAAATAATTCCCGGAATATCATCAAGGGTTCCAATACCTCTTAAAAGGCAATCTGTAAGAGGACCCATTATAAATTCTATTTCTCCACCAACCATACAAGCAACATTGCTAAGGTCAAGAGTCTCAAGAAGAGTTTTTTTCGGATTATAAAAAATTGCTCCCTTTATAACAAAAAGACAATCGTGAAAAGATTTTATCCATTTTATAAAGTCAAGGTCATCATAAATAGTTGCATTGGTAATACTTATAAAAATCAAATCCGGTAAAAATTCTTCAATATCAGCTTTAACCTGTTCTTTAGTAGCGAATTCTGTCTGATAATCTCTAAGAAAGACAGAATATTCCTTTTCAAGCAAAACAGCTGCAGCGTAACCAATATCATTGCATGCGTGAGTAGATGCAACTGCAGAATCTTCAATATTACACTGTGCACGGTCTTCGCTACGCTGATATTGTTTTCCCGGTGGGTACAACAACATTACTCTTTTCATTGCATATTTCTCCAAATTATTCTTTATCTCGTATTATATCATAAAAATCAAACAAATATCAAGTGTTTGATAATCGATTATTGTTAAATTCACTAAATAATACAGCAAATTTGACTTGCTTTATGATTTATGCTAAAATCACCATATATAATGTACTAATTTTTTAGAGGGCGTCTATGATTAAACAACTTAAAAATACGGACTTTTTATTTATTACAGCTTTGTTGTCGGTATTGTTACTGCACATCTTTTTTGTTTTTGTTATTCCATTTTCTGATGATGAAAGTTATTATGTGACAGTCCCACTTCGCCTTATGAATGGTGATAGTTTAGTTCAACACGAGTGGCATCTTACACAGTTTTCGACATTGTTTTCGTACATACCGGTATACATATGGATGACAATAAAGGGTTCTGCTGATGGTATTTTTGTTTTTTTGAGATGCACATATCTTTTGATTCACACAGCAATAGCGGTTATAATATATGGTTTTTTCAGGAAATATGGAAAATGGGCAATTATGGCATCAATGATATTTTATGTACAAATATCATATAGAATTTTGGCAATAAGCTATCAATCTATGTTCGTTATATTTTTGTTGTTATTATCACTTTGCTTGATTTCAATTCACCAAAACAACTCTGTTCGTTTTTACATTTTTGCTGGCACATGCTTTGGTTGTTGTTGCGTGTGTAACCCGATTTTTTGTTTTGCATTCGCATTATATCTCTTCGGTTGTGCTTTGTGGACAAAACGGCAAATACTAATGAACTATATAATTAGAAGCAAGACTTCTCGCACTTTTGAAAAAGGAAAAAAGCTCACAAAAAAACAAAAAAGAGTGCAAAAGCAACAACTACTCAATTCTTTTCCTAATATAGAAAGCTATAATTGTTTCTTCACAAAAAAAGCTGTTTTGTGGTTTTCTTGTGGCATTTTCATTGTTGCTATTGTTGCAGTTCTTTTCTTCTTTTCAACCGGTGGAACAATTGATTCAATTCTAAATAACATAGAAAATCTTTTAAGCAGTAGCGAGTACGATATTGCTTCCAAATCTGTTTTTTCAAAGTTAATAGACACATTTAAATATTTCAGTATGGCTAATCTCGGTATGCCATGGTTATTACCAATATTATTTATAGTTTTGTTGTTTGACAAGAAGAGAAGATACAATACACATCGTTTCGTTTATTTGTCTGTTTCAGTTTTGTGGACGATACTGTTTATGTTCGGTGTTATGAAAAACATAGAAATTTATGTTTGTGCTATTTCACTACCATTTTTCGTATTTGCTACTATATGCTATTTATTAACAGAGAACAAAAACAAATCCCTGTTTTATTGTATGTATGTACCTTGTTCAATAGCAACCTTTTTCCACTATCTTGCTGCAGACACGCTTTTAGGTGCAATTGGAGTTGTGCTCGCAGTCTGTAATGTTGCAGGTGTATTTTTTGCAATGGACTTATGGAAAGAAATGCGTTACATTTCGAAACAGAGCTCTGAAACAACCAATAAAGAAAAAAACGGCTCATTCCGTGGTATAATCATTGTAGGTTTTTGTTTGCAAATTGCATTTTACGGCATATTCTATCAGTATGGGCAAATTTACGGAAAAGATGCTCCTAAAGCAACAACCGGACCTTATTCAGAACTATATATGACTGAAGAACAGTATAACAAGTATAATAAGGCAATAAGCGATATGGATTTAATAAAAACTCTCAGCAAAGAAGACGACCCTATATTATTGGCTTCCTATAATAATTGGATGTATCTGTATCTGGAACGTCCTATTGCAACATATACTGCATGGTACCAAGGTAGTCTTAACCAAAATCAATTAATTAGTTACTACAAAGAAAACCCCGAAAAAATACCCAAATATATTTATATTGAGTCATCAGACCCCCATAACACAAAAGTTAATAAAATCAGTGAAATGTTTGATTTCACAAGAGAAGATTTATCAAACGGTGTTCTTTTGACTGTGGAAGACTACAAATTCTGATGATATAACAATTAAAAAGTACGAGGTTTTATAACCTCGGACTTTTTGGTGGAGACGGTCGGGGTCGAACCGATGACCTTTTGACTGCCAGTCAAACGCTCTCCCAACTGAGCTACGCCCCCATATTGTACAATGCCCGCAGGGTGTGATATATCTGCTTTAAAGATGTGATATACTCCTTGCGGTGTGTGATATTTCATCTTTGACGAAGTGATATTTTTCGCCTATCGGCAGAATTCATTTTACCATATCCCCTATTAAAGTTCAATATTAGATATAGAAATTTGATTTTTTATTCAATATGTGCTAAAATAAGACATTAAAATTTGTAGGTGATATTTTTGGAATTTCTTACTAAAGAATATTCATTCCCATCACATTCGGGATTATGCGATATATATGCTCAAAGTGCTGCACCTATTGACTACGGTTCAATAAAAGGTGTTGTTCAGATTTCGCACGGTATGGCTGAATACTCAAACCGTTATGCTCGTTTTGCTCTTGAACTCTGCAAAGCGGGTTACGCGGTATTTGTAAGCGACCATATTGGTCACGGTTCATCAGTTACTGACCGTGATATGCTTGGTTTTTTTGGTGAAACTGAGGGCGAAGAACATTTTGTTGAAGATTTGAAGTCTTTAACTGATATTATAAAAAGTGAGTACCCCGATTTACCATTCTTTATGCTTGGTCACGGTATGGGCAGTCTTATCGCAAGAAAATATACTGCAAAATATGGCTATTTGCTTGATGGCGTAATTTATAGCGGTACAAGTGGGGAAAATCCCGCATTGGGCATTGGAATTCAGCTTGCAAATGCTCTTATTAAACAAAATGGCAGTATGCACCGTTCAGAAGTGCTTAATGCAATTGCATTTGGTGCATACAATCGAAAAACACAAAAGCGTACCGAAAATGACTGGGCAACTCGCGATGAAGAAGAAGTTGACAAATTTAATGCTGACGAGTTATGTGGATACACATACACCGTCAGTGGAATGAAAGCACTTTTTACAACTCTTAAACAAGTATCTTCAAAACGTTGGTACAACACAGTACCACTCAGTATGCCGATTTATTTGATTTCAGGCACAATGGACCCTGTTGGCGATTACAGTAAAGGCGTAAATGAAGTTTACAAAATGCTTAAAAAGACAGGTCATAAAAACGTAACTATGAAACTTTACGAGGGTGCTCGTCACGAAATTCTTAATGAGATTAATCGTGAAGAAGTTTATGCGGATATTATCGCATGGCTCAATGAAAAAGCAGAAAAGCATCAGGAAGAAATGAATCAGTCAGTAATGATTGAGTCAATTGACGAAGTAATCGCACCAACGGAAGAAGTTATTGAAGAAACGGTTGAAGAAGTTATTGAAGAAAAAGTAGCAGAAGAAATCAAAGAAGATACAGAAGAATAAAAGCAAAGACGCTGATTTTTTAAATCAGCGTCTTTTTGTTTGACAAACTCTAATTTACGCTACTAAAACTTATCACTCTTTAGTCTTTCATATTCTTCATCAGTTATTTCAACCACTCCGCCATGCTTATAGCCATATGGAAAACTGAAATCTTCAGGGCAACGGGTAAAATTCATATCTCCCGGTTTTGATGAAATAAACGGCACGTAGCCCATTTTTTCACGTTCACAACCAAAGAAATCAAACATTACACACCATCTGCCGTCGGGCAACACAAAACTTGTTCCTGCCTCATATGAGCCTGGTTTTTCAATAGTGCTCATATACTCTTCAAAGCCTTTGTCGTGTTCATATGGTCCGTAAAGATTAGTCGATGTTGCGTGCATATTCATTGACGGATTCTGTGCATTTTTATAGAACATATGATAAACACCGTCAATTTTTCTTATGTGAGTATCAAGAATTTCATTGTCTTTCGTGAAGAAAAGTTTTGGTTCAGAGAATGTTTCAAAATCCTTTGTAACCGAACAATAAATCGACATATGTTTATAGTCATCTTCAGCCACAGTTGAGCCCCAATGGATTAAATACTCTCCTGTTTCTTCTTCAAAATACACTTCAGGTGCCCACATACAACCGAAATCGTCACGACCGAAATAAACGAGTTTTTCTTCGCTAAAGTTTACAAGGTCATCAGTTTTCCACATGCGAAGGCATTTACTACCCGTTCTGTTCACATTTGACCAGTCAAGGTGCAAATTTTCGTCATAACGATTTGCAATACAAAGGTCAGTTGTGAGAAGCACAAATCCTCCCGTATGAAGTCGCACAATTTCGATATCACGACAACCTTTTTCGCCAAGGTTTGCAGTTAATACGGGATTCCCGTCATTGACTTTTTCCCAATTAAGTCCGTCACGGCTTATTCCAAAATAAACCTGTTCACCATCAGGTGTGATTTTTTCTTTAAAGTGTGCAAATAAATATGGCATAAAATTCCCCTCAATTATTCATAAATCTCTTCGTAATACTCGTCATAACCGGGTATTTCTTTATGATTATCAACTTTTATAATTTCTAAATCATATTTTTCAAGTAACGGCAAAACATCTTTTTCAGTTTGTTCTGCTGTATTAATCATATCAAAATCAAACATTGTACCATCTTTGAAAATTAGCACATAAGACGGCCTTTCAATACGGTCACCATCAAAGTTATATCGAGCCTTCATATAATAAACTGTGTCAATATCTTCATATTCAATTCGTGTCATTTTAAACATATCGTCATCGCTTGGCGTTTTAATGTATGTATCATAAATGCTTGTGGTCATTAATGAAAGCCACACAATGAATACAAAGCAGATTGCAGAAAAACTTCTAAACAAAACTTCCCCAATATCTTTTGCAAGTTTGGATTCAAGAATTTTATTAAAGTCTGCTCTTATCTTTAGTTTTTTATCGCTTACAAGTTTGTTAATGTTATCCGCAAAACCTATGGCAACCATCACAGAAGATGCAACTGCAAAAAGCAATACTACCCACCAAGGTGCACCGTATGATGCAACTGCTCCTGCAGACATAATTTTCTCAATGACAAATGAAACAACAAAAAATACAGGAATTGTTACACCCAATGCAAAAAGAAGTGATTTGAATGAAAAAACATTATCATTCATAATATACGGTTTTGCATCTCTGTATGAAAAACACTCGTCAGTTATCGGCTTAAAATCTGCGTTTCCGGGCTTTTTGATAAATTCTAACAATCGTTTTTCGTAATCAAATAATAGATTTTTTGAACTCATTTTTTCATACTTTTTAATGGCATCTTCACGCTTACCACAACAAAGATTATAATACGCATCAAGTGTTGTCATACGCTGAAGAAAAGTCATAGTTTCACCCATTTCAAGCATCATTATATATGTGTCGGGGTTATTGTAATCGTCCTCTTGAAGCGAATACATACCCTTGATACTTTCAAACTGATAACGACGCATTTCTTCATGACGGAAAGTTGTTACAATTTTTTCAAAATCCCTGATATGAGAGTCAAGCACTTCTGTAAGTGCATCAAAACAACAATTCATTCGTTCTTCTGACTCAATATACGGGAAATAACAAGCCCTGTAATCATCAACACCAAGGAATGCAAGAAGTTCGGGAATATGATAAAAATGGTTTGTGTTTTTATTAAGATAAACACGAGCAAAAATCGTGCTTGGCAAGTCAAAAGTACCCCTTTTTTTACCATAAATAAACTGAAGTTTTATTGCAGGCAAATTAACCCAGAAAAATGTTGTTTTCTTTTCAGATGTTGTTTTTGTGCCAAGTGCATTAAGTTTTTTCGCATATTCTTCACATCTTGCAAGAAACACTTTTTCAAGTTCATCAAAGCCCATACATCCTGCCCCTTTCAATTAAAACAGTTTCCACAATATTCATAACCGTCATCTAGGTATTTCTGCAAATCTGTACCGCTGACGGTTTTTTTGTTTTCTTCTTTAATATTTTTAGCTCCCGAGCAAGTTGGGCTATGAATTTTCTTTGAAGATGTATTAAGTACATACTGTGACGCGTTTATATCGTTTTCTGCCTTTGTGGTAGTTTCTGTATCTAACTGACTTTTACCTGTTGCGTAGTCGATTTTAACACCTGGTTGCACATTATAGCAATACACATTAAAACAGATGCCGTCGCCATTATCTTCAACAGAATATGCTTCCATCTGCACACCACTTGCAACAAGGTTTTCGCCCTCAAAAATCGGCGTTACACGGTATAGAACGTGATTTTCAGTTTCTTTAACATAGTCGGCAATCATATTTTCAAAAGGCAACATACCTTCAGTATTCATATAACGAGTACCAGTAATAAGATTTCGGGTATTTGCATTCTCCCCTGTCAACTGAAATCCGATTAAATGGCATCTGTTATACAGATATTTGCCATCAACAAAATCATATTTTGCAGTTACCCAGCCAGTAGGTTTAACCTGACCGATACTGCCACGGTCTTCAGTAGGCATAATCTCAATACCAACACAAGCGTATGTTACACCGCATCTGCCGAGATAGTCTAACTCTGCATATTCTTCAAATGCAGTTGTAGTGTAATCATTACTTGTGAATGACGGTTGATTATCATTGATTGCTATGTACGGACTGCCCGAATATTCAGGAATATCTTTAAGGGTTACGGTTGTATTTTGTGTGCTTTCTGTTGTAGTGATTTCTGGCTCGGGGAAAATATCACCATTAGTAAGAGAGCCACCACAAGCGGTAAAAGTAAGTAATAATACAAGAATTATGCTTGTTATTGATAAATATTTTTTCATAATTACCTCACATATCTTTCTCTTGTGATTTTTTCGTGAGATGAGCCGGCAAAATTCACAGTTTCTGTTAAATTCCAACCATCAAGAGAAATGTTGAAAAACATATCTGCAGGGTACACCCTGTTCCATTTATATATGATAATTTCTTGGATTTTGTCTTCGTCTAACATAAAATTTTCTGCAAAAATGTAACCGCTTTCAATTTCGTCAGCTTTTTCAAAAACTATTACAGAATTTTCAGGGAATAGCGTTGCAGAATACCCATTTGTGTAAAGTAATTCACCTTTACAAATTTCAAGCATATTATCAATTAGAATTCTATCACGACTTTGACGACGCTTGTTAAAAAGCATACCGTTTTTGTCGTCAAGACAAACTATAAGTTTCATAAAATCACCTAAATTAATTTTATCATATATAAAAATTTCTTTCAATAATAATTGTTTATTATCTGTACGAAATATGGTATAATTACAAAACAAGGGAGGCGAAGAAATGAAAAGATTTGCAAAAGTATATGTTGAAATTTCAAATATTTGTAATCTTAGATGCTCGTTTTGTCCCGGAACTACACGAAGTCCTAAAAGAATGAATACAGATGAGTTCAAAACAGTATTAGAAAAAATCAAAGATTATACTGACTACATTTATTTTCATCTTCTTGGCGAGCCACTTTGCCACCCTGACCTTGAAAACTTCTTAAAGATTGCCGAAGATATGAGTTTTAAGGTGATTATCACAACAAATGGTACTCTTTTAAGTAAATACAAGGACATTCTTCTCAATTCACACTCACACTACAAAACTGTGATTTCTCTCCATTCATTTGAGGCGAATGACAATGAGAATTCATTTGAAAAATATCTGAATGATTGTTTTGAGTATGCAAAAAGTGCTGAAAATAAAAAAATCGTTGTTCTTCGACTTTGGAACAACGGTGGCAAAGATAGTTTGAATGATAAAATTTTAAGTGTTCTCGAAAATTATTTCCCGAAACCTTGGGTAGTTGAGCGAAACGGCACACGAATCGGGCAAAAAATCTATATTCAATATGGTAACAAATTCGACTGGCCTACGCTTGAAAACAATGATATAAATGAAAAAGTTTTCTGCTACGGACTTCGCGACCAGATTGGAATTCTTGCAGACGGCACAGTTGTCCCCTGTTGCCTTGACAACAACGGCGAAATAAATCTTGGAAATATTTTTGAAAAAGATTTAGAAGAAATTATAAACTCCCCAAAAGCACTAAACATTTACAATGGATTTTCAAATCGTAATGCGTGTGAAGAATTATGCAAAAGATGTAGTTTTGTCAGGAAGTTTTGAAAACCTAAAGCAAAGCATTGCATATTATCAAGCCGACAGTTATGCACACTTCGTGTGATGATATACGCCTACAGCGATAATATACACGCTGACGCGTGATGATATGCCAAGCCTGTCGGCTTGGATAAAAAAATACCAAGTCGTAAGACTTGGTATTTTTTGGAGGTACGTCTCACTTTTGAACCGGGTATCTAAATTTATCGCTTCAAGACCGTCCTCTTAATTTCATATATATAATACCACAAAAAGCCTTATTTTTCAATAGTTTTCTCATATTTCCTTGAAATTTTTGAATATATTTTTTTGCCTGATTTATTCTAAGGAGATATGTATAAAAGAATAGGAGCACAAAGTTTTTTCACCAACTTTGCACTCCACTTAAGAAAGGATCTTATGTTATATCTTCAAGCGATTCTGTCATTTCAAAACCACCCTTAAAGATTATATTAATTGTTTTGTTACTCATTACTCTTATACATTCAATCGTTCTCCTGACAATCAAATCATCATACTCTTCAATGGCAAAGTTTGATGTTTTTAAAATATCGGTTAATCTATTTATTTCCGAACTGTTTTCATTAGCATTTGATGATGTTGCCTCCAACACTTCAAGTTGTTCTCTGAGAACCTTTACTTTTGCGAATATTTTTTCTACTTCTTCAAGATACTTACTTTTATCACCCTCAGTTGTTGCAGCCTTCATCATATAATCTTCTGCTTCATCCTGAAGTTGTTTGATATTTAATTTTATGTTGTAAATATTTAAGCTTGTATCATCTTCCGTTATTCCATATTCGAGTGATGCTTTCATTGCATTATAAATATCTTCCTTTGATGGAGATATTTTAGACAATGCTCTGCATATTGCAGCGTGTAGCTTTTCTTCTCGAACACCTGAAGATTTATTACAAAACTTTGTTCCATTTTCTATTCTGTTTATACATCTCCAATATACCTTTTTTCTTCCATTGTCGTATTTAACATTTCGCCTGTAACTGCTACCACACTCACCACAAATTAACACATCTGACAGAGCATATTTTGAATTATACTTTCCTAATTCTGTAGTACCCTGATTTGATTTTTTCCTTTTTGAGTTTCGTTTAGCAGTTTCAGCCTGAACAAGTTTAAATACTTCTCTGCTTACAATAGGTGTATGATTGTTACTGATTAGGTATTTTGGAAGCTCACCATTATTCTTTTTTGTCTTCTTACTAATGCAATCTACCGAATATGTTTTTTGCATCAACATATCACCTATGTATTTTTCATTAGATAAGGCTCTTTGTACCCCTCTCTCATTCCATTCATTGCCTCTTCTTGTAATTGCTCCTTGTTCATTCAAGTATTCAGCAATCTTCCTTGTACTATATCCGTCAAGATAAAGGTCGAACATTTTTTTAACAAACTCTGCTTCTTCAGGAACAACTTCCGGTTCACCGTTTTCACCTTTTCTATATCCATAAGTATTAAAATTAAAACCGAATGTTCCGTTTTTCATTCTTTGACGAACACCCCATTTAACATTGGCACTGATGTTTTCACTTTCAGATTGAGCCATAACGCTGTACAGTCCGATAAACATTTCACTATCAGTAGTCAAAGTATCAATGTTTTGTTCTTCAAAATACACTCCTATGTTCATAGCTTTAAGTTTTCTTACATAGTTGAGACTATCCACTGTGTTTCGTGCAAAACGAGATACAGATTTTGTGAGAATGAGGTCAATTTTACCTTTTTCGCAATCTCTTATCATATCCTTAAATCGTTCTCGCTTTGAAACAACTGTTCCAGTGATACCTTCATCTGCATAAATACCAACAAAGTGCCATTTTGGGTTTTTACAAATGTGGTCTGTATAATATTCCACCTGAGCTTCGTAACTCTGAAGCTGGTCATCAGAATCAGTTGAAACACGACAATAAGCGGCAACATTTATCTGCTTATATTCATTCTTATTGGCTGTCAAAAGCGGATTTGCTTCAATTTTTGTTACAGTTCTAACAGGCTGCATTTACAAACTCTCCTTTCTCATGACACAATACGGTGTTATTAACAAAATGAATTGAAATATCACCTTTGGCATTTATCATAATCTTATCTACAACATCAAACAGCAGCTTATAGTCAAGATTATCTATGTAACTTTGTGATTCAAGATATTCCTTGAAGGCTTCTGTGTACTCTTCATCTTTAAATTCATAACAACAATCAAACTTTTCGGATACGAGAGAAATCATATCATTAGCAAGGATTTTAAAATTCTTTGTTTGCTGTTCTAACATATAGCTTAATTCATTTTCTCTTTTCATTATTCCTAAATCAGGCTTATATGATTTTGCATCAGTAATCTTCCCCTCAACAAGACAGGGATTTTCAATAACTGAATTTAATATACAAAGAATAGTATTAAACATAACCTCGTCATCAATATACTTTTGTGTTTTACAAAGATTTTCGCAAAACCACTTTTCTCTATTTGAACGAGTTATAAATTTCCTTATGTATCTACTTCCGCAGGAGGAACAATAAGTATGAGTTTTTAGGAATTTCACTTCCCTTGTATCCTTTTCTCTTGTTCCACCCTTGCTTTTCTTTATGCCAAACGCTATTGAATATGTATCTTCCTCAACAATTTTAGGGTATTGCTCATCACCAGCATAGTGTGCATTTTCGATTATTCTTGCAACCATATTCTTATTCCAAATATTCTTATCCTTATAATATTGTACTTTTCGCTCGGTCAGTTCATCAGCAATAGTTTTAAGAGTTGAGCCTGATAGATACTTCTCAAACACTTCGGATACAATCTTGGCTTCAACTTCGTTTACAACAAAATTATTATTCTCAACAGAATATCCGTACAAACAAACTCTTTTACCCATCAAAAGTCAACTCCTAACTTAAACCCTGCAAACAATTCAAAAACAACTCTGTTGCCCGGATATATAACTACTTTTTCAACAATTAATTCAAAACACTTATCATCAAACTCAAACAATGATACAGGAGATTTTTCAAGAATAGATTTGAGTTTCCTTATCTTCTCCATAATCATCTCATCCTCATCATCAGCAATAAGTTTTAATCTTTTATCTCGAAGTGCATTTAACCTATTCATAATTGCTGTTGTTTTCTCATAATAAGAAACATCATCAATGATATTTTTTGTTTTAAGCTCGTTATACATACTGTTTTGCTCTGATAAAATAGCAATTTCTCTATTTATACTTGAGATTTCTTCGTTCATACTTGTAATACTTGTTCTAATTGCAATTAATTGAGATAAAGTTTTATCAACAATTTCATTTTCATATAAACGAAGCTTGTTATATGCTCTAACAAAACACTTTTCTAATATTTCGTGCTTAATATTAGGTCCTTCACACTTACCCGAAGATAACTCATCGTGAATACATCCCCAATAAAGTTCTCCGGAAGATTTTATCTTTCCGTAACTCCATCCACAATCACCACAATAAATCTTTTTATCAAATGGTGTACGTGAAATTCGTTTCGCACTCTTATTAGGTTCACTTGCAACAGCAATTTTTTCTTGAACCAAGTTAAATTCTTCTTTTGATACAATACCCTGATGGGTATTAGTTACATAGAATTTTTCAACCTGACCTCTGTTTCGATGTTTTTTGAATGGTAATATATGTGGTGTATAACTTTTCTGCCACAAACTATCACCTATGTATTTTTCATTCTTCAGCACATATTGAACTGCTGTTTTATCCCATATTCTATCAGACTGCATTTCCTCGTTGATTATCTCGGCAACTTTTGTCATACCGTTACCGGATAAATACTCTTTGAAAATACGCTGAACTATCGGAAACTGTTCTTCATTAGGGATCAAGTTCCCATCAATCAAATCGTAGCCATAAGGAGCCGTTGTAGTCTTAAATTCGCCACGCTCCATTCTCATGCGAACAGCAGTAGATACTCTTTTAGAACCCGCCATTGCTTCACTTTGAGCAAAGGCACTTTTAACATACAATATCATCTCGGAATTCATCGTTTCCGTGTCAATATTATCGTTTTCAAATAAAACCGTTGTTCCATAAGATTTTAGTAATCTTATATTCTCAATGCACTCAAGAGCATTTCTTGCAAATCTTGATACGCTCTTTACGAGAACACGGTCAATCTTACCTTTTTTCGCATCAGCAACCATACGCAAGAACTCATCTCTTTTTTCAGCACAGGTGCCTGTAATCCCCTCATCAGCATATATATCAACAAGAACCATCTTCTTATTTCTGCTTATGAAGTCGTTATAATATTTGACCTGAGCAATAAAAGAGTTCATTTGGTCATCTGAATCCGTTGATACTCGGCAATATGCCGCAACTCTTAATATATCATCAGTTTTTTTATTCAATTTCGGATTGATAACTTGTACTTCTTTCATCGCTCAGGCCTCCTTTCGTCACATATTCTATTTAAAAAATCAAATAAAATCCAATGTGCGATTTGTTAAATTACTGCAATTTTGCACCCTTGGCTTTCTGCGTTTTTTATGTTCAATCTATCGAATGTATCCTTATCTATGTCGCCATTCTCAAGGAGCTTTTTCAAAGAATAGAAAATCATTAGATAGGTTAATTCATTCTTGAGTTTTATATCCATACTTAACCTCTTCAAAACTTCTTCTCAAGAACTGCCTTACCACCACCGTTGTAGATTTTGTAAATCTGATTAATATGTCTTTTATATCCGGCAAGTTCAAAATCACTGATTATTGCCTGACGAATTAACTTTGGATTTTCGGATTTTAACCTCCACACCAATCTTTCACGGTCATACACATCGTGATAAAGCCAAATAAATCTGCAAACTGCAATCAATATTTCAGTTTTAAGAGATTCAATATCTCCATCCCAAGCATCAACGATAATACTTAAGGCTTCTTTATACATTCTTTCGCCAATTCGTTTATACATGTTAAGTGCAGTGTTTACACAAACTAAGTGATATTTGCAATGAACATCTCCAAGCTCCAAAATCACACCCGTGCTCTCTGTTGCATCACGAAACGCAATAGCGTCTTTGCTCTCACCAAAAAGCCATGCTCTCATTCTCTCACCCGGAGTAGGTTTTGATTCTTCACCATTCTGCGTTGCAAAAAGAAACGCTTCATCCTGCTCAGTAAGTCCTCTGTAAACCTTACAAAGAATCGGAAGGTCATTATTGCCGTTTAAAAACTTTCTTGCTGCAATAGTATGTTGTCCGTCAAACACATAATACTTACCGTTTCGATAACTAACTTTTGGTTCATTAGCCACCATTTCATTAAATGACGCAACTATTTTAGCCACTCTATTTCCGTTCAATTCTCTTTGATAATCTTCACCAAGAACTTTGAGATTTTTAGAATTAACTCTCTTCAGTACATAGAGTGTATTAACATTTGTTTCATTCATATTGTTTACCATAATTTAATCTCCTTTGAATTTATTTGTATATTGCCTTGCTTTTTCCATAATTATTAGAACTTTTTTATAAAGTTGCTCTTCAATTAAGATATTTGGATGGTCTACAAAGTACGTTTCACAGGTTTCAATAAACATATCTACTGTTCCGTCCAGAGACTCAATTACACTTTCATCAGAAACAGGGGCATCAACATCTCGCATTTCGGCAGAAATAACTTTTAAATCACTCTTTATTGTCTTATGCGATTTATCCTTTTCTTCTTTATTTTTTATCAGTCGTAAGTTTTCTGTTAATGCTCTTCTTTCTTCAATAGGTGCCTTTGCGATTTCTGCAATTTCTTTTGCAGGCTTTTTTATTTTCCCTGAAAGTATCTCTTTTTTTATACCCGGAACAGCTTCTTCAGCAGCATCTACACCTCTTGCGAACTCATCAGCAAATCTTACGTATGCTTGAGTTGTACCAGTTTCTTCAGCTACTCGCTTTCTTGTGCTTCCATTTTTTTGATTTTCATCCAAGTGGCTAAAATAGCCACTTGGGGGATTCTCTTCATTTGCAGAGTAAAATCTTGTTTGAGAACCATGAGCACTTTTTTCAGCATTATATTTCTTACCAATAAGATACTTACGATTCTCAGGTGTAAGATTTCTTCTACCAAGTTGGTTGTTACACATCCAAGACATTGCCTCATATTTGTTTTGGAACTCTTTTTCAACAACTCTATATTTAATATTTTCGTGTTTTAAAAGAATTCTGTAACGATGATGTCCGTCAATAATGAAACCGTTCCAAACAAATATGGGAGTATAAATTTCTCCTTCTAAAACTATATTTTTTTCAAGAAGTTCAAATTCATCATCAATAAGGGCGGGGATTAACAACTCAAACTCAGGATTGATTTTTAAGTTATCAATCATTTATCACACCTCTTGCAATTTCTTTTCTGATTTGTGTATTTAGCTATTAAATCATCAAGAAAATCTTTTCTATATTGAATTGGTACTTTATATACTTCAGAAATTTGGCAAGCAGGTATTTTTTTAATTTTCAATAAAATTTCTTCAGTAATTCCCGGATATATATGCTCTGCAGCATCAATCCCTCTTGAATAACTATATGCGTGTTTGACATATCCTTCAGATGTTCCTGTTGTCCTCGCAATTTCACTACGAGTCTTATGTTTATTAGCATTGTCTGCAGTAATTATTTTCTTGTACTTATTTCCTCTAAAACCATCCGAAGCACCATATGCTGCTTTCTCAGCTTCATATCTTTTTCCAATCAGATACTTTTTCCTTTCTGCTGTTAGATTGTTCTTTTCGATTAAGTTTTTATAAATCCAAGCCATAGCAGCAAACTTATTTTCAAACGACGTTTTTATTGTTATGATCTCAACATCTCTATGAGCTTTCACAATATTTATTAAGTCTTTTTCTTTGATGTTGAAGCCATTCCAGATATATATAGGGGTGAATGGTTCATTTTCTGATTTAACCGTTATTTCATAAATCTCCAATATGTTATTCGGAAGGGAATGAATCATTGCTTCAAAGTTATGGTCCATCAACAAAGGTATTAACATTTCTTTCATTTCAATCACCTCATATATCAAGACTTACATACATAGCCTTTTCTATTTCTCGCATTTCTCGTTTTGAAACTCGTCCGATATATTCTTTAAGCCTCTTTTTATCAATCGTCCTCACTTGCTCAAGCAATGCTATTGATTTCTTCGGAAGGCACTCACTTTTCAAAGGTACATGAACCGGCAAGTCTCTTTTATATACTCTGCTTGAAACGGGTACCACAATGCTTGTTGGACTGTATCGGTTACCGACATCGTTTTGAACCACGATAACCGGTCTTTCACCACCTTGTTCCGAACCGACAATCGGATTAAGGTCGGCTAAGTAAATGTTTCCTCTTTTGATTTCCATCATCGTACTACCTCCGGATTAATATAAAATGTTAAACAATCTGCTTCGTCGTCGTAATATCTGAAATATTCAGGCTCAATCATTTGCCCCTCGTTCACAAAATACTTGAGATAATACGTAAGGAATGGAATCTTTTTCAGATTAAGATCTTCAAGATTGAGAAAATCTTCAACCGTAATTTTGTAGAACCAATTAAGATTATCATTGAAGTCATACGCTTCAAATGTATCAAGCACATACTGATGACCTTTCACTAAATCGACACAAGAGGAATCGATAAAGTTTTTCTTTTCATCGTATGCATCAAGCAACAATCTTTTAAGTAATAGGTCAATTTCGCTTTCACCTATTCTTTCAATTAGTTCAACAACTGTCATACTGAATAATTCCTCTTTACTGTGTATGCCTTCTTTCTCAAGCAGTTCGTCTTGTCTTTTGATAATAAACTTGTTAATTCTTTTCATTTTGTTTTCCTTTCTTATGTATTTACCGAGTACACAAATTACTTCCCGATAAAGATGTATGTAATAAAGCGAACAAGTCATAAAAAACTTGTTCGCTGTTTTATGTTTACATTCACCTTTATTTGTCCTCGACACCCCAAGGCTAACGGGAAGTTATCACACGGTTGACAGCTTATCAACTCCACAGGAATCTCACCTCCGGTCTTTACGTGCCGGCCACGACAGGTGTATCATTATTCCTTTTGCTCGTCATCGCCCATATCAGGAGCCACCTGATATTTGTAGCACTGCTATATCGCTCTCTTGATAAATCAATGTCACGGCGTACATGCTACTCAGCTCGTAAGCAAAAGTAATGTATGTGATAAATGTGTATTCGGTTGTCAAGGTTCTTTGAGGAATTTTTGCTCCTCACTTCTATACCGCAACAAAATTTTGATTTTGCTCACCAAAAAATCAAAAAAATTTTTTTATTTTTTTTAAGACCATAATCTTTCTTTTGTGTAAACCACTGTGACATAACCCTATTTTTTTAGCATAATCTCTTTCGGTCATTGGATTTTCCGATAAATACAGAGCTTCAATTAATTCCATTTCTTCTGGAGAAAGCTTTTTAAAGATTTCTCTGAGGTGATTGATTTCACATAGATTGATTGCATCTTTCTCAACATCAACAGATTCATCTGCTATTACATCGTGAAGAGTAAAATCTTCGATATTCTGACCACATATTTCTTCGTCCATTGATATTTCCTTATATCCGGCTACATATCTTTCTGTTCTTTTACGCCTTCTTATTACATCTTCACAATGCCATCGATTATATGAGTCCTGCGTAACCTCCATAACAATCGTTGCAGACTCCTGATATTCATCGATATACTCTGCAAATTTTCTATGTTTATTTTCAGGATTTCTCTTAAACTCAATAAATTCCTTTCCTGTCATTTCCACCCACTCCGGCTTAATGCCATTGCAACTTTCATCTTTCCATCTAAAAAATAATTTTTTCATTATATGTAATCTCCATTTCTGAATTTTTGAATTTATGTATGTTTCAAAAATTCGGAGATTACGGATATTCAGCTATGTAACAAAGCCATATATAAAACATAAAAGTCCTTTCTCAAGCTAAGCCTGAAAAAGGACTCAAACACTGTACGAAGCAAATCGGCAAAATAAAAAAGCACCGTAGAAATCGGATGAACAATAAAGGATATGACTATCCTACTATTCAATCCGGCTTCATACGGCGCTTGGTAGTTTTTCAGCCCTTTCGGGTCCTGCTCTGCTTGCTCGATTTAAAGTCAAGTTTTTAATATTAAATTGTCACTTAAAATTAGTATATCTTTTGCGTTGTCTTCTAAAATATGCTGTGTTAAGTGGACCTGTAAACTTACATTTTCTACACTTAACATCTAATAGTGGTTTTTCTTTGGCATATAATTCAATAATTCTACACCCACAAATCGGACAATTAATTATTTTCTTATCAATATTTTCAGCATCCTCTCTTGAACGCAATAATTTGTTTATTACTTCAGGAGAAGCTTCGTATCTTTCGTCATAATATATGATTTCCCCACTCATATACAATCACCAACCTTTAGATACTTATCTATGTATTCTGCTGTTTCGTGATAATCAAAACAACACAGATTCTTTAATCTTATAACCAATGCTGAATAAGATACACCTATATCATCAGCCATCTTTCTCAATTTGACTTTATCTTCAGATGCAAAGATATTGTTTCCGTACACGGGAATCAGCTTGTTTTTATAATACTTCTTCATTGCCTTTTCAACAATGAATCTCGGCATTAACAGACAAGCTGCCATTTTATCGGCAAAAAACTCACCAAGAGAAAACATTTCTGTTATTTCTTCTTTTGTGTAATCTCTTTCAGTATCAAAAGTTCTTCTATAACTCGGTACTGTTTGCTCCGGATTATGTTTGCTCAACAGATAATGTCCTGCTTCGTGTGCTAATGTAAACCTTCTTCTGCCACTCTCATCTTCCCGTAACAGATATTGGTCTATCACTACCGTATATTTAGGAAAAACAACATATTCTTTCTTCTTGTTCCTATATACCCACAGACCTTGTTTACCATCAGACAAAAATCCAAATTTACTTGTATCTGTTTCAGCAAATGGAATATATACAATGTTTAAATTAAGATAATCAGTTATAAAACCTTCAATATCAACACAAATATGTTTTGTTGATTTCATAAAATCTAATATGAGTGCTTCGCACAACTCATTAACCTCGTTTACGGAAACGAAACTTTTCATCAATGCACCTCCATTCAGGCATCAGCCATTACATACCATTGGTCATTATATCTGTATAAATACTTCTCTGTATCTCCAATCAGAACTGTATATCTGACTCCTTTGAATTCATCATCTACAGGATAAGCTGAGTGGAGCAATCTTTTTATTTCCCATACTCGTCCATCGTGCCAATGAATTCTTAACGGTTTAATATCTCCGCTTTTAAACTGACGACAATCGACGGTTACATAAACTCTTCTCAACTATTTACACCTTCCTTGATTATTCAAATTCAATATCTATCACATCATCAAAGTGAATTCTTGTATCGACAATGCGTAAAATACGATAATTATTATCTATCATAGCAACCAATCCAGTCATCTTCACATATTCACCTTGAAGATAATAAGTTACTGTTACCATTTTCCCTCTTTCCAAAAGAAGAAACTTTCGGTTAAGTTCTTCTGCCATACATTCAGATAATTCTATTCTCTGCACAGTAATTCTTTCCTTTTTAGCCAAAGCTTCGGGCAATCCCTTTAGGGCAGCAAAAGGCATAAATTGTTTTGCTCTGTCCTGACGTGGCATTTTACATAATGGCTTATGTCCCACTCTTATGCCCTCCGATTTGATGATTTCGTTCAATAGTAGTTGCAGCATCATTAAAATTCATACCTTTAAGAACTGCATCTTTACCGTATTTCTTTTTAAGTTCAACTACCACTGATTGTATTTTTCTCTCTTTTTCCAATGCTTCCACATCGTCAAAGAAAGAGAATTGAACATACTCTTCCTTTGAAACATTGTTACAAGAGATATTAACTCGCCTTATAGGTGTATATCTATCAACTATTCTGTCATATAGCTTTACTAATTCATCACGAAGAACCTTGTCAGAGTTGACAGCAGTTTCAAGAGAAACAGAACCCTTTGCAGGTGGAATTTCGTTACTTCGTGAATAACCTATATACAATGACACCGATTTAGTAACCAAATTTTGTGATACCAAGTCAAGAGAAAGCAAGTCAATCATTTCCTTTACAATTAACTTACCTTCGTCAAAGTTATAATCTCGCATTAGAACTTGTCCGCTGTTAAGACTTTTTGCACTTGATTTATATGACTTTATATCAGCCATAGTACAAGTTTCTCGTCCCCAAGCATGGTCGATTAAAAGTTCTGCATCTATACCAAAAATGCGATACAACAAATCTTCATCAGCTTGTGCTATATCTCTCATAGTATAAATGTAGTATTTTTCAAGTCTTGCTTGTGTACCGGGACCTATACGCCAAAAATCAGTTAATGGCTTATGGTCCCACAAATTCTTGATAAAAAGTTCTTCGTCAAGATAGCCTATGAAATCAGGTGAATGCTTTGCTGTTATGTCCAAAGCAATTTTTGTTAAATAGAGATTTGTTCCTATTCCGCAAGTAGCTCTTACACCTGTTTTATCATAAACATCTTGCATTATTTTCTGACCTAATTCTTTTGCGGTCAGGTTATACAACGACAGATAGTTTGTTACATCCAAAAATGCTTCATCTATTGAATAAACGTGAATATCATCTTTGGAAATGTATTTAAGATATATACCGTAAATTTCTGCGGCATAGTCTATATAAAACTGCATACGGGGCGGAGCAGTTATATATTCAACATTATCAGGAATTTCTTTAACTCTGCATCTGTTCTTTATGCCGAGTTTTTTCATTGCAGGAGTAATGGCAAGACATATTGTATTTTTGCTTCTGTCAGGGTCAGCAACAACAAGATTTGTTGTCATAGGGTCTAATCCTCTTTCAACACATTCAACTGAAGCATAGAAAGATTTTAAATCTATACACAAAAACATAGATTGATTCATCTGCCATTCCTCCTTTCAGCAAGTTTTCTATGTAGTTATAACTTCTTTATTACATTTACCGCAACACCCTGAACAACGAGCTGTTTGACTTTAATAATTTTATCCGGGTATACTTCTTTGTTTTCATAGCGAAGTATTGCTTGTTGTGACTCATCATCAATACCTGCATAAGTTTTCAGTGTATTTTCATTATTTTCATCCAAAGCTACTACAATATCTCCTTCAGATGCAGTTGATTGTTTTTTAATAAGCACAAGGTCATTTTCATTTATACCAGCATCAATCATCGAATCACCGACAGCACGAAGGATATAAAACTCACCTGTACCGAAAATAGAGGTAGGAAGGCTAACATATTCCTCAACGCTTTCTTCTTCGGTTTCAGGGTCTCCGCAACGAACTGAACCCACAACAGGAGCAGAGAAATAACCGCTTATACATTTATCTGTATGTGATGTTTCAATCGTCTTGCCGTCATATGAAATAATACCTTTTTCGTTCATTTCTACAAGATAACGATACGAAGTAGTTTTAGCTACACCAACACCTTTTGCAATTTCATTAACAGATGGGGACTTGCGATACATCTTATAATAATCATTAACGAAATCACAGATTTTATCCATAAGGGCTTTATTCTTACTTCTCATACTGTTTCACCTCAAATTTTTGTAAAAGGAACGGTGCGTTCTCGATAGCATTATTATACTCTTCTCAAATAAAAAGTCAATAGGTTTTCAAATAAAAAAAATATGGTGTCGGTTTTCACCGACACCATATCCAAAAACTATTCATATAAAGCTCTTTATGCAAGTGTTTTTATACTCCTCTTTCACATCTTTGGGAGCAACTATTTTAATTCCACCGCCAAAGCCGAGTATCCATCCGAAGAAAGTAGCACTTACATCAACCGTTACCGAAACAGTAAATGTTTCCTCATCATTTGCGATAACGTTAACCTTATCGCCAAATCGGTCAATGATATTCTTCATCAGTTCGTTATCACATTTAAGTTCAACTGTTCTTTCTTCACCGTCATACATCTGAAAGACTTGATTAGTGTATTCCGCTAAATCAAAATCTTTTGATATTTTCGCAATCTTCTCATCTAATATAACAGGCTCTTTATCTATTCTATCAACTCTAAAAACAAGAATCTTTTCTCGTTCATCAGAATATCCGATAAGATAATAATAATCTCCGGTCCAAGCAAGAGAATAGGGACTTATAACATAAGGCTTACCATTATTTTTTATATGCTTCTTTTTATTGGGAAGAAAATCAAAATAATAAAATGATACTTTCTTCTTATAATTAATCGCATCATTCAAAGCATCTACAATATAATATATTTTTTCATTTGTTGGTTTTATTCGCTTATCAACAATAATATTTCTATTAAGATTCTTTGCCTGATACTTACTTGTCATTCCGGTAAGCTTATTAACAAGCGTCTTACTTTTCTTTGCAGTTATAAACTTGGAAGATTGAACTGCGTCAATAAGAAGCTTGATTTCAGGAACTTCTAAACTTCTTGAGCCTATGTAATACTTATTCTGCGATGACTTAACCGTGATAATATCAATTCCGTAGTCACAAAGTATTTTTATATCAGTAGGAATAGTTGTTCTGTGTGTAGTAAGATTATACTTTTCTTCAAGTATATTTACTATTTCAGCAGTAGTAAGATGATGATTCTCATCTGTATATTCTTCTAAAACACGAAGAATATATAGAGTTCTCAGTTTGCTGGAGTTTTCCATAGCAGCCTCTTTCAATTATCATTCCGCATTATCCGTCCAAAGTTCACACTGATGAATTACAACATCAATAGCACCCTGAATTTCCTTTGGTGGATAATCATATTTTTTCAATAATCGTTTTACCATTCTTCTCATATTTGCACGAGCCGACTCTTTGTTCTGCCAATCTATCGTGCGATTTTTTCGAAGCATTTCTGTAAGTTCTCGAGTAATTGCTATAAGTTGGTCATTTTCATAGAAATCTTTTATAGCAGCAGGTTTTGTTAATGCATCATAGAATGCAAGTTCTTCAGCATTAAGTCCAAGCTCATTACCTGCTTCTTGCTCTTTCTTTAGTTGGTCAGCCATCGCCAAAAGTTCTGCAAATACTTCTTCGCTTGACTTTAAACCATTAAGATAAGCATTTACCGTTTTCTGATACAAATCCTTAAACTTCTCAGATTTAACAACATTAGTTCTTGTAAACACTTTTATCTGTCCGTCAATCAACTTTTTTAATATTTCAAGAGCAACATTTTTTTGCTTCATTTGCTGAAGTTCCGCTAAAAACTTGGGATCAAAAAGCGAAAAAGTGTCTTTCTTTTCAACTGTAAGTTTTTCAACGCCGGAGCTTTCAATACTTGCTTTGAGCAATTCGTTAATTCTCTCATTTATTTGGAAATATGAGTATGGAGAATCATCACCATTTTCCATCGTTACTCTGACAATCATTGTTCGTACAGCTTCAAAATATGCCGCTTCAAGTCGCATTTCTTCTTCAACCATACTTGCACAAAGTGAAATAGCTTTTTTAAGAGCAAGTGCGTGTTTTAAGAAATCGTCCTTGTCTTCTTTCTTTTCAATATCAAGAAGGAAGTTTGCACCGTCGGTAATTGATTGAGCACGGGCAAGTTTTGAATCTGTGTAAAATCCTTCAAAATTAAATCCGTGGAAAATCTCTTCACAAATTGCCAACTCTTCAAGGAATTTTGGATATGCCATTTTTGAAATGTCCGTATCTCCGTAATTCTCTTTATCTTTCTTGGTATAGTCATTCATAGCCTGCTTCAAAGCATTTGCTATACCAACATAGTCGACAACAAGACCGCCTTCTTTATCTTTATATACACGGTTAACTCTTGCTATTGCCTGCATTAAGTTGTGGCCGTTCATCGGCTTATAAACATACATTGTTGCAAGTGACGGTACATCAAAGCCTGTAAGCCACATATCACAAACAATAGCAATTTTCATAGGGTCATCATTATCTTTGAACTTATTAGCAAGTTCTTCTTTGTATGCCTTATTACCTATGTATTTATGCCAATCCTCCGGATCTTTATTGCTATTTGTTAGAACCACTTTCACTTTCTCGTCCCATTTAGGACGAAGTTCAAGTATCCTCTTATAAATCTTCATAGCTATTGCTCTTGAATAAGCAACAATCATTGCTTTACCTGTAAGCAAGTCTGCACGATAATTTTCGTAATGGTCGATTATATCATTTACTAATGAGTCAATAGTTTCGTCTGCACCGAGAACAGCTTCCATCTTTGAAAGTTCTCTCTTGCTTCGCTCAATGTTATATACCTCTGTACGAAGAGCCATTCTGTCATACTCAGCATCAATCATATTTACTACTTCTTCATTGAGTTTAAGTTTAATTACACGGCTTTCATAGTAAACGGGGCGTGTTGCACCATCTTCAATAGCCTGTGTCATATCATAAATATCAATATAGTCACCAAATACCTCTCGTGTACTTCGGTCTTCCAATGATACCGGTGTTCCGGTAAAACCAATATATGTAGCATTAGGTAAACTGTTTCTGATGATACGAGCTGTACCGATTACAATATGAGATTCTTTTTGACCTTCATCATTTGTTTTTGTTACAACTCTTTCCTCTAATCCATACTGTCCTCTATGAGCTTCATCTGCCATAACAACAATATTCCGTCTATCTGAAAGTGAACCATCACTTTCTTCAAACTTCTGCATAGTGGTGAAGATAATACCATTAGCTTGTCTGTTATTAAGAAGTTCTGTAAGATGTTCTCTGCTTTCAGCATGTTGAGGAGTTTGACGGAGAAAATCTTTACACTTTGCAAACTGTCCGTAAAGCTGATTATCCAAATCATTTCTGTCTGTAATAACAACGATTGTAGGACTATCCAACTTCTTTTGAAGTAACTGAGCATAGAAAACCATAGATAACGATTTACCGCTACCTTGAGTATGCCAGAAAACACCGCCCTTACCATCAGTTTCTGTTGCTCTTCTTGTTGATACAACAGCTTTATTTACAGCAAAATACTGATGATAACCTGCAAGAATTTTTATATCATCTTTCCCGTCCGAAGAAAAGCAAACAAAGTTTCTGATAATATCCAAGAATCGTTCTTTCTCAAACATTCCCTTAAACAATGTTTGGAAATCTGCAAACTGTGTTGCATTATAATCTCCGTCAACAGTTTTCCATTCCATAAATCTTGTTAAAGGAGATGTGATAGTGCCTGCTTTTGTTGTGGTTTGGTCACTAACAATACAAAAAGCATTATATGTAAAGAGGCAAGGAATTTTATCTATGTAATTTCTGATTTGATTATATGCATCTCTCCAACCAACTACATCTCTTGTGGGAGATTTAAGCTCGATAACAACCAAAGGAAGACCATTTACAAATACGATTACATCAGGTCTTTTATTGTCTTTGCCTTCTTCTATTGTCCATTGATTAGCTGCACAAAAATAGTTATTCTTCGGTTCATCATAATCAATCAACTTAACAATCGCCGAGCGTTCCTCTCCTTTTTCAAAATAACGCACGGTGACACCATTCTGAAGATAATCCATAAAGACTTTATTTCTATATACAACAGAACCATTTTCTATATTTTCAATTTTTCTTATTGCTTCCTGTACCGCAACATCAGGAAGTGTTTTATTTATGTTTTCAATACTTGAATATAAAACATCCTTATAGAGAGGGTCTTTATAATCACGCTCAACTTCAGGACCATGAACTGTGTCATAGCCTAATTCTTGATATAATTCGAGTATAGCATCTTCGTATTCAGCTTCGGTAAATAAAAATGCCATAATTTCAGCTCCTTTTCGGATGTTTTATTTTGGTAAACTATAATTTAGTGGCTTAGATTTCTACCTCGGACACATCGATTTTACCCGACATCAATTGCGGCAATAATGCATCTCTCATCGATGTTAGGCGTTGATTTTCAAGGCAATTAGATAGGATTGTTTCGTATATTGGTTTTGCAATCGCAAGGAAAGTGTCTGCATCACCATCTGAGATTTTAGATACACTCTCGGTCTCAAAATCCTTGGTGATAATGGCATCAAAAACTGCGCCACTTGCCTTGTGCTTTAACTTGTCAACGGTAACGAGTGTGTAGTGGTATGCAAGCAGTTGGTCAATATCCTTTCCAACGAGTGCATAACAAGATTGATTCATTGCCATAGGGCAACCAGCCAAACTTACCTTACCGACTGTACCACGAGCAGTCACAAAAACCGTATTTAATGGGTAAAGTCTGCTGTTGCAATGGTTAAGGCCTTCCGGGGTAATGGTTTTCTCTGTAACAAACGCATAAGGAAATCCAACATCTTTTGGGGTGAAGAATGGTATAGTACCATTCCAAAAGGATGGTTCGCTTGTTTTAGGCGTTCCTCCACCTAACACTTGTAGCATAGAGGTAAAGGGAACAACCGCTGTGGCGGTATTGTAATACTTTCGAAATAGGGTTATTGCTTGCTGCTCTAAATTATAGTTTATCTTATTGTTGTTCTCAATTTTGTTGTTAATAGCTTCTATAATACTTGCTATTTTCTTTTGTTCAATAAGGCTTGGAAGGTCGATTTCAATAGTTCTAAAATTCTTTAAAGGTTGAGATAAAGCAGGAACACCAACCTGATTTGCGAAAGATAAGATTTTATGTTGTCCTTCATATGAATGAAAGTAAAAAACTAAATACGGGACATAAACTTTCTCTTCGTCAAATGTAACCCTAAATTGCCTTTGTGAAACTAAATATTCCTCATATTCTGAATCACTCGGTATATATGCTATCTGTCCCAATGTTCCGCTAATTGTTACAACCACATCATTTCTCTTCGCAATCGCTCTATGTAATGAGCGTGCTTTTTCCTCTGTTACAAATTTTGTTACATTATCAGTTACTTTATATCCTTTAAGATTAGCACCATCTATTATAGGAAATCCACTTTCAACGAAGCAAGAAACTTTTAAGTTGGAGCCAAATGGACCTGCAGCTATATCTTTTATTACTTCTGAAAGTTGAATTTTACTCATCTTAAATCTACCGTCCTAACCAATATATTTTTTATGTGCCATTTTAACATTAGATTGTTTTACCATTGCATATTGCAAGGTTGTATCTATCTTTTGATGACCTAACAACTGTTGTAACTGTTCAATTGGCATACCTTTATCTATTGCAACAGTTGCAAGTGTTCTCCTAAATTTATGAGGATGAACCTTATTAATATCAAGTCTTCTTCCAAGTTCTCGAAGTCGTACCTCAACACCGCCAATTTGTAATCTCTTGTATGGTGACTTCAGGGAAACAAACAGTGCAGGATTATCATCAAGTCTGCTTGATAGATAGTTCTGCAAGTGTATCTTAGTACGAGCATCAAAATAAACCACTCGTTCCTTATCACCTTTGCCAAGAACAACACATTCTCTTTCAGTAAAGTTAATATCCTCTCTATTGAGCAGAACCAACTCACCAACTCTCATTCCTGTTGATGCGAGAATATCAATCATCGCAAGGTCCCGAAGCGTACCGCTGTTATCTCTCATCAGTTCAAGAGCTTCATCTGTATATGTTTCTTTTATGCTTTTGGTAGTCTTAATTTTATGTATTCTGCGAACAGGACTTTTGATAATATAGTCCTCATCTTCAAGCCAAGAAAAGAAGCTTGATAAAATTCTTCTGATATTATCAATAGTAACTCTACTTGATTGATTCTTAATTTGATACTCAGTTAAATAAGCACGCAAATCATCTGTAACAATTTGGTTTGCCTCTTTATTTACTGTTTCAAGCATAGTACAGATTGTGGTCTGATAATACTTTAAAGATTTTTCAGAACATCCTTCAATTCGTTTTGCAGAAAGGAACAATTCTACATAGTTGTTTTCTTTTTCAGCAACAGCAATATCTCTTTCGGAAACATCTACTGTATAAAGAGAGTATTCCAATACTTCTTTCAGTTTTTCAGCTTGTGCATTGTTGAGAAATGGTATCATTTCTTGGATTACTTGGTTAACTATTTTTTGCTTCATAATTCATTCTCCTATATTAAGAGAACGACGAGCAACGGCAGTTCCTTTTATTTAACTTCCGCCGTTGGTAGAAGTTATTTATGCGGTAAACTATAATTTACAACAACAATTATTTGCTATTTATAAGGAATTTATAGACAAATCTAGAGAAATAGAAATCATTACGCTTGATAAAATTTGTGATTTTCAAGAAGGTTATGTTAATCCTGCTCAGACACACCCTGAATACTTTGATGGTTCAGTAAAATGGCTTCGTGCCGTTGATATCAACGAGTCTTTTATTATAAACACAAGTCGCACACTGACTGATAAGGGCTTTTTAAGTGCCAAAAAGAGTGCTATCCTATTCAAACCTAATACTATTGCTATCAGCAAATCCGGTACAATCGGACGACTTGGTATAATTTCAGATTATATGTGTGGCAACAGAGCAGTAATAAATATTGCACCTAAAGAAAGTTCAAATTTACCTTTTATTTATTGCTTCTTAAAGTTGAAGCAAAAAGAATTTCCTGATATGGCAGTTGGAAGTGTTCAGAAAAATCTTTATGTTTCCATTCTTGAATCTTTGGAAGTTAAAGTTCCACAAAAGGAATTAGATAGTTTTAATCAGATAGGACAAATTATACTTGAACAAATTCAAAATAATTGTTATGAGATAGCAACTTTAACAGATATACGAGATACAATCCTACCGCAATTACTCTCAGGAAAAATAGATGTATCAGAGTTTGACATTTAAGAAGCTAAATTATAGTTTATCTTATTATTCAATTCAATTTTTTCGTCTATTGGATTTAAACAAGATAAGATTTCCTTTTGAATATCTATTGATGGAATTGTAAACTCCAATCTATTAAGTGTTTCAGTTCTAAGACTAGGAATTGTAGTTCCCTCATTGTATGCTTCCAAGTCTAACAATGACATTAAATAATAAAGATACTTAGGAATAACAATTTCTTCGTTTACAACAGTATAAAATAATGTATCAACCGTCCAAAAGGGATGGTCTACATATTTCACTTTATTAATTGTACCTTTTCTGCCAATAAGAACAGAGGGTTTATCATATAAATATTCTTTTGCATGTCCCATTAAACCGCCTGTACCATAAATAGGAAAAGGACCATCATCAGACACAACTTTCTTTTGATTTTTACCATATTTAATTTGAACAAGTTCTCCCAGTGAATATACCTTATAACTCATAACCTATTGCTCCCAACTTCTTGCGAATTTCATCTTCGAGTTCGTGTGACTTTGCAAACATTGTTGAAAGTTCCGAAGTAAGTCGAGCCATTTTTTCTTCAAAAGGCTCTCCGTCTTCTTCTACTTCTTCAATGCCTACATATCTACCGGGAGTAAGTATATAATCTTGTTTTTCAATATCACTCGTTGATGTAACAGCACAAAAACCTTTTACATCTTCAAGAGTGCCATTTTGGAAAGCTTCAAATGTATCGGCAATCTTCTGTATATCTTCAGTAGTAAAGTCTCTGTGCTTACGGTCAACCATATAACCCATTTTACGGGCATCTATAAACAGAGTTTTTCCTTTTTGCTTCTTATTCTTGCTTATAAACCAAAGAGTAACAGGAATTGTTACACTGTAGAAAAGCTGAGTAGGCATTGCAACAATACCCTCAACTAAATCAGCTTCAACAATACGCTTTCTTATGTCGCCCTCACCACCGGTCTGAGTTGACAATGCACCATTAGCAAGAACCAGGCCGATTTTTCCGTTTGGAGCAAGATGATGAATCATATGCTGAATCCAAGCATAGTTCGCATTACCTGCAGGTGGCATACCGTATTTCCAACGAACATCATCTGTTAAATGGTCTGCACCCCAATTAGAAAGATTGAAGGGCGGATTAGCCATAATAAAATCAAACTTTTGATTTTTATGTAAATCGTTATAGAATGTATCATCCTGATGTGCTCCGAGATTTGCATCAATACCACGAATAGCCATATTGATTTTTGCCATCTTCCAAGTATCAGCATTTGATTCCTGTCCGTAAACAGAAACATTAGATATTGACCCTGCATGAGCTTCAATAAACTGTGCTGATTGTACGAACATACCACCTGAACCACAGCAAGGGTCATAAACACGGCAGTTTTCAAAAGGCTTGAGAATTGCCACTATCGTTTTAACTATACTTGACGGAGTATAGAATTCGCCACCCTTTACACCTTCGTAAGCAGCAAATTGAGAGATACAATATTCATAAGTTCTGCCGAGCAAGTCTTTGTCATTCCCTTGCTCATACATATTGATGTTTGTAAAGAGGTCAACAACTTCACCGAGAACTCGCTTGTCCAAATCAGGACTTGCATAGATTTTCGGTAAAACATTTTTAAGGCTATCATTTACTTTCTCAATTGCTCTCATAGCATCGTCTATAACCATTCCTATTTCTGCCGTATGAGCCGCACTTGCAATAACATTCCAACGTGCAGATTCAGGAACGAAGAAAACATTTTCAGCAAGATATTCATCAGGGTCATTTTCAAAGCCGTCGCCCTCTGCAACAAGCTGATTATATCTTTGCTCAAACGCACCTGAAACATATTTTAAGAAAATAAGACCAATGATAACTTTTCTATAATCTGCTGCAGGAATATGGCCCCAAAGAACGCAAGCTGCTTTCCATATCTGTTCTTCAAAGCCTATATTAGTATTGTTTTTCTCTGCCATTATTGAACTCTCCTTATTAATAACTATCTATCCTAAATTTGAATACAATTATACAAATAATATAATATCACAAAGTACATGTTAATTGCAATACGATTACTTGGATTTTGTAGAATGGTGTCGGTTTTTCGCTCACCCAACCAAAGGAAAAGCCACCCGAAGATGGCCTTTCTTTTTAGATAATTATAATATAGTCAGTATTGTTATTCAGTTGCAGCTCTTTTTACTTTAAAGATACTCTTTTAATTTATGTAAAAGCATAATCTTTCTTTTGTGCAAACCACTGCGACATAAGCCTATTTTTTTAGCATAATCTCTTTCTGTCATTGGATTTTCAGATAAATACATAGCTTCAAGCAGTTCCATTTCTTCTGGAGTTAGCCTTTTAAGTGCTTCTCTGAGCTGACTGATTTCACAAAGATTTATTGTATCTTGCTCAATATTAACAGATTCATCTGCTATTACGTCGTGAAGCGTAAAATCTTCGATATTCTGACCACATATTTCTTCGTCCATTGATATTTCTTTATAACCGGATTCACATTTTTCTGTTCTTTTCCTCTTTCTTATTACATCTTCGCAGTGCCATCGATTATAAGAATCCTGAGTAACCTCCAAAACAATCGTTGTGGTCTCCTGATTTTCATCGATATACTCTGCAAATTTTCTGTGTTTATTTTCAGGCTTTCTCTTAAACTCAAGAAATTCCCTTCCTGTCATTTCTACCCACTCCGGGTTAATGCCATGGCAATTTTCATCTTTCCATTTAAAAAACAATTTTTTCATTATATGTAATCTCCGTTTCTGAATTTTTGAATTTATTTAAGTTTCAAAAACTCGGGAGATTACGGATATTTAGCTATGTAACATAACCAACTTTTTGTTGTTAAAAATGGAATTTGGCAAGAATTTGTCGAACTGCAAAAAAAAAGTACTATGGCAAATGCCATAGTTCTGATTCTTATTATTAGAAATTGTTTTTTTAATATAAATGGGGTTAAGTCACTGACAAACACAACTTCCCCGTATTTATAACGCATTGCAAATTCCTGCTTTTTTCCTTCCCGTTCTTAAAATTTTTATCAATTATAAACTATTTCGAAAAAAAATTATGTCGAACAAGCTTGAAGAAAACATATATGATTTGCAAATCATATAAAAAAACAATAACTTTGGGACTAAAATATGATTTTGTTGTATATCACAGAATTTAAGAGAATTAACAAAACAACTTTAAACTTAAAGATTACCCACCATTCTTCCTATTTCTTATTTTTTACGACAATTTACTTTCTGATATTCTAATCACTTACATTTTCGTCAAAAAACAAAGCGTTTTTGTAAAACCTATTGACTTTTATCTCAAAGTATGTACTATTTGAAATCATTTTCAACTAAAGAGAGGTTTATGAATATGCTTAATTTTATAGTTCAATCAGACAACAATGATACAGAGGTTGAGTTTGAATCATACGAATTAAAAATACTTTTGGATACTATGGAACATCAAAAAGAGATTTGTTCAAAACACGAAAAATACAACTATGATTGTCTTTATAATAAAATCAAGGCTCTGTATTTGTTTGACAAAATGCCTGATGAACAAAGTATAAAACAAATTAATCATATATTACTTTCTTCAAATAATGTAACTGAAGATAATATGCATAGTTTAAAAATTGAACATCTTCAATTTTCAAAAAAAACATTTAATTGTTTAAATCGTGCTAACATCAAAACATTAGGTGAACTACTTTGCTTTTCAGAAGAAGATTTATTAAAAATAAGGAATCTCGGCATACAAAGCCTTGATGAAATAAGAAGAATATTAAGCCAACATAAGTTAAACCTATCAAAATACTCGAGCAAATAACTAATAAGGTAATTAAAAATACTAAGTAGTTGATACATCGTTTTGAATATTGATTCCAGACAAAAGCAAAGTATTCATTTATTGGACCAACAAGAAACAGCTCTTCTAATAGAAGGGCTGTTTCTTTCGTCTTTGCATTCTAAATTATGTTTAATGAAGAAATATTGTATTTAGTTAAAAATAATGCTAAAATTTATGTAAGATGAAGCATATAAAATCGGTTTATATAAGTGAGAGGAGGTTTTTAGATGGAAGATAAACAAATAATAAAGCTTTTCTTTGAGAGAGCAGATGAGGCAATTCAAGCCTTGAAGGTGCGTTTCGGTAACACCTTATACAAAATCGCAATGAACATTCTCGGTAATCATCACGATGCAGAAGAAACAACAAATGATACATATCTTGCCATTTGGAACGCAATACCACCTAAAGATCCTGACCCTTTGGCTCCTTATGTATATCGTACAGGAAGAAATATGGCGCTGAAACGGTTAGAATATCTTTCAGCAGAAAAACGAAACAACAGTTATGACATATCCTTGGATGAGCTTGGTGCTTGTTTGCCTGATAATGATGTTAACCCTGAACAGGGTGTTATTATTCAGGAAATTGCTGACTCCATAAATAACTTTTTAGAACAAGACACCGATATAAACAGATATATTTTTATGCGTCGGTATTGGTACGGAGATGCAGTTGAGGATATAGCAAAATCCGTCAACATAAAAAGCGGTGCTGTTTCGGTACGATTAAACCGCATCAGAGCAAAATTAAAAGAACATCTTATTAAGGAGGGTTATTACTATGAAGCGTAAGCACGTATTGGAAGTTTTGGATAAAATAGACGACAGATATGTAACGGAAACTGAAAAAGCTCCGAAGAAAATGAGAAAAAGACCTTATTGGATAGGTGCGGTTGCTGCTGTTTTAGCAGTTGTAATTTGCATCAGCTCTTTTCTCAATACACCTGTAATTACAGCAAATGCCATTGCTCTTCCCGGTGATGCACGTATTATGGAGCATCCCGACCTTGATGATTATAAAGACAGAGAAAGCTATATGGCAGATGTAGAACTATGGAAGGCTGAAACAGACCATAGAAGAACAACAAGAGAAAATGCTGCTATTTCCCTGTCACAGTTTTTCACAGAAGGCTCTGCTGAATTTCTTGCTTCACATAACAATGATAATGCCTTATGGTCACCGATAAATGCTTATATCGGACTTTCAATGCTTGCAGAAATAACAGACAGTGATAGTCGTAAGGAGATTTTAGATTTGTTCGGTGTAAGTGATATTGAAACACTCAGAAGTCAAGTTAGTGCAATTTGGGAATCCGTTTATGAGGATGACGGAAATGAAATATGCACATTGGCTAATTCTCTTTGGCTTGAAGATGGACTTAATTACAATCAGGATGCTATGAACAACCTTGCATATCACTATTATGCTTCTGTGTATCAGACTGACCTTGGCAGTGATAGTGCAAACAAGTCAATAGGTAATTGGCTTAATAAAAACACAGGCGGAATGTTAAAAGACAGAACCGATAAAATAGATTTATCTCCTGATACCATTCTTGCTCTCTATTCAACACTCTTCTACCAAGCTAAATGGAGCGATGAGTTTAACAGTAAAAACAATACTAACGATATTTTTCACGGTGTTAACGGTGATACCAATGTTACCTATATGAACAAAAAGCTCTGTCAGATGAATTATTATTGGCATGATGATTACAGTGCAGTAGCATTAAGCCTTAAAAACGGAAGCACTATGTGGTTTATTCTTCCCGATGAAGGAAAAACAACTGCTGATGTGTTAATTGGCGGTGCTTACGGAGAAATGATTTCTTCAGGCAGTGGTGAAGAAGGATGGCAAAACAAAAAGTATATGAAGGTCAATCTCTCTATACCGAAGTTTGATGTTTCTTCCACAGTAAACTTAAAAGACGGACTCGGTAAAATGGGAGTGACAAAAGTATTTGATATGGAAAATTCAGATTTTACAGCAATCACTTCAGATTCTCCCGTGTATGTGTCAGCCGTTAATCAGTCTGCAAGAGTTGAAATCGATGAGAAAGGTGTAAAGGCTGCAACATATATAGAAATTCCCGGTGCAGGTTCTGCTATGCCTCCTGAAGAAATAATAGATTTTGTGCTTGACAGACCATTTGTATTTGTAATTTCAAAAGGCAATTTACCTTTGTTTACAGGTGTGGTAAATAACATTTGATTATTAAAACTTTATAAAAACAATAAAGCCATCGGTTAATGCCGATGGCTCAGAGTAATGACAAACCCCTTCTCGAAATTTGGGTTCGTCAAAACAACCAAACAAAGAGAAAAACTGCCTTGATTTTACTGGATTTCAAGGCAGTTTCTTGTTGTTTTGTAAGTTTTCTTTGTGCAATTTAACAAGCTATTATTTTTATTTAGACTTTGTCAGCAAGCTGAGCCATCGGTTAATGCCGATGGCTTTATCATTATCAATATGTTGTTATTTTATTTCTGTTCATCAATTAATTTTTGTTTTTCGGCATCTTGTTCTGCATAATATTCCTTTGCAGTTCTTACAGGTCATAATGATGCAATTATTGAAACGGCAAGACTTACTGACAGAAAGATTGAGCTTGATGAAGGCACAAAGTCAGTTCTGAACGAGAAAATACAAATGATTTCTGATTATCTTTCAGAGATGCCTACCGTTACTTTCACTCATTTTGAGCCTGATATAAAAAAAGACGGTGGTGCTTACCTGAAAACTACAGGAACAGTTAAAAAGATTGATGATTTCAATAAAGAGATTTATTTGACTGACGGCACGATAATATTAATAGAACACATTTATGAAATTGAAAGTGAATTATTTAAACTTATGGAATAAAATAATGATAAAAGCAACACCGCCGAGGATTTCTCCCCGGCGGTTAGTTTTAGTAGGTATTAAATTTTATCCGAAAACGGGTGTATCGTAGTGAATTACTCCGCAATCGCAATACTGCTGAATGTTAAAGAGTCTGTAGAAGAAGCTGATAATCTTCCAAAGAACCTTCATAAGAGCATTATTGCTGTGGCAGATATGTTCACAGGTATCATCCGTGGGTTCATCGGGTGTTTCAGGTGTGTCTGGCTGTTCAGGTTCAACGGGCTTTTCAAACTCGTGTCCGCAACCGTGGTCACAGAGATAGTCGCCGTCTTCGTCAGTGTGAGTGAGAGCATCAACTGTTGTTGTGTCTCTGTCAAGCTCTTCGCCGCAAAGGTTACAGTAAACAACAAGGTCATAGCTGCCTGCCTTTTCGCACTCAGCAGCAACTTCATTTTCAACTACTGCTGCAAGAGGCTCGTGCTTGAGAGCAGGAATTTCATTTTCGTCTGTTGCACCGCAGCCGTGGTCACAATATGCAACTTCTTTACCTGTCTTGCCGCACTCGGCTTCTTCAGCTACTTCATACTTTGTAAAGCTGTGCTTGAGTGCAGGGATTTCTCTTTCATCTGTTGTCTGACAGCCGTGATCACAATATGCAACTTCTTTACCTGCCTTGCCGCACTCGGCTTCTTCAGTTACTTCGTACTTTGTGAAGGAGTGCTTGAGTGCAGGAATTTCTTCATAAGTTGTGTAGTCACAAGCTGTGCAGTATTCGTATGCTTCCCAGCCTGCTTCTGTGCAGGTTGCAGCCTTTGCATCAACCTTGACGAGAGTGTCCTTATGGTTTGTTGCAGGAACTTTTTCCTGAATTATTGTCATATCATCGCAACGTGAGCAGTGCTGACCTTCTGTGAGACCAGTCTGAGTGCAGGTGGGTGGTACTGCTTCGTCTATGATAATATCATGGCCGGGTACTTCACCGAAATATTCACCGCAGGCATCACAGATATATCCGTAGCAGGTCTGCACAGTGCCTTTGTGTGTTTCACATTCAAGGGTCATGCTTGAAATATTGTAGCCATAATAATTCGAAGCTTCAAATCTATATGTTTTACCGACTGTGCAATCAACAACATACACTAAATCAGATATAACCTCACAATTGATTCCTTTATTAACTCCGTCAACCACTTCACGAACATCAATTTCGGTGCCTTCGGGACCGTCAACTGTTAAAATGTATCTTCCGTCAACAACAGGAGCAAACTCTACAACATAAGCATAACTGTTTATTTCATAGGTTTCGCCTGACTTAATAAATGCAAGCTGTTTATTACAGCCGTCACACTGACCGTCTTTTATCTTGCCGGTAGAAGAATATCCGTCCAGATGAATATCAGGATTGCCCTCACCGTAAAAACTTCGGCATCTGGAGCACCAATATCCTTTGCACATCTGCTCGTTTGGTTCATGTTCAAGAGCTGTGCCTTCGATTTCTCTTTCGTCAGTTTCACCGCAGAGTGTGCAGGTGGCTGATTCGATTGCATTCACTTCGCACTTTGCTTCTTCAGTTACTTCGTAAACGAGACCGTTGTGTACACCGTCAAGGCAGTTTTTCATTTCTCCGTACAACGCTCTCATTTCTGACTCAATTTCAGCAAGAGCATCTTTATTTTCAGCTACTGAGCCGGTGAGAGCCTCGGCTTTTTCAATAATCTCACCAAGACGTGCATTAATCTCATCGCCTGCCTTTTCTGCCAAAGCTGCAATTTCTTCCTGTGAATAGTTTTCCATAAGCTCTGCATCAAGAGCACCGGCAATTTTATTGTATTCCTTTATGCCGTCAATCTTTACATATTCGCCACTTGCGATTTTTTCATCTGCATCAGCAATGATTTTCTCAAGCTCTGCAACTAAAGAATCAACTATATTCTGCTCACTTTCCATAAGGTCATTGGAGAGAAGTCCGCATTCATTAGCTGCTGAATAGATTGCCTGCTTTGCTGCATTGGTGAGCTCGTCAGACTGAAGTAAAGCATTGATTTCTTCTGAAGCTGCTTCATAAGCTGAGTAGTCAGCGCTCTTTACAGTTTCTTTCTTTTCCTTGCCGCAAACAGTGCAGGTGTAGGTGTAATAGCCGTCCTTTGAGCCGAGAACTGCATCGTGTACGGGTCTTGTGAGTACGCCTTTGTCCCATTCGTGTTCGCATTCATAACCGCATTTGTCACATACACTGTTGGTGTAGTTGTCGTGAGGACATTCAGCACCGCAGCCGTTTGCACATACACCATCAAGGTTTGACCAATCGTGACCGTCTGCATCAACTTCACCGTAGCTTGCACCGCAATGCTGGCACTCAGCCTGTTCGGTGCAGGTTGCGGTGCCGCCGGTATGTGCTTCATTATCCACTTCCACGTAACCACACCCGAGGCAAACCTTATCGTGGGTGCCGTCGCCGTTGTCGGTGTAGGTGTAGCTATGATTTGTCGTGCCGTCAGTGCAAGTAAACGTGATGGACTTGAAGGTGTAGCTCAGGTCATCTCTTACCTGCCAGGTGGCTGTGCCGTCATCATTGAAGGTCACTTGATCCTTCTTATCAATGTTCAGCACCAAATCGACCTTACCGGAATAATTCTGCGATGCAATGTTGAAATGATAACTGCCATTGAAGGTGATGTCGCCCTCAGCGGTCAGCTCCAGCGGGAAGGGCGTGGGATTATTTTCGGGATTAAATTTTGCTCCAATCAGCAATCCGTTCTGTTCAATGGTCGTCACCTTCGGGAATTTGGCAGAGGACAAGGTCCAGGTACCGCTGAACATATCAGTGGGGATCGTCGTCAATTCGGGAAATTCTACTGATGTAAGTGCTGTATAACCCAACGCCTGTGCTCCAATAGTCTGCGCCTTGGGAGCTGAGACTGTAACCAGATTTTCACAAAAATAAAATGCCTGAGCACCAATTTCTGTCACATCGGGGAGATTGATAGATGCCAATTGGGTAACGAGTTCCTGATCTACAATTTCTCCGGCTTCATCATATATGTCGCCTGGGCCAAAAGCAACACCGTCCCAGTTGGTAGTACCGGGAATCGTGGTCACGCCCTTGAGGGTGAGGTGGATGCTGCCGTCGGCAACGCCCTCGGTGTCGCAGATGGCACGGCGGATGGCGGTGATCATCTCGGCAGGGGCATCGGGTTTAAGAGTGACTTCAATATCAGTTTCGCCTGTCTCCAATGCCATTGTAACAGCAGCGTTCAGTTCATCTGCAGTAAGGATGGCTGCATCAATATTGCTATAAGCTTCCTCCGACTCCACTTCGTTAATGACTCTATCCGTCCAGTCAGTTACTTCCACGCTTTGGATACCCACACCGTTCTTACCCACGGTGAGGTTGAAGGTGTAGTGCAAGCCTGCATTAAGGCCGTCGGTCTGCTTGGGTGTCGTAGCAAGGACTGTCATTTCCTGTCCGCAGGCGGTGAAGGTCATGAACTTGTCAGTAGATGCATACGTAGCAGGAGCTACGATGGCTGTATAGGATGCGCCGCTTACAAGAGGGGTGATGCCTGTTTCGCCATCCGTAGCGGTAATGGTTACACCGCTATCATCGTAGGTCGCTGTCAAGGCAGTACC
>JAZQBM010000011.1:0-8528 GCA_045545735.1 Candidatus Fimenecus sp. | reverse complement strand
ATTTCAGAGTTTGTGCTGAATTGAGGTCCCACATTCTGTTCAATGTTTCAAACCCAATAGGTTGCCACTCGAAATGCGAATTAAGTACAAATGCTACAGTTTCTCCTGCAGGATAGTGTGTACCCTGTACAGCCTGATAGTCATCCATTCCATTCACTGATAATGTAAGACCCTGATGGTCGCCTGAATCCCACGCAAATGTTACAATCATTATGTCGCCAATTGACGCACCAGTTTGTGGATAATTTCTATCAAGAGTTATAACTTTTTCGTCATCCTGTGCACTGGAAGCACATAAACCATAGAACACCTTAGCCGCATCACTTTCAAGATGTTCAAGTGTATTTACTCTTACATTAAAATCGCTAAACTGTGTTCTTACTGCGTCACCAGCATTTACATAAGTTTGTCCATTATATCCAACTCTAAGGTCTGCAAGTTCTCCAGGTACATTTGGTATATTCCTTATACAAGCAACGTAGTCAATGATAATCCTATTTGAACTTGTACTTGAGTTCATTGTGATTGAACTGAGTGAAACACCATCCCAGTACCAAACATCTTCCTGTACCTTTATAATCTTGTTCAAAGAAACGATATACATATAATAAGCATTTATCTTATATATTTGCTTATTACCCAATTCAGTATTCGGCAGATTTGAGGTCTGAGGTGGGAACAAAGTTATTACAATAGGTGTTGCAGTAGGTCCTAAATCTCTTATATTTCTTTTGTACACACCACAAGTGCTACCATTTGCAGTATATTCACCAAGACTTTCAGGACCATTTCCAGCGACTTCTTTTGTAGCAACTACATTTCCATAGGAATAATATATTTCAAGGAATTCGAATTCAGTATCACCTAAATCTATTCCTCTATTATACTGTTCAGCACCTGATACTCCATTGATAATAGTAGTATTGTTATTACTATAATTCTGCATAAGTGCTCTCATTCTTGTTTCAAGCAAATCAACCCTGTCATCAAAACCATTTACAACAGTTTCAACTTCATCAAGTGCGTCACTTATAGTTTCATTCTGTGCAGTAATAGAATCGTTAAGGCTTTGGTTTTGGTCCAGAATAGCCTGATGTACTTCGTCCATGGCATGAGTGAGATAAGGTTCAATCAAATCACCCATAGTTCCATTGTCCACCATTTCGTCCAAAGCCGCATTAACATACTGTTGCATATTGAACTCATCAAAGTAGTGATTCACATAATCCTGTAAGTCATTGAAAGCCTGATTCAGTGCTTCAATGTTTGCGTTCATATTGTCACTATTCTTGATTACCTCATTAAGATAATTAACAACCTTACAAAGCAACTCATAATAACTCAAACTGTTATCATAAACCAAAGGCAGAACCTTTTGACACCAAAACCTGAAACTTCCTGTTGAAGCATAAGGCAGTAATTCTACATTATAATTTGCTATCATATTATCTTCTCCTTTACCATAAATTAAAGAATAAATCTTGTAAATCATCGAGAACCATCATATCAATGTTTAGGAACGTATCCCTGTACTTCTTCAGCAATTCAGAGTAACTGTGTCCACCTCTCTTGCCTACAACGTGTTCAAGATAATCTTCTGTACTATTTACAGTTTTACTTGTGGTGGTTGCTTCATCAACATCCTGTTCATAATCAGTAGTTTCATTCTTTGTAGTTTTAGTGGCATTAGTTAAATAACTCAGGTTATCAAGGTTACCAACAGTTCCCTGTGGAGTATCAGAATAATATTCCCAATTTGTTCCTATAACTTTATTGTTCCCTTGAGTGTCAGTATTCCTTGTACCCTGTCCACTTTCAGTACCATCGTTTTCTCTCCTGTGGTCAATGGTCAGGTCAACATCGTGGAACGGATTAAACTGTAATAGTTCACTCTCATACAACTTATTGTAGTAGGGCATAATCTCGTTCATCCTTTGGTTAAGAAACAACTTCCATCTACCGACAGTTTCAGCACAAATCTCTCTTGTGTAATATCGTTTAAGGATTTTAGTTTCAATTACCGACCTGTATGCTTCATCAAAGATAGGATATTCAAAATCAAATATCTTTTCCCTTGAATGTTCTATGTACCAATCAGGTGAGGGGTCTTTTACTTGATTTCCATCTGCGTTCATCTCACAAATGAAACGTACTTCTGTTGTATATTTACTCATTTCACCACCACCTTATTCAGTTCTCAAATCGACAGCAAGGTCTGAACCGATTCTGTCTTTAAGTTTGTAGTCGCCATCTGCTTCACCCTTAAACATAACTTCATCGTCAGCCTGTCTGTAATCTTCCTTAAACTCTACGCTGATATCCAAACCGAACATTCTGTTGATTTGTTCACACGCTTTTCTACGCATATCCAGCCTTGCATATCTCGAAGCAATTGTACCACCTTGATTTCTGATAGCCTCATCAGTAATCATACGTTCCTTTTTCTGATAGGACACATTGGAGATACCAAGGTAAGTAAGTGCTTCGTTCCATATCTGCGTTTTAAGTTGGAACAATTTATCACCGACATAAGGTGCGCCAGTTTGAAGAACTTTCAGCGAATTGATATCAAGGTTCTTGTCGCCAAAGATAACAGGAGCATTACCATCATATTCTTTATACAGGTTCAGCAAGGTCAATCTCTGCTGTTCACTACCCTGTACAAGAATAGGTGTTTTCTGTGCGTTAACATTAACGTCAATGATTCTGTCGATATTGTATAATCTTCTTGCAAACATTCTTACATCTAATACAGAATTTGTGTGCAGATAGTTGTTGTAGATTATAACACTATTGTTGATATCAAGGTCTTTCTGATAGCCACTTACCGCAAAGGCTCTTCTGCGTATGGGTATTCGGTACACATTCAACGGACCATTGATGATACATTGAAGTGCCAAATACTGTCCATCTTCGCCTAATTGGTCATTCTTCAAATCTTCATCCTTAAAGAAAACTGCCTGACCATCTGTGAACAAAGTAAGTTCAAGAAATCTTTCATCAATTGTATCAGGTAAGTTGTTCCATTTGAACATCGTAATGGATAATTCCATAAGCCTGTGGAAATACTGTCCATACGTTGAATTGTTCAAATCAAGGCTTTCATCAAAGAATGTTCTGTTTTTTCCTCTTCTTCTGCTCATTTAATACATCACCGCCTTATCAGGGTTGTGGGGAGTTATCCAAACTATAATCTCCCACTTCACTTGCATTTCTCCAAAAGGTAATTCCCTTGTCATATATACTACATATCTTTTTCATATCATCACTTGGAATAGAGCCTTTAATCGTGCAACCAATAGTTTTAACAAAAGTCCAATGTGGTCTTACATTTATCTGTGGTATTGCGTTTATCTTTAGTGCGTATCCGTAACGTGTAAAGTAATCATCAATCATTCGAGCATATACCCTATTTACAGAAACCCTACCGCCGTAGAATTGTTGTTGATTGAAACTTACTTTTACGTTTGAACTGTCATAGTTACCTTTTGATATATCAGCCTTAATAGAAGCCTTGTATCCTTGCGATAAAGTTGAAGCAAGATAGCCAACAGTTGCCAATGTACCCACAACAGGGTTTGAAGCAAGTATAGCAGTTTCAAGAGCCATCAATCCTGTAACACCAATTGGTACGGAATTTTGTGCCAACCAAGCCTTAAAAGCATCAGTATTCCAAGAGCACATTGGGAAACCTGTTAAAGTCAAACTCTCTGTCATTATTGGGTCATACTGTAAGAGAGGGTCAGAGTGCCAATTGTTTTTATAGTTGCAAGGTTGGAGTATTACTTGAATTGGTTGTGTTACATTACCTCTGATTTGGAATACAGGTTTCAGTCCTTCACAAAATTCATATCTGATATTCAACTCACCATTACCTGACGCATCAACGTGATAGAAGTTGTACGGATATGTATACATCTTGTTGTTCTTTGGTGAATATCCATCAAGGGTATCGTTGGTTGATATTGCGGGGATATTTGTGACTGTGTTGATAATATTTGATGTTACAGTTCCCAATACATTTGGTTGCAAGGCTTGAGAAGGTGGTGTGTTTATCAGTATTTTAGGAACAACATACATAGCAATTACTGAATCAGGCTTCTGAACATACTGCGTCAGTTTAGCATTTATACCTGATTCGTCATTTGAATCGTAGTAGTATATTGTCGCACCGCCATATATCTTATCGTAGAAATGCCCATCAACAGTCTGTCCCATAGTGTCTACTATTGCTATCAGCACATAATAGTCATTCATACGCAGTACAGGGTTGTAATTTCCATTAAACACATACTCACCTATATCTACATTTTCAGGCTCGATGTGTTCCCCTATATTATCACTTGCGGTGTGATTCCTCTCAACAAAGCACATCTCTCTTTCGTAGTTAAAGAACCAAGTCTGCATAGGGTCAAGTTCAAACTCAATTTCAGAAACTTCGTTGTTAATATACTCAACACTTTTGATAAAAGCATAGAACCATTTCGACCCAAAACTTGTATTCTGAAACATCATATAGTTACAGTTATATAAGTTTTCAGCATTTATACCTACTCTCGCCCAACCTCTGCGAACTCTCTGATAGGAATAGTTTGCAAGGTTGTACTTCTGCTTACTCATAAAATAGTTAGCCTGTGCGTTGACATTAGCAAAGTATATAGTATGGTCGAATGATTCGTCAAGAGGTACGTTCTGTAAAAGTCTTATATTTGTTCTCGGTTCTATATACATATCCTCACCTCACTTTGATAAAGAGTAGGGAGATTTCTCTCCCCACCCTTAAAAGATTAAACTCTCTGTAATACAAGCATACTACCTGCATCATTAGGATAATCCATAGTAGCAGTAAATTCTCTACCATCAAGTTTAGCCTTGAGAGTAATCCTACCCTCAATAAGACTTTCAGCCGTTGCGGGTATGATGAGAGCACCATACTTCTGTACGGCAATTCCCATTTCAGTAAGTTCTTCTGTCTGTACAAATTCATATGCACCATTATAAATAGGTAATGCTTCTTCAGGTGTTGAGGCTCTTGTTGCAGGCTCTGTTGAGTTATACCCAACGAATTCAAAAGTATAAACAGTAGCAACATCTGACCTATCAACTGTCCCAATTCTTACTGTAAACTGTGTAAGTTCCTGAGGACTTGCAGTAAATACTACAGCATTTGCAAATGGTGAGTAAGAAATAGTTTTCCAAGTGTGATAGAAATAGTTCCAATAAAGTCCTGAAGCAATATACTTTTCTGTGAACTTATTGTTGTTATCATATACCTGGAACCAGTTCTCGTCCATTATGATTGCCTTAACTGTCTGAAGTGCCTCAAGTTCCTGTGACGTTACTTCCTCAAGACCGTCAGAATTTTCCCTGATAATATCGAATCTTTCATTATCAAAAGTTGTCCAATCATCAATGAGGAAAAGTCTGCCCATGAAGTCTGCTTTGTCCATATTGAAAGCACTTGCAAGAACTTCAACATCAAACTGTGCATTGAACATAGCATCCATAAAGATTACCTGTCTGTCTTTAGGTGTTGTAGTCTTAACATTTGCCTGATTGAAGTCTGAACTCATAAAAGGTAAGATATTAGAAATACCTCTAAACTTAACTGCGGTATCATTTAGTCCGTCCCCAAGGTCAACTCTTCTCGGAGTCATAGCACCATGTGTAATTCCTTTAATAAGCAGATACTTAAACAGTAAGAACTCATCATACTCTGCAGATGTATAAACCATATCAACAATTTTAGCGATAAGGTCTGTTACTCCATTAAGGCTAAGAAATGCCTGTTTTAAGTCCTCATCCTGAATGGTAACAGGGTACATAACTCTCCAGTTCATAACGTGGAAAGCAGAACGTACATCAGGTAGATTTCTCTTGAACTCTCTTTCCTCACCCTTTTCAGGTGTGAAGTCAACAGCCTTAACAATGTTTACGAAGATATCTTCAACTGTTTCACCATATTCAAGATATCCCTTTTTAAGAACAGCATACGGATTGTTGAATGTAGCACTCTGCACTCTGACAAGTGCGATTCTGTTAATCAACGCGTTGATAAACTGGTTAGCAAAAGCAGGTGTACCATAGATAACTTCTCCTACCTTAGGAATGTCCGTAGCCTGTGTAACTTCAGGAACACTCTGCTGATAATCATATGATGCGTTCTGCCTGATAACATTCAGGATATCAAGTGTTGTCGCATTAAGCGTGTTATAAGCAACTCTTCTTGCCATAATTTAGTCCTCCTTAATTGTAAATAAATCTTCAAATCTCATAGGTTTAGTAGGTTCAGGTTCATCCAATGGGTCAGGTTCAGGAGAACCGCCACCCTCGAAGAATCTGTCCCTGTACTTTTTTCTCCACTCTTTGTCATTTTCTTCGTACTTGTTTTTCCAATTAGTTGTGTCACTTGCTCTGCTTTCCATATCACTCATTGTATCGGTAATGTCCTCAATGAATGATAAGGTTTCATCATCGGCATCTTCACCGATTCTCATTCTCAATGATTCAAGAATTTCGTCCTTTGTCTTAATCATTTTCTCACCTCACATTTATATTATATCTGTGTCTTATCATTTGCCACACCTTTAACCCCTTCCTTTTATCAGGTGTTGGGTCATAAGGGTCGGGGTCATCAGGGTCAGGTACAGGGTCGCCTTCTGCGTACTGTAACGGATAGACAAATCCTTGAAGGGAGTATCCCCTTTGTACTTCCCAAGTTGAACGATATCCGTTTGCTTTTACACACCTTTCCGTCCAGAAATAGTTTACTGAATCAGGGGGATATGACGCAATAGGTCGGTAGTAACCACTATTAGAAGTCAGTATATCACCATTATCATATATGTGTTCTACTATTGCAACGTGTCCTTTGTAATCTCCTGGACCAAACCAACATGCAATAGAGCCAAGAATTGGTGTATCAGATTTTGTATACCTTGAAGGCATATTTGGATACCAATACTCTGCGTCCCATCTCGGTAAATCGGTAGGTTCTAATCCTGATAATTCCCAAAATCTTCCGTACGTATAGCACGTACAGTTTGGCAATTGCCAGTTGGGATAGAATGGATTATTTGCGTACCACTTTGGGTCATTGTATATTCCTACATCTGTGTACCTTGGTTGAAAAGCCATTGTCTACCTCGTAATAACCTGAACAGGCTAAATGTTAAAAAGATTTTAGTTGACGGATTCTAACCCTGCTCTCCAAGTCAGTACACCTACGATACCATCCTGTACTAAAGGTTTTCCGTCTTTGTCCTTATGTTTGCTCTGAAATTTAATCGTAGCATTATAAGTATCATTTCCGAATATTCCGTCTGCTGTTACTCCTACTATTACTTGCCAAATTCTTACTGCTTTTCCTGTCGAACCTTTTTTAATCTGTCGCATCTTTACATCACTCACTTTCGCATCAGTCTTTGGAACGGTAGGAGAACTAAGTCTTTTCCAGTCTGCAACTGTTCCGTTAAAATAATCTCGGTCTAAAGGTGAACCACTGTATTGCCATAAAGTGTAAGATTTCCAAGGAGTGATTCGTGGAGATGATACTCCCCAGTGAGCCACCCAAAGACCGTACTTCTTTGCTATGTTAGGATAAGCACCTAACGCACCGGCATTTGTGTAGAATAATGGTTTAACTCCTGTCTGTGAATAGATATAATCCATAAACTCCAAAGCCCATTTTTCTCCAACCTTATGTGCGTCACCCTCATAGTCAAGTGCTATCAAACCCTGACCTATATATGGCTTTATTACATTAAGAAATGTAGATGCTTCCAATTTAGGTGAATAGCCGTAATAGGGATAGGCAAAATGGTAGAAGCCAAATGGTTTGCCTGACTGTTTCCAAGCCTTTACATTCTGTTCAAACCTATTATCTTTTGTTCTGCCAAAGGATGAACGAATCATACAGAATTCACCCTCATTCAAACGTGGGTCAGAACCTTGCCAAGTTGATATATCTATTCCTTTTAACATTCGTCATATCTCCCATCATTAGGTACTTCATAGTTCATCGCTCTGTTGCTGTCCTCAACACCGCTTGTGGTGGGGTCAACTACGATACCTAAAAGCACCAATAGATTGATTACCATACCGCTTATGTTTATCAGTTCATTTTCTGAAATGGGTGGTACGATATCAAACAAACCCAATACCTGATAGACAAGACTGATTATACTCACTACTATTGCAGTAAGTGTAGCCTTGTTTTGAAGCCTTAACTTCCAATTTATCTTCATTCAATCACCACCTTACTATATATCCTTTTCAATATCTGATACTTTTTTATATAATGTTTTGATGTCATTTTCTATAACAGGAATTCTTGTAGCAAAGTTGTTATGTTTACGCACTTCTTCAGTAAGAACTTCAAGTTTAGTTTCGGTTATAGCCTGTGATACCTTTAAGTTGTCATCTATCTTTTTATTTCCAGCCATTACTGTCAAAATAGTTCCGAACAATGTAAGCCCACCGCTTATCAATGCAACGATTATAGTTTCGTTCATAAACCACTTCTCCTT
>JAZQBM010000010.1:0-238553 GCA_045545735.1 Candidatus Fimenecus sp. | reverse complement strand
CGCACCTTAAATCTTATAAGTTTGAGTGCAAAACAAGGCATAAATGCGAAGGAATCCTGACGGATTTCAAGCATTTTAACGAAGTTTTGTGCCAAAATCATTGATTTAAGGCTGTTAAATACCTAATTGAGAGACCCCAATCGAGTGGCTTTAATTTTATGTATTCTGATTAGCAATATTTTTTTGTGATTTCAAGCATTTTGTCCATTTTCTTTTCCATATCTGCAACAAGGGCAAACTGTGTACGGGCACGAACTAAATTGTGGTCGTCATAATCTGTATGGAAATACTTGTCACCATTAAGGTAGTCCATAAGGAAACGTATTCCACATTCATAAGTCATAATTTTTGCACCGAATGGTAACATTTCTTTTTCAAGGTCTGTAAGTGCATTTTTTGCACTGTCAAGATATCCTTTAACATAAGCTTCATAAAGGTTAAGGTCAAGAGAAACCTTTGAAACATCTTTTTCGTCCTCTGCTGCAGTATTTGCACCAAAACGGATGCTGTCACCAAAATCATAAAGTGAAAGTCCCGGCATAACAGTATCAAGGTCAATAATGCAAATTCCCTTGTCAGTTTTATTATCAAAAAGAATGTTGTTGAGCTTTGTGTCGTTATGAGTAACACGAAGTGGCAATTTGCCTTCTGCTATCATATCAACAAGTACGTGAGTGTCTTTTTCTCTTGCAACAGCAAACTCAACTTCGTCTTTCACATTGTCAAGTCTGCCTGAAAGGTTTTCGTCTACTGCTTTTTTGAAATCTGCAAATCGAGAAACTGTATTATGGAAGTTTTCAATTGTTTCAGAAAGTGAGTTGATGTCATAATCAGCCAATAAATTCTGAAAATCACCAAACGCTTTACCTGCGTTATAAAAAACTTCTTCATTGTCGATTATATTGCAAGTGTAAACATCGTCAATAAATTCGTAAACTCGCCAGCAACGATTTGATTCGTCTATGTAAAAATATTTACCGTCAACAGTAGGAAGAAAAGTGAGCGTACATCTGTCTGCCCAAGGAGTGTTCATTTCTTCGTTCTTTTTACGAATATGCTGTGTTACACCTACAATATTACTCATAAGTCCGTTAGGATTTTTGAAAATTTCAGTACTAATCATCTGAAGAACATATTTTTTGATTTCACCGTTTTCGTTAAACTTGAGAATATAAGTGCTATTTACGTGACCGTTAGTATTTTGTTTGTGTTCCACAAAGTCACCTTTAATGTTGAAAATACGGCGAATTACATTAATGTCAAAAAATTCAGACATTTTTTACACCTCAATTACCTTTTGATTTAGGACAAAATTATACCATTTAATTATATATTGAAGTACTATTTAAGTCAATGATTAATTTGTAGAATAATTTACACAGTAATTGTTTAAAATTCCCCTTTACATAACGGCGTTTTTAATGTAAAATATACTAAATATGGTAATGAATTAAAAGTGTTACCACGGAGGTGTTTTTATGGAACCTAAATATAAAAGAGTCCTTTTGAAAATCAGCGGTGAAGTTCTTGCCGGTGAAAATAAGCACGGCTTTGATTTCAATACTGTAAACAGTGTTTGTTCAGCAGTTAAAGAAATGGCTGATTTGGGTGTGGAAATCGGTATTGTAGTTGGTGGCGGTAATTTCTGGAGAGGTCGCTCAAGTGGTGATATGGACAGAACTCGTGCTGACCATATTGGTATGCTTGCAACTGTTATGAATTCATTGGCACTTGCAGATTCACTTGAACAGTTAGGCGTAATTGTTCGTGTTCAGACTGCTATTGAAATGAATAAGATTGCAGAACCATATATCAGCCACAGAGCAAAACGTCATCTTGAAAAAGGCAGAGTTGTAATCTTTGGTTGCGGAACAGGTAACCCATTCTTCTCAACTGATACAGCAGCGGCTCTTCGTGCGGCTGAAATCGGTGCTGATATTATCTTCAAAGCAACAAATGTTGATGGCGTTTATGATAAAGACCCGAACAGATTTGACGATGCTATTAAATATGACGTAATTACACATCAAGATATTTTGAGCAAAGGTCTTGCAGTTATGGATAGTACTGCAGCTTCACTTTGTCGTGACAACAATATTCCACTTCTCGTGTTCAATCTTCAACAGCCTGAAAATATGGTTAAGGCAGTTAAAGGCGAAAATGTTGGTACAGTTGTAGTAAGCGAAAAATAATCTGTGATTAAAATATAAAAGGAGATAATTTTATGAATACAGTTTTTGATACAATGAAAGAAAAAATGACAAAAACAATCGGTGCTCTTGAGAAAGAGTATGCAGGTATGCGTGCAGGCAGAGCAACTCCTGCAATCCTTGACAAAATCCAGGTTGACTATTACGGCGTACCAACACCAATTCAGCAGATGGCTGCTATTTCAGTAAATGAAGGTAGAATTCTTGTAATTCAGCCTTGGGACGTAAGCACAATTAATCCAATTTCAAAGGCTATTCAAGCTTCTGATATCGGTATTAATCCAATGAATGATGGTAAAGTTATTCGTCTTACATTCCCACCACTTACTGAAGAAAGAAGAAAAGCACTCTGTAAAGATGTAAGCAGAATTGCTGAAGATTCAAAGGTTGCAATCCGTTCAATCCGCCGTGATGCAATGGATAAAATCAAGAATATGAAGAAAAACAGTGAAATTACTGAAGATGACCAAAAGAATGCTGAAACAAAAATTCAGAAAATCACTGATGAATTCATTAAAGAAATCGACACAGTTTCTGAAAAGAAAGAAAAAGAAATTATGGAGATATAATTGGTTTTATGGGCGGGGCGACTCGCCCATAATTTGCCATTTGTAAAGTTATGGATAAGAAAAATATTCCTCAATTTTCCATTTTGCCACAACATATCGGAATTATTATGGACGGCAACGGAAGATGGGCTAAACAAAGAAATTTGCCAAGATATAAAGGTCATATTGAAGGTGCAAAAACATTCCGAAAAATCGGTGAATTTGCCGCAGATGTTGGAATTAAATGTATGACTTTCTATGCCTTTTCAACTGAAAACTGGAAAAGACCGCAGGAAGAAGTTGATGCAATTATGCAACTTTTCCGCGAGTATCTTCGTGAGGCTGAAGAACGTCAGGCTGAAAACGAAGAAAAGGGTATTAAACTCTGCTTTTTAGGTGACCGCAAGGGTATTCCTGAAGATATTTTGTCACTTATGGACCAGATTGAAAACGGCACACAGTATGAAACAAAGGTTATTTTAAATCTTGCAATCAATTATGGTGGCAGACACGAAATAACACAAGGCGTTAAATCAATTGCTCAAAAGGTTAAAAATGGTGAAATCAGTATTGACGATATAACTGAAGATATGATTTCAAATTCGTTATATACAGCGGGCTCACCGGACCCTGACCTTATTATCAGACCAAGTGGGGAGTACAGACTTTCTAATTTCTTGACGTGGCAGTCAGCATATTCGGAATTTTGGTTTTCAGATGTACTCTGGCCTGATTTTACAGAAGAAAATCTTATTGAAGCATTAAAAGAGTTTGAAAAGCGTAACAGACGCTTTGGCGGGGTATAATTTTAGTAAAGGAAAACTCAAATATGAAACAAAGAATTATTTTTGGACTTTTATGTGCTGGTGCTGGTATTCTTGCATTGTGCATTCGTAATACACCGCTTTTCACTGTGATTGGTGCAATTGTCTGTGTAATGGTTGCCATTGAAATTAACAAAGCCATCAAACTTAAAAACAAACCTATGTTTGTATTGAGCCTTGTTGTTGCAGCTCTTGTTCCTGTGTATTATGAATATGGGTATTTGCTTGATAGATTACCACTTGATTTAAGTCCCGTTTATCTTATTGCAATTTATATTCTCGCATTATTCATTTTAATGCTTATAGGGTATGAAAACACAAAATTCTCTGACGTGGGAATGGTGGTTCTCGGCTCATTAGGACTTCCGCTTGCAGTGACAGTTCTTTTGTTCTTAAGAGATATTGATAAACATTTCCCTGAACAGAACTATACTACTGAACACGGTTTGTTTTTAATACTATTTGGAATGTTCTGTGCTTGGATGAGTGATGCTTTTGCATATTTCGGTGGAAGATTTTTTGGTAAGCATAAGTTAGCACCTGCAATCAGCCCAAAGAAAACTATTGAAGGTGTAATCAGCGGAACACTCGGTTGTATTCTTTCAAATGTAATTCTTTATGCAGTATTTGATAATATCGTTTTTGCAAAGCCACATAACAATTATCTTGCGATTATTGTTATGACAATTCCGTTGTCACTCATTGGCGTTTGCGGTGACCTTACATTCTCTGCACTTAAGCGAAATTATGAAATTAAAGATTTCAGCAATCTTGTCCCCGGTCACGGCGGAGTTATGGACCGTTTTGACAGCGAAGTATTTGTGCTTGTAGCACTCTATGCGATTATCAATATTTTCGGAGTTGTGATTTAATGACTACTAAAAATTTAAGTATATTAGGCTCTACCGGCTCAATCGGTACACAAAGCCTTGAAACAGCAAGAAAGTGCGGTTACTCTGTTTCCGCGCTTTCGGCATATTCTAATGTAGATTTAATTGAAGAACAAATACGCGAATTCAAGCCGAAAATGGCGGCTTTAGTAGATGAAAATGCTGCTAAAGAACTTAAAAATCGCGTTAGTGATTTAGATGTAAAGGTACTATCAGGTATTGACGGTGTTTGCGAATGTGCTGCAATTGACAGTGCTGATACGGTAATAAACTCGGTTGTTGGTATGGCAGGACTTAAACCTACCCTTACCGCTATTGAGGCAAATAAGAAAATCGCTCTTGCAAATAAAGAAACTCTTGTTGCAGGTGGATTGTTAGTAACAACCAACGCGAAAGAAAAGAATGTTGATATTTTACCTGTTGACTCTGAACATTCAGCAATATTTCAATGTTTACAAGGTCAACCTACAAACAGAGCATTAAAAAGAATTATCTTAACTGCATCGGGCGGGCCATTTTTCGGTAAAACAAAAGAAGAACTTTCAAAAGTAACAGTTGCCGATGCTCTTAAGCACCCGAACTGGAGTATGGGACAAAAAATAACCATTGACTCTGCTACAATGATGAACAAGGGGCTTGAACTGATTGAAGCCGTGTGGCTTTTCGATGTTCATCCGTCAAAAATTGAGATTGTAGTTCACAGAGAAAGTATAATCCATTCAGCAGTTGAATATACCGATAATGCAGTAATTGCACAGTTAGGTCTTCCCGATATGAAAATCCCAATTCAGTATGCACTCACATACCCTGACAGAATTGAGTCACTTACAGGGGAATTGGATTTGACAAAATTGGGAACACTAACATTCTATAAACCCGATTATGATACCTTTAAGTGTATGAATATCTGTCGTGAAGCAATTACCCGTGGCGGACTTTACCCTGCATATGCAAACAGTGCTAATGAACAGGCTAACTTAATGTTCAGAAAAGGTGAAATCGGATTTTTAGAAATCGGCGAACTTGTTGAGCGTGTAATGAATGATGCACCAAAAGTAGATACATATACGGTTGATGATGTATATAATGCCGATATTGAAGCAAGAAACCTAGTAATCAAGTATTCAGGAAAGCAGTGATTTTTTGGAACTCTGGTCTAAAGTATGGCCGTTTTTAGTGGCAATCTTATTCTTCGGACTTTTAATTTCAATTCACGAGTTAGGACATTTCACTTTTGCAAAGCTTTTTAAAGTAAAAGTAAATGAATTTTCACTCGGTATGGGCCCCGCAATCTTTAAAAAGAAAAGGGGTGAAACTCTTTATGCACTTCGTGTACTTCCAATTGGCGGTTACGTGAGTATGGAGGGTGAAGATGAAGAAAGTCAGGATGAAAATGCTTTTAATCGTAAAAAAGTATGGCAGAAAATCATAATAGTTGCCGCAGGTGCAATTATGAATCTTATTTTAGGTGTTGTGATTGTTGCAACTGTACTTTCAATGGAAGATTTAATCGGTACAAATCAGATTTTAGAGTTTCACGAGGGTGCAATAAGTCAACAAACAGGACTTCAAGTTGGCGATGAGTTTCTTGAAATCGATGGTCACAGAGTATTTTCTGATACTGACATTTCATTTCTTATGGGACGAAGTGACGACGGCGTTTTTGATATGACCGTGCTTCGTGACGGTGAAAAAGTCGAACTTAAAGATGTTACTTTCAAAACAGAAAAAGATGGTAAATATACTTTTATCACATATGATTTTGTGATTTTAGGTGAAGAAACGAATTTCTTTAATGTTATTGAAAACTCTTTCAGACGCTCGGCATCAATAGGACGACTTGTATGGTTAAGTTTCTTCGACTTGATAACGGGCAGATATGGGCTTACTGATTTGTCAGGTCCCGTAGGTACTGTAAATGTTATTGCAGATGCTGCGGCAGGTGCAGTAGAGAGTAAAGACGGTCTTATAACGGCACTTACAATGATGGCATTTATCTCAATAAACATTGGTGTGTTCAATCTTTTGCCGTTACCGGCACTTGATGGCGGTCGTCTTTTCTTCCTTATAATTGAGGGTATACGCAGAAAGCCCCTTAACCCGAAATATGAGGGTTATGTGCATGGTGCAGGACTTGCACTATTACTTCTCTTAATGTTAGTAGTAACTTTTAACGATATTGTAACGCTAATTAAAAATTAGGTGATTTAAATGATTGAAAGAAGAAAAAGCCGAGTTGTAACGGCAGGTAATGTTAAAATCGGTGGTAATAACCCTATATCAGTACAGTCAATGCTTAATGTGGTGGCTGAAGACGCTGAAGGTAATGTAAGACAAGCTGTTGAGTTAGAAAAAGCAGGTTGTCAGATTATTCGTCTTACCGTGCCAAATAAAGAGGCAGTTAAAACTCTTTATGCCGTAAAAGATGCAGTTTCAATCCCTGTCGTTGCTGATATTCATTTTGATTATCGTTGTGCATTAGAGAGCGTTGCAGCGGGTGTTGATAAAATCAGAATAAACCCCGGCAATATTGGTGATGATGAAAAAGTACGTGCAGTAGCAGATGCTTGCCGACTTCATAATGTGCCAATCCGTATCGGCGTAAATTCAGGCTCGCTTGAAAAAAACTTACTTGCAAAATACGGCTCACCAACGCCTGAGGCTATGGCTGAAAGTGCGATGTATCATATTGGGCTATTAGAAAAATTTGATTTTAACGATATTGTTGTATCAATCAAATCATCAGATGTTCAAAAAATGGTTAAAGCATATCGACTGGTAGCTGATATGTGTGATTATCCGTTGCATTTAGGTGTAACTGAAGCGGGCACTCACAATATGGCACTTGTAAAATCAAGTATTGGTATCGGCTCACTTCTTCTTGACGGAATTGGTGACACAATCCGCGTTTCAATGACTGCTGACCCTGTAACTGAAGTTAAAGCAGGATTTGATATTCTTAAAGGTGCAGGCATTAAAACTGACTGTGCACAAATTGTATCTTGCCCGACTTGTGGAAGAACAAAAATTGATTTAATCGGACTTGCCGAAAAAGTAGAAAAAGCCCTTGTGAATTACAACAAGCCTATTAAAGTTGCAGTAATGGGGTGTGTTGTAAACGGACCAGGCGAAGCAAAAGAGGCTGACATTGGCGTTGCAGGTGGCGACGGTTGTGGCGTAATTTTCAAAAATGGCGAAGTGCTTAAAAAAGTAAATGAAGATGAAATAGTAGATGAATTATTGAAAGAAATAGAAAAAATATAGTGGTGTGAAATACATATGACAACAGTAAAAACACTTTTCGGTGAGTATTTTAACTGTAATAATAATCTTGATTTTGCAGTTGCCGATATTATTGGTTTTGCAGTTTCAAGAGAGAAAAACAGGGCTGAACTTACCGTAAAGCCATACAGAAAAATTGAAGATGATAGAATTAAGGCTCTTGAAGATGAACTTTCAAGGGCTACTAACGTTAATATAAAAATTATCTGTGACGAGTCAAGAAAGGGCTTTACCACAGAATATATGAATGTGGTTGTTGAAATTTTAAGAGAACGCGTTGCAGTTGCAAATGGATATTTTAACAACGCAGATTATAAAGCAGAAAACGGAGAGTTGAAAATCCTGCTTAAAAAGGGCGGAAAAGATATTCTTCGTGCATCAAATATTGATACTGAAATTGAAAAAATTATAAGAGAAATTTTTGGCGTTAATTATACAGTTGTTTTTCAGCAGGAAGAGTTTGATACTGCTGTTGCAGTCGACAGTATGCAAAAAAAAGCGGACGAAGAAATTCGCCGTGAAACTAATACTCCTGCACCGAAAATGCCTAGCGAATCGGGTGCACCAAAACCTCATGTTATAAAAGAGGGAGTTCCCCTTTACCTTGAAACACAAAAGGCGATTTACGGCAATATTATAAGAACTGCAAAATTGCAAAGACTTTGTGATATTTCAATCGAAAGCGGTAGTGTGGCAGTCTGGGGTGAGATTTTTAGCCTTGAAGTGCGTACAACACGTGACGGCAGAAATAACATTATCAATTTCAATATTACAGATAAAACTTACTCATATACAGTTAAGATTTTTGAAACAGTTGCAAATGCAAAATCATTTCTTGGCACTTTGAAAGAGGGCGAAACCGTAATCGTTTACGGTAAGGTGAGCTTTGATAAATATTCGGGTGAGAATATTATTTCAGCCACATCTGTAAACACGGTTAAACCTATTAAAAAACAAGATAATGCTGAAGTTAAGCGTGTAGAACTTCACTTACATACAAATATGTCTGATATGGACGGTATGACTTCTGCGGACAAACTTGTTAAACGAGCAATTCAGTGGGGACATCCCGCAATTGCAATTACCGACCACGGTAATGCACAGGGCTATCCTGACGCAGTTAAGGGTAAAGGTAAAGAAGATATTAAATTGATTTACGGTGTTGAGGGTTATCTTATTGATGATATCGGTGACCCGGAAACTCCTTGGGAAAAACTTCCGCGTTACCATATTATTCTGCTTGTGCAGAATAAAGCAGGTCTTAAAAATTTATATAAACTTATTTCACTTTCTCACACAAAATATTTCCACACAAGACCGTGTATTCCACGTTCAAAACTTAATGAACATCGCGACGGTATAATTCTCGGCTCGGCTTGTGAGGCAGGCGAGCTTATTAAAGCAATCCTTTTTGAGAAAAGTGATGAAGAAATTCTTAAGATTGCAGATTATTATGATTATCTTGAAATTCAGCCTGACGGAAACAATATGTTTATGATTGAGTCACACTCTGACCCGTCAGCGAAAAATCCTGATAGAAACAAAGAGTATAATCGTATTAAAACTCTTGAAGACATTCGTGATATTAACCGCAAAATCATTCATATTGGTGACAAGTTAAATAAACTTGTTTGTGCTACGGGTGACGTTCACTTTATGGACCCTGAAGATGCAAAGTTCCGTGCAATTCTTATGGCAGGCAAAGGCTTTGACGATGCTGATAATCAAGCACCTCTTTACTTTAAGACTACCGAAGAAATGCTTAATGAATTTGCGTATCTTGGTGAAGATACCGCCTATGAAGTAGTTGTTACTAATACAAATAAAATTGCTGATATGATTGAACAGGTAACGCCTATTCCTGCAGGTACTTTCAACCCTACAATTCCCGGTGCGGAACAGGAACTTCGCGATATCTGTTGGGCAAAGGCAAAAGACTGGTACGGTGACCCCGTACCTGAATATGTTGCTGACCGTCTTGAAATGGAACTTGAATCTATTATTAAGCACGGATTTGCCGTTCTTTATATTATCGCACAAAAACTTGTATGGGATTCAGAGGCTCACGGTTATCATGTTGGTTCACGAGGTTCTGTTGGCTCATCATTCGTTGCTACAATGGCAGGTATTTCAGAGGTTAATCCACTTGCTGCCCACTATCGTTGTGCAAAGTGTAAGCATAGCGAATTCTTCTTGCACGGTGAATACGGTTCAGGCTTTGATATGCCACCAAAGAATTGTCCTCATTGTGATATTCCAATGATACGTGATGGTCACGAAATACCATTCCAGACTTTCCTTGGTTTCCACGGCGACAAAGCACCTGATATTGACCTTAACTTCTCAGGTGATTATCAAGGTAAAGCTCACAGATATACTGAAGAACTTTTCGGTCGTGACCATGTGTTTAAAGCGGGTACAATTGCAACGGTTGCGGACAAAACTGCTTACGGATATGTTAAGAAATATCTTGAAGAGCGTGGCAAAGTTGTAACACGTGCTGAAGAAGACCGTCTTACAAAAGGTTGCACAGGTATTAAGCGTACAACAGGTCAGCACCCCGGCGGTATGGTTGTTGTGCCGAATGAATTTGATGTTTATGATTTTACTGCGGTGCAGTATCCCGCAAACGATACGTCATCAGATATGGAAACTACTCACTTTGATTTCCATTTCTTGCACGATACAATTTTGAAACTTGATATTCTCGGCCATGATGTGCCTACACTTTATAAGCACCTTGAAGATATGACGGGAATTAACGTTATGGATGTTGATGTGTGCGACCCTAAAATCGTAAGTCTTTGCACAAGTCCCGAAGCATTAGGACTTACACCTGAAGATATCGGTGTTGAAACGGGTACTCTTTCAATCCCTGAAATGGGTACGGATTTCGTTCGCGGAATGCTTATGGAAGCACAACCAAAATGTTTCTCTGACCTTTTACAGATTTCGGGTCTTTCACATGGTACTGACGTTTGGCTTGGTAACGCACAAGAACTCATTAAAAACGGTACTTGCACAATTTCAGAGGTTATCGGTACTCGTGACGATATTATGACATATCTTATCCATAAAGGTCTTGATTCAGGTCTTGCTTTCAATATTATGGAAAAAACACGTAAAGGTATTGTTGCAAAAGTTGGTTTCCCCGAAGGTGCAGAAGATGCTATGCGTGCTTGTAACGTACCTGATTGGTATATGGATTCTTGCCGTAAAATCAAGTATATGTTCCCGAAAGCTCACGCGGCGGCTTATGTTATTGCGGCACTTCGCCTTGGCTGGTATAAAATTTACAGACCGACCGAATATTACACAGCATTCTTGACTGTTCGTGGCGGTGACCTTGACGCCGTAACTGTAGCACAAGGAAGAGATGCGGTAAAACGTAAAATGGTTGAACTTCACGGACCGCTTAATGCAGAACCGAAAGACAGAAAACCAATGACAACAAAAGAAAAAGACCAGTTTACTGCTCTTCAGGTTGTAAATGAAATGATGGCACGCGGAGTTGAGCTTCTGCCTGTTGATATTTATAAATCCCGTGCAACAGAATATTACATTGAAGACGGAAAAATCAGAATGCCGTTCTCCGCACTTTCAGGCGTTGGCGAAAACGCTGCTAAATCAATTGTGGCGGGCAGAGAAGAATGTGGTGCAGACTTTGTTTCCGTTGATGATTTTCAGGCAAAAACGGGAGCATCAAGTGCAGTTGTAACTGCATTACGTGAAATTGGTGCGTTGAACGATTTGCCCGAAACTGCACAGATTTCATTTTTTGGATTTTAATATATTTAACACTTGACTTATATGCTTTATTGTGCTAACATATTAGCACGCTAAAGCGTATAGGTCAAAAGTGCGTTTTATAAAGATATTTTTTAAGGACAATTTTTATGAAAAATTACTCAAAAATCACACCTGAAGGAACTAAAGACTATTTAGCACTTGAAAGTCGAGCAATCCGTTGTGCTGAAAAAAGACTTTCATCTGTTTTCAAGTCTAAAGGTTACGAAAAGGTAATGACACCTACAATTGAATTCTTTGACGTGTTTAATCGTGAAAGTTCAGGTTATAACCCTGAAGATTTATATAGTTTGACTGATTCTTACGGTAGACTTCTCGTGTTAAGACCTGACTCAACTTTGCCTATTGCAAGGCTTGTGTCAACTCGTTTTCAGAATGCCCGTTTACCGCTTCGCCTTTATTATAATCAGAATGTATTCTTAAGACAGAAGAATTTAACAGGTAGAAGTGACGAGGCAGTACAGAGCGGTATTGAACTTATGGGTGTTTCAGGTCTTCGTGCAGATTTAGAGGTAATTACAACTGCGGTTGAAGCTATTGAAAACTGCACATCTGCCGATTTTAAACTTGAAATCGGTCACGCAGGGTTTTTCAAAGAACTTTGCAAAAAACTCAATGTAAGTGATGAAACAGTAAGCGAAATTTACGATTGTGTTGAAAGCAGAAATTTTGTTTCTCTTAATAATATTCTTGATAAAATCGGCAAAACAGATGTTACTGATTGTATTCGTAATCTTCCAAGATTTTTTGGTGGACTTGAAATTATTGAAAAAGCTAAAGAAATTGACTTAGGTGATGAGGGACAAAAAAGCCTTGATTACTTAAAGGAATTATATGTACTTTTATGCGATGCAGGTCTTTCCGATAAAGTCGTTGTCGATTTAAGCCTTGTAAACCGCACGAATTACTATACAGGTATCATTTTCAAAGGATATTTGCAGGGTAGTGGTGTTTCAGTTGTTTCAGGTGGCCGTTATGATAGCCTTGGTGCAGAATTTGGTCGCGATATGCCGTCAACGGGATTTGGTATTGAAACGGGTGCTTTGGCAAGTGTTATGCTTAATCGAAATGAACTTGATAATGAAAAATTGCCCGAAATTATTGTTTTCGGTGAAAAAGAATACATAACAGACGCATTTGCATATTCCAAAAAACTTCGTGAAAAAGGTGTTTATTGTGAAAATAGCACTTTTGAAACACTCGAAGAAACAAAGGAATATGCACTCTCAAAAGGTATTAAGAAAATTTGTATAGTCAGTGAAGATGTAAGGGAGGAAACAGTATGAGAAAATTACGAATAGCCCTTACCAAAGGCAGACTTGAAAAGAAAAGTGTTGAACTTTTTGAGAAGATGGGAATTGATTGCGATGAACTTATTAACAAAGGCAGACGTTTGATTCTCACAGCAGGGGACTATGAAGTAGTTCTTGCAAAAGCGGCAGACGTAATTACTTATGTTGAACACGGTGTTTGTGATATTGGTATTGTAGGTAAAGACACAATCGTAGAAAATGGCAAAAGTTTCTATGAAATGACCGATTTGAATTTAGGCAAATGCGATTTTGCACTTGCAACTCAAAAAGGTGTCAATTTCTATGACGGTTTTAACACAAAGCGAATTGCAACAAAATACCCCAATATAACAAAAGCATATTTTGAAGGCAAGGGAATGGATGTTAAGATTATTAAGATTGAGGGCTCTGTTGAACTTGCACCACTTTTAGAGCTTGCTGACGGTATTGTTGATATAGTTGAAACGGGAACAACACTTAAGGAAAACGGCCTTGAAGTAAAAGAAAAGATTATGCCTGTTTCCGCACGTGTTATTGTGAATATGGCAAGTATGAAACTTCGCCGTGAAGAAATTGATGAATTTCTTGAAAAAATCGAAAATGTTATCCCAAAGGGTGAATGATATGATAAATACAGTTTTTGCAGACGGTAAGGCAGATGAAGCCCTTATCGCACAACTTAAAGAGCGTAGCGGTGAGGTTGACAAAAAAGTTACTATTGCTGTTACAGATATTCTTGAAAATGTAAAAATGAATGGTGACAAAGCCGTTTTGGAATACACAATCAAATTTGACGGCAAAGCACCTGAGAATGCAGAAATTTCAAAGGAAGAAATTGACAAGGCAATAGAGAAATGTGACCCATTTTTCGTCAAATCTTTAGAAGATGCTGCCGAGAATATTCGTGATTTTCACGCTCGTCAGAAACAACAAAGTTGGCTTACAACTAAAGAAAACGGTGTTATTATGGGACAACGTGTTCGTGGACTTGAACGCGTAGGACTTTACGTTCCGGGTGGCACAGCGGCATACCCGTCAAGCGTACTTATGAATGCCATTCCTGCAAAAATCGCAGGAGTTAAAGAACTTATTATGGTAACGCCACCATCAAAAGATGGTACACCAAATCCCGATATTCTTGCGGCTGCAAAAATTGCAGGCGTTGACAGAGTGTTCTTAATGGGTGGTGCACAGGCAGTTGCTGCACTTGCTTACGGTACAGAAACTGTGCCAAAAGTTGATAAAATTGTTGGCCCAGGTAACATTTTCGTTGCAACGGCTAAAAAACTTCTTTACGGTACAGTTGATATTGATATGGTTGCAGGACCGAGCGAAATTTTAATTGTTGCTGACGAAACTGCAAATCCAAAATTCCTTGCGGCTGACCTTATGAGTCAGGCTGAACACGATGTATTGGCATCTGCAATTCTTATTACAACAAACGAAAAAATTGCAGAAGAAACAAAGAAAGAATTAGTGCGTCAAAGTGCTACACTCTCTCGTAAAGATATTATTGAAAAATCACTTAAAGATTACAGTGCAATTATCATTTGCGACAATATGGACAAGGCTGTGGATTTTGCAAATCGTCTTGCACCTGAACACCTTGAAATGTGTGTTGAAAATCCAATGGAATATATCGGCAGAATGGATAATGCAGGTAGTGTGTTCCTTGGCAACTATTCACCTGAACCATTAGGTGATTATTTTGCAGGTCCTAACCACGTATTGCCTACAAGTGGTACTGCAAGATTTTTCTCACCATTGTCAGTTGACAGTTTTATTAAAAAATCAAGTTTTATCTATTATACAGAAGATGCACTTCGTGAGTGCAAAGATAAGGTTATCAAACTTGCAGACACAGAAGGCTTGACAGCTCACGCAAATTCAATCAAGGTCAGATTTGAGGATTAAGTATGTTCCAACTCAATGATAAAGTAAAAAATTTAACACCTTATGAGCCAATCAGCGGTACTTATGAAATCCGTCTTGATGCTAATGAGTCATTTTTAACTATTCCCGAAGAAATTGAGAATGAAATGGTTGAAGCACTTAAAAATAGTGCATTGAATCGTTATCCCGACCCAATGGCAACAAAACTAGTAAAAGGCTTTGCAGACTATTTCAAAGTTAATCCTGATTGTGTTACTGCAGGTAACGGCTCTGATGAGATTATTTCAGTTATAATGAACGCATTTTTGCAGAAAGGTGACAAGATTTTAACTCTTGAGCCGGATTTTTCAATGTATCGTTTTTATGCTGAAATCGCAGAGTGCGAAAGTGTTAAGTATCAAAAAGATGAAAATCTTGATATAAATATTGACGATGTAATTGCTCTTGCAAATGCAGAAAAGGTAAGAATAGTAATCTTCTCAAATCCTTGCAATCCAACGTCAAGAATTGTTACAAAAGACGATATAAGAAAATTTATAACAAGTACAGATGCTCTTGTAGTCCTTGACGAAGCATATATGGACTTCGCAGAAGATGAAAGTTTGCTTGGTGAGTTCGAAAACTACAATAATCTAATCATCTTAAAAACTTGTTCAAAGGCATTGGGTAGTGCAGCACTTCGTCTTGGCTTTGCAGTCGCAAACAAGACACTTACAAATGTTATTCGTGCTGTAAAATCACCATACAACGTAAACTCCGTGTCACAAGCGTTGGGCGAGGTGCTTTTTTCACATCCCGAATATATTGACTACTGTATTGAAACTGTTGTAAATTCAAGAAAAGAGCTTTACTCTGCAATTCTTGAAATCAAGAGTGACAAAATCGAGAAGATTTATGAAACTCATACAAACTTTGTATTTATGAAAGTAAAAAATGCAAAGCAAGTGTTCGAAAAAATGAAAGAGAATAGCATTATCATTCGTAATATGGGCGATTACTTGCGAATTACTGCAGGTGACAAGCAAGAAAATGAAAAAATGCTTGAAACATTCAAAAAAGTGTTGGAGGAAGTATAATGAGAACTGCAACAATTAACAGAAAAACAAAAGAAACAGATATTCAGTTGTCGCTATGTCTTGAGGGCGGCGAAGTGAGTATTGATACAGGTGTCGGCTTTTTCGACCATATGCTTACGGCTTTTGCAACACACGCAGGTTATGGCTTAACCGTAAAATGCAAAGGTGACACAGAAGTTGATTGTCACCATACAGTTGAAGATATCGGCATTGTTCTCGGTCAGGCATTTTATGAATGCTTAGGCGATAAATCAAATCTTGTGCGTTACGGCAGTTTCTTTGTGCCAATGGATGAGGCACTCGGGTTCTGTGCAGTTGACATCTGCAACCGTGCATATACAGTTTTTGAAGCAGATTTCCCGCAAGAAAAATGTGGCGATTTTGATGTTTGTATGTGCGTCGAGTTCTTTCGTGCAGTTGCCGATAATGCAAAAATTACACTTCACTTGCGTGCACCTTATGGCGATAATTCTCACCATATTGCTGAAGCAATTTTCAAGGCATTCGGCCACGCAATGAGCATTGCAACTGAAGTAACAGACAAAACACTCTCTACAAAGGGGACTCTTTAATAAATGATTATTTTTCCTGCAATAGATATTAAAGATAAAGAATGTGTGCGACTTTACAAAGGGGATTTTTCCACCGCAGGTAAAGTTGCAGACTCATATATGGAAACGGCACTGAACTTTAAAAATGCAGGTGCAGAGTGGATTCATATGGTAGATTTGAACGGTGCACTTGACGGAGTTCGCATAAATAGTGACATTTTTCTTGATGTTGCGAAGAATAGTGGACTTCGTGTTGAGGTTGGTGGTGGAATACGCACAATGAAAGACGTTGATTTTTATATTCAGAACGGAATTGAGCGTGTAATTATCGGTTCTGCTGCTTTGAAAAATCCTCAATTTGTAAAAGAAGCCTGCAAAGAATTTGGTGACAGAATTGCAGTCGGAATTGACGCTAAAAACGAAATGGTTGCAACTGAGGGTTGGACAGAAAAAAGTGATACTCACTATATTGACCTTGCAAAACGTATGGAAGATTTTGGTGTAAAGTATATTATCTTTACAGATATTGATTGCGATGGTATGCTTTCGGGTCCAAATCTTGAACAGTTAGTAAAACTTAATGAAGCAGTTTCCTGCAACATTACAGCAAGCGGCGGAATTAAGGATTTAAGCAATATCAAGACTTTAAAGGATGCAAATATGTATGGTGCAATCTGTGGTCGCTCAATTTATAGTGGCACATTAAATCTTACAGATGCTATTAAGGAATGTGAGGTGTAAAGGCTTGGAACTTGACAAATATTTTGTGAAAGCAGACCTTATTCCTGCAATAATTCAAGAAGAAAGCACGGGCGAAGTGCTTATGCTTGCCTATATGAATAAAGAGTCAATGGCAAAAACACTTGAAACCGGCTATACTTGGTTCTGGAGTCGTTCAAGACAAGAATTATGGAACAAAGGTGCAACATCAGGCCATCTTCAAAAGGTGATTTCAATTCACGGTGATTGTGATGATGATACATTGTTAATTAAAGTTGAGCAGACCGGCCCCGCTTGTCATACGGGCAGTAAATCATGTTTTTTTAAGGAGATTAAATAATATGAATGATACTTTAGTAAATCTTTATGAAACAATTCTTGAAAGAAAAGCAAATAATCAAGAAGGCTCATATACTTGCTACCTTTTTGAAAAAGGACTTGATAAAATCCTCAAAAAAGTAGGTGAGGAGTGTTCCGAAACAATTATCGCCGCAAAAAACGGTAATAAGGAAGAAACTGTCGGCGAAATTAGTGATTTGATTTTTCACTTGTTTGTTATGATGGCAAATGAGGGTATTGCCGTAGAAGACGTTATGGCAGAACTTGATAAGAGAAGTGCAAAAACCGGCAATTTAAAAACTTTTCACCAAGTTGATAAGAATACCTGATAAGGAGAGATAAATATGGAAATTTTGTGGACAATTCTTGGACTTTTAGCACTTTTTATTGTGGTAACACTTATTCGTGCTATATTCTTCAAAGAGAAAAAAGCAGAAAATGTAAAACTTGAGCCTGAAATGGTTAATATGGAAAAATATTGTCAAGATTTAAGCGATGCAATCAAAATTAAGACAATTTCTAACTATGACCGTGAACTTGTTGACTGGAATGAATTCGACAAATTCCACGCATTTTTGGAAGAACGTTTCCCGTTAGTACATAAAACAATGACTAAAACAAAGGTTGCTGACGCAAGTCTTGTTTTCAAGTGGGAGGGTACTGACCCTACTCTTGACGGTATTGCTATGCTTGCTCATCAGGACGTTGTACCAATTACTGCAGGCACAGAAGATGATTGGGAGCACGAACCATTCAGCGGTTATAATGATGGTGAGTTCATCTGGGGACGCGGTGCAATGGACATGAAAAACCATCTTATCGCCGTTATGGAATGTATGGAAGAACTTATTAACGAGGGTTATCGACCAAAACGCTCAATTTATATCTGCCTTGGTCATAACGAAGAAGTTGTTGCAGCCCCTGATAACGGTGCAAAGCAGATTGCGGCGTACCTTAAAGAACAGGGCGTTCACCTTGAAGCAGTTCTTGACGAGGGCGGTGCAATTCTCCCTGTTAAACTCGGTAAACTTCTCGATATTAACCTTACAGGTGTTGGTATTGCCGAAAAAGGTAGCGTTAACTATAAAGTCAGCGTAAATGCAAAGGGCGGACATTCTTCACAACCACCAAAACATACTGCAGTAGGTAAACTTGCTGACGTAATTAAAGATATTGAAAATCATCAGTTTAAGGCAACAATGCCTGACTACTTAAAACAACTCATTAAGAGAGTTGGCAAAAACGCAGGTTATCCATTGAGAGTTGTGCTTGTAAATGCCCCGATTTTACAACCACTCATTCTTGCTATTTGCAAAAATATTCCGGCTGCGGCATCACTTATTCGTACTTGTACTGCCGTTACAATGGCTGAGGGCAGTCCACAGTTCAACGTGCTTCCACAAAAAGCAAGTGTAACTGTAAATTTCCGTACAATGCCGGGCGTTACAATTAAAGATGTTGAACAGCACATTCGCGACAGCGTAAGAAATAAAGATATTGACATTGAATTCCTTGTTGGTAAGGAATCTTCAATGGTTTCTCCAACAGATTCAAAAGCATTCCAGACGATTAAAGAATTGGCAGAAGCACAAAATAGCAAAAACCTTGTTACACCATTTTTGGTAATGGGCGGAACAGATGCTTATAATTATGAGCCTGTTTGCGAGAATATCTATCGTTTCGCACCTTTTGTGGCAGATACAAAACTTCTTCTCTGCACACACGGTACAAACGAACGTATTCCAATCGCTTGCTGTGAAGATGCAATCGCATTCTTTAAGCGTTATACTCGTCGTATGACTGAAAGCTAAAAATATATGGTGGGAGCAAACTCAAGTTTATCGAAATGATTTGAAAAAACTCACAACAAAACAAAGCCAGTCCGTTAGGACTGGCTTTAACTTTATACTTTGCATTTTGCACTTAAAATTATTCTTCCGTTTGCTTACCCAAAAATGATGCGGCTACGGATACCAATTTGATTTCAGTCTGTGATGGCATAACGCCATTTTGGTTAAGCATAAGCACAACAGAGCCTGCCACATCGCCACCACCAATAATCGGATATGCAATTCCTGCTTCGCGGTCGCTGTCTTTTAACGGGTAAAGTGCTTTTACATCAGGTGATGCTACATAATTTTCGCGGTCTTCAATTAAATCTTCCAAATCGGTAGAAATACGTTTGTCTACAGCATCTTTTTTCGGTATTCCCGATGCAGCAATTACATGGTCACGGTCTGTAATAAGCACAGGCAAGTTTGTTGCCCTGTGTAAAACATCTGTGTATTGGCTTGCAAACTCTGACAACTCGCCTATAGGTGAATATTTTTTAAAAATCACTTCACCGTCAGATGCTGTGTAAATTTCCAACGGGTCACCCTCACGGATTCGCATAGTACGGCGAATTTCCTTTGGAATTACAATTCTACCCAAATCGTCTATTCTTCTCACAATCCCAGTTGCTTTCATATATAAAAACTCCTTTGTTTAATTTTATAACATTTCTATTATCTGTTAAATGGAGAAAAATATACTTAAATAAAAACAAAAAAGCGAGGTATTTCACCTCGCTTAGAACTTTTTGTTAAATCACTCTGTAAACTCATTTGCAATAGGTTTTTTCATAAAATCTTCAACGTTATGTTTAAGGCTTACGGCTGCCCAAATTTTCATATATGCAGAAATATATGTGCTGAATGGCAAAGTTTTAATTCCTAATTCATTATATACTCTTGTACTTTCATAGCAAACTGCAGGATTGGTATTTGTTACAAATACAGGCACATTCTTTTCCAGTGCATACTTGCAAAAATCTTGAAAACGGTTATTTGTAGTATCAAGAGTTCCCGAATGATAAGGTTTTAAAATAACTGCATTCACGTTATCAAGACAGTATGAATAATTATTTCCCGGACTGCTTTCAACAGAAAGAATACACGGGTTGTCAATGTAATTTACTATGCCTATATTATTGGGATGCGGAAAGAGTTTAGCTTTGTTAACTGATATTTTGCCGTCATATACCGCAAAAGGTGTTCCATCAATACTATAAATATTCGCATCATATTCTCTATGCTGTAAAATGCGTGATGCGATATGAATGTTGGTAACATTCTGGTCGTTGTTTTTATAACTGACGAAAACTCCGTTTTGAACTTTGCTCTTAATAAATTCAACAGCCGCTTTGAAATTTGCGTGTCCGTTGGATTTTGCATCTTCCAACGGGTAATCAGCCGAAACAAAAACAATAGGGAGCGAACAACCGTTGAATGCGTATTCTATTGCGGATGCGGTATATTGTAGCGTATCTGTTCCGTGAGTTACAATTATTCCGTCAAAATCTTTTATAAGATTTTTTGTGATTTCTGCCTGCAAAAGATTTAATTGAACGGCAGACATATTTTCACTCAATACACTATAAGGCGAGCTTGTTGAAAATTCAAGTTCGTCTTTGTTATATTCGTAATTATTAAGAAGAACGTATTTTGTAGAACTGTCAATACCGGCATAGCCATTTTTGATGCTTGTGCCAATTGTACCGCCTGTAAATATAACTAAAATTTTCATAATTCTCTCACTTGCTTTTTTGATATTAATTGTTACGTTGTATTTATTATACCATATCACTCTCATAAATAAAATATTTTTTTATGCGGACACTTGGTATGTTCTGGGTAATTTCACCCGTTGACAGTTTTTTATAATTATGGTAAAATTATTTATAATCCTAAGGGGAGTAGCTTTTTACGGTAATCAACAACCGCCGATATGGCTGGTTACCGTTCCTGACTTCAGGCAGCAAGACCTTCGGCAATAATGTTGCTGGAGGTCTTTTTAAATATGTATAATTTTATTGCGAAAGCAAAGAAATAAAAAGAGGTGTCTTTATGAAACATTATCTCCATTCGGTTGATGAAGTTTTTGAGGCAGTCAACAGTTCACCGGAAGGTCTTTCATCAGCTGAGGCTGAAAAAAGACTTGCAGAAAACGGAAAGAACAAATTGGCTGAAGCTAAAAAAGTTTCAATGTTCTCACGCTTTATTGACCAGCTCAAGGACCCAATGATTATCATTTTGCTTGTTGCGGCTGTAATTTCTGCTGTAACAGAGTTCATTGAGCATGACCCGTCAACAGGTATGTATGTGCCAACTGACTCAATAATTATCCTTGTTGTTGTTCTTATCAACGCAGTTCTCGGCGTTATTCAAGAAAGCAAAGCTGAAAAAGCGGTTGAGGCGTTGCAGAAAATGTCAGCGGCAACTACAAAAGTTATTCGTGACGGTAAAGTTGAAGTTGTCAAGAGTGAAGATTTAGTTGTTGGTGACGTTATTCTTCTTGACGCTGGTGACGCTATTCCTGCTGACTGCCGTATCTTTGAGTGTGCAAGTATGAAAATTGAAGAAGCAGCACTCACAGGTGAGTCTGTTCCTGTAACAAAACTTGTCAATGCACTTATGGGCAAGGGTGAAAATGACGAAGTTGCCCTTGGCGACCGTAAGAATATGGCTTATATGGGTTCAACTCTTGTTTACGGACGTGGTAAGGCAGTTATTGTAGCAACAGGTATGGATACTGAGATGGGTAAAATTGCTAATGCTATTACTCTTGCAGAAGAAGGCAAAACTCCTCTTGAAATCAAACTTGAACAGCTTTCAAAGGTACTTACAAAGCTCGTTATCGGCGTTTGTGTAGTCATCTTTGCTTATAACATTATTTCTAAGATTATTATTGGCGGAAGCACAGAATATTTTGATGTTGCACTTCATTCATTTATCGCTGCTATCGCTTTGGCTGTTGCCGCAATCCCTGAGGGACTTGTTGCGGTTATGACAATCGTTCTTTCAATCGGCGTTACAAATATGTCAAAGAAGAACGCTATTATTCGTAAAATGACAGCTGTTGAAACTCTTGGCTGTACTCAGATTATCTGCTCTGACAAGACAGGTACTCTTACTCAGAACGTAATGACAGTTGTTGACCACTATGCTCCTAACGAACAGCAGTTGGCAACAGCAATGGCACTCTGCACAAACGCAGAAGTAGCAGAAGATGGCAAGAGCACAGGTGAGCCTGACGAAGTTGCACTTATTAACTATGCAGCAACTCTTGACTTGCCAAAAGCATCACTCGTTGAAAAATATCCACGTGTTGGCGAAGTCCCATTCGACTCAGGTCGTAAGATGATGTCAACTGTTCATAGACAGGGTGCTGGTTTTGTTCAGTTCACAAAGGGTGCTCCTGACGAAATTCTCAAGAAGTGTACTCATGCTGATATTAACGGCGAGATTCTTCCTATGAGCGACGAAATCCGTGCAAAGATTATGGAAGAAAATACAAGAATGGGTAACAAAGCTCTTCGCGTATTCGCGGTTGCTTATAAGACTTATGACGCTGAACCAACAGCATATGAATCAGAAGCACTTGAATTTGATATGACATTTATCGGTCTTACAGGTATGATTGACCCTGTTCGTCCTGAAGTTAAAGATGCTATTGTTGAATGTCGTGGTGCAGGTATCAAGCCTATTATGATTACAGGTGACCATATCAACACAGCAAAAGCTATTGCTCGTGAACTTGGTATTCTTACAGACGACAGTCAGGCTATGATGGGTGCTGACATCGATAAATATTCAGACGAAGAATTCGAGAAAATCGTTGAAAATATCTGTGTTTATGCTCGTGTTCAGCCTGAACACAAAACAAGAATTGTTAACGCTTGGAGAAACAAGGGTTATGTTACTGCTATGACTGGTGACGGTGTTAACGATGCTCCATCAATCAAGAGTGCTGATATCGGCGTTGGTATGGGTATTACAGGTACTGACGTTACAAAGAACGTTGCTGATATGGTTCTTGCTGATGATAACTTTGCAACAATTGTTTCAGCAGTTGGCGAAGGCAGAAGAATTTACGACAATATTCGTAAAGCAATTCAGTTCCTTCTCGGTTCAAACCTTTCAGAAGTTGTGTCAATTTTCTTTGCAACAATTATGAACTTCACAATTCTTCGTGCACCACATCTTCTCTTCATTAACCTTGTAACAGACTGTTTCCCAGCACTTGCTCTTGGCCTTGAAAAGCCTGAAGAGAATATTATGAGAAGAAAACCAAGAAGTAAGAATGACGGCGTTTTCGCTGGTGGACTTGGTTTTGACTGTGCATATCAGGGCATTATCGTTTCAGTTCTTACAGTTATTGCATTCTACATTGGTGAATATATTGAAACACTTCATACAGGTGTACCATTTAAATTCTTTGGAATTGAAGACAGTGCAGATGGTATGACAATGGCGTTCTTCACAATGGCAATGTGTGAAATCTTCCATTCATTCAATATGCGTTCACAGCGTGGTTCAGCAGTTGCAATGCTCTTTAAAGGCCATCATAACGTAGCTCTTTACGGTGCTATGATTGGTTCATTCATTCTTACAACAGCAGTTGTTGAAGTTCCGTTCCTTGCAAATATGTTCGAATTTACAGAACTTTCACTTCTTGAATATTCAATTTCTCTTGGCCTTGCATTCTTAATCATTCCAATCGTTGAAATTATTAAGGCAATTCAAAGAGCAGTGGCAAAGAATAAAGAATAAAAACTATAATAAACACAAAATGCCGAGGAATACCTCGGCATTTTTCTTTAATAAACGAATAGCAAATTAGAGTTTGCCGAACTCAATTCGTAATGTGTAATTCGCAATTCGTAATTTAGCGGTGCGGGCATCCGGTGGATGCCGAATTAGCACTGTCTGAGCCGGAAGGCGAGTATCTGCGATGCAATCTATAATCGCAACGCAGTTCCGACACTTTGCGTTTTGCATTTTGCACTTTGCGTTCTGTTAGACAAACTATAATTTATCAAATAAAATTAAAAGAAAAAACGAGTTTCCGGGTGAAACTCGTTTTTTCTTTTAAAAGGAGAATGAAAATGAAAGGGGACTGGTCAAAGTGTATATCTCTGACCACGGTTAAAGAATAACACATAAATATTGAATAAAAATATATAAATCTTTAATATTCTGTGAATTACAAAAAATTATTTTTTCTTTAATGCCCTTACAATTTCATTGAATTTTGGTGGTTTGCCGTACATTAAAATACCAATTCTGTAAATTGCAACTGCAAGGCGACCAACACCATAAATTGAAACAATAAGTATTCCAATTGAAATTAATGCTTCAATATGACTTGCAGTACCCATACAAATTCGTGCAAACATTGCCATTGGCGCGGTGAATGGAATGTATGACAATACGTTAATTATAACATTATCAATGTTGTCTGCACTCATAAATGCTATTGTAATTACAAAACTAATGATAAATGTAAACATTACGGGCATTGTGAGTGTTCCAACATCTTCAAGCTTGGACGCCATTGAACCCATGGCACCGTTTAAGAATGCGTAAAGTCCAAATCCAAGAACGAAAAATACAATTGTATAAACAACAACTGATGGTGAAATATTTGCAAACATTGATAAAACTTCGCTGTCGGCAAGATATTCCTTATTGATTGCTATGCAGATTACTCCCCAAACAAGCAGAATAGTAATTTGTGCAAGTCCTGCAACGCCTGTACCTATAACTTTGCCAAAGATAAGGCTTTTTGGATTTGCCGATGTTATAAGCAACTCCATAGCACGTGAACTTTTTTCAGTTGCAACACTTTGTGCAACAAGCTGACCATAAATGAGTACTGCAATATAAAGCACCATCATAAGCACATATGCATGGAAGAAACTTTGTGTCTGGTCCTGCCCTACAATTACCGATTCACTCTTTACCTGTGCAGTTGAAAATTCTGTGATTTCATCAATAGTCAGACCTGCATTTGCAAGATAGTTGGACTTGTATGCGGAAAGCAAAACTTCATTGATAATATAAGATGTTGTATCATAAAGCCCAAGATTATCAACAACATACTTGTATTCAAGAGGGGAATCGATAACAACAGCAATTTTGTATTCTTTATTACTTACAAGTTCTTTTATCTTGTCAAGTTCTTGACTACTATCAACAGTTATTTCGAAATCAGGTAAAGCGTTTTGTAATGCGGTTGTCAATGTTTCGTCGTTGGAGTTGTTTACAATAAGCAAAGTTTTAACTGTATCGTTACCAAGGTTTATTGAAATGTCTTTTCCGTTTGCAATTCTCGGAAAAAACGCAACAACTGTAATTACAAGTGCCAAAACAACAGTAAGACCAACAAAAATTTTATTTTTTATAAAGTTTAAAAACTCAAATTTAAAAACTGTTAAAAATTGTTTCATATCTGCCCCTCCGTATATGACACGAAAATTTCGTTAAGAGTAGGCTCTTTAACATTAAATCCGTCAATGTTGTTGCCAAATTTTGAAAGTGCTTCCATAAGCTTATTCTTGCAGTTTTCATCAGCAAGGGTTATTGTGATTTTATCTTCATCAACTAAAGTTCTTTTAATAAAATCAAAATCGGAAGAATTTAAAAGTTCTGCAAGAGAAACGGCATCATCTGTTATAACTTCAATAATGTTTCTTGCATAACTACGCTTAATTTCTTTAATTGAACCGCTAAGTACAATTTTTCCGCCATTAAGAATAAGTATTTCATTACAGAATTCTTCAATATAATTCATCTGGTGACTTGAAAAAAGTACCAACTTTCCGTTAGATATTAAATCTTTAACGAGTTCTTTAAGTAAAGATGCGTTTACGGGGTCAAGTCCTGAAAACGGCTCGTCAAGAATTATTATGTCGGGGTCAGTAATCAAGGTTGCAATAAGCTGAACTTTTTGTTGATTACCTTTTGAGAGTGTGTCAAGTCGACGATTTTTATATTCTTCGATTTCAAGGCGTTTAAAAAGTGTATCAGCATTTTTTATAGCAGTTTTCTTGTCAATGCCCTGAAGTGCGGCAAAATAGATTAATTGCTCTAAAATCTTTTTCTTGGGGTAAAGTCCGCGTTCTTCAGGGAGATAACCGATTTTTACTTTTTGTTCAGTTATCGGTTTGCCATTAAGTTCAACTGTTCCGCTGTCAGCACCAAAAACGTCCATAATAATGCGAATAAGTGTAGTTTTACCCGCACCGTTTCGCCCTAAAATGCCTATTGCTTTACCGCTTTCGGCAGTAAACGAAATACCCTTTAAAACTGATTTTTCGCCAAAACTTTTTGTAACATTATTTATTGTTAAAACCATAATATCACCCAAAATCATTGTACCATACTTAATTAAAAAGTAAAATATAAATTCTGTAAGAATTTTGTAATAATTATTAAGAAATTGTAACTTATATTGAAAATCTTATGTTTTATTATATAATTATAATGATTAATTATGGGAGCAAATGCAATGGAATCTGTTTTTAAATCTGAAAAAGCACAAAACAGAATAAAAGAATTAAGAGCATTCCTTATTAGCGACAGATGGATTGCTGTATTGTTCTGCGTTGCAGGGCTTATTACAACCTTAGGTGCATATTTTCCGGAAGCAAAACTTGAAATTCCGGGAACAATCTTTTTTGCATATATTGTAGGTGTTACAATTGTAATCAGTAATGATTTAATGGCAGGGCTTATACCTTTTATGTTTACATATATGATTGCCATTAAGTGCTACGATTCATTTGATGGATTTATGCAGTATAAGTGGTTTGCCATACCGCTAATTCCAATGCTTCTTTTCCATTTGATTGTATATTGGAAACCGCTTACAACAAAAGGTTCACAGTTCAAACCTATGGTGTTTGTGTCAATTTCAATTCTTTTGGGTGGTATCGGTTTTATCACACCCGAGGAGTATTTTGCACCAACATCTCTTTACCATATGTTAGGCTTAGGCTTTGGTATGGTGTTCATTTACGCTTATTTTTATGCTCATATAAGCGTGAGAAAAGACTACTCACTTCTTCATATGCTTACTAAAATTATGGTGGTTGCAGGTTGCTTTGCATCATTCATGGTGATTTCATATTACCTTATAAATGTTAATGATGTTATTGACCGGGGCGGACTTCTTTTTATGCAGTGGAGAAATAACTGCTCGACAATTCTTATGATTACAATGCCATTTGCGTTTTTAATGGCAAACAAAAAGTCATATGCTACCGTTTTCGGCTTTATTTTCTATTTTGCACTTTTGCTCACAGGTTCACGTGGCGGAATGGTTTTCGGTTCGGTTGAAATTGTAATGTGTATTGTTATGTATATGCTTTATGACCGTAGACGAAGACTTGCTTACGTTTTCATAATACTTTGCCTTGCATTTGGACTTCTTGCATTTGCACCGCAAGTTACGGAGTTTTTAGGCTATACTCTTGACAGATTGTTTACTGCGGTTAACGGATTTCTTATGGGTGAAAGTACTGAAGTAAGAGCAATCCATTACGCACGTGGTATAAATGATTTCCTTACTCAACCTATATTTGGTACGGGACTTGGTTATATGGGAAATCGCGATGTTCACGCATCAAAGGAATTTGCACTTTGCTGGTATCATTGTGAACCAATTCAAATTGCCGCAAGTTTTGGTATTGTGGGAATAATTGCATTTGTTTATCAATTCATTCGCAGGAATATGCTTATCTGGAAAAAGGCTACACTTTTCAATATGACAATTTTCTTGTCATATATAAGCCTTGAAATGATGTCACTTGTAAATCCCGGTATTCTTTGTCCGTTACCGTATTTGTTCTTGATTACATTATTTATGGTTGTAGTTGAAAAATGTGATGACGGTGAGTATCAAGAGAAAATTTACATTCGTAAAAAGCGTGAGTTGCCTAAACTCTCTAGAATAAAAGAAATAAAAGAAAAGGCTTGACAATCAAGCCTTTTTTTGATACAATTCATATTTGCTATGGGGAAAAACTATTAATTCCCATATCCTTCCTCTCGCAGAAAACGAGGGGCAAAGTCCATAAGGAGGTGTAAAAGAATGTCAAAGTATGAGACTATTATGGTTTTCTCACTCGCAAAGGGTGAAGAAGCTGCAAAAGAGCTTATGGAAAAATTCAAGGCTCTTATGGAATCAAACGGCACTCTTGAAAGCGTTGATGAGTGGGGTAAGAGAAGACTTGCTTACCTTATCAATGACGAGGCTGAGGGTTACTATGTTCTCTATAACTATGAGGCAAACCCTGAATTCCCTGCAGAACTTGACCGTATTGCAAAAATCACTGACGGTGTTCTCAGAACATTAATCGTTAAGAAGTAATCGGAGGAAAATTTTATGTTAAACAGTGTAATTATTATGGGCAGACTTACTGCTGACCCAGAACTTCGCACAACAACAAATGGTTTGTCCGTTACTTCATTTACTGTTGCAGTTGACCGCCGTTTCCAGAGACAAGGCGAAGAAAGACAAACTGATTTCATCAGTGTTGTTGCATGGCGTCAGACAGCAGATTTCGTTACAAGATTCTTCAAAAAGGGTCAAATGATTGCTGTTCAGGGCTCACTTCAGGTTCGTAACTACGAAGATAAAAACGGTAATAAACGTACAGCATATGATGTTGTCGCTGATAATGTATCATTCTGCGGCAGCAAAAACGAAGGCGGCAATTACGGCGCTGCAAGACAGGAATCAGCACCGGCTGTTTCTTATCAGAGTGCAGATGCAGGCAGCTTTTCAGTTTTACCCGATGATAACCAGGGATTCTTCGGTGCAGATGATGACGAAGGACTCCCATTCTGAATGTAACCACTGATTAAATCGCAATCGCGATTCTCAACGGTTACTTTTCCGTCATAACCCGTCCAAAATACTCGTTAATACACAAAGTATTGCTTGCGTTTTTTGACGGTTCTGACAAAAAACTATCTCGCTGATAATCACAATACGATTCAATCAGCGGTTACCAAACCTTAATAGGAGGAATACGATAATGGCATACGATAAGAATGCAAGACCTAACAGAAAAGGTCGCAAAAAAGTTTGTGCATTTTGTGTAGAAAAAGTTGAAAAAATCGACTATAAAGATACAGCAAAGCTCCGCCGTTACACATCAGAAAGAGCAAAGATTCTCCCTCGCCGTGTAACAGGTACTTGTGCATACCACCAGAGAGAGCTTACAACAGCTATCAAGAGAGCTCGTCAGATTGCTCTTATGCCTTACACAAATGACTAATTAAAGGGGAGTGCAAAATAGAGATTAAACAGGTTTTAATCCTATGCTTTCCGTTAATACTTCACGAAAAAAGCTCACAAGGCGTCAGCCTTGCGAGCTTTTTTATATCATCAACTTTTCAGTTAGTTTATCGGCTCTTTCAACTGCTTCATCAATATTTGAAAATCCTTTACACAAGTCATTATACTTGAACCTATAATCTCTGCCCTCGTAGATATGAAGTACACAATCTTCTAAAAGTCGATTTTCAATAGATGCAAGTGCATCAAGTTTTTTTGAAGAAAGAATACTGTCACTTGTTAAAAATCGTGAAATTGTAACTTTTTCTTGTGGCTCAAAGGGTAATTGGTGATTTTCGTCACATACTGTTAGCGAGAAACTGTAATTTGGGAAAATCAGCGTTTGTGGAATGTCGTTTGCAAAATATGATGGGCTCATTATAAAGGGGATTTTTTCTGAAAGGGCATAATCTTTGATAATCCCAAGAATTATTGAGCCCACAAACCCGAATTTATCGTCAATGCTGATTACATTTTCGCAACTTTCAAAAATTGTGTCATAATGAGTGTGAATTCCAAGTGGAGTAGGGGAGCTTAATAGCCTGATTGCACCGCTGCCTTTAAATGTACTGCTTTTCAATTGGCGACCGCACAACCTTCGTACAAAATTTATAATTTTCTCGTCATTCAGGTATGGCGAAAATTCGGTATGAATTTTTTCTTTTACAAAAGAGGCATTTTTTAAAATTTCGCAACCTTTTTTATAGCAATTATTCTCTTTTGCCTTATAAATTAAAATTTCACGGCGTAAATCAAGGGAGTAATTTTTGCCTTCAACTGCAGGGTAGTATTTCTCCCATATTCCTGCAAGGGCAGGAGAAAAACGAGAATATCCGCCATTTGAAATTATGTAGGTATTAAGATTTTCTATGTATATTCCGTCAGCGGATTCGTCATAAAAAGGATTAAATACGGTAAGATTATAGCCCTTGAAATTTTTAATAAGACAGTCAAAGAAAACTGCACGTTCAAAATCGTCACCGCCGTATATGATATAAACCTGTGAATTGGTGTCTTTTTTATAAATTGTATTGTATAAACTCAGGTAACCTTTGCTACAAATCACACTTGAAAAATACTTTTTCATTATATCACCTCTTTTTATACTATTCAGCGGTGATTATTTTGTTAATTTGTTGACAAAAATGTGTATGTGTACTATAATATTTGCGGAAAAATTTAAAGGAGTGTATAAACATATGCCATTAGTAAATGCAAAAGAAATGCTTACAAAAGCAAAGGCTGGTCACTATGCAGTTGGTCAGTTCAATATCAATAACCTTGAGTGGACAAAAGCAATTCTTCTCACAGCACAAGAGATGAATTCTCCTGTTATTCTCGGCGTATCTGAGGGTGCAGGTAAATATATGTGTGGCTACAATACAGTTGTAGGTATGGTTGAGGGTATGCTTGAAACACTTAACATTACAGTTCCTGTTGCTCTTCACCTTGACCACGGTTCATACGAAGGTGCAAAGGCTTGTATCGAAGCAGGCTTTAGCTCAATTATGTTCGATGGTTCACACTATCCAATTGATGAAAACATCGCAAAGACAAAAGAATTAGTTGCAATTTGTGAAGAAAAAGGCCTTTCAATTGAAGCTGAAGTTGGTTCAATTGGTGGCGAAGAAGACGGCGTTGTTGGTGCGGGTGAATGTGCTGACCCAGACGAATGCAAAATGATTGCTGACCTTGGTGTTACAATGCTCGCAGCTGGTATCGGTAATATTCACGGTAAATACCCTGAAAACTGGGCAGGTCTTTCATTTGAAACTCTTGCAGCAGTTCAGGAAAAAACAGGTACAATGCCTCTCGTTCTTCACGGCGGTACAGGTATTCCTGCTGATATGATTAAGAAAGCAATTTCACTTGGTGTTTCAAAAATCAACGTAAACACAGAATGTCAGCTTGCATTCCAGGAAGCAACAAGAAAATATATTGAAGAAGGCAAAGACCTTCAGGGCAAGGGCTTTGACCCAAGAAAACTTTTAGCTCCTGGTGTAGAAGCTATTAAAGAAACAGTTCGTGAAAAGATTGAACTCTTCGGCTCAAAAGATAAAGCATAAAAATTAAATAATAATGTATGGCGGGGGCTTGCTCCTGCCATATTTTTTTGATAAAATATGAGTATCATATTTACGAGGTGTTGTTATGCCCACAATTAAATTGTACGAAAACGATTCATATATAAAGGATTTTACTGCAACGGTTGTATCTTGCGAAGAAAAAGATGGTACATTCTTTGTTGTCCTTGATAAAACTGCGTTCTTCCCCGAGGGCGGTGGACAAGATGCCGATAAAGGTGAAATCAACGGATTAAAAGTCCTTGACGTGCAGATTAAAGACGATATTATCTATCACAAGTTAGAAAAATCACTTGAAATCGGTGCAACAGTAGAGTGTAGCATTGATTGGGCAACTCGTTTTTCTCGTATGCAGAATCACACGGGCGAGCATATTGTTTCAGGCGTGATTCACAGAACTTTCGGTTACAATAATGTAGGCTTTCATATGAATGACACTCTTGTCACTCTTGATGTTGACGGTCCACTTAATGACGAGCAAATCCGTGAAGTTGAAATTAAATCCAATCAGGCAATTTATGGCAACAAATTAATAAAAGCTATTTACCCTACCCCTGAAGAATTGCCCGATTACGATTATCGTAGCAAACTTGATATTACCGAGGGCGTTCGATTAATCGAGATTGAAGATACCGACCTTTGTGCTTGTTGTGCACCTCATGTAGCAAGAACGGGCGAAGTTGGAATAATTAAGATTATAAGTTATATTCCATATAAAAAAGGCACTCGAATTGAAATGCTTTGCGGAACGTTGGCGTTTAATGATTACGCAAATCTCCACGCCACAAATAAGGCGGTTATGAATATGCTTTCTGCAAAACGATTTGAAATTGCTGATTCGGTTGAGAGAATTCAAACTGAACTTGGAAATGTGCGTGCAGAAAACAAAAAACTTTCAGGAGAACTTGCAATGCTTAAAATGGAAAAGCACATTGCAGGGAATAAAGCGTGCGTATTCGTTGACTGTGCATCTTATGATGAACTTCGCAACTGTTCAAACGCTTTAATTGAAGAACATGAGTACTGCTATCTTTTCTCAAATACTGATGATAATAACTACATTTATGTTGTTTCAAGTAAAGAACAAAACGTTCGTGAACTTGTGCAAGAACTCAATAAAACCTTTAATGGTAAAGGCGGCGGACGCGACACCTACGCCCAAGGCAAAATAACTGCTACTAAAGAAGAAATTTTGAACTATATAACAAAATAGGTAAAAATAAACCTCGGTATCACTACCGAGGTTTTGCTTATTTAGGACGTGGGTATGGTTTCTTTTCGTCAGTTAATCCTGCAAGATAATCCATACTTGTGTCTAAGGCTTGTGCTATTTTTACGCATTGCTCAAAAGTGTAGTAACGTACACCTCTTTCAATTTTTGAATAGTCGCTTTGGTCAATCCCTGTCAGCATTTGCATTTTGATTTGAGTGTAACCTCGTTCTTTTCTTAATTCTTTTAATCTGCTCATAATTATCACCTAAATATATTATGGCAAATTGACCTATTGACATTAGGGTGAAATTGACCTATAATAAAAGCGGATAAATAATGAGTTTTATGTGGTGATAAAAAGATTTATGAAATCCTGCTATATGTTGTAGTGCGGGCACATTTTTGATTATTTATTCATAACAAAAACCTCGGTATTTTACCGAGGTTTTAATTTGTGCTATTCGTTATTTTTATACTTCTCTGCCTGCAGATTAAACATATAAGCATAAGTGCCGTTTAGTTCCATAAGTTCTGCGTGAGAGCCGCTTTCAATAATTCTGCCGTTTTCCATAACATAAATTCTGTCTGCATTAACGGTAGTTGAAAGTCGATGAGAAATAAAAATAACAGTCTTGTGTTGTGCCGCTTCAATCATTGCTTGATTTAGATTGTACTCTGCAACAGGGTCAAGGTTTGCACTTGGCTCATCAAGAATTACATAAGGACAATCTTTATAAAATGCACGTGCAATTGCGGTTTTCTGTGCCTCACCGCCCGAAAGCATTACACCATCGTCATCAAATTCTCTTAAAAGTTCAGAGTCGATACCTTTTTCAAGTTTCTTGTTGAATCCGCTATGTTTAAGTGCATCCCAAACTCTATCTTCGTCGGGATTTATATCAAGTGCAACATTTTCACCTAAACTACAAGAGAAAATCTGAAAATCCTGAAATACTGCCGCAAATCTGTCGCGATGAGAGTCCGCAGTAACATTTTTAATATTTTCGCCGTCAATAAGGATTTCGCCTTCAGTTGCATCATAAAGCCTTAATAAAAGGTTTGTAAGTGTCGTTTTACCTGCACCGTTGTAACCAACAAGAGCAATCTTTTCATAAGGCTTAATAGTAAGATTAATATCTTCAAGAGTAGGCGTGTCGTTGTTAGGGTAAGTAAATGACAAGTTTTTGATTGTAATTTCTTTCGGCTCGGTCTTTTTAGCCTTTTTACCGCCGTTTTTGATTTTGAAATCCGCTTTTAAGAATTCACGGTATTTGTCAATCATTTTTCCTTGCTCTGAGAAACGAGCCAACGCCCATACAGTTAAGAATTGGAATGACATAGCAACCGCGTGAGCACCGTTAAATGTGGCAACAAAATCTCCGGGAGTAAGAGTTTCTTTAACAAGAACACAGTATCCCATATAAAGCGGAAGAAGAAACATAAAGCCCAATTCTTGCACTCCAAGAGTTTGTAAACAATTCAATGTTGAAATTTTATTCCAGTATTTTCGCTGATTGCTGATAACGTCGTCTGCCGCGTCATTATATCGGTCAATAAGCAACGGTGAAATATTATTCATGCGAACTTCTTTCGCATAATCCTGCAAATAGAAAACACGTTGAAAATAGTCAGAGCGTCTGTGATATTTTGCATTTTCAATTCGTCTTTCCATCATAAGAGTACCAACTTTTTTACTGATTGGTAAGAAAGTACAGATAACGCCTAAAATAATCACAAGGCACCAAGGGTCAATTGTCAACAATACTGAAGATACAGTAACTAGCGAAATAATGTGCCCCACATACATTCTTACAAGTCCCAAAAGATTTTGAATGTTGTCAGATGATGACTCAATGGTGAGTATAAAATTGTTGTAAAATTCGGGATTGTCATAAGATTCAAGGTCAAGACTTCGTGCTTTTTCATAAAGTTTTTTGTTAAGCCCGTAATAAAGTCGTTCTCTTTCTTTGTTCCAATAGAATTCTCTAAAAAGCCATGAAATCATTGTTGAGCCTATAAGCACCAAAGCGATTACACCAATAGCGTAGAAAATTCTCTCTAAATCCCTGTCTTCTGTAACAACATCAATAATGTATTTAACACCAATTACACGGATGAGATTGTTTGGAAGAATCATTAAAAGTCCCCATATCAATTCGCCTATAACAAGAAAGGGAGAAACGCTGAACATAAGCCGTACAAAGAAGAAAATATTTGAGGGCATTGAGTGAAGTGTCTTTTCTTTCTCTTTTTTCTTAAACATTTTCACTCACCTCACTTTCACCTTTGTAACTTGATGCCTGTAATGTGAACATTTTGCTGTATTCACCGTTTTGAGCCATTAATTCCGAGTGTGTTCCCGATTCTAAAATTGTGCCGTTACCAAGCACAATAATTCTGTCAGAAAGCACGGCACTTGAAAGTCTGTGTGAAATATATATAACAGTCTTATTTTCTGTTACTTTTATAAGATTTTCATACATTTTGTATTCTGCAATAGGGTCAAGTGCAGAACTCGGCTCGTCAAGAATTGCAATCTGGAAGTCACGGGCGAAAAGTCTTGCCGCAGATACTTTTTGATTTTCACCGCCGGAAAGTCCGGCACCGTCAATCTCAAATTCACGGGTAAGTACTGTGTCTGCACCTTTTGGAAGCGAAGAAATTTTCTCCCATACGCCGCTTTGCTTAAGTGCTTTTTCTGCAAGTGATTTTTCTTCGTCATTGCATTCGTGACAGATAATATTCTCATTAACTGATACTGCAAAATTCTTGTAATCTTGAAAAACAGTTGCAAAAACATTGCGGAGTGAATGAACGTTATACTCTTTAACATTTATACCGTTGTAAAGGATTTCACCCTCATCAGCATCATAAAATCTTAAAAGCAACTTAACAAGTGTTGATTTACCTGCACCATTTACGCCAACGATTGCAATTGTTTCGCCTTTTGTAATCTTGAATGAAACATTTTTAAGAATTGTTTTGTTAGTGTCAGGGTAGCCGAAAGATACATTCTTAAACTCAATACTCTCAAATTCGCCTGCATCTTTGCCACCATCTGTGATTTTAGGCTCGTACTCAAAAAAATCACGTAAATTCTGGAAAAATAATGCCATTTGTGTCATTTCGTCAAAACCTTCTGCAATACTCATTGTTGAGTCACGCACAGAATTGATTGAAGAAAGCACAACGGAAAATGAAGAAATTGTAAGTGCTTTTGTGAATATAAACTGATAGCCTGCAAATGCGTAAGTGCCGATTATCGGTATAAAATCGCTGAAAAGTGAACTTACCATACTGTAAATAAACAGTTTAATTCCGTAATTCTTAAGAATTACAATATTCGCGTCAATTGCCGACTTGAAACGGCTAATAAGTACTGCGAAAATGTTGGATGTTCTCATATCTTTTGAGAATTCCTTTAAGAACATTGTGCGTTGAATGTACGCTTTAATTCTGTTATTAGTTGTCATCTCAAGGTCGCGTTTGTAAACAGCTTTGCTCTTGAAAACTTCAATAACAAAAACAAGTGTTACAGGCAAGAGGAACAACAAATACATTGGGTTAATAACTGTAACTGTTGTCACAACGCAAACAAGGGCTATAATTCCGCCGATAATTGCTGCAATATCCCAACAAAGCAAATCGTAATAGCCAGATGAAAGAACTAAAGTCGCACGCTGATATTTGTCGTAAAAATCGGGATTTTCATAGCAACTTACATCTAATTGTGTTGCTTTTTCGAAAATTTTGTTGTTAATTTTTTTAAGTACAATTTTAGTAGCAACAAGTCGTTGACGTGTAGCGTAGTTTGATATTACGTTTATAGCAACACATATGCTTAAAAACAGTAAAAGATAAATAAAGTATGTTTTAAAATCAGCATTGCCGTCAATAATGCTTAACAATATTTTTAAGAACAAAATATTCTGAAGATACATTGTCAAAACCTTGTTGGAAATTTCCGTAACAAGATAGCCGATTAAAAGTCTTTTGTCAGCTTCCCATACGAGTTTAAGGGCAAATATAACATTTTTAAAAATGGGAACTTTGACCGGTTCGTGAAGTTTAATCCACCTCATAAATTCTCTCCTTTATAAATTAATAGAAATAAAAAACCGCAGAATTTCTGCGGCACTAAAATACAATATCCTAAATGATAAAATCAATCGCAAGGGAAGGGTATGTATTGAAGAGCGGGGCAGAAAGGTTCAGTTGTATTTGTTTCTCGATAATTATACCAACGGTTTGTCATTATTTTCTGCCTCCTTTCAAAATGTTGTTTGACTGAGATTTTGTAACAGAAGAATTATAATACTCATAAAAATGTATGTCAAGAAAATATTGGTAAAAACATAAAAAAATCGCCCGAAGGCGAAAAAGGGCAAAAAGAAATAACCCTCAAAGCCGATGTTTCTTTACACATCTTTCACGTGGCTTGGAGGGTTATTTCTGTTCACTCTTAATATCTAACTTCATTTTGTGTACCTCTCTTTCTTGAGCTCCGACTTTCTGATAACTCTTACATTCCTTGTCACCTAAACATTTTCTTCCAAATCTATGTGAAATCTCGTAAGTGAGATGGACTTTTTCGTGTAGGAATATTCATTTTTCAAAAAGTCGTTTTCAGGTTCAATCTTATTACTCGGGTAGTTTCTAAAATTTAACTTTTAACCTTTTCTTTAAGATTGACTAAGGTTTTCAATTGTACATTGGAACCACCTTTGTCATTTTTTGTTAAACCTTTTGGTTTACTCTGGGTTTGGTTTTTACCTGTACATTGGAATCACCTTTTCCTTTCTGTGTCTATAATATAACACGAAAAAAGAGTAAAATCAATATGTAAAATTGTATAAAGTTAATAGTTTTTAATTGTTTATTACGTAGATTTTGTGCATAATGCTACTAAAAATATTAGAAATCTATTGACTTTTGCTTTTTAATTTGATATTATTAATATGTTGGGTGTTTCAAAGGAACACTCATTTTTTGTCGAAAATAGTAGGGCGGGGTTTTGACCCCGCCCGTTTTTGTTTGCAGATATGTTTTTTATTTAACTTGTTTCTTTTTCTTATTGTAAGTTATAAAATATGCAATAGTCTGTGCAACGAATGTGATTCCCCAAGAGATTGTATAAGAATGATATAACCATTCAAGTGTATGGAACTGGGGAATTTGGAATATTGTGTAAATCCATCCGATTCTGAAACCGCAAACGCCAATGACTGAAATAAGCATTGGGGCAACTGATACACCCATTCCGCGAAGTCCGCCACCGGAAACATCCATAAGTCCTAAAAGACAATACGGAATGAACAAACAGCTCATTCGAACAAGTCCCCACTCTATTGCTTCTGTTGAGTCAGTAATATAAATTGACAGAAGTTTTGGACCTAGCATATACATTGTAAGCGAAAGAGTAAGACCAATTACAAGTACACAAACAAGGCAGATAATAAACACTTTTTTTGCTCTACGGTAATTGTTTGCACCAACATTCTGCCCTGTAAAGTTGAGTGTTGTCTGATGGAACGCATTAAGAACTATATACATAAAGCCTTCAATATTCAATGCCGCCGCATTACCCGACATAACCGCCGAACCGAAAGAGTTGATTGAGGATTGAATAATAACATTAGAAATTGAGAAAAGTGAGCCTTGAATACCTGCAGGTAAGCCAATTTTTAAAATCTGTAAAAACTCATCCTTATAAAATTTTAATTGTGAAAAATGAAGTTGACAAGCATCACTTCGTTTAACAAGGGCAAGAACTACAAGAGTTGCAGAAATTCCTTGTGAAATTGTAGTTGCCAATGCTACGCCTGCAACATTTAAATCAAAAAATACAACAAAAATCAAATTAAGCATAACGTTGATAATGCCTGCGATAGTCAAGAAGATTAGTGGCGATTTTGTGTCACCCGTAGCACGAAGAATTGATGCACAGAAGTTGTAAATCATCATAAAGATAATTCCGCCGAAATAAATCTTCATATATGTTGCAGAAAGGGGAAGCACGTCAGCAGGGGTGTCCATCCATGTTAAGAATGTTTTTGAAAAAGCAAGACCTATAACTGTAAGTATTGCACCACCTACGAGTGCTGTGGGGATTGCGGTGTGAACTGCACGGTGGGCTTTTCTGCCGTCATTAGCACCGAGAGCCTGTGCAACAGCGACACCCGTACCAACCGAAAGTCCTACAAAAAGATTTACAATGAGATTTGTAATTGAACCCGTAGCACCAACTGCTGCAACTGAAATACTGCCACAGAACTGACCTACAACAATTAAATCAGCCGCATTAAAAAGCAACTGCAAAATACCTGTAAAAATAATTGGAATTGTGTAAGATATAATATTTTTAAAAATCGGTCCGTTGACCATATCAATACTTCGTCTGCTCATAATTTCACCTTGTAAAATAAAGTCCCGACTACACAATTGCAGTCGGGATTTTCATTGGTCGAGATGACAAGATTCGAACTTGCGACTTCCACGTCCCGAACGTGGCGCTCTACCAAACTGAGCCACATCTCGATAATTTTGTTAAATTTTCTTGGAACAATTAGTGGCGTTATATCAAATCGCACCACTACGTGGCTTACGGTTAAAACATAGTCGTTCTGCTCGTTGCCACTTCGCATAACTCCTTGTTTTGCCCCATTTCGCACTCCCTTTTTCTGCCACAGGCAGCGGTCGTGCTCAATACTACCAAACTGAGCCACATCTCGATAAGTGTAATGTTTAACGCTCAAATATTATAATATGTTTTATTTTATAAATCAAGTGGTTTGTAAAAAATAGAAATGATTTTATACTTTCAATTTGCAAGTAACTGTGATATAATTCGGTTATAAATTTAGTTGTGCGGTGATTTTAATGGAAATTAAGAAAAACAGTGAAACCTTAATTTATGATTTTGCCAAGAATGTTGCTGTTTTACTGGTAGTTATAGCACACGCTACGCGAATGTATACATCTCGTGGAGTGATAACACCATTAAATCAGTCGGAGTTATTAGCAAATGTCACTGAGTACATATATGCATTTCATATGCCGTTATTTATTTTCCTTTCGGGATGTATATATGGATATTGTATTAACAAAGGAAAGTACAAAAACAAATTAGATTTTGTTAGAAACAAGGCTAGACGCTTACTTGTACCATATGTATTTGTTGGATTGTTTGTTGTTGTACCTGTAATGACGATGTTAAACCTTTCAGAATGGAATTTTCTTGAATATTGTATGAAGGGAATTCTTTTATCGTTGGATTCAAGACACCTTTGGTACTTGCTTTCTCTTTTTTGGATTTTTATTCTTGCAATGTTATTAAGACCATTATTGGTTAAATCAAGAATTTGCCGACTGGCAGTGTTGTCATTATCTGTTGCGTTGTATTTGGTTGCGTGGAAAGTGAATTTTATTCCCGAAATATTACAATTTAAAACTACTTTTGTTTATCTGATTTATTTCTTTTCAGGTGTTGTTTTCAAGTATGAATTTGAGCTATTTGAAAAAATATCACAGAAGTTGTATTTTGTGTACTTGATATTGCCGGTTGCCTTTGTATCGGTTTTCTGGCTCAATACAAATGGCATAACTGAAAAATTATATTCGTTTGTAGGTATTCTGATGACTATGGGAATTTCATTTTGCGTAGTAAATTGGAACGATAGCTTTACAAATAAATTATGGTACAAAATGCTAAAAAAGAATTCATTTGGGATTTATTTATTTCACCCAATGATGATTTATACGCTGTTTTATTTTTTGGGTGAGTATAACATAAGTCCATATTTACTTACTATTGGCGTAGTTATTGTGTCTATTATCGCTTCAATATTGATAACAGAACTTATTCGTAAATTGCGATTAGGAGTCGTTATTGGAGAATAAAAAGTAAAAAGCACCAACCGTGATGGTTGGTGCTTAATCTTTGTATTTTATCTTATTCCGTAATTTTCGATTACATAGTCCATATCTTTGTCGCCACGACCTGAAAGGTTGATAAGGATTGAACCGTGTTCCATCTGCTGTGCAAGTTTCATGCCGAATGCAACAGCGTGTGAGCTTTCGATAGCAGGAATAATGCCTTCCATACGGGAAAGCTTGAAGAATGCATCAATTGTTTCTTCGTCATCAATTACGTCGTATTTAACTCTGCCGATTTCTTGTAAGAAAGCGTGTTCAGGACCTGATGATGGGTAGTCAAGACCACTTGCAACTGAATAAACTGGAGCAGGCTCGCCGTTTTCATCTTTAAGCATAATGCTGTTAAATCCATGCATTACACCTTCAGTTCCGTATTTAAGACTTGCGGCGTGGTCACCCATTTTTGGACCACGGCCAAGTGGTTCAATACCGTAAATGTCAACAGGGTCATTAAGGAATCCTGCAAAAAGACCTGCCGCATTTGAACCACCGCCAACACAAGCAACAATAGCGTTGGGGAGATGACCTGTCATTTCAATAAACTGTTCTCTTGCCTCAATGCCAACAACACTCTGAAAATCACGTACCATCATTGGAAATGGGTGAGGACCTAAAACTGAACCGATACAATAAATACAATCTTTATATTCTTTACTGTATGCGTCAAATGCTGCGTCTACTGCCTCTTTAAGAGTCTGTAAACCGTGAGTAACTTCAACAACATTTGCACCTAAAATCTTCATTCTTGCAACGTTTGGAGCTTGCTTTTTAATGTCAACTGAGCCCATATAAATGTCACATTCAAGACCAAAGTATGCTGCTGCAGTTGCAAGGGCTACACCGTGCTGACCTGCACCGGTTTCAGCAATAATCTTTTTCTTACCCATATATTTTGCAAGAAGTGCTTCACCCATACAGTGATTAAGCTTATGAGCACCTGAATGGTTTAAGTCTTCACGTTTTGCATAAAGCTGCACTTTTCCGCCAAGAGCATCTGAAAGTCTTTCGAGATGTGTAACGGGAGTAGGTCTGCCTTGGAATTCCTTACGGATTCTGCGAAGTTCTGCAATAAACTTTCTTGACTGACAAATTGAGAAATATGCTTCGGTAATCTCCTGCATAGCGTTCTTTAATTTGTCGTCAATATAAACTCCACCGTATTTGCCGAAATAACCGTTTTTGTCAGGGTAGTTGTTAAAATAAGTATCAAAATCAACATTGTTTAAAATCATAATTATATCTCCTAAAATTAGTATATTTTGTCTTTTGTCAAACTTTAATTATGCCATCGCCATCGTTTTGTTAATAAAATCATAAAATCCACCTACAAAAAATAAAAGCCTATCCCAACATTATGGGACAGACTAAAAAATCTGCGGTACCACCCAAATTCGCAGTAAAACTACGCACTCACTGTGTACGAACATACACTCAGCACTGTAACGGTTGCCCTCCGTCTTATCTACTAACTTTTGCTTTCGATTTGCCCTCAAAAGTCCATTCATTGAAATTCTTATTACCGTATTCCCATCGCCAACGGCTCTCTTTGAATAAGTAAAAATCAACTACTACTCTTTATCATCGGTTTTTTTGGTTAAATATTAACTTACAAGAATTTTATCACTCAATAATACAAATGTCAACAATTATTTTTCTGTTTTAATATGGTATTTATTACTAAAATATGTTATACTACTTATAACTATAATTTTGGAGTTGCGTTATGAAAATTTTAGCAATTGACGGTAACAGTATATTAAATCGTGCATTTTACGGAATCCGTGCATTATCAACGAAAGACGGCAGATTTACAAATGGTATTTACGGATTTCTTACAATACTTATGAAACTTCGTGATGAGGTAAAACCTGATGGTGTTGCAATCGCATTTGACCTTAAAGCACCAACGTTCCGTCATAAAATGTATGATGGCTACAAAGCAAATCGTCATGGTATGCCACCTGAACTCGCTCAGCAGTTACCTGTACTTAAAGAACTTCTTGTTGCTTTGGGCTATAAGATTATATCTTTAGAGGGCTATGAGGCAGATGATATTCTCGGTACAGTAGCCGAAATGTGTAAAAACGGTGACGAATGTTATATCGCTACAGGCGACCGCGACTCATTCCAACTTGTACGCGAAAATGTTACAGTTTTACTCCCTCATACAAAAATGGGCACGACTACAACTGAAATCTACACTCCTGAAAGAATTAAGGAAGAATACGGTGTTACTCCATTGCAAATGATTGATATTAAAGCACTTCAAGGCGACTCTTCTGACTGCATCCCCGGTGTTGCAGGTGTAGGTCAGAAAACGGCAGGGGATTTAATTCAAAAATTTGGTTCAATCAAGAATATTTATGAGAATATTGATACTCTTGAAATCAAAGAAAATCTTAAAAATAAACTCCAAAATGACAAAGAAAAGGCATTTTTAAGCTATACTCTCGGCACGATTATCAATAATGTGCCAATAGAGTGCGATTTGAGGGATTTAGTTCCTCAAAATGCTGATGAACAGAAAGCAAGGGAAATGCTTGCTGACCTTGAAATGTTCAAAATTATTGAAAAACTTAATTTTTCAGCACCAACAGTAGCAGAAAAGAAAGAAGAAAAAATCAAGGAACTGGAATTTACTGCAGATTTTGATATAAATGAACTTTTAACCAAAATTAAAGCAGAAAAAAGTGCGTATTTTACAGTTGATTACAAAGATTTGGACAACCCTCAATTCTGTTTTCTTTGTGATAATACAGTTTATCACCTTGAACCAATGCACTTTGGCTATTTTGAATTTGTAAAAGAAGTTTTAGAAGACGAAAACATCAATAAATATACTGATAACTCTAAACTTTTGTATCGTTTTGCATTCCTTAATAAAATTGAAATCAAGGGAATGAAACTTGACACATCTCTTGCGGGGTATATTCTCAATCCGTCAGCAAATGGCTATAATCCGTTGCGACTTTGCGAGGAATACAAAGCACCAATTCCAAAGGTGAAATCTGATTTACCTCTTGCAACTGAATGTGCAGTAATGAAGTCTGTAAGTACCAGACTTACAACTGAAATTGAAGCGAATGAACAAGAATACTTGCTTTATAATGTTGAAATGCCACTTGCAGAAGTGTTGGCATCAATGGAACATTTAGGCTTTATGGTTGACCGTAAAGGCATTGCAGATTTTACACAGAAAATCAGCGGAGAACTTCATCAAATTCAAAGTGAAATTTATGAACTTGCTGGTGAAGAGTTTAACATAAATTCACCAAAACAATTGGGCGTAATTTTGTTTGAGAAGTTAGGACTTCCTGCAAAGAAAAAGACAAAGAGCGGTTACTCAACGAATGCCGATGTGCTTGAAAGTCTGCAAAATGAAAATCCGATTATAGATAAAATTCTTTGGTACAGAACTCTTTCAAAACTCTATTCAACATATTGTGAGGGACTTTTAAAGGTAATCGGTGAAGACGGCAGAATACATTCTTCATTTATTCAAACAGAAACACGAACAGGACGCATTTCATCAACTGAACCGAATTTGCAGAATATTCCTGTTCGCAAGGAAATCGGTCGCGAAATGCGAAGATTTTTCGTTGCAAAAGATGGTTGTCTTTTAGCTGATGCTGACTATTCACAAATTGAACTTCGCGTACTCAGTCATATTGCAGACGATGAAGAAATGATTAAAGCATTTAATGACGAGGTCGATATTCATACGGTTACTGCATCACAAGTATTCAATATGCCGTTAGAACTCGTTACACCTTTAATGCGTAGCCGTGCAAAAGCGGTAAATTTCGGTATTGTTTACGGTATCGGTGCGTTTTCACTTGCAAAAGATATTGGAGTAACCCGCAAAGAAGCAGATGACTATATCAAGGGCTATCTTCGTCATTATGCAGGTGTTGACAAGTATATGGAAACAGTTGCGAAAGATGCTAAAGAAAAAGGGTATGTTTCAACGCTTTGGGGCAGAAGAAGATATTTGCCTGAACTTAATTCCTCAAACGGAATGTTGCGTGCATTCGGCGAGCGAGTAGCGAGAAATATGCCTATTCAGGGTACGGCTGCTGATATTATCAAAATCGCTATGGTACGTGTTTATAATCGTCTTAAAGACGAAAAAATGGATTCAAAACTCATTTTACAAGTACACGACGAATTGATTGTAGAAGCACCTGAAAACGAAATCGAAAAAGCATCAAAAATTCTAGGCGAAGAAATGGAAAACGCTTGTCAGATGAAAGTGCGTTTGCGTGCAGATGTAAACACAGGTAAAACTTGGTATGATGCTAAGGACTAATTTGAATAAAATTGCCCACAGCACTGTGAAAAATTTTATTTCAAATTATATAAGGAAAAGATTTTAGACAATGAAAAAAATAATGTTTGTTTGCAGTGGTAACACTTGCAGAAGTCCTTTAGCAGAAGGACTTTTCAAAAAATATCTTAATGACAACAAAATAACTGATATTGAAGTAGGTAGTGCCGGTGTTGGTGCATTTCCCGGGGATGCTGTAAGCATCAACTCAATTCTTGTTGCAGGGAGCCGTGGAGTTGATATTTCTGACCACAGAGCAAGAAATATTAACCCCGAACACTTGCTTACAACGGATTTGTTTTTCTGTATGAGTGAGTCGCATAAATCAGTTTTGTCCCGCCATTGTGATGAAGAAAAAATCGTAGTTTTGAATATTGCGGACCCATTCGGCAGACCTATTGAAGTTTACGAAGAATGTGCGAAACAACTTGAAAATCAGTTCACCAAAATTCTTGAAAGAATACAGAATACAACACTTATTCGTGAAATGACTGAAAGCGATGTTTGTGAAATCGCAGAACTTGAAAAAGAGTGCTTTTCAGAACCTTGGAGTGAAGCTTCATTAAAAGATGAACTCACTAATGAAACTGCAAGATTTTACGTGATTCGTGACAATAAAAAATTGCTTGGCTATATTGGTGCTAACAATATTTGTGGTGAAGTTTATATCACAAATGTGGCGGTGAATGAAAACGCACGCGGTAAAGGCTACGGCAAAATGCTTGTAAATCATCTTCTTAAACAAAGCGAACTTGAAAAAGCACTTTTCGTAACTCTTGAAGTTCGTGAAAGTAACGAAAATGCAATAAAACTATATGAAAAATGTGGATTTAAGAAAATTGGCGAAAGAAAGAATTTTTATTCCAAGCCAACTGAAAATGGTTTGATTTATACTTATTATTTAGAAGGTTAAGTTTATGAAAATTTTAGCAATTGAAAGTTCATGTGATGAAACTGCAGCTGCTGTTGTGGAAGACGGCAGACGTGTACTGTCAAACGTAGTATCAACTCAAATTGAAAAGCATAAAGTATTTGGTGGCGTTGTGCCTGAAATTGCATCAAGATTACATACTGAAAACATTTCTTGGGTTGTGGAAAAGGCGTTAAGTGATGCTAGTATTACCCTTGATGATATTGATGCTATTGCCGTAACCTATGCACCGGGGCTTATTGGTGCGTTGCTCGTTGGCGTAAATTATGCAAAAGGATTAGCCCTTGCAAGTGGCAAACCATTAGTGCCTGTGCATCATCTTCGTTCACATATTGCGGCAAACTATATTACTCATAAAAATTTAAAGCCACCTTTTATGTGCCTTGTAGTGTCTGGCGGTAATACTTTGCTTTGTAAAGTGAATGACTACACTGATTTTGAAGTTGTAGGTCGCACTCGTGATGACGCGGCAGGCGAGGCTATGGATAAAGCGGCACGAACTTTAGGACTTCCATATCCCGGTGGCGTAAATCTTGATAAAATTGCAAAAAATGGGGACAATACAAAATACAAGTTCCCAAAACCTCGTGTTGACGGTAGTCCTTTGGACTTCAGCTTTTCGGGACTTAAAACAAGCGTTATAAATCTTGTGCACAACGCAGCACAAAAAGGTGAAGAAATAAATCCTGCCGATGTTGGTGCATCTTTTATTAATGCAGTTGTAAATTCTCTTGCAGATAACACCGTTAAGGCTATGGAGATGCACGATGAAAAAACACTTGTTTTGGCCGGTGGTGTTTCAGCAAATTCAGTACTTCGCGGTCGTATGGAAACCCTTGCAAAAGAGCATAACTGGGACTTGTATTTGCCTGATTTGTCCCTTTGCGGAGATAACGGTGCAATGGTTGGTGCTCAAGGTTATTTTGAATATCTTGACGGCAAAACTGCAGGTATGGATTTAAATGGCAAGGCAACTGCCGATATTACCGAAAAGTACACAGTAATTTAACAGAATATCAACATTTTAACTATTGAAAAATTTTGGTAAATATTATATAATTAACTAAAATAGGTAAGTTTGGACTTATTTTGTTATTAAAATGAATTTATATAAAGGAGCGAACATTTATTATGGCACTCACAAAGAACAAGTCAATTCTTGAGTGGATTGACAAACAGGTTGAACTTGTAAAGCCTGACAAAATCGTTTGGATTGACGGTTCAGAAGAACAGACAGAAGCTCTTCGTGCAGAGGCTTGTGCAACTGGCGAAATGGTAAAGCTTAATCAGGACCTTCTTCCTGACTGCTACTACCACAGAACAGCAGTTAACGACGTTGCTCGTGTTGAAGACAGAACTCTTATCTGCTCAAAGAAAGAAGAAGATGCAGGCCCAACAAATCACTGGATGGACCCTGAAAAAGCATACGCAATGCTTTACGATATTGCAAAAGACAGCTACAAGGGTAGAACAATGTATGTAATCCCTTATTCAATGGGACCTGTTGGTTCACCACTTGCAAAAGTTGGTATTGAGCTTACAGACTCAATTTACGTTGTTCTTAATATGCTTATTATGACACGTGTTGGCACAAAGGTTATGGAAGCATTCGGTGACGAAAGTAATGACTGGGTTCGTGGTCTTCACTGTAAATGCGATATCGACCCTGAAAAGAGATGGATTTGCCAGTTCCCTGAAGATAACACAATCATTTCAGTAAACTCAGGTTACGGCGGAAATGTTCTTCTTGGTAAAAAATGCTTTGCTCTTCGTATTGCTTCATATCAGGGTAAAAACGAAGGCTGGCAGGCTGAGCATATGCTCATTCTTGGTATCGAAAATCCAAAGGGCGAAGTTAAGTACATCTGTGCTGCTTTCCCATCAGCTTGCGGTAAAACAAACCTTGCTATGCTTATTCCACCTGAAGGATACCTTGCAAAAGGCTACAAAGTATGGTGCGTAGGTGACGATATTTCTTGGATTAGAAAAGGTCCTGACGGAAGACTTTATGCTATCAACCCTGAAAATGGTTTCTTCGGCGTTGCACCTGGTACAAACGTTAAGTCAAACCCAAATGCTCTTGCATCAACAAAGAAGGGTACAATCTTCACAAACGTTGCTCGTAATATGGATGACAACACAGTTTGGTGGGAAGGTCTTGACAAGAATCCTCCTGTAAACGCAGTTGAATGGACAGGTATCGAAACAAATGGTGTTGAATGGAAAGCAGAAGGCAAAAACCTTGCTCATCCAAACAGCCGTTTCACAGCTCCAGCAGTAAACTGCCCATGCATCAGTTCTGAATTCGAAAACCCAGCAGGTGTTCCAATTTCAGCATTCGTATTCGGTGGCCGTCGTGCAAAACTTGCTCCACTCGTATATCAGTCACGCGATTGGAATCACGGTGTATTCGTTGGTTCAATTATGGCTTCTGAAACAACAGCAGCTGCAGCAGGTGCTGTAGGTGTTGTTCGTCGTGACCCAATGGCTATGCTTCCATTCTGCGGTTACAATATGGGTGACTATTGGCAGCACTGGATTGACATTGGTAAGACTCTTGATGCTGATAAAGCACCAAAAATCTTCAATGTTAACTGGTTTAGAAAAGACGACGAAGGCAACTTTATGTGGCCAGGTTTCGGCGATAACCTTCGTGTTCTTGAATGGATTATCAAACGCTGCGAAGGCGAAGTTGATGCTCAGGAAACAGCAATCGGTTATCTTCCATATGCTAAGGACATCAACATTGAAGGTCTTGAAGGTGAAGTTACAGTTGAATCACTTGAAAGCATTCTTGACGTTGATAAAGACCTTTGGGCAGCAGAAGCAGACGGAATTGCAGAATTCTACAGCAAATTCGGCGATAAACTTCCTGAAACTCTCAAAGCAGAGCTTGAAACACTCAAAGCAAACCTTAAATAAGTTAAACTATAATGAAACAACCACCTTGAATAAGGTGGTTGTTTTTGTTATAATACCCTTGGTGATATTATGGAACTTAAATTCAATAATGGTAAATTTAGAATAATGCAAATTGCCGATACACAAGACACAAGTTGGACTTCGCCTGATACGGTGAATTTTATTCGTTGTGCTCTAAAAAAGGCAAAACCCGATTTGGTTGTGTTCAGTGGTGACCAGTTAAAAGGCTACGGCATCACATTCAATATTGGTGACAGAAAAGCAAATCCAAAGATTGCAATTGACAATCTTTTAAAGCCAATTGACGAAATGGATGTGCCTTTTACATTCGTATTTGGTAATCACGATGACCAGTGTGCTGCCGATAAAAAACAACAACTTGAACTTTATAAACAACACGAAAACTGCCTTGCATTTAATGCGAATGACAATATTGACGGCTATTGCAACCATAATCTTCTCGTTATGGGCGAAGACGGTAACCCTAAACTCAATGTACTATTAATTGATAGTCTTTCAATGAGCCTTAATGGTCGTTGCAGTCCCGTTTCAGAGGGGCAAATCGAATGGTATAAAGGTCTTCGTGATGAACTTAAAGAAAAATACGGGGACTATGTGCCAACAATTATGTTTCAGCATATTCCTGTGCCTGAAATGTGGAATTTACTTATGGAAGTTCCAAAGAAAAAAGGCGTGGCAACGGGCTACCGTGACCACGCAGGCAAGTTCTTTGATTTGAACCCTAAATGTTGTGTAATCAATGACCGTTCTTTTGTGTGGGAAACTCCTGCAACACCTGAAGTGAATACAGGCGAATTCGACGCCCTTAACGAAAAAGGCGATGTGTTTGCTATGTTCTTCGGTCACGACCATAATAACTCGTTTATGGGCGAATATAAGGGTATGAAAATGGGTTATACTCAGGGTTGCGGATTCAATGTTTACGGTCCCGCAGATAAAAGGGGAGTACGCATTTTCGACTTCGACGAAAATGATGTGAAGAACTTTGAAACAACAACAATTGAGATTAAAGATTTGCCCGATTTCAAGGTAGAAAAGAAAATCCGTTATAACGCATACACTTATGCACCAAATAGCTTTGATGCGGCAATGCCACTTATTAAAGGTGCAGTTGCAGGCATTGTAGCAACAGTAGGAATAGTAACTGCAAAAAAAATATTAAAAAAGAATAAATAATGTCATTCTGAGGAGAGTAACGACGAAGAATCTCAACGAAATAACGAGATTCTTCGCTTCGTTCAGAATGACTTTATATTTTGTATTCATATAAAACAACCACCCTGTTCAATGAACAAAACGAACAGAGTGGTTTTATTATTTATTCAATTGGAACGCTTATTGTTGTATCACACACTTTACGCCTTAATGCAATATGGTCTCCATCGTTGTGAATATAAGCAACAATTTTGATTTCAGAAACGCCGTCTTTGAAATACAGACTTTCATCAATAATTGTTTCAAGAGACGATGTTTCAATAGTTCTTGTCATAACTCGCATACCCGGTTTGGTCTTGTATGTAATTTTATAAATCATTGTTCCGTTTTCAGGTGGATACGGACAATCTATGGTTACTTTGTAATTTCCGTCTTCGAGTTTTGATACCTGAGGATTTTCAAATTTGCCCACAATTCTGTCAAGCTTAATATCATATTTTTCTGTGTAATTAGTATAAGGATTTTTGATAGAAACTGTTTTTGGCATATTGCGGTTTTCTTCGTAATAGATAAGATAATCAGTCATTTCGTGAGTTCTGCCGATTTTATCTGTATAAATCACTTTATAAGTATCCTTAACAAGTCCGTTTCTCACATCATAAATATAGTTTTCGTCATTGAAAACAATTTCGCAAGAAGGTTTATAGTATTCAGGAATAACAATATATTTATATGCTATTTTATAATCACCAATAGAACTGTGATATGTGATTATTGCTTCTTTTTCACCTACGGTTGAGGTGTCCCAACCTTCAATATCCCATTGTCTTCCTTTGTTGTCAGTTATTGTGTAGAATGAGTCAATGTCTTCTTGCATAGCAGATGCGAATGTAATATAAACATTAGGGTTTTCTAAACCTATGCTGTAGTAGTTTTGTGTTACATAGTTATTATCCCTTAATGTTACATAGAAGGAATCCTCGTAACCGTCACTGTAAACATAAACATCTTTACTGAAAGAGCCACCTGTAGGATAACGCACCCAAATGCTTAATTTTTCAGAGGTAGTTTCCCTTGCAGGTGAATATCTTGCAACTGCATAATCGAAGATTTCTTCTTTTCTGCCATCTTCATAAACTGCATACACATGAAGCTTGTCATAAAATTCAGAATAAATATCCTGAATATGAATTTTTATGTTGTCAGGTGCATCCATTATGTAACGGACAGGCTTTTCTTTTACAGTTATTGTATATGTAAGGTCTTGCGAAATAACATCTCTTTTGTAAGACCAATCGTTACCGTTAGTTTTGACATTATAAACATAAAGCTCTGCGGTATGTGTGCCGAATTCTGTTATTTTTTGGTCTGTACTGATTTTATATTCAACAATCGAAGAGTCAAAACATCTTACACTAAAGCTTGTAATGCCCATAGCTCTCAATTTGCCCGCAGTACCGCTTGAAATGTATTGACTGTAGTCATTTACAGGATTGTCATCAAGTTCATATTTAATATCTGCATAGGTTTCAAAATTACCGTTACCTGTGCACTTGTAAGCAATAAGATATGGTGTGTAATTAAGCTCATCTGTAAAGCAAGCATATTCCGTAACAGGTCTTTCTGCAACTGCAAAGCCTGTGTCACCATAAATAAATCCACCAATATAATCAAAAATCTTTTCACCGTTATAATAGACTTCTAACTCAATAAAGCCAAGCTTATTGGGGTCATAGCCTTTAACCTCAACATCAAGATAGATTTTTTCACTTGAATCTGTCATAGTTGCGGTAACAAGCTTTTCTGCATTGTATTCTTTAGGTGCGTTATTTATGTAGTAAAAATCCCAACGGTTATTATCTATGGAAATTGATTGTATTTCAGGCTCAATAAGAACATCATAGTGAAAATCAACTGTTGCTTCACCATAGGCAAAGGTGATTGTGTAGCCCTTGCTTGAAGATGGTCTTTCAGTTGTTGTTGTACCGAAAACCTGAATATTGCTGTTTTCAAGTGTTTTATATTCGAAAGAACCAACTTTATAGAAAACCTTAATTTCAAACTGTGAAAGGTCGATTTCTTCACCTACATAAGTATAACATCTATAAAGGTTTGTGGGGTAGTATTTCAAAGTGTCAGGTATTTCTGTAATCTCAAGACGGCTTATATTAAGAATATTATCATCAGGAACAGTCTCAATGGCATTATAAACAATAACATTTACAGTAAATTCCCAACCCTCAGGTGTGCGATATGTAAGTGCTTGAGGAACATCAAAAAGCCAAGGGTCATATTCGGAAATCATTTCTGCATCCTTGCAAACTACCCAAGGTGAGAATGTGCCGTCAGAATATGCGTAACGATATTCTAATTTTTCGTAATAGGCAGGGTTTTCAGTGCCATCCGGCACGATAATTTCTTCCGCTTTTACTTTGATTTCAATATCGGTGATTGTTCTTGTAGCCTCGTTATTCTGTTCAGTTCTTGAAACCGTAACCTTGAATGTGGTAACAAGTCCACTATATTTGACAGATATGGTCTGTTCACCAATTTTAAGTGGATTAAAGCCTGAAACCTCACAATCATCTATTGAGATTTCTTCACGGCTATCATCTGAATAAATTGCAACAACCTTAAGTCCTGCAAGGTCAAGTTCTTCTTTCCAAAGGTAAGAAGATTTGAAATTACCGTAAGTTATAAGTCCAATGCTGACAATTTCAGGTGCAGTAGCAGTTGGCTCTTTATTCTGCTCTACTATTTCTTCTTCAGGAGTTGTTGTGGTTTCTTCAATTTCAGGTGTTGACTGATTTGCTTCCTTTTCACGAAGAGCTTCAATGCCAAAGAAATTACCAATTCCCTCTAATATTTCATCAACGGCATAAACAAGAACGCTCTTGCCGTCAGAAGCGGGAATATGATTTGCACCTGAAAGAATAAGTGCAAAAGCGGCTGCCAGTGCAGTAATTCGTATAAGTGTCTTTTTACCGTTTACTTTATTGCGGATTCGTTTTGAAAGGATTGTGCCATCTGCGAAGATTAAGGGGAGTATTACTGCGGGATTTTCGTTTTCGCATTGTTCTAATGCTTCAATAGCGTTTACAAGCTCATCAATAAGGTCACAATCCATTTCTGTGTCCTTTGCCAACTCTTCATCAATAAGAGCGTAAAGTTCATTTTTAAGAATACTTACAAAATTATTTTCATTTATAAGTTCTGCTACTCTTGTGTCAGTCATTGAAAATCCCCCTTTCTGCAAGTTCAAGTTTTACTTTTTCTTCTGCTTTTTGTCTTATTCGATATAGTCTTGTGGTGACGGTAGAAACTGAAATGTTATATTCTATAGCTATGTCACGCACATTGCATTTGTCTATGTAACGTCGCCTGTAAATTACCTTTTCTTTATCGCTCATTTCCTTAAATACGGCTTTTATAATCTCGTTTTCGGTTTGCTCATCAAGATTATCAAAAACAGGTGATTCAAAAAACGCATTTTCTTGTGTGGTAGCGTCTTGAATCTTTTTCCGCTTTTGCAAATCCTTTAAGTGCTCTTTAACAAAATTATCAACCGTTCTGTAAAGGAATGCTCTTGGTTGGGCAAATTCTTCACCCTTGCACAATCGTTTATAGATAACCATAAAAGCTTCCTGAACACAGTCTTCTGCCGCATCTTTGTCGTGTCCCGTTCTCAAATACGCGTATTTGTATAGGCTTGTTTTAAATTGATGACAATATTCTTCAAGTAGTTTGTCAGCTTTCTTTTTTACATCAGTTCCGGACAAGACAAAAACCTCCTTCCTCTCCGTATAAAAACCGGTCTTTGTAAGGTAGTGGCAAAAATACCAAAATGTCACAAAACTTTTTTAAAATTTTTCAAATTAAAAGCCACGCAGAATTCAACTCTCCGCGTGGCTTTTTATTATTGCTTTAATTAGAAGTTGTTCATAACAATACGGTCAATAAATTTAGACTGGTTTTTGTTAGCCCAGTTAAGAGTTGCACCGTCAAAGTTCATATCTTTCATATAGCCGAGCATAACATCGTCAGTTAATGCTGCAAATTTTTCTGTGAAGATTGCATTTTTAACTGTTTCATACCAAGCGTCGCCGTTTGCTTCAACATAATACATTACGTGGTAACCGTATTCTGTTTCAACAATTCCTGTGTCACCTGGTTTACGTGATGAATCAACTGCCCAGTTTGTGAATGCTTCAACATACTGTCCGTCGTCAGCAACGTTTTCATAAAGACCATTGCTATTAGGATTGCCTTCTGAATCAACATCGTCAGTATATTTCTTTGTAAGTTCTGCAAAGTTTTCTACTGTTGGGTTCTTTTTATATTCGTCAAGAATTTTTTGAGCTTCAGCTTTGTATTCAGCCTTCTGTGCTGTTGTAAGTTCAATTTCTTTTCCGTCTTCGTCCTTTTCTGTTTCGAACTTAACAAGAATATGTCTTACATCACTTGAACTTACGCTTGTGTCTTTGTGAGGAAGAACTGTCATAAGAATGATTGTGTATGAGCCGTCGCCATTATCAATAGCAGTTTTATCGCCAACTTTTCTTGCGTCGTCATAAGCCCATTTTGCAAGTTCTTCACTTACTGCTTCAAGGTCAGCATAAGCAATGTCAGTAGCAGCAGTGCTTTCGTCAGGGTCAATGTCACTGTCATTATCTTCTGAAAGAATTGCTTTCTTTGTTTCTTTGATGAATGATTCTTCATCAGTTACTGCAGCAAGGAATGCGTCTGCTTTAGCTTTTGTTTCAGCTTTAGCTTTGTCTTCAGCAGCTTTCTTTTCTTCTGCTGTTGCATCATCTGCAACCTTTACTTCAGCACCTACTAAAGTATAAATTCTTGCACTGATAAGGTCATAGAAATCACGGTTTTCTTTGTATTCAGCATTAATTTCGTCTTCTGTAACTGCATTAAGAGTGTCATTTTGAAGTTTTTCATAATAAGCATTAGCAAGAGCAGTTTCTTCTTCAATCTGACGAAGAACTTTTTCTGAAAGACCTTTACCAATCTGAGTATGGAACCATCTGTCAAGAGAATAGTCGTTCTTTTCAGCATTTGTACGCGCTTCGTCAATTGCTGTATCAATTTCTTTTTCTTGTTCTTCAGTAAGAACCATTCCTGCTTCTTCTGCTTTTGCAATACCGAACTTAACACGGAGAATTTGGCTTACTGCAGCATAATCAAAAACATCAGCCCAAGTTGGATTTTCAGGATTGCCGATATCTTCAATAGTAACGCCTGTCATTGCTGACATATCGTCGTTGTATTCCTGCTCACCAGGTGATTTTGTATAGTCATAGCCAAGAAGACTTACGCCCATACCCTCGCCATAGTATGATTCATACTGAACAGCAGCGTTCTGGTAGTTATACCAAACATTGTAGTAATAATAGTTGTACTCAGCAACTGAGAACTTATAATCAGTATCGCCAATTGAAACTTTAAGTACTTTCTGTGGAACACCAAAGAAATTGAGAATTCCGCCAACTGCACCAAGAGCTATAACAACTGCAAGAGCGATTGCAATTACCTTTCCTACAACTTTTTTAGTTTTTGAAATTTTAGGAGACTTTTTAGCTTGCTTTGCAGCTGCCTTAGCAAGTCTTTCCTTACGCTCCTCGCGGTAAATTTCCGCTTGAGTTTTGTTGTTTTCCATTGGGAAAAACCACCTTTACAAACATTTTTACGATAAAATGCAAAAAGTAATACACTTTTTCACATTAACGTGTCTATTTTATACTATTTTAAAGAAATATACAAGTCCAATTTGAAAAATTAACAATTTATACAAAAAAACACTGCATTTTTTGACGAGTAATTGAATTTGATTTGTTCGGATAACTTTTTTTCATTTAATATTGTAAAAAAACAAAAAATACTATATAATTAGTTTAATTATATATAGTTTGTAAATGCTATCAAATGGTAAGGAGATTAATTATATGAAATTTATAGTTTTTGATGTTGGTGGTACTGCTATTAAGTTCGGTATAGTTGACGAAAATTTTGAGGTTCTTTTCTCAGAAGAATTTCCAACAAACACATACAAAGATACCGATAATATGGTAATGCGTGCTATGGAAGCAAAACTTAAAGAATATGAAGGTCAATATGACGCAATCGGTATTTCAACAGCAGGTCAGGTTGACTTTGCAAATGGCGTTATTCATGACGGTGTTGGTAATATTCCAAATTATAACCATTCAGACCTTCGTGGTACATTTGAAAAAGAATTTAATGTACCCGTTGCAGTTGACAACGATGTAAACTGTGCAGCAATCGGCGAAGCACATTTCGGTGCAGCAAAAGGGGAAAGCGATTTCCTTTGCCTTACTTATGGTACAGGTGTTGGTGGTTGTATCTATATCAACGGTGATGTTTACCGTGGCTCAAAATATGCAGGCGGTGAGTTCGGTCATATGGCAACTCATAAAGACGGCAGACCTTGTACTTGTGGCAGAATAGGTTGTTATGAGGCTTATGCGGCTTGTCGCGTGTTCACAACATCAGTTTCAGAACGTATGGGCAAACCTATGAATGGTAGAGAGATTTTCGAGCCTGAAAATCTTAAAAATCCTATAATTATGGAAGAAATTGATAAATGGGAAGATGAAATCGCATTAGGTCTTCGTAATCTTTGCTACATTTTCAATCCATCACTCATTGTGCTTGGTGGCGGTATTATGTCAGAAGATATGCTTATTCGTGACATTCGCGAAAAAGTTGACGCACAGCTTGAGACAAACTATAAGCACGTAAGAATTGAAAAAGCACAACTTCGCAACAAGGCTGGTATGCTTGGTGCGGCTTGGCTTGCAAGTGAGCGTCTTAAGATTTGGAAGAAATAATTATGTTATTCAAGAAAAAACCATTTCCTAAAAAAACAGGGTATTATAAAATTCCTCAGGTGGATTTAAGTGTAAAACCACAAAATACACCTGAAGAATTAGAATATCTTTTTGAAAATACCATAGTTGATGATAGCACAGGGTATTTTGGACACCCCGATTCTGTACTCCTTAATAATGGCGATATTTTAACATTTTACCCAAAGGGGCACGGAAAAGGTGCGGTGCTTTCAAAAATCAGCGATAATGGTGGTATTTCTTATGATAAAGAAATTGAAAACCCACCGAAATCGTGGGAAAAATCTCTTGAAACACCAACGGTTTACCGTTTGCAGTTTAAAAACGGTGACGAGAAATTAATTCTTGTTTCTGCAAACTCAAAATGGCCCGGAATGTCAACTCCGGGTGGCTTTAACAGCTCAATTTCTCTTGATGAGGGTAAGACTTGGACTGAATTTAAACGAGTTTGGGATAATGACAGCGAAATGCCAACAATCCCTATCGTTGCAATGGCATCACTTACACGTCTTAAAGAAAACGGCGAATTTGTTGATAAATGGATGGGTATTTTCCACGACCATAGATTTATAAACTATAAAACCATTCTCACTTTTAACGAGAATGGCGAATACAATTGGTCAAAACCTGAACCGTATCTTTCACAGTATCGTGAAATTGAAACATACGCAGGCATCTGTGAAGTTGAGTGTGTTCGTTCAGATATGGGTAAAGGTGACGAACTTTGTCTTATTGCCCGTTGCAACAAAAAGACTTGCACAAGCCTTTTAATCTTTTCGCAGGATGAGGGCAAGACTTGGTCAAGACCTGTTGAAGCACCATTTGCACTTAATGGTGAGCGACATAAAGCAGAATATACTGATGACGGCAGACTTTTTATTACATTTCGTTCAATTGAGCGTGACCGAAAACGTGTTAAACAAATGCGTAAAATTGGCGGTGAAAAGAATTGGTATTCTGAAGGTTGGATTGCTTGGGTAGGTACTTATGATGACCTTAAAAACGGCAGAGAAGGGCAGTATAGAATTAAAATTGCTCATACATATCTTGACCATCAAAAAGAACCGTCAATTGTTGCAAATGCTGACACAGGCTACTGTGGTAACGTGGTGTTAAATGACGGTACAATTGTTACTTCATCTTATGGTATTTTCTCGCCTGAAGAAAAGGCAGAAGGTAAATATGATACAGATAAAGGTAAGCAGAAAAGGAAAACTTTTATCGTATCAAAACGCATTAAACTTTCTGACGTTGAAAAGTTAATAAAATAATTACAAGATGTTACTGATAATTGGTTTTTCGTTACGGACTATCTGTCCTAACTCGTCAATAGCCAAATCAGCTTGTTGATACAATCTCTCCATATTGCCTTCAAGGGCAAATGTGGGGAGATTTCTTATTGTTTCTTCTAATTTGTCTGTTTCGTTATGATTAACAAAGGACTCAATAACTCCGTGAATTTCATCCCAAAGAACAATCAATTCTTCGGTTTTCTTCAATGCTAATTCAGAATCTTGATTTTGTGCGACTTTGCAGATTTCAACAAGTTTGTTTTCTAATTTGTCGCAAGTTTTTTGTACTGAAAAAAATCCTACAAATGAAAGTGCTATTGCTAAAGAAATTGCGATTAGTGCAATTATAATTCGTTTCATTGTTGCTCCTTTTTAATAATATTTTTGTTTCCGTTTTTGTCTATAGTCATTAATAAGATGTTCTCAAGTTTAGTATTTTCCTTTTTTATAATTTTAGAAAGTTCTTGTTCGTTAGTCTGGCAAATATCAAAATCCTGTGAAACCATTTCGCCATCAGCTATAACAAGACATTGTAGTTTTGTCTGTTGCGGATTTAACTCTAAATCGCTACGGATTACAGGTTCGTATTCGGGTTTTAAAAGCACACTCATCTGTCCGTTTGTTTCAATAATAGCGTATTGAACTTGTGAAATATCAAAAACATCTTTTTGCCTGAGTGCTTCTAATATGTCGTCAACAGTAAAACGCAGTTGCTTTATAAGGTCTTGGTTTATAACTCCGTCATTAATAACAATTAACGGATGTCCTTGAATAAGCGTGCGGAATTTTACGCTTTTCATATTTAATATAGAGGCAAAAATTTCAAAGCCTACAAGCAAAAATACTGCAATAAGTGTGTTGAAAATTGGAATTGTATTATCTTGAATAGGTATTGCAATTATTTCTGAAAGCAATAAGGTTATAACAAGCTCGGTTGGCTGAAGTTCACCGATTTGTCTTTTTCCCATTATTCGAACACTTGCAATTGCAACTACATAAAGAATAATCATTCTTATTAAAGTAATAAACATAAAATCACCATTTATATATTCTGCCAGATTCTGCAGAATATTACTGCATTTTAAGGCAATTCTAAAAATGGTGATTATTATGGAAAACAATTGGTTTCAGAAAAAAGTGGACGAAATAACAATGGACGATAATGCAAGTCAGCAGAAAACTGATATAAGTACGGATTTGCAGTTCAATGTAAGATATTTCAAGTCACAACTCGGCAATAGTTTTGATGTGAAATACAGAAACTGCACAGTATCTGATAAAAATTTTGTGTTTGTTATGCTTGACGGAATGTGTGACAGTTTGCTTATAACTGAACAGATTATGAATCCTATTATAAATGCGGATTTTTCACATATTAAAGACGATAAAGTCATTTATGACGCCGCCGACAGAGTGTCCGCAAGTATTGATAAGTCTATTACAAATGATTTGGATAAGGCGATTGCGGAACTTATTTCAGGTAATCTTGTTATGTTCTGTGACGGCTCGCGTTTTGCGGTGCTTTTTGGTGTGCAAAAGTTCCCGAAAAGAACACCACTTGAGCCGAATACCGAAATGCAGGAACGTGGCTCTCGCGAGGGGTTTGTTGAAAGTTTTAAAGATAATATTACAATGCTTCGCCGTCGTGTAAGAAGTCCTGTTTTTAAAATTGAAACCATTGAAATGGGCACAACTTCAAAAACGCGTGCGTGTGTTTGTTATATGTCAGACCGCGTTAACCAAAAAATACTCGATAATGTGTTGAAAAAACTAAAAAATGCGGAACTTGATACTGTTCTTGGTGCAGGGTATTTGCAATCTTTTTTAGATGCAAAACACCCGTCAATTTTCAGCGGTGTTGGTTTTACTGAAAGACCTGATGTTGTCACTGCAAAAATGGCAGAAGGCAAAATATGTATAATAGTTGATGGTACACCCAATGCTATAATTGTGCCATATCTTTTTATTGAGCATTTTCATTCTCTTGACGATTATCTTAAACGACCATATTACGCAACATTTATACGGCTTTTAAAAATTGTTTCGTTCTTGTTTAGCGTATTTTTACCGGGACTTTATGTTGCGGTATGCACCTTTCATCAGGAAATTATTCCTGAAACTATGATTTTTGGAATTACGGGGCAGGAGAGCCGAACACCGTTGCCCATAATGATTGAAGCGTTGTTTATTCATCTTGTTTATGAAATTGTTCGTGAGGCAGGACTTCGTATGCCTAAAACGGTAGGTCATGCAATTTCTATTGTAGGTGCGTTGGTAATTGGTGAATCCGCAGTAACAGCAGGTATAGTTTCAGCACCAATGATAATTGTGGTGGGACTTACTGCAGTAAGTTCATTTGTGGTTTCCACTCTTTACGAGCCTGTTGCAGTATTAAGATTTGCTTTTATAATTATCGGCGGACTTTCGGGGCTTTACGGTATAATGTTAAGTTTTGCTGTTGTGCTTATAAATGCGTCAGCGATAAACCCTTACGGTGTTCCCTTTACTTCACCAATGTCACCCACAAAACTTGGTGCGTGGCGTGACTTTATTCTTCGTGCAGATTGGAGAAAATTGGGCAAACGCAGTATGTTAATTGACAAAATGGAGAAATAAAATGATTACCAAAGGAAAAATCAGTGCTTTTCAATTTTATGTGATGTTGTTTTTAAGCAGGACACTTACAACAGTTACGTATGTTTCATCATATACAAAAGATGTAAGACTTTCTGATATGTTGGTGCAACCAATATTCAGAATTGTATTTGGAACATTAATAATGCTACCCATATATTTTCTTCATAAAAAGTATAATGATAAGAATTTACTTGATATTGCACGTGAACGCTCACCAAAGTTATCAAAAGGCATTTCAATTTTTTATATAATTGCATTTTTTTATTTTACGGTAATAACAATTGCACGACTTGACGTGTTTACGGGTACGGTTGTTTTTCCTGAAACCAATGTTAATTTTATGTTGATATTTGTAATAATTTTTTGTTGTTACGGTGCGTATTTAGGATTTGAAGCGTTAGGCAGAAGTTCAGTTCTTTCTGCTGTGCTTGTAATTCCCGCAATTATTTTCATTTTATGTGCTTTGGTTGATAAAGTTGATTTATTGAACCTTTCTCCCGTGTTTTACAATGGTGTAATGCCTGTGGTTAAAACAGCAGTCGACTCAGTAGGACAGACTGTGGAATATGCAATGATTGCAATAGCACTACCAAAGGTCAACGGAAATGTTAAAAAAGGCTTTTTTGTGTGGCTGTTATCACAAACTTTATTAATGGCAATATTTTTCTTCTTTGCCGGCTCAATTATGGGCAACTTTGCCGGAACTCAGTTGTTCCCGTTTCACACTCTTGCAAGTCTTGCTGAGTTTGCAATGTTTGACCGTCTTGACGCTATATTTACAAGTGTGTGGATTATGTGTGCATTCATTAAAGCATCTTTGCTTATTTTCTTGCAGGCAGATATTCTTTATAAGGAGTTTCCAAAATTCAAAAAAGTCAACTATCTTGTGGTAATCGGCGGGCTTTCAATAGTTGCAAATCTTATTATTGCGGGTGAAATTGAAAGATTTTCCATTGTTGACAGTTCATCAATTAAAATAATAATTACGGGAATTACTGCATTCTTGATTCCACTTATTATGTTGTTTTTATCGAAAAGGGGAAAGGTGAAAAATGCGTAGAGTATTAATAATTGTACTTGCAATAGTTCTTGCTTTTTTTACTTTCAGTGAAAACGAAATCTATAAAAAAGATATACGAAACCGACTTGTAATTCAAGGAATAGGTATAGATTTAGAAAATGACGACACATACACCGTCACACTTCAGGTGATAGACACAAACTCGTCAGAGGCATCCTCGTCGGACGGTGCGTCACAGCCACCGCTTAAAGTATATAAACTGACGGGTGATACGGTTTATACGGCAATAAAGACGGTGACTGAAAAAGAAGGTAAAATACCGCTATATTCTCAAAACAGGATTATTTTAATAGGCAAAAGTATTACAGAAGAAAAAATGGACGATGTAATAGATTTTTTTGTGCGTGATGTTGAAAATGGCGGAACGGTTTATATTGCTGCTGCTGAAAAAACTGCCGCTGAAATACTTGAAGCAAAAAACGGTAATGAGTATATAAGTGCGGAAAATCTGGAAAACAGTATTGAAGCGTATGAATATAATGCAAGAATTTTTGCTACACAACTTTACGAACTTATTAATCGTTATAATTCTGCAACAAAAGATTTTGCCTTACCGCTTTTTTCTTTACAGGAAAAAGGTGAAGAAAAAAGTGCTGAAGTAACAGGTACGGCACTCTTTAACAATACAGAGTACAGAGAAGTCATTTCAAAAGATGAAACTGTATATCTAAACCTGCTTTCCAACGAAATTTATAATACCGCAATTTCATTTGATGGCGGAAAAGGTACAAATGTTGCACTTAATATTGTAAAATCAAAAACCAAAAGAAAAGTAAGCCTTGAAAATAATATTCCAACTTTTAAAATAAGCGTTTATATGGATGCAGATATTTCTGAAATCAGCGGTGGCGTTACAAGTGCAATGTCATCAAAGGAAATTGAACAAATCAAGAAAAAAGGCGAAGAATATGTTGAAAAGAATATAAAGTCAACAATTAATTCGTTGTATCAGAAATATGATAGCGATGCTTGTGGACTTGCAAGACTTTTGTATATTTGTGAGAAAGATTTTTACCGTAAAAACGAAAAAAATATCGACTCCGTACTGAAAAACAGTTTGTACGAAGTCGATGTTGAATTAAATATAAGACGTGTGGGTCACGAATACTTGAATGATTATTAGTTGTTGGCAACCGTATCACAGAACTTGTGATATTCCAACGGATAACTGAAATGATAGCCTTGAACAACGTCGCAATTCTGTGTTTTGATGTATTCATATTGCTCGGCGGTTTCAATGCCTTCTGCTATAATAGTAATATCAAGCTTTTTAGTCATTTCAATAACACATTCAATAATGTTCTTTCCGCGTGGATGCTCGTAATCGTCAATAAAGGATTTGTCAAGTTTCAACGCATCAATAGGCATTGATTTAAGAAGCATAAGTGAAGAGTAACCGGTTCCGAAATCGTCAAGCAAAATTTTAAAGCCGGCTTTGTGAAGTCTGCGTAAAATTCTTAAGAAACTTCTGTTATTATTGAAGAACGTGGTTTCAGTAATTTCAAGGTGAATGTAAGAAATATCAGCTCCTGTTTCTTCAATAATCTTAAGATAAGTTTCAATTAGTTTAGGGTCGTGAAGTGTCTGCTGTGACAGGTTAACAGAAATGCTGATAGGGCCAAGTCCTTTTTTAACTAAATCTTGTTGAATTGTGCAGGCTTTGCGGAATACAAAACGGTCAATGTCTTTAATAAAACCTCTTTCTTCAGCAATTGGAATAAACTCTGACGGCGGTACAAAAGTACCGTCTTCTTTTTTCCATCTTACAAGCATTTCAGCAGCACAGATTTTACCGTCTTTAGTTTCATATTGCGGTTGAAGAACAACTGAAAGTTCGTTGTTTCTTATTGCGTGTTCAAGTTCGTCAGTAAAAAGTTTCTTTCTTGTTAAATCGCGTTTGATTTTACCGGAATAAACTGCAATTGTTGAGTCGTGGTCGCCCTTAACAAGAGATTTTGCCATAACCGCACAGTTCTGCATTTTCTGAATGTCTATGTTCCTTTCGGTTACATAATAAATGCCGATACTTGGTGTAAGAATATAGTTTGACATATTCTTATCGTTAAAAGTGCGACAATCTGCACAGAACTTGTCAAGACGGGTCATGAGTTCTTTTTCATTTGAATAATGAAGATATACTGCAAATCTGTCGGCTGCAATTCTACCTACATATTCACCGTCGCGAAGCATCTTTTGCCACAAGGTGTTTATGTATTTTATTGTTTTGTTACCCATTTCATAACCGTAATAGTCGTTTACAAGTTTAAAGTTGTCAAGGTCCATAACTATGTATGCGGCTTTTCCGTTTTTACTTAATTGTTTTTTTACATCAACACAGAATTTTGCGTAAGATGCACCGCCTGTAAGACTGTCAGTATAAAGAATTTTATCAAGTTCTTCTTTCTTTCTTCGCTCAGTAGAAACTGCATAAATCGTAAACAGAATAAATACGGTAACAAGGAAGAATGACATTAATCCAACATAAGAAAGTGCAGTGTTTCTGTTTTCAACAACTACACTTGTTGGTATAACGCTGAACAAATACCAATCATTAAAGTTGAGCGGTGCATAATAAAGGTAAAAGTCAATATTCTGTGAAGATAAAAGAACACCCGTTTCGCCGTTTTTCATATCTTCCTGAATATCTAAAATTCTGCTACCTTGATATTTTTCGTCAAGAGGGAGTGTGTAGAAAACATTTTCAATGTTTCTGAATTTTTCATTCTGATGTGTACTCATAATATTGTTGCCTTCATAATCGACAACAAAGAAAAATTCACTTTTGTTAAACGCACTTGACTCGAAATTCGCCATAATCTGGTCAATGGTAAACACAAGGAAGAATACAGCTTTTGTTTCGTTTTCGTGTTTTAACGGAATGTGCATAACAAAAACTTCATCACCGTCAATGCTTTCATCGGTTGACATACGGCAAACAATAAAACCGTCTTTTTCAACACATTCCTTTATATGTTCATTATGAGCAAGATTAATTGATTTGCCGTCAGAAGTATATGCTTGACCGTCTAATGTGGCAACGCCATAACGCTTATATAGGTTGTTTTCTGGTATATCGCCTATACTTTCAATAGCAGCTTTAGGATTATCAAGTTTTGAGGTGTCAATATTCTCTGCAAAATAATAAAGATAAGCGGCTTGTTCTTGAAATCTGAATCCTACCGATTCGCCGTTTTTTGCAGAAACTTCTTCCAAGAAATTTTGATTTTGTTTATCAAGTTCAGCTGTAAGGAACAAGGGGAAAACAATAATAATCGCAATTGCAAAGATAGCTAAAAAGATAAGTACAAAATAGCGTGCAAGAGTTGCGTCCTTTTTCATATTTCCACTCCTCAAACAAAAGATAATTAATATTGTGTTCATTATAACAATTTATAAAAGAAAAAGAAATAGTAAATATATATAAATCCACAGGTTTTTTTATGGCATATTTCCTAATCAATAAATTGACAGTAGGGCGGTTTTGTTGTATTATTATTCTATGAAAATATGCCTGAAAAGAGGTAGTTAAAATGACAATAAAAGAAAAATTTGACTTATGGTGTTCTTTTGACGAGAACACAAAAAACGAACTTTTGTCAATTAATGACGAAAAAGAGATTGAAGACAGATTTTACAAAGATTTAGAGTTTGGCACGGGCGGACTTCGCGGAATAATGGGTGCAGGTCCTAACCGTATGAATAAATATACAATCGCAAAAGCAACAAAGGGGTATGCTGATTATTTAAAGAGCCGTTTTGATGGTGAAATCAGCGTTGCAATTGCTTATGACTCAAGAAATAATTCACAATATTTTTCACAAGTTGTGGCAGGTGTGTTAGCTGCTAACGGAATTAAAGTTTTTATTTATGATACTCTTATGCCAACACCTGTACTTTCATTTACTGCAAAGCATTTAGGTTGTAACGGCGGTATTGTGCTTACTGCAAGCCATAATCCTAAAGAGTATAACGGCTATAAAATCTATGATGAAAAAGGTTGTCAGTTAGTGCCCGAGTTCGCAAGTCAGGTAATTACATTTGTAAATGCAGTAACAGACCTTAAATCAGTTGAAGTTATGGATTTTAAAGAGGGCGTAGATAAGGGCGTAATTACAGTAATCGGTGAAGAAGTTCTTGCCGATTTCTTGGCAGAAGTAAAAAAACAGTCAATTTACGAAGAAAAATCAGACCTTAAAATTGTTTATACCGCACTTCACGGTACAGGCAATATTCCTGTCAGAAAAGCACTTGAGGGTATGAATGTTTCAATTGTAAAATCACAGGAATTGCCTGATGGTAACTTCAGTACAGTCCGTTCACCAAACCCTGAAGAAAAAGATGCTTTAACTCTTGGCATTGAACAAGCAAAACTTGAAAATGCAGATTTAGTTCTTGGTACTGACCCTGACTGTGACCGTGTTGGTACTGCAATTTTGCATAACGGTGAATATGTGCTTATGACAGGCAATCAGATTGGTGCTTTGCTTGTTGATTTTGTGCTTTCAAATAAAAAAGATACATTAAATGAAAAATCAACACTTGTAAAGACAATTGTTACAAGTGAACTCGGTGCAGATATTGCAAGAAGTTATGGCCTTCATATTGTTGATACTCTTACGGGCTTTAAGTATATCGGCGACCAGATTGGCAAATACGAAGTAAATGGTGACCGCGAATTTGTAATCGGTTACGAGGAATCTTACGGTTATCTTGTGGGCACTCACGCTCGTGATAAAGATGCAGTAGTTTCGTCCATGCTTATTTGCCAGATGGCTGCATACCACAAAAATAACGGTAGAACTCTTGTTGATGCTCTCAACAAGATTTATGCAGAGTACGGCTTTTATCTTGATGCACTTGATACATTTGTACTTAAAGGTAAAGACGGTGCAGAAAAAATTCAGAGTATTATGACAAATATGCGTGAAAACGGCAAGTCACTTTTTGAGAATATTAAAGATGTTCTTGATTACTCAAAGGGGATTGGCGATTTACCAAAAGAAAATGTGCTTAAATATACATTTACTGATGGTAGTTGGATTGCAGTAAGACCATCAGGTACAGAGCCGAAACTGAAAGTTTATTACTCAATGTGCGGTGAAACAAAAGAGATTGCGACTGAAAAATTAGAAAATATCCGTGCAATTCTCAAAAAAGAAATAGAAGGTTAAGTTATGAAAGATTACATAAATAATATAATCAAACCAAAACTTCAGGGCGATGGCGGAGAAATCGATTTTGTGTCTTATGAAGATGGTGTTCTTACCGTGCTTTTGCAAGGTGAATGTTCAAAATGCTTAATCGTTGACCGCTGTCTTGCATGGATTGAAAGTGAAGTTATGCGTGATATGGGCGAAAGCGTAAAAGTAGTGGCACAGAAGAAAAAACCATTTTTCTGGGACAGATAAGGGGGAAGCGTAATGGCACATATTAAAGTTGTAAGAAGAAGTATGCGTCCTGAAGAATGGACAGATTTACGCTTCGGTTGGCTTAAAAGATATATATATGACGAAAAGTTTGAAATAACTACACTTCGTGTTCGTGATGCACGTCAAACATCAGAGATGCATTATGAATACTACCCTGAGGGTTGGCGACCACTTCAGAAAGGTGATATGTATTTTACTCCCGACGGTACCGCATTCTTTGAGGCGGATGTGGTTGTTCCCGAAAAATTAAAAGGTAAAGAACTGTGGTTTTCACTTAAAACTGCGGCAGAAATTATTGTTAAAGTAAACGGTAAATACGTTGGCGGTGTTGACCCTAACCGTGACCGTATTCTCTTAACACCGTATATTGACAGTGATTTTCTTCATTTTGAAATGGAGGGTTATAACCGTTCAAAGCCTGATGACGAGCGAAATCCCGAATCCCTTTCAGTTCGTGGTTGCCGTCAGATTTTTGAAGGTGCTTACCTTGCAACAATCAATCACACAGTTCTTGATTTGGTTTATGACCTTGAACTTTTGCTCGATATTGCAAAAAGTGACCTTTTTAATGAAGATTACCGTAGCTTCTTAAATCGTGAAATCAACAATGCACTTAATCTTATTGATTTTGATGATTTGAGAACTGAAGATGTTGCAAGTGCAAAGAAATATGTTGAGGATGTAATCTATTCAAATGACGATTACAAAGGTAACGGCGACGTAGCTCTTGTGGCACATTCACACCTTGATATTGCATATTATTGGCGTCGTATTCACTCTGTTCAGAAGAATTTAAGAACAATTCTTATTCAACTTCGTCTTATGGACAGATACCCCGACTTTAAATATACTCATACTCAGGCGTTTACTTATGAAATGCTTGAAAAATATTACCCCGATGTGTTTGAGGAATTGAAAGAGAAGATTGCAAATGGTCAGTTTGAGCCGGTTGGTGCCATGTATGTTGAACCTGATTGCAATATTCCTTGTGCGGAAAGTTTAATCCGTCAGTTTATGTACGGTCAGCACTATTTCCGTGAAAAGTTCGGTAAAACAATCAAAAATTGCTGGTTGCCTGATGTTTTTGGTAACAGTTGGATTTTACCTCAAATTCTTAAAAAGAGCGGTGTTGACTACTTTGTTTCAAACAAAATGTCAACTTGGAATGATACTAACCGTTTCCCACATAACAACTTTATTTGGAAAGGTATTGACGGTAGTGAAGTTTACGCTTGTGTACCGCCAACTCACTTTATAACTTGGAATATGCCATCACAAATCCAAGAAAACTGGGAAGCCTATCAAGATAAAAACCAAGGCGGACAAACTATGTCAATGTTTGGTTACGGCGACGGCGGTAGCGGTTGTACTGAAGAAATGATTGAAGTTATGCACCGATTCAACAAACTTTCAATTATGCCTAAAACTGAGCACGTTGGCGGTCAGGAATTCCTTGAAAAGAACTTAAAAGATAATAAAAATCTTGCAAAATGGGATGGCGAACTTTATCTTGAAATGCATCGTGGTACATTCACAACAAAGTCACAGATGAAACGCTATAACCGTAAACTTGAATATAAACTTCGTGAGGCTGAAATCGTGTCAACTCTCCGTCATCTTAAAGGTGCAGAGTATCCGCATGATGAAATTCGCGATATTTACAAGAAACTTCTTATAAATCAGTTCCACGATATCTTGCCCGGTAGTCATATTGCACCGGTTTACCGTGATGCAATGGCAGATTATAAAGAAATAGATGCAAGACTTGATAAAATTATCGGCACAGGCGAGAAATATTTCAATTCACTCAACTTCCCACGTACACACTTAACGTTTATTGAAGATGAAAACGGCAAGAGTGTTCGTTATGGTAAACAGGGTAATTGGGTAATTCCAAATCTTCCGCCACTTTCTTGTGGTGAGATTTCTTGGCGTACCTATGCAGGCGAATGGTGTGAAATCGGCAATAAAATTGTTACACCGTTCTATGAAATCGAGTTTGAATATGACGGTAGCATAAAGAGTATTTATGACAAAGAATTAGACCGCGAATGGGTAGGGGGCGAGTTTAATAAACTCAAACTTTATAAAGATAACCCTGGTGTTTATGATGCTTGGGATATTCTTCCTAACTATAAAGACCGCGAAGTAGAAGTTAAAATTATTTCACCTCTTAAAACTATCGAGAAAAATTCAGAAGTTGCATCTTTTGAGTGTGTTCTCGGTACAGAAAAGAGTACTTGGAAACGTATAATCCGTGTGTTCCGTCAGTCACGCGGGATTGAAGTTGAAAACATTGTAGACTGGAATGAAAAGCACGTGCTTGCAAAGGCTCAGTTTGACTGTAATGTGCTTACACGTAAGGCAGTTTGTGACACAAGTGCAGGCTTTGTTGAGCGTGAAACTCACCGCAATACTACTTGGCAACAAGCACGCTTTGAGGTTTGTCATCATAAATGGGTTGATATGGCAGAAACCGACGGCGGTGTTGCTTTGATTAACGACTCAAAATATGGTGTAGGACTTCTTGAGAATTCAATGAGCTTAAGTCTTCTTCGTGCAACAATCCGTCCTGACGTTACAAGCGATATTGGTCATCACGAGTTCAGTTATATGATTTATCCGCACAGCGACGATTTTGTAAAAGCAGAAATCAATAATATTGCTTATGAATACAATATTCCGCTTGGCAAGGCAGATTTAACTTGCGAAAACTCATTCGGTGAACTTTATATGCAGACAATGAAGATGAGTGAAAAAGGCAATATGATTGTAATCCGTTTGTCCGAGCAAAACGGAAAACGCGGTAAAATCAAGCTTGGCGGTAAAGTAAAACTTCTCAATTTCCTTGAAGATGTAATTGAAGAGACTGAAGTTGTGGAATACAAACCGTTTGAAATTGTAACAATTGGTATAGAAACAAGATAAAGAAAAGACCGAACAGTAAATTTACTGTTCGGTCATAATTTTTGCGTTTAATTAAAGTCTTGCGGCTGCTGCTTTATCAAGGAAAATATGCACATTAGGATGAAGTTGTAAAACTGATGCAGGGCAAGATGGCGTAATGTCGCCATTTACAAGACCGTCAATCGCGTCAGATTTTGAGCGACCTGTTGCAATAAGAATAATCTGTTTTGATTTCATAATTGAAACAGTACCCATTGTAAGTGCATAATGTGGCATTGTGTCTTCATCAAAATAAACAGAGTTAGCATCAATAGTGCTTTGTGAAAGACGAACTTTGAATGAACCTTTTGTGAATTTGTTTGATGGCTCGTTAAATCCGATATGACCGTTTCTGCCAACACCTAAAAGCTGAATATCAATTTTATTTTCAGTAAGCAAATCATCATAACGCATACATTCTGCATCAGTATCTTCTGCATTACCATTTAAGAAATTAACATTTTCTTCTTTAACATCAATATGATTGAAAAGATTTTCGTGCATAAATGTATAATAACTATTTTTATCGTCTTTTGGTAAGTTGCAGTATTCGTCAAGGTTGAAAGTAGTAATATCTTTAAAGCTTACTTTACCTTTGTTATATGATTTAATAAGACTTTTGTATGTAGGTACAGGAGAAGCACCTGTAGCAAAACCCAAAACTGAATCTGGTTTTTCATTAACCTGCTCAATAATCAAATTAGCAACTGCTTTACCGATTTCTTCAGCGTTGTTAAAAATATGAATAATCATTTTTCACACCTCGATACATATTTTTGAAATTTTATTTTACCATATATTTCAAAAAATGCAATAAAAAAGGGACAATTTCTGCCCCTTCTTCTTATTATTTGTTAAGTTTTTTATCAATTAGTTTGTGTAAGACCAAAACACAATTATATGCAATTACAACAAATACAAAACCAATTTTAAGATTAGCACCGTTCGCAATTGAGATAAATACACATATCAAGAAAACAATATCGTTGATTACGCTTAAAATCCCATTTCTTAAAAATGCCTTTTCACCAACTGAGAAAAGTGAAGATATAATCACTGCTAATGAGAAAACAATAATGCAAACCATTGTAATAAACGGGAATAGATATGATGGATTAGAAAAATCAAAACCACCATTTATAATACCCATAATTACGCTTATAAGTGTAACACTACCACCATCATTTGCCTTGAATGTTGGCAGACACATCCATAACAGCGGTGAGAACATAAGCACAAATCTTGTTATCTGTAATGGTCCGCCAAATGCAGAAGTTTTAATGTTGTTAAGAACTCTATCAACTGCTTCTTGCTCTTTCATAGCTTTTTCATGGTCTGCTTGCAATCTGTTGTCAAGGTCATAATACACAAGGTTTGTATTACACTTAGGGCAGTTTTGCTTCATATAGAAAGGGGAAAGTTTTTCATTACATTTAGGACAATTACTCATTTTCGGCACCTCCTGAAACTTCTTTAGAAAGAACTGCTCTACGTTCCGCCATATCTTCACGGACTTTTTTAAGTTTATCGCCTGTCAAATCATACCAAATGTAAGGAATCAGCGGAAGAAGTCCTAAAATTGCAGGGGCTAATGTGAACATTGCCCAAATCAATAAATCGGTCTGCTCATAAGCCTTAACTGTAATGGTTTCTTCACCCATTTTAACAAACGTAAGACCAATAACAGGTAAAAGCCAGTTGCCGATTGTACCGCTGATTGAACCTGTGAGTTTGCCTACGAATGTAAGAACTGAGAATGAAACACCTTCGTTTCTCTCGCCTGTTTTCCATTCCATATAGTCGATTGTATCGCCAATCATTTCAGTAGGAATAACCATATTAATTGTGTTAAAGAAACTGAAAAGAAGATTTTGTACCATAAGAAGTGGCACAACTACCCAAAGATTTGTAAAGCATTTCATACCTACTATGAATACGATAGTGCCCATAATAAGTCTTGCAAACCCGTTTAAGAAGATAATCTGTCTATTATCAAATTTTTGTTTGATTTTTGGAATAAGTAAATATGTAACAAAACCTAAAATTGTACCCGGTAATGCAATAACAATTGTAAGTGAGTTCATGTTTACAACTTCCGAATAGTAATATGCCTGGAAAAATCCGCCAATACCGCTGATTGCAGCAAGTACGTTGCCCACAACAATTAAGAGCAACGGCTTGTTTTTAATAAGTGCTTTAAATCCGTCAAGAATACTTGGCTCTTTAATGGTCTGAACAACTCTTTCTTTTGTGCAGATGCCCGAAAGTGAGAATAATGCCATACCAAAAGTACCCGAAATTATTGCCATAAGTAAGAATACTTGTGAGAGTGAAAGCGGAATTGTACCGTTGTTGCTTAAGTCCATAAGCACAACAAGAATTGTTGTTGAAAGTCCGCCAATAAGACCTGAAATAAAACGAGCAGATGAAATTACTCTTGTACGGTCAGAAGGGGATGGGCTTATTGCTGCACTCATTCCCCAGAATGGCACGTCGCCTAATGTGTAGAAAAGTTCCCATATAAAATAGGTTACAAACATATAAATGACTTTTGCAGTAAGTTCTGCCTTGTCACCGAGAATTTCAGGTCCTGCAAAAAGCATAATTGTAGCAATTCCCAACGGAACGGGAACTAGTAACAAATACGGACGCAATTTGCCGTAACGTGTTCTTGTTCTGTCAATAATTGAACCCATAAGTGGGTCGTTGAATGTGTCCCAAAGACCTAAAATCAACATCATTGTTCCAATTATTTCAGATGGAATTCCGAATACTTTGTTGAAGAAAAGTGAAAGATAGCTACCTGCAATAATGTTGTAGCCAAAGCATTGACCTGCGTTTGCAATTCCGTAAACAAGTGTTTCTTTTACACCTACATAACGGATATCGCCTTTATTTTCAGCCATAATCAGTTTCTCCTTCCCTTGTTTCTGTGACGGATTGCTCCGCCCTTGTCGTTAAGTAAATATGAATTTTTGCAGTTAAAATATGTAATTTTCTCTTTAAGATTTTCTTTATAATCGAACTTGCGGTCTTTTATTTTATCATAAAGTTCACAAGCAAGTTTGCATTCTGTGTTGTCACCGTCAGTGGTAACTGCAAGAATTAAAATTTCACGGTCAACAGGTAATGTGATTTTGTCGTCAGTTGTGTCAACCTCAATATTCCAGAAGAATAACTGCTCACATTGTGCATCACCATTTGCAGTATGAGAATGTGTAAACTCATAAGCTAATTTGCCGTCTTTTGTGAATGCAACTTCTTTGAAATCGTACAAATCCCAACCAGCGTAGTATTCACGAATATCATTGACTTTATATGCACGGTCATTGATTTTTGCGAATTTGTCACCGTTAAGGGACGCCATAAGTAAATATGCTTTCTTTGTGCCCGTAGGTAACAACAAGGTCTGTCCGCCACAAAGCATAGCTTTGTTTGAAAGTTCAAAAGGAATACCGTTTGAAATTATTCTGTCAGGTGTGATTTCCTGCGGAATTGTCTTGTTGATTACAGGTAAGTCACCTTTAGGCTGACTGTTAGTGGAAAATGCGTTTATATTGCCCACAATGTCAATCTTTGTAGTTGTGGATTTAACAGCTGCTTTCTTGATTTTAAGGGCAAATGACTTGATTTCATAAGGCTTTAAGTCAAAAACAAGGTTGCCGTCTGTAAGAGAAATATCTTGAATATGTTCTTCTGATGCATAAATTTCATGGGCAGAAATAATTTCACAGTTAAGTGAAAGAGTAACATTTTTTTGTTCTTTCTTTTCACTTTCGCCCACTCGAATAACGATTTCATCGCTGTTTTCAGCTTTCTTGATTGCACGGATTATCGCATTGCCTGAAAGATTGCCGAATGAATACTCACTACCGAGCACACCTTCGTGTTTTGAACATATAAATGTTGCCATAGGCATTACAAAGTTTCGTGCTTCGCATTGAGTGTCGTGTGAAACAGTACCGCTATGTGAATAAATACCGTAAGAATAACGGTTAAGACCTAATTCCATCATTGACTGCATACTGTCAACACGGTAATTTTTAAGTGGCGTATGCATTAAAGTCAGGCGAAGTGTGTTGTCGTCAAATTTGTCCCAACCGTATTTACATTCGCTGATAATTGAAATACCATATTCCTTGCCGCTGTCAGTAATGTCAGCCCATTTTTGTGCAGGCACTTCAAACAACTTGTCATTCATATTACCACGTTTGATTGCACCAAGACCTAAATCGTATGTAGCAACAGGATTTTTTGCAGTAAGTGAGAAGATTTCTTTTGCAAGGTGACGTTTACTACGCCACTCTGTTTCTGTATAAACTTCAACAACTTTTCCGCCACGGCTTAACGCAACAATTGACGTGAAAGTACTGTCTTTATAAGTTTTTACAATTTTTAATGCAACTCGGCAAGGACCATTTTCAATTACTTTAATGTTTTTGATTTTTGCAATATTCTGTGGCTCGCGGTTGAGTTCATCAAAATTCAATTCCCAAGCAGGCCAGTGATTACTGCCGTTATAGTCAAAAATTCCGGTAACAATTGGCTTTTTAAGAAGTTCAATTTTTAATTCCTTATCAAAAATTGAAGAAATATCGCCGTTGCCATTGAATTTTACAACGTATTTTTCATTTTCAAGAGCATTTATTGAAGCAGAAAGTTTTGATTTTATTGTACATTTCTTGTTTCTTAAATCAAAAACTTTGTATCCCATAGGTGCAACTGTAACTTGCATAAGAACAGTTGCAACACCGAATTGAACGTCAGTTATCTGTGCCGGGTATTCTTTCCCTTCAGCATCAAAAACAGTAATATTTTTACCGCAAAGTTTTGCAGGTATCTGAACTTTAACAACACCTGTGCGTTCATATTCCATGGGGTTGTTTACAACAATTGCAGTTCCTTTTGCAAATGAGGTGTCAAGATTTGAAGCAACAGATTTAACTGCACCCTCATATTCGTTTGTAAATTGGTTAAGTGACATAGCATAGTCATTCCAACTACGACGATATGCACGCTGAACTGATGTTCCAGGTAAATCGTCGTGGAATTGGTGAGCAATAACTCGTTTCCAAGCCTTTGTCAAAGTTTCTTGTGGGTATTCGTAGCCGTTAATAGCATTTGCAGTAACGCAGGCACGTTCTGCCATATCTGCAATTTCTTCATTTCTTCTGTTCCAACGCTTGCCAATAGCACGTGAAGTGTAGCCACCAACCGCGTGATTAGTCATAACAAGTTCGTTGTTCCATACAGGGAGTTTTTGCTTAACATCATCAGGTAAAGCGTCAATATCGTGGAATATTTTGTCAGCAGGGGCAGATAATACCTCTATATCACTTGTATCATTCAATTTGATTTCATCACAAACTGTTTTGACTGATGGTTCTTTCGGTGCACCGCCTCTATCACCGACACCATGAAAAATCGCAGTCATATCAAGTGCATATTGGTCATTTTCATTAAGTTTTTTGACTACATTGTCATTTTCTCTTACTTTTGTGAGAGTTTTATCATATGAACCGGGATTTGTATTTGCATAAACATAATTTCCGTCTACACCATACCATTTGCCAATGTCAAAAGGCACACCATATGCAGACCCCCAAGTGAGTTTTTGAGTTGTAAATCCTTTAAGATTTGCGTGGTGCATAACTGACGGTAAAGCATAACCAAAGCCAAAGCAGTCAGGTAAGAAAATATCACAACTGCGTTTGCCGAAATTCTTATCAAAGTATTCGTTACCCAAAAGAATGTTTCTGAAAAGTGCTTCGGGAGACGGCACATTCACGTCGCCGTTTTCAAATGCACTTCCGCACACATTCCAGCGTCCCTCGGCAATATACGATTTCATCTTTTCCCACATTTCCGGGTAGTATTCTTTCATCAATTCGTAACGATATGAGCCCTCAAAATTGAATTTGTATTCAGGGTATTTTTCAAAACGCTGAAAATTATCGTTAAGAGTGTTGTATATGTATTTGCTGACTGTTGTTTCAAAATCCCAACTCCATATGGTGTCAAGATGAGCGTTTGCTATTGTATAAACCTTCTTTTTTTGCATAACAATCCCCTTTGAATGATGTCATTAAGAAAATTATATATTTTAATAGAGAAAAAATCAATAAATGCAGGTAAAATTTTGTAAAAAATACTCGACAGATTGGCGGTTTATTGTTAAAATACTAGTGTAAATAATTAATACTAAAAAGGAGTCAGCCAAATGAAAAAAGTTGTATCATCAATAATGACAATAATTTTAATAATGACTGTTGTTTTTTCATTTACGGGTAGCAGTGTGTCCGAAAAAATCAGCCCTACGCTTACTGTTTCGGCTGACAATATTTCTTATGAATTAAGCGATACTCTTTATGGCTTGTCACTTGACGATGCAAGTTACGCATTAAATGGTGGGCTTGTTTCAGAACTCGTGAACAATAATTCATTCGAATATTCTGTAAACGCAACAGCAGGTTGGAAACTTAATAAAATCGGTTATGCGGTTGCAACAGAAGAAAAAATGAACGACAACAATATGAATTATCTTCATATTACAGTCAATGGTAGTGGAACTGCCGAAAATTTAGGTTATACTGAAATTTTCAATAACAAGGGTTTTCAGTTCAGTAATCGTAAAGCACAGACTGCTGATATGGGATTTGTTGAAGATGAAACTTATGTATTTTCAGCATTTTTCAAGAATTTAGATTATGTAGGAACAATTAGCGTTTCACTTAAAGCAGAAGGCAATACTGAAAAATATGAGTTTAATATTGATGATTGCACAGATTGGACTAAAGTAAGCCTTGAAATCAAGTCAGAAGTTACTGCTGATGGTTCATTATTAATTGAATTTGAAGGTAATGGAACATTTAATATGGACTCAGTTTCTCTTATGCCAAAAAGTAGTCTTGGCTATATAAGGCTCAGACCTGACCTTTATAATGCAATTAAAGAACTTTCACCGTCATTTATTCGTTTCAGCGAACAGACTTTTGAAGATACTGACGGTAATACTTATGGTTGGAAAGATTCAATAGGACCTCTTGAAACAAGAAAACAAATCAGCACAGTTTATGATGAAAACGGACGTTTTTATGTAAATTCCAATGCAATGGGATTTTACGAGTATCTTCTTCTTTGCGAAGATTTAGGTGCAGTTCCCGTTCCTGTATTTAATATTGAGAATGTAGAGCAAAACACGGAAGAAAACGAAGTTGAGCGTATTCTTAAGGAAAGTACAGAGGAAACAACTGAAAATACAGAAGATACAACAGAGGAAATTCCTGAAACACCTGAAGTCGAACCTTTTGTGCAGAATGTTTTTGATTTTATTGAATATGCAACGGGTGATGAAACTACCGTCTGGGGTGCAAAACGAATTGAAAACGGTCACGTACAACCGTTCAATATAGAATATATCGCTCTTGATGATGAAAATATGAGCGAAAACTACTGGGATAATTTTAACTTGGTTTATGATGCAGTCAGTGAGAAATATCCTGACGTAAAAATTATTACAAGTTCAGGCAAGTATATTGATGGTGAAAATTACGACTCTGTATGGCAGAATTTAGATGCAACATATAAAAATGTACTTGTAAATGACTATTATGGTGGCGAAAAAATTAACCTTTACGATAATATTCACAGATATGACGACTATGAGCGTAGCGGAGCACAGGTGACGGTTGATTCTTATGTTTCTGCTGCTGACAGAATTGGTACAACCATTACAAGAAACAACATATGGTCTGCTATTGAAAACACCGCGTTTTTAACAGGACTTGAAAAGAATTCAGACCTTGTAAAAATGGCGTCATATAAATGGACACTTGCAAAGAGAAATGCACAGCAGGAAAAAACTTCACTTATATGGTTTGATTCACAAAGTTTACTTCTTACGGCAGATTATTACGCACAAATGATTTTCTCAAATAATAGGGGAACAAATTATATTTCAACTGATTTTGATATGGAAGACGAGGGGATTTATCAATCTACAACAGTTGATACTGCAAATAAAGTTGTTTATGTTAAACTTGTAAATACAACCAATAAAACATATAAATTTAACATAAATCTTGAAGGATTTAAAAATGTTAATAATCCGTCAGTTCAGTATATGACAGAAAAATTCAAATCTGCATATAACGATTTTGATGAGCAATTGCACGTTGCACCTGTTCAAACGGAACTCACAGTAGAAAATAATGTTGTGGCGTATGATATGGGCAGTTATTCAATAAGTGTAGTGAGAATTCCTTATGATATGAACGACGGCTCATCTCTTTATCAGTTGCCTGAAACTGATATTGTTTCACCATATATTCATCCAATGGTTGAATATGCGGTGCCGATTACATTGGTGGCACTTGTTTTCATAACGGGCGTGGTTATTCTTATTGTGAGAATAAACCATCATAAGACAATAAGAAAAGAAAATGAATAATTGAATAATAATGGTACGGCAAGGTCAAACGACCTTGCCGTTTTTTAAGATTTAATTAAGAAATACAAATTTTTACAAAAATATGTTGACAAAAGAAAAATATGGATGTACTATAAAACTGTGCTAATCATAATAGTACAGTTAATACAGTTTCAAGCAGGAGGTGATACAGGTGAATATATTTCTCGATTACCATTCAAGAACCCCCATTTATGAGCAGATTAAAGAACAAATTGTGCTTGATATAAGTAGGGGAATTCTCAAAAAAGATGACCAGCTACCATCTTTAAGACAGTTATCTGCCCAGTTAGGCATTAATATTAATACTGTCAAACGTGCTTTATCAGAGCTGGAAGCACAAGGGGTAATTTACTCTGTTGCGGGTAAAGGTATATTCATCAGCGGAAACGCAGAGTCACAGAACATTTATCTTGAACAATCTTTAGATGCAGTAAAAACCGCACTTGTTACCGCAAAACAAATGGGAGCAAGTGAAGAAAGAATTACTGCACTCGTTAAAGAAATTTTCAAAGGAGTTGAAGAAAAATGATTGAATTTGTAAATGTAACGAAAAAATTCGGCGACTTTACAGCCGTAGAAAATATATCATTTAAAGTTGAACCATCATCAATTTACGGATTGATTGGTTATAACGGTGCAGGTAAAACCACACTTCTCAAAACTGCTGCGGGAATTTATAAAGCGGATGAAGGTTCAGTGCTTATGGACGGAATTCCTACATTTGATAATGACATAATCCGTCGCGATATGTTTTATATTCCTGATGACCTTTATTTCCCGATGAACGCAACAATCAACAGTATGGCAAAGTTTTATGCTGATTATCACCCGAATTTTAGTTTTAAAACACTTAATAACCTAGTTGAAGTATTCGGTCTTGACCCTAAAAAGAAAATTCGCGGATTTTCAAAAGGTATGCAACGTCAGGCGGAAATTGTTTTAGCGTTGGCGTCACGCCCTAAGTATATGCTTCTTGACGAAACATTTGACGGACTTGACCCACAAAAAAGAGAAATAACTAAGAAGTTATTCATTGAATATGTAGCAGAAAGTGAATGTTCGCTTATAATTTCATCACACAACTTGCCGGAACTTGCAGACCTTTGTGATAACGCAGGACTTATTAACGGCAAAAAACTTGCAATGGACTGCTCTGTTTATGATATTTCGGCGAATTACAGTAAATTCCGTCTTATTTTTGACCGTGATGTAACTGAAAATGCTTTCAAAGGTATTGAGTATAAATCTCTTGAAATCGACGGCAGAGTTGCAATGATTATCTTTGATAAAAACACAAATGAGCAGAAAGAAAAACTCAATGCACTTCTTCCTATGGCTATTGATGAATATCAACTCACAATGGAAGAAGTATTCTTAAATGAAATGGAGGACAAGAAATATGACATCACAAAAATCTTTGAAAAATAATGTAAACTTCAACGATTTCAAAAGAAGTCTTATAGGTAATCTTGCATTTCCGTTAATTGCATTTGTTGTTCTGTTTTTTAGTATTACAGTACCAGTAATTGATTATGTAACATCAAATGAGTTTATAGCAAACCCTGTTCGTGACGAACTTCAGATGTTTATGACAGGTTCTTCACCATTAGATGCGTCTCTTTTGTTTTCAGGAATGTTTTTTTGCGGACTTTTAACGGCGGCAAAATCTTTCTACTTCCTTGTAAGCAAAAAACAGGTTAACGTATTTTTAAGTCAAGGCGTTACAAGAAATACTATGTTTGTTAATAGAATTATTTCAGGCACAATAACTCTTTTTATTAGTACGCTTGTTCCGGTTTTAATTGTTTATTTTATAAATATTGACAAATTTGGTATTTCCGCACATCTTACAAACACATTTATTTATTTTGTTTCAGGCCTTTTTGTAAGTGGACTTGCAGGACTTTCAATGGGTGCATTTTCAATGATGATTGCGGGTAATATTTTCGAAGCAGGACTTACCGCAACAGCAATTTCGATTACCCCTATTATGATAACTAATGTTGTCCTTACGATAAGGGATTATTTCCTTAAAGGCTTTTACATTGACTATTCTGCTTATTCAATAGGATTTAATCAAGAAGTATTGCTACCATTTGCATTTACAGATGTTTACAAAAATTATTATGGTCCACATTATGTAACATCGGTTAGTACAAGTACTCTTCTTGGTGTTATAAATAAAGATATGCTTGTTGACGGAAAAATTCCTGAAGCCTATAAATTTGACAGTACATTTATTATTCCTGTTGTATTGTGGTTTGCTGTTTCTATTGTATTGACAGCTTTAGCATTCGTTTTGTTTAATAAGAGAAAAGCAGAGCATGCTAACTCTTTCGGTCATTTCTCAGTTTCAAGAGCAATTTGTTCAATATGTGCGTTCACTTTTGCGGTTTATTTTGCTATTGATGCGTTATATTATGCGTTGGGCAAAGCAAATGCAATTTTAATGATTTTAGGTTGCACGGTTATTGGACTGCTTGCATTTTTCCTGACACAACTTATTATGGCACGCAAGCTGAAAACGGTTTTGAAATCATTACCAATATGTGTAGTGCTTATAAGTGTGGTTGCACTTGGTTTTGTAACTGCAGAAACAGGCGTTTTCGGTCAATACAATAAAACTCCTGTAAAAGAAGATGTTAAATCTGTTTCAATCAGTTTTGACGGGCTTCCAATGTTATACAACATAGTTCGTAGCAGCTCTGAATATATAAAGAGCACCGATTCTAAAGATATTGATATGATTATTGAACTCTTCGATGAAATCAAACAAGATAAGAGTAAAAAAGACGGATGGAAAACAAGTGTAGTCTTTGCTTTTGAAGATGAAAATGATGAAGTAAAATTCCGTGAGTTTGCAATTTATTCAGAGGACCTTTATGAAAAATATCTTAAAGAAATTTGCAATTCAGATTATTTTGATGCAATAGCTGAAGAAATATTTTTGGGCTTCTCTGATAAGGGCGTTTCTGCTGATGGCAAATATTCTCTAAATAAAGTAATTGATTATAGTCAAATTGAGTATGAAATAGGTGTGACAGAAGAAACAGACGCAATATGCGTGTGGCATTACACAGACAACCAGATGATACTAACACACTCTGTAAATGGTTGGCAGGACAATGACTTAACTGCTCAAAGAATGTATAAAGGTGACGAGCTTGCAACTGCACTTTATAATGACATTACAAAAATGACATTTGAAGATTTCTTTAAAAATAAGTCACGACCATTGGCATTGATGACGGCAAATCTTGGATATGTATGTACCAATATAAACGGTACACTTAAACCGTCAGTTAATGAGTATGATAAGTATCACGGTGGCTTAAATATTAGTGAAGAATATGTTAATGGTTATACAAAATATTATATTGACGGTGAATATGTGGGTACCGATTTAAGTAAAGTAATGGCAAATTTTATTGCTGACCCATTGATGCGTATTTACCCTCAGATGACAGAAACGGTTAAATATTTTAAAGATAATAGTTATGAGTTTGAGGCTCAATATAAGGGTGAAATCAAAGAAGTTCTTTATACAAACAGCTCGGTAACTTTTGGAGATGCGTATAGAAAATACGCACAGGTAAACGAGAGTAGATTTAATGAAGTACAATTTAATGCTGATTATGAAATTTTTGAAACACATCATTTTTCAGCAGATTCATTTGATGGCTTAATGGATTTTATAAATGAGGATGTGAAATATTATGATATTTTCAAGTCCGTTTATAAAACAGCTGAGCACCCGTTGTTAACTCTTGAAAGCACAAAAATTAATGAAGTGCTTGAAAAATGCGTACCGTATTATCTTGTGAACAACGACAACGGACGATATGTTTATGTTGTTTATGAAGACGGTTCAATAGTATGCCACTACCTCCCCGAATCAAATGTAAACGTATTGAAATAGTTTCTTTTTCCGCAATGCGTCGTGGTTATCGGCTCTAAGTTAGTGTTGCAGGAATTCAATAGTAAATAAATGAAAAGTATGGCGGGGGCTTACTCCCGCCGTATTTTATTTATTGACTTACAAGGCATATTATGGTATTATTTATTCATAATTTGGTACATAAAAGGAGAAAATTATTATGGCAGTATTAAAAGACATTGACAAGGCTGCAGAGAAGAAAGGCTCTTTCCTTGTTACAGTATGGCAGTTCATTAAATTTATCGTTGTAAGTCTTCTTGCAATGATTGTTCAGTTCGTACTTCTCAACACACTTCAGCTTATTCCTGCAGTAAAAGAACTTTATACACAGGATTTCAGCTGGTGGGTATTTGTTTATCCCGTTGCAGTTGGCGGACTTGGTTACTTTATCGTAAGTAACGTTGCAAATATCATTGCACAGATTGTTGCTTTCTTTGTAAACAAAGAAAAGACATTCAATTCAGGTGCAAATGTTGCAGTTGCTCTTCCAATTTACATTGTATTTACAATCGGTCTTATTTTCTTCTCAGCTTGGCTCAACCCAACTCTTAAAGGTGTTTTTGTTGGATTTGAGTGGTGTGATGAAGTTCTTGCAAAGAACATTGCAACAATGATTTGCTCAGCAGTTCAGTTCTTCCTTTATTTCCCTGTTGATAAAATTCTTTTCCATAAGAAAAAAGAAGAAAAGGCAGAAGAAGTTGCTGCTGAATAATTTTCGTACTTTGAAAAATTTACCCCGTACTGAAACGTACGGGGTATTGTTTTAGGTGATTTTATGGATAAAAAAACAGTAAAACTCATTCTTAATATTCTCAAAATCGTTCTTTCAATTGTTCTTGTAGTTGCATCTACTGTTTCAATGCTTGGTGCTACTCTTATAAGTGTGGCAAGAGATTATTTGCAATCTGAAGAATTCCACGAACAGATTGAAACAACTGATTTGGGTACAGTTAAATTTATGGTAGATGGTCAGAAAATTACTGTTAATGAATATGTACGTGTCAAAGTTGCTGATTATCTTGACGACAAAATGCCATCGTTTTTCCCATTCGGGAATTATGCTGTAGATGCGGTAGTTTCTTCAGAAGTAGTCAATAACGCAGTAAAAACAGAAGTTTACAATCTTGTTGACTATTTTCTCAATACAAGTGTTGAAGAAGCTGAATACAGAATAGAAAATAACATAACTATTGCAAACAACGAAGAACTAAATCCCGAAAATGCTGAAACCGTTGAAGACGCCATCAGTATTTATGCTCGTGGGTTTGTACTTCAAAGCATTGAAAACGCATCAAAAATGTCAACAGATAAACTTATAATACTTGTGTCAGAAGAAACTGTGACAAAACTTATTACACTTGCCGTTGTTTTACTTGTAGTGCTTGTTGTAATCAATATTAAAACCGTTTTCGACAATCTTCTTTATGGCGGTGCAATCGGACTGCTTTATGGTATTGTAATTAAAGTGGCACAAAGCAAGTTTGATGAAATGAACGCAGGTATGGAAGATTTAGTTGGATATGTATTCTTAAAGCCCTTGGCGGATACCTATTCTGCAAACGCTACAATCGGTTTTATAGTTGGAGTAATTTTAATTGCATTGTTTGTAGGCGTGTATTTCTTGTTCAAAAACTTTGTAAATAAAGATAAACCCGAAGAAAATTAAAAAGCAAAAAATTCCCACTCATATGAGTGGGAATTTTTTACCTCTTAATAAGTTTTCTTAATTTCATATAACTTTTTTTAAGTATTGGCAATCCTTTTTCCATAAGATTGTACTTGAAATTATTAATTTTCAAGTCGAATTCGCCTGCATACTCAATTATAATCGGATTAAACTGACTCTTGAACTCATAAAGACCATCATCAAGAGTACCCGCAATACCACCTAAATCAAGAAAATCGCATCCATTTTCAGTTGTGAGAATACATTGTTCACAAAGTCCGCAAAGCGTAGCACAGAATGATGAAAAAACATTCAAATCAGAACCAGCATATAAGTACTCTGCAATTCTAACACCTGTTTTGTTAGGCGGATAAACTGTAAGCAAAGCTGCAAGTGGAATAATTTCACCACGTTCTTCAAGAACTTTTTTAGCATCAGCAATCTGCTCGCTGATTTTTTCACGCATATCAGGTTCTTTTTCAAATCTTTTTTCAAGATTTTCGATGTATGTGTTTACGTTGCATCTTTCAAAAGCAAAAAACGCTTTATCTTTGAACGCGTCTGCAAGAATTGAAAAATACTCTTCATTCCTCAATGAAATTTGTTGTCTTGCCTCAGTATTGCTCAAAATCTTTTTGAAAAGTGTAATGTTTTCAGGAGTGTGTTCTGCACCCTCATAGTAAAGTCCACGAGCAGGCTGAAAGTTGCCTAAATACTTGCGTATTTTTTGCTTGTAGTTCTTCTTGAACTGGGGAGCGGTGAGGGGATTGCCATCAGCATCTTTTAGCGGAATAAGTGCGTTAAAACGTGGCTGAATAGCATCGCCAATATTCATAACAAAGCCTTTGTGCTCAAACCCATTATTTACAAGAGTCTGGAATTCAACTTTACCACGCTCTAAATCAAATGGGTCAAAGAATTTCTCAGCAGGAATATCAGGTAAAATCTTGTTGACCACAATTGCAGGGTCAGTTTTCAAAAGATAAATATTTCTGCTTTTGCAAAATTCCTTTGCACCGTCGCGGAATGCCTTAACAGCCTCACTGTCAGTTAAATCCATAACAGGACCGCGTGGGCAGTATGCGTAGTTAAACCCCGGCATAAGTGTGCGAATAAGTATAAGTGCAACACCACAAAGTTCGTTGCCTTTATAAATTCCGCAAAAACTGTTTTTCCAGTTAGCCTTAAGTTTTGTCCATTCTTCTGTCTGTTGAATGGGTGCAAAAGATGTGTTTTCAATAAATTCAGTAAATTCCTTTATTGGAATATCTGCCTTAAACTGATACATATTTTTAAACCTCAGTTTTATTTAATAAGTTTTTTCTGAATAGTTTTTAATACTTTATAACCTTTGAAAATAAGCTCATAAAGTGTAAATTGTGTTTTGTTGATAATTAAATCAAATTCGCCAATTAACTCGTGAACGTCAGCATTGAATCCACGCTTGAAATCAAATAAACCGTAGTTTTTTGAATTTTCATTGAAATTGCCGTCAATACCGTAGAAATTGAACTTGTCATAACCGTTATCAATGGCATATTTAATCATTTCATACTGCAATAAATATTGTGAGTTGTATTTCATAAATGGTTTGTAGCTTGCACCAAAAAGATAAACAACTTCTTTTGCATAAAGCATATACCAACCGCCTGCAATGATTTTTTTGTCGCCATATTCATTTACATCAGCGGTGAGAGATTCAATTTTCTTTGCAATACTTTCTTGTTGTGACTTGATTTCATTGTATTCATTAACGTTTTTAGGATTGCCCTCAATAACAGTAAGACGCTTTGCATTTTTTTCAAAACGTGCTTTTGTGAAATCGAGTAATTCTTTAAGATTAACTTCTGCTAAAAGAACTTTAACTGCGTTTTCGCGATTCATCACTTTAAACATTTCCTGATAATAGGAGAGGGGACGGTCAACAAATTCGCGTCTTTCAGCGGTGTGTTGCATAAGATTTTTAAACTCAACAAGGTTGCTTTCATCAGCTTCGATTAGCGTGATAAAATTCTTCTTACTGTTGTTGATGCCCCATTTAGTACCACTACGGAAATTTTTAAATAACTCGTCAATAGTCTTGCCTTTAATGTCAAGAACAGAAATCCAACGAGGTTCTAAATCCTTTTTCTCGTCCATATCAACGTAAAAACCATAGTGCTTGTAACCTAAAGATTTTAATTTTTCTATTAAAGCATCATTTTTTGTATCTGGGATTATATTGCCGTGAATATCGCGGAGTTGATAGTCAACATAAGGATTGATTTTTAAGAATGCAACATTTTCTTTTTTAAGATATTCTTTGATTTCTTTTGTGAATTCTTCAAGTAAATCAAAATTTTGGTAATCCATTAAAAATCCGCGTGGAGCATATGCAAATTTAATAATGCCTTTAAGACTTTTATATAACAGAACTGTGGCAATAACGATTTTGCCGTCTTCCTTAACGCCTAAAATCTTGCCTGACCACCCGTTTTGCTCTTTAATTTCAATCCAATAAGGTGACTGAAAGAATAACGCTTGCGGATTATTGTTGCAAAACTCAATAAATTCCTGTTTTTCTAATTCAACAATTTTCATTTTGAAATATGTCCTTTAATCTTCTTTAATAACTTGTAAACGTCATAAAACGGGCTGATTTTAAGTTCAAACTGACCAATGTATTCAGTAACATTGGGCTTGAAACCTTTTTTGAATTCATAAATTCCATAGTATTCGTTGTCGGGATTAAAGTCCCCCGTAATACCATAGAAATTGCAGTATTTAAAGCCCTCTTTATACGCCTCTTTAATGTGATGCTCGTACATAAGATACTTTGGTGTGAATTGACGGTATTCCATTAATACACCACTTGAAAGTGTTAAGTATTCATCACCACTGCGAAGCGACAAAAGGCAACCAATTGCTTTGCCGTTTGGATTTTCTTTTTTGAACTGTTCTGCTTTTTCTAACTCTTTTTCGTATTTTGAAACTTGTCTTTCGGCTTCTTCTTTTTGATTGAGAAGACGCTCACCAGCAGTAAGTTTTTCTAATTTCCCGAGTACACTTTCGTAGTTTTTCTTTGCATTGTCAAGTAAACTTTGTGTATGTTCATAATAAATGTCAGGGTCAAGATAAGCCACATAAATTGTCATAAGGTCTTTCATATGCTTATACATTTTCTGGTAATAACTTAAACTTCTGTAGAAGAAATTACGACGTTTTGAGGTGGTTTCAAAGATTTCAGCCATAACCTGAAGGTCTTCAATAGTACCTTCTTTAACCATAAGACCTTTTTTAATACAGGAGTTAATGTTTTTGCGTGTCTGTTTTGAAAATTTTGCCTTTTTGGTTTCGTAATCTTCGTCAAGTTTCATATGACAACACCATCTAACCTGTAATGCGTCAAGATAAATGTTGAAACCGTAGTGTTTGTAACCAAGGCTTAAAAGATTGTTCACAGCTTCGTCATTTGGTTTGTCATCAGGCATAATTTCGCCCTCAGATGTGCGGATTCTGTAAAATACATTAGGGTCAATGGTAAGCATAAATCCGCCTTGCTTTTTAATGTGTTTTTTAAGTTCTTCTGTAAAGAAAGCGAGTAATTCACGGTTGTTGTAATCAACAATAAGACCACGTGGTGCGTAGAATTGACTTTGATTAAGAATAGTTTTGTCCTCTAAAATCATTGAGCCTGCAATGATTACACCATTTTCTTCAATGCCTACAAAATGCACTTTACTGCCGTATTCTTTTTTTAATTCAGATAACTCTACAGTCTGCATAAAAGATGCTTGCGGATTACCCTTTAAAAATTCGCGGTATTCATCTGCCGTCAAAACACGGAATTCCATTAAATCACCTTAATTTCGATTACAAAAAATATAAAATCAATACTATTATTACCAACTAAAAATTTTATCATATTACCCACATTTTGTCAATGAAACCACAATTACTTATAAACAAAAAAGAGTGAGCCGAAACTCACTCTTTTTATAGTAGCAAAGTTATTAGATTTTCTTTAATCTGTCAAGATTTTTAAGGATATGTGGAATGCCCTTAAGAATAATCTTAAGACCTTTACCAAGTTTGTCTTCATGAATAATCATGATAAGACCTTCTGCCATTTCGGGACTGAAGAGACCGAAACTCATTGAAATAAAGTTCTTGATTGGAAGCTGTGTTGCAACTGAACCTGCCATTGTATCTGCACCAAGAAGTTTGATGAGAAGACGATAAATTCTGCCACCCCATTTGCTGTCCTGTGAGTCCTCAATTGTGTTAAGAACTGTGAACGGAGCGTTCTTATCTCTTGTTGATGGTGGTAATTCTTTACCGTAAACTGCTTGGAATTCGTTTGCAGGAACATTCATAATGTTTGCACCGTAGTATGATGGAGCAGTTGCTTTGTAATCAGGAACAACTGCATCAACAGTTGATTCAACATTAACTGTTGCTTCAAGTCTAATATCACGGCTTGATGCACCAACTAAAATCTTGAATTCACCGCTTTCAACATGCCAATCACCAAGGTTTACATTGTAGTAAGCGAATGCACGCTTATCGAGTGTGATTTCTACTTCTTTTTCTTCGCCTGCTTTAAGGAATACTTTCTTAAAGCCTTTAAGTTCTTTAACAGGACGGTAAATTGTGCTTTCAACGTCATTTACATAAAGCTGAGCAACTTCTGCACCGTCAACATCACCTGTGTTCTTAACTTTAAATGAAACAGTAACTGTGTCAGTATCTTTGATATTGTCAGCAGAAACCTTAATGTCGCTATATTCAAATGTTGTGTATGAAAGACCAAAACCGAATGGGAATGCAACTTGCTTTTCTGCTGTGTCGTAGTATTTGTAACCTACATAAACGCCTTCTCTGTATTCAACTGAAACAGACGTGCCGGGGAAGTAGTTGTGGCTTGAGTTATCTTCAAGTGCCAATGGATATGTTTCGCTAAGTTTACCACTTGGGTTAACATCACCGAAAAGAATATCGCAAACTGCACTGCCACCAGCCTGACCTGTAAGGAACATATTAAGTATTGCAGGAACTTTGTCAGCCCAAGGAAGTTCAACTGAAGCACCGCCTGAAAGCACAACAACTGTGTTAGGGTTAACCTTGAGAACCTCTTCAACAAGAACATTGTGCATTGGAGGAATTGAAAGGTGATGTCTGTCTGCACCTTCTGTTTCATATTCATCAGTAAGACCAACAAATACAACTGCAACGTCAGCCTCTTTTGCCTTTGCTTTTGCGTCAAGAATAAGGTCCATTGACTTCTTTGCTTTGCATTTTTTGAGTTCATAACCTCTTGAGAATGTAAGGTTAATACCCATATCTTTCATTGTCTGATAAGCATTATCAAGTTTGATTGGGTTAATAAGTGATGAACCTGCACCTTGATAACGAGGTGTGTGTGCCATTTCACCGATAAGAGCAACTTTAGCGTCTTTCTTAAGAGGAAGAATGTTGTTGTCATTCTTCATAAGAACCATACACTGACTTGCAATTTCGCGAGCAAGTTGATGGTGAGCATCACTATCGTATGTATAAGTTCCGCCAAGCACCGGCTCAGCTTTCTTTGTGAGTTCAATAATCTTGTCAACCGCAGCATCAAGAACTGCAACATCAAGTTCGCCGTTATTTACTGCATCAACAATAAGTTTTGTGCCGATTCCTGATGATGTTGGCATTTCGATTTCCTGACCTGCAATAAGGCCGGGTACTCTTTCATTTTCTGCACCCCAGTCAGTAATAACAACGCCTTCATAACCAAAGTCATCACGAAGAACATCAGTAAGCAACCATTTGTTTTCAGCGGCATAAGTGCCGTTAAGACGGTTGTATGAGTTCATAACTGTCCAAGGCTGAGCCTTTTTAACTGCAATTTCAAATGGAAGAAGATATGTTTCGCGAAGTGTTCTTTCGTCAACCACAGCGTTAACTGTCATACGGCGAGTTTCTTGGTTGTTAGCAGCATAGTGTTTAAGAGATGTACCAATACCCTTACTCTGAACGCCGTTGATAAATGCAGCAGCCATTTCACCTGCAAGAACGCCATCTTCTGAGAAATATTCAAAGTTTCTTCCGCAAAGAGGTGAACGCTTAATGTTTGTACCAGGACCGAGCAATACTGAAACCTGTTCTTTTCTGCATTCGTCACCAAGTGCTTCACCCATTTTGTAAATAAGGTCAGTATCCCAAGAACAAGCAGTAGCAGATGCTGTTGGGAAACAGATTGCTGGAACACCTAAAAGAACGTCTTTGTTTTCTTCAGGGTTACCTTTTTTACGGATACCGTGAGGTCCGTCGTTAAGAGCGATTGATTTAATACCAACTCTCTCAACAGGTTGGCTGTGCCAGTAGTCAAGACCATCGCACATACTTGCTTTTTCTTCAAGTGTCATCTGTGCGATAATGTCAGCGTGTTTAAGAGCCATAATTTATTTCCTCCTCAAATGTATAACTTTTACATTAACATTTCTATTATATATCAACACTATCGGTTTCGTCAAATAAAAGTTTATCAGCCGAAACTGTGTCAATGGCTTCAATGTTTTTAAGTTTTCTTTGAATAAACAGATTTTTGCGTTCTGCATCTTCAAGTGTTTTGCCAGCTTCGTCAACTTTTTTCTTTGCTTTACTGAGTAAATCACCGAATTTTTCATACTGTGCTTTCGCCGCACCAAGAATTTCGCGGACTTCATTTGCTTTTTCGTTGATTGCAATAGTTTTAAAGCCCATTGAAAGTGAATTGAGAAGTGCTGTGATAGTTGACGGACCTGCAATCATAATATTGTAGTCATTTTGAAGCTTTTCGGGAAGTCCTGTTCTTGATGATGCAATTTCAGCATAAAGACCTTCAGTTGCAAGGTACATAATCGCAAAAGGTGTTGTGCCAGGTACATGTATGTATTTTGCAATAGATTTTGCTTCACTTATAACTCGTTTTTCAAGTTCATTTCTTGCTTGTTTTACTGCATCTGCATCTGCTCGGTCAGCGGCGTCACAAAGTCGCACATAATCTTCCATGGGGAATTTTGAGTCAACAGGCAGGAAAATATCTTTGCCGTCTTTATCGCTTGATGGAATACGGATTGCGAATTCAACTCTGTCAAGTGAGCCGGGGACAGTAGCCATATTTTTTTCATACATATTAGGAATTGTCTGGTCTAAAATGCCTTCAAGTTGTACTTCAGCCCAAGTACCACGTGCTTTAACATTAGTAAGAACTCGGTTAAGAGCAGTAACATTTTCAGTTACGCCGGTGGAGAGTTTTTGCATTTCGCCAAGGGACTTGTAAAGATTTTCAAGCTGGTCAGAAACAGTCTTGAAGGAAGAATTGAGTCGAGTAGTAAGTGTTGCAGTAAGTTTTTCGTCAACGGTAACACGCATTTCTTCAAGTTTTTTCTCGTTAGACTCCTGCATTTTTGTAATTGATGCTTCAAGAGTTTTATTCTGCTTGTCATTCTGCTCTGCATTCTTTTCACTCATTGAAACAAGCATTTCGTTCATCTTTTCGCGATGCTCAAAATTGCCTTTATTCATATTTTCAATGCGTAGTGACATATCATCAAGACTCTTTTTAACGTCCTCACGAATTTCCTTGTTTGAGTTCTGATTTTCAACACGGATTCTGTGAAATTCATCACCTGTAGTTTTGTGTATGTAATCGAGTTTTTGTTCTAATGAATTGTTAGCGTTGCCAGATTTTACAGTTTTAAGGACTAATACAAGAATAATAATTGAAACAACTGATATTACAATAGAAATCGTCAATAAAATATCGGTCATAAGAAGATTTCTCCTTTATAAGTTAAATATATACCTTATTATACCAAATTAATATAATAAAAGCGAGTTTTTTATAAAAATTTTTATGAAATTGTAGCCATAATTTACTTTATTTGATATAATAACCCTTGGTGAATAAAATGATTAAAAGAATTATTGCTCTTTTTTGTGCGGTTGTAATGGTTGTTACTTGCTTTGCATCCTGCAAAAAAGAAGATACTACAAATAAATTCTTCGCTTGCGGAATAACCCAAATGCCACAGTATTTTGACCCGCAGATTGCAGAAAGTGTAAGCGAAAAGATGATAGCTGTCAATACATTTGACGGTCTTTTTAAGTTAGATGAAAATAATACCCCAGTAAAATGTGCAGTTAAAGATTATAACGTATCTGACAACGGACTTGTTTATACTTTCTATCTTCGTGATGATATGCAGTATTACATTTCAGGTGATGCCCTTGATTTTCTTGAAGAAAAAAGTGCAACTATCAATAAAAACGTTACTGCAGAAGACTTCGCATTCGGTATAACACGTGGAATTTTACCCGAAACCGACGCTCCCGATTATGAGCTTTTAAGCACAATCAAGAATGCAGAAAAAGTGCATAGTGGTGAAATGAGTGCCAATAATCTGGGCATTAAAGTTATAAATGATTATACTCTTGAAATTACGCTTGAAAGAAAAGACGAGAATTTCTTATACGCTCTTACTCAACCGGTGTCATTCCCTTGTGATAAGCAGTTTTTTGAGCTTACTGCAGGCAGATATGGGCTCGACGAAGAATACATAATTTCAAACGGTGGATTTTACCTTTCGTCAATAAGCGAAGAAAAGAATGTTATCATAAATAAGAATACTGAATATAAAGGTGCGTTTTTACCAATTCCGTCAGGTGTAGGATTTTATCTTAATGCGAACACACTTGATATTGCAAAAAAAGTTGACGACGAAACTTATGACGTAGGCTTTTTCACAAGTGATGAAGAAAAGCAAGAATTAGGTCGCTCTGTAGTGAAAACGGAACTCCATAATATTGCTTGTTCACTTATCTTTAATATGAAAGACGAAACAATACAAAATAACGCTTTGCGAACAGGTCTTGTGTCTTGTGTTGATATGTCAACTGTTACCGACAATCCTTTAAAGTCAGTTTTGCCGTCATATTATGACGTTGATAACAGTAAAATAGAAAATCTTTCATATAACATTGAAGTGGCTCGTAGCAATATGCTTAAGGCATTCGGTGAATTGAAAATTGAAACACTTAATCTTGAAATTCTATGCACCGCTAAGTATGAAGCAACTGCAAAAGCACTTGTTAACAGTTGGCAGAAGAATATCGGTGTTGAACTTAACGGTATTGTAACAGTACTGGAAGAAAATGAATTTGCAAAACGAATTTCAACTGACGATTTTGACTTGGCAATCTGTTCATTGAATGTTGATAGTAACAACCCGGCAGATTATCTTTCAATGTTTACAACTGATAACGAGTTAAATATTATGAATTATAACTCCGATGAGTTTAATCGACTTGTAAATGATTTGAAAGTATCACCAAATAATGAAAAAGTTGTTTATTGTCAAAGTTATCTGCTTAAAAATGCAGTAATTTTACCACTTTATACTGAAACTACAACTTATGCGGTTAACAAAGACGCAAGTGGAATTTATTTCAGTGGTGACAGTAGTAATCTATATTTTTATAAAGCACAGAAATAATTGGGGAGGAATATAAAATGGCAGTATTAAAACCTTTTAAGGCAGTAAGACCTAAAGATGAATATGCAAGTCAGGTAGGTGCGTTGCCTTATGACGTTATGAACTCAGAAGAAGCACGTGAAATGGTAAAGGACAAACCTTATTCATTTTTGCATGTTGACAAGGCAGAAGTTGATTTGCCACTTGGTATTGATATATATTCAAAAGAAGTTTACGAAAAGGCAAAAGAAAATCTTGACGCTTTAAGCGAAAAAGGAATTTGCAAGCAAGATGAAAAGCCTATGCTTTATATTTATCGTCAGATTATGAACGGTCGTGAGCAGACAGGTATTGTTGGTTGTACTGCAGTTGATGATTATATAAATAATGTAATCAAAAAGCACGAATTTACCCGTGCCGATAAAGAGGCTGACCGTATTCGCCACGTTGATACACTTGATGCAAATACAGGTCCAATTTTCCTTACACATCGTGAAAATAAGACGGTTTCAGATATTACAGAAAACTGGAAGAATACTCACGCACCTGCATACGATTTCGTAAGTGATGACGGTGTTTCACAAACTGTATGGGTAATTGACGATAACGCAGTTATTGATACACTTGTTAAAGAATTTGCAAAAATAGACTATCTCTATATTGCAGACGGTCACCACAGATGTGCATCTGCAGTACGCGTAGGTGAAAAAAGACGCGGTAATGGGGAGTATGATAAAAATGCAGAATTTAACTTCTTCTTATCAGTAATTTTCCCTTGCGACCAGTTAAAGATTATGGACTACAATCGTGTAATTGCAGATTTGAATGGCAACACAAGTGAAGAATTTATTGCAAAAATGAGCGAAAAATTCACGGTAGAAGAAGCAACTACAATCCCTTATGCACCAAAAGAACGTCATACATTCGGTATGTATCTTGACAACAAATGGTACAAAGTAACTGCAAAAGCAGAGTTTATTAACGAAAATGACCCTGTTGAGTGCCTTGATGTTTCAATTCTTCAAAATAACCTTATCACACCAATTCTTAATATCACAGACCCAAGAACAGACAAAAGAATTGATTTTGTCGGCGGTATTCGTGGACTTGGTGAACTTGAAAGACGCGTAAGCGAGGGTATGAAACTCGCATTTGCAATGTACCCAACATCTTTAAATGAACTTATGGATATTGCAGACGCGGGTAAGGTTATGCCACCAAAATCAACTTGGTTTGAACCAAAACTTTTATCAGGATTGTTTATTCACAAGTTATCATAAACATTTATGCAATAATAAAATGTAACTGCAAAATATAAATCTTTATTTGATATATTTCTCTCAAAAGATAACAAATAAATATTGACAGAATATGCCGAATATGGCAAAATATTATCAAAGGGAGGATTTATTATGAATAATAAAAAGATTGTTAAAATTGTAGTAATTGCAGTAATTGCACTTGTTGTGGGTGTTATTTTATTCTCAAGTTTTACAGTTGTTTCAGCAGGTCACACAGGTGTAGTTCTTACATTTGGTGCAGTTGAAGATGCTGTTCTTGATGAAGGACTGCATTTTAAAATTCCGTTTATTCAGCGAGTAGTGCAAGTTAATAACCGTACTCAGAAGATTGAAACTGAAGGCTCTGCATCATCAAAAGACTTGCAGATTGTTTCTTATGTAGTTGCGGTAAATTATCACGTAAATAACGATTCTTCTGCATCGCTTTATCAGAATGTTGGTGTTGATTACGGTTCAGTCGTTATTGTTCCTGCAATTCAAGAAAGTATTAAAGCCGTATCTGCACAATATACTGCTGAAGAACTTATTACAAAGCGTCAGGCAGTAGGTGACCAGATTAAAGATGCTTTGTCAGAAAAAATCAATCAGTATGGTCTTACAGTTGAAATCTTCAACATTGTGAACTTCGATTTCTCAGAAGAATTCAACGCAGCCGTTGAAGCAAAACAGACTGCTCAGCAGAATGCTTTAAAAGCAGAACAAGACCTTGCTCGTATTGAAGTTGAAGCAAAACAGAAGATTACTCAGGCAGAAGCTGAAGCAGAAAGTATTAGACTTATTCAAGAGGCTCTTGCAAAATCACCTGATTATGTTGATTATGTTAAATGGAATAAGTGGAACGGTGAGTTACCTACAGTAATGGGTGACAGCGGTGTGCTTATCAGTATGGACGAACTTGAAGGCAAGAATAATTCATAAATAAGTAAAACAAAAGGGTACTCGGTTGAGTACCCTTAATTTTTTATTCAATTATTTATGTGCATTACAGCAGGAACAATCGCCTGTGCAACCCTGAAATTCAGCTTTGCCTTCTTCTGTATCCCTGTAATACTGCGTATGAGTTTCTCTGTGCTTTGTAGTGTTCCAGATTTCTTCTGCAACAGGTGCCCAGTCTTTTGCGTATTCATCACATTTACTGCAAAGTTCGTCAGCACTTTCCTGACGGATAAGGTCAGAAGATTTTGCATCCGTCTGTTCAATAATCTGACGAAGTCTTTCGGGATTTTCAAGCATAGGGCAGGGGCGAAGATGATTGTCGTTGAATGGCTGATTTTTATAATAAGCCATAAACAACGGATTCTGTAATGCCTCAAGTAATGTGTGAGTACGAATATTTGAATCAGAGAAATGAATGAAAACACAAGGTTCAATGTCACCTGCAGAGTTTACGTGGAAGTAGTTTCTTCCGCCTGCAATACAACCGCCAACGTATTCACCGTCATTCTGGAAGTCCATAATAAAAATTGGTTTACCTGTTTTACCGTTACGCATTTTTTTGTTCCAGAAATAGAGCTCTTTTCTTTGGTCAGGTGTAGGAATAAGTTCTTTATCAGCACCGTGACCTACCGGCATATAGTTAAAGTTAAGCATATATTTTGCACCTTTGCCGATTACAAAATCAACAAATTCGTCACTTATAACTACAGGTAAATTCTTTCTTGTATAGCAAACTGAAACGCCAAAAAGGCACTTGTTGGCTTTAAGTAAATCCATGGCCTTGATTGTGGTAGCGTATGCACCTTCACCACGACGCCAGTCGTTAGAATCCTCGTCACCCTCAAGACTAAGTGCAAGAGTGATATTGCCACATTCATTTATAGCATCACAAAAATCTTTGTCAACAAGAGTTGCGTTTGTGAAAATCAAGAAAATGCAATCTTTATTATTCCTGCAGATTTCAAGAACTTCTTTTTTCTTGATAAGCGGTTCGCCACCTGTAAGCCAATAGAAGTGGCAACCTAATTCTTTGCCCTGAGTTACAATGCTTTGCATTTCTTCGAGGCTTAAATTAAGGTGATGACCATATTCAGCCGACCAACAACCTTTACAATTAAGATTACAAGCAGAGGTAGGGTCAAAAAGAATATTGAAAGGAATATTGCATTTGTATTTTTCACGGTTTGCACGAACTGCTTTTGTGCCGTAATAACCTGCATCAATACCGAATGAAAGAAGCATCTGCTTTACAACATTTCTGTCAATGTCGTTAAGTATATTTAAGGCGAACTGAGTCCATACGTTATCTTTATCAAGAGCCACTTCCTGAAACTTTTTAAAGTTTTCCGGTGGGAAAATCTTGTTGAAGATAGGCTCAATCTTATGGCTTAATTTTACAATATTAGCGTGTGGGTCTTTATCAACATACTTGAGTAATCGGTCAAGTGCAATTCCAAGACTTGCTTTTTGAAGATTGTAAACTGCTTTCATAATGCTTCCTTTCATAGATTTAGTTAAAATTCGATATCTAATCTATTTTATTGTAATTTTAAAATAAAGTCAACATTTTATTTTTTGATTTATTATATTTTAGTCATTTTACGGGAAAAATAAACAGAAATGAAAATAAATTATTAAAATAGTAGAAAAAACTTGCAAAATATGGTATATTAAAGTTTATCTATGATATAAGGGTGAAACTTAAATGAACAGTAAATCTTATACTGAAATTGCAAAAGGTGTAAAGTTACTTTGCATAAATAGTAACAAGTTCAAAACAAATTGCATTAAGGTTGATTTTTATTTGCCTATAAACGAGCACTTTGCTGCACTTAATGTTTTGGCATCTCTTATGGGGCATACGTCAAAACGCTATAATACTATAAAAACTTTCAATTCAAAAGTTGAGGGTATGTATGATGCTTGTTTTGATGCATCAATTGCAACCGTCGGCGAAAAAGTCAGAATACGCTTTTCAGTGGAAGTGCTTGACGATAAATTCACCCTTGACGGTAATTTGATTTCAGAAGAAGCTGTAGATTTTCTTGTGGATATTCTTGAAAATCCTAATTGTACTGAAAACGGCTTTGACGAAGAATTTACAGCACGTGAAATAAGATTTACCCTTGAAAATATTGAAGCACTTAAAAATGATAAGCGTTCTTATGCAGTAACAAGACTTCGTCAACTTATGTGTAAAGACGAGCCTTATGGAATTGACCACGAAAAACTTGAAAAAGACGTAAAGTTGCTTGATAATAAAGCACTTTTGTCTGCATATAAAAATATGATGACAGAATCAACTGTTGTAGTTACGGCTTGCGGTAGTATCAACAGCGAAATGCTTACAAGTAAGTTTAAAACGTTTGCAGATAATATTGAAAACAGAAATCCCGCAAAACTTGAAACAATTTTCATTACAAAAGCCGATGAAATCCGTTATTTTACAGAAGAAATGGAAGTTAACCAGGCAAAACTTGTAATCGGACTTCGTGCAGGAATGAATGACAGTAATGACGACTATTTTGCATTCCGTGTTATGACTGACATTTTCGGTGGCGGACCATATTCAAGATTGTTTTTAAATGTCCGCGAAAAAATGAGCCTTTGCTATTATTGTGGTGCAAGACTTGTACGTGAAAAAGGTATAATTCTTGTTCAAAGCGGAATTGAAGAAGAAAATTACGAAAAAGCAGTTAATGAAATATTCAATCAACTTGATATTATGAAAAAAGGCGAGTTTACAGACGAGGATTTTAACTCGTCAATTATCGCTTTGTCAGATGCTTTCAAAGGCGTTGAAGATTCGCCCGTTGCAGTATGTAATTTTTATAGTTCACAGGATTTTGATGAGCAAATCGTCAGCGGTCCTGAATTTGCAGAAAAGATTTCGCAAGTTACACGTGAGCAGGTAATTGAATGTGCAAAAAAAGTAAGTGTTGATACCGTTTATCTTCTTAAAGGGGAGGGTGCAGACAATGAGTAATATTAAAGAAATCAGAAATGAATTGTTAAAAGACAGTTATTACGAAATTGACCATTCTTCAGGCTTTAAGATTTTTGTGTATCCTAAAGAGAATTATTCGTCGACTTATGCAGTATTCGGAACAAAATACGGTTCAATTGATACTTGCTTCAAAAAAGAGGGCGAAAAAGATTTTACAGAAGTTCCTGAGGGTATTGCACATTTCCTTGAACATAAACTTTTTGAAAGTGAAGAATTAGATGCTTTTGCACGATATGCAAAAACAGGTGCAAGTGCAAACGCATATACTTCATTCGATAAAACTTGTTATCTTTTCCAATGTAGTGGTAATTTTGAAGATTCTCTTGAGATTCTTCTCGATTTTGTAAGCAATCCTTACTTTATAGAACAGACAGTGCAAAAAGAGCAAGGAATTATCGGTCAGGAAATCAGAATGTATGAAGATGAACCGGGTTGGGAATCTTTATTCGTACTTCTTCGTGCTATGTATCATAATCACCCCGTTCGAATTGATATTGCAGGAACAGTGGAATCAATCAGCCACATTACCGCGGATTTACTTTATGAGTGCTATGATACTTTTTATAACCCTGCCAATATGGCACTTGCCGTTGCAGGTAATGTAACAGTTGAGCAAGTTTTGAAGATTGCAGACAAAATGCTTAAACCAAAACAGAGCAAAACGGTTGAGCGTAAATTCCAGATTGAGCCCGAAAATGTGGTTGAAAATTATGCTGAACGTCATTTGTCAGTTGCAATGCCGATTTTTGCAATAGGTTTCAAAGAAAATATTAAAACTCCGTCAAGAACTCTTAAAGAGTCAATGGAAAGCGGAATTTTACTTGATATTCTTGCAGGGCCAACATCTTCACTTTATGAAGAAATGCTTAAAGATAATCTTATAAATACAACATTTGATACAGAATATTTTGAGGGTTACGGCTATTCTGCTCATATTTTCAACGGTGAAAGTGCAGAGCCCGAGAAAGTCCGTGAAAGAATAAATGCAGAAATTTCACGTGTTATGAAAGACGGTGTTGACCGTGAAACATTTGAGCGTATCAAGAAAAAGCATTACGGTAGTCTTATAATGGATTTTGACAGTATTGATTCAATCAGCAATTCACTTATAAGTGCGTATTTTAACGGCGAGGGCCTTTATGACCAACTTGCAATTCTTGAAAGCATAACGGCTGAAGATATTGACAGACGACTTAAAACTGCGTTTAACATTGAAAATTCTTCAATGTCTGTAATAAAATAATTTTAAGGAGAACATTTTATGAAATGGTTGACAGACTATACACGTGTTGAGTTTCCGGGGTTGGACTTGTATTTTAACGTGTATGAAAATCTTGTAGAATTCACAATTCCCGGTTGGGACATTGATATTACAATCAAGTTTTATGGTGTAATAATTGCATTCGGCTTTATTCTTGCGGTGCTTTTCGGTGGAAGAATGGCTTATAAATGGAAAATGAGCATTGATAAAATGCTTGATGTTCTCATTTGGGGAACAATGGGCGGAATTATAGGTGCAAGACTTTACTACGTTATTTTCCAATGGGATAACTATAAAGACGATTTACTTTCTATATTCAAAATATGGGAGGGCGGACTTGCTATTTACGGCGGTATTATAGGCGGACTTCTCGCCGCATATTTTGTATGCAAAAAAGTTGATTTACCATTCTTAAAACTTCTCGATTTAGCAGGTATGAGTTTGCTTATTGGTCAAGGAATAGGCAGATGGGGCAACTTCACAAATCAAGAAGCATTCGGTATTAATACAGATTTGCCTTGGGGTATGACAAGCGATAAAATCCAAGACTACATAAATGCTCACTACAGTTCTCTTGCAGAAAACGGCATTTATATGGAGTCAGGCGGAACCGTTCACCCCACATTCCTTTATGAATCTGTGTGGTGCCTTTTAGGATTTGTAGTTCTTTATATTGTTTGCAAAAAGTTCTATAAGTTTGACGGTCAGTTAATTCTTGGTTACGGCATTATTTACGGTCTTGAAAGAGCCGTTGTTGAAGGACTTCGTATTGATAGCCTTTATATAGGAGAAACTAATATTCGTGTATCTCAGGTTGTGTCACTTGCACTTGCGATTTCGTGTATTGCATTGACTATTGTAAAACTTGTACAGGTGAAACGCGAAAAAGAAGCAGTTGTTAAGGCTTATAAGGAGAGAAAAAATGTATAAAATCATTGATGGTAAAGAAGTTTCAGCATCTGTAAGGAACGAAATTAAAGCAGAGGTTGAAAAACTCAACGAACAAGGCAAAAAAACAGGACTTGCGGTTGTAATTGTAGGTAATAACCCTGCTTCACGTGTTTATGTGAACAATAAGAAAAAAGGTTGTGCAGAAGTGGGTATGGAGTCTTTTGAATATGCACTCCCCGAAGAAACTACAACTGAAGAATTGCTTGAATTAGTAGAAAAACTCAATAATGACGACAATGTTGACGGTATTCTTTGTCAGTTACCATTACCAAAACAGATTGATGAGAAAAAAGTACTTAATGCAATTGCTCCACATAAAGACGTTGACGCATTCCACCCTGTAAACACAGGTCATATTATGATTGGCGACCATTCGTTTTTGCCTTGCACACCAGCAGGAATTATGGAAATGCTTAAATATTATGATATTTCTGTTGAGGGTAAAGAGTGTGTTGTAATCGGCAGAAGTAATATTGTTGGCAAGCCTATGGCAATGCTTTTATTAGGTCAAAATGGTACAGTTACAATCTGTCATTCAAGAACAAAAGACCTTGCTGAAGTAACTCGTCGTGCTGATATTCTTGTAGCCGCAGTAGGTAAAGCATATTTTGTAACACCTGATATGGTTAAAGATGGTGCAGTTGTAATTGACGTTGGTATGAACAGAAATGCAGAGGGCAAACTTTGTGGTGACGTTGATTTTGAAACGGTTAAAGATAAGTGCTCGTTCATTACACCCGTCCCCGGTGGCGTAGGTCCAATGACGATTACAATGTTATTGAAAAACACCTTAACAGCATCACAAAATCACAAAAAATAGATTTTTTCCGCAATACATTGTGAAAGTAGGTGGGTAAATGACACAATTTAATATTACGGGTATGAGTTGTGCTGCCTGCGTTGCACGCGTTGAAAAAGCGGTCAATTCTGTTGACGGTGTAAATTCTTGTTCTGTCAGTTTGCTCACCAATTCAATGGGTGTTGAGGGCTCTGCGGACACAAATGCTATAATTAAAGCCGTTACAGATGCGGGTTACGGTGCAAGCCTTAAAGACCAAAAAAATACACCGTCAAAATTAAAAGATGACGATGCATTAAAAGACACAGAAACACCAAAACTTAAAAGACGACTTGTGGCATCATTGGGATTTTTAATAGTTTTAATGTATATCTCAATGGGGCATGTAATGTGGGGTTGGTGGTTGCCTGAAATTCTTGCAACAAACCCACTTGCAACAGCACTTTTAGAATTATTATTAACAATTATTGTTATGGTAATCAACCAAAAATTCTTTATAAACGGATTTAAAGGACTTATTCATAAATCACCGAATATGGACACTCTCGTGGCTCTCGGCTCGGGTGCATCATTCATATACAGTACTTATGTGCTTTTTAAAATGACCGCGAATGTAGAAATGGCTCATCATTATCTTCACGAGTTCTATTTTGAATCCGCTGCAATGATTTTGACGCTTATAACAGTTGGCAAAATGCTTGAAGCCCGTTCAAAAGGTAAGACAACTGATGCACTTAAATCTTTAATGAAGTTAGCACCAAAAAATGCAATAATTCTTATTGACGGCATTGAAACGGAAGTACCGATTGAACAAGTTAAAAAAGGCGATATATTCGTAGTTCGCCCAGGGGAACAGATTTCAGTTGACGGTGTAATAATTGACGGACATACCGCAGTTGACGAGTCAGCCTTAACTGGCGAGAGCATTCCCGTTGATAAAAACGTGGGGGACAGAGTTTCGGGCGGTACAATAAATCAGTCGGGATTTATTAAATGTGAAGCTTTGCGTGTCGGTGAAGATACAACTCTTTCACAGATTATTAAAATGGTAAGTGATGCCGCCGCAACAAAAGCACCAATCGCAAAAATTGCTGACAAGGTTTCGGGCATTTTTGTACCTGCCGTAATCATAATTGCTACAATTACTATTATCGGTTGGCTGATTGCAGGGCAGAGTGTAGGTTTTGCCCTTGCTCGCGGAATTTCTGTTCTTGTAATCAGTTGCCCCTGTGCATTAGGGCTTGCTACACCAGTTGCAATTATGGTTGGTAACGGTGTAGGTGCTAAAAATGGTATTCTTTTCAAAACTGCAGTATCGTTAGAAGAAACAGGCAGAGTGAATACAGTTGTCCTTGACAAAACGGGTACGATTACACTCGGTCAACCAAAGGTTACTGATATAATCCCAATAGACATAACAGAAGACCAACTTTTGAACTTTGCATATTCTCTTGAAGTCAAGAGTGAGCATCCATTAGCAAAAGCAATCGTTGAAAAGGGTAATGAACTGAAAATAACACCAACAGAAGTGCAAAATTTCAAAGCACTTTCGGGTAACGGTGTAACGGCAGAATTAAACGGAAAAGCACTTTATGGTGGTAGCCTTAAATTTATAAGTGAACAGATTTCGATTGACGAAAATACAATTAAAACTGCCGAAACTCTTGCTGAAGATGGAAAAACACCACTACTTTTCAGCATTGATAACAAACTTTTGGGCATAATAGCCGTAGCCGATGTTATTAAAGAAGATAGTCCACAAGCAATTAAAGAATTGCAGAATATGGGAATAAAAGTAGTAATGCTTACGGGTGATAATGAAAAAACCGCCAACGCAATCGGCAAAATTGCAGGTGTTGACGAAGTTGTTGCAGGAGTACTTCCTGACGGCAAAGAAAAAGTTATTCGTACTCTTAAAGATAAAGGCAAAGTTATGATGGTAGGAGACGGCATTAACGATGCTCCAGCCCTTACTCGTGCCGATATGGGTATTGCAATCGGAGCAGGAACAGACGTTGCAATTGAGTCTGCTGACGTTGTTCTTATGAATAGTAAACTTTCCGATGTGCCCGCTGCAATCCGCTTAAGTCGAGCAACGCTTAAAAATATTCACGAAAATCTTTTCTGGGCATTTTTCTATAATGCAATTGGAATCCCACTTGCTGCAGGCTTATTTATAAATCTTTTCGGTTGGGAACTAAATCCAATGTTTGGTGCGGCGGCTATGAGCTTGTCGTCGTTCTGCGTGGTATCAAATGCGTTACGTCTTAATTTCAAGGACATTCGTAATGGGAAAAAAGATAAAAAAGTAAAATCAAAAATAAAGGAGAATAAACCTATGCAAATCACAATGAAAATTGAAGGTATGATGTGCCCACACTGTGAGGCTCACGTTAAAAAAGCACTTGAAGGTGTAGCAGAAGTAAGAGAAGCAATCGTAAACCATAAAGACGGTACTGCAATAGTTACTCTTGATGCAGATGCAGCACCTGTAACACTCAAAAAAGCAGTTGAAGAACAGGGTTATAAGGTGATAGAATAAATAGATTAGAGTTTGGCGAACAGAGTGCAAAGTGCAAAATGCAAAATGCAAAGTGTGGTCACTGCGTTGCGATTATAGATTGCGTCGCAGATACTTAATTACGAATTCCGAATTACGCATTACGAATTGAGTTTTACAAACTCAATTTTGCTAAACTCGTTTTTATAATAAAACAAACCGAACAGAAATTAATCTGTTCGGTATTTTTATTTAATCTCATTAACATCATAAGGTGTGCGTTGATACACAAAGTAATTAAGCCAATTCTGGAATAAAAGACTACCTGCACCTCGCCAAGTAAGTGGTGGGGTAAGGCGTGTGTCGTCGTTCGGGAAATAGTTGTATGGAATTTTAATGTCTAATCCCTTGTGTAAATCCCTAAAATACTCACGAGCAAGTGTGTCGCTGTCATATTCACTATGACCTGTGCAGTAGAAGTTTCTGCATTCCATATCAGCCACAAGGTGAACACCTGAAATCTCTGAATAAGAAAGGATTTGCAAGTCTTTAACAAGTGCAATATCTTCTTTTTTAGTTTCAGTATGTCTTGAATGTGGCACATAGAATAAGTCGCTGAAACCACGAAGTAAAGGATGATACATATCAAGTGGTTTGTGTGGGAAAATACCAAACATTTTCTCGGGCAACTTGTATTTTGGAATACCGTAGTGGTAATAAAGAGCCGCCTGAGCACCCCAACAAATGTGGAATGATGAATAAACGTGGCTTTTTGCCCATTCGAAGATTCTGCACAGTTCGTCCCAATAGTCAACCTCTTCAAAAGGCATCATTTCAACGGGAGCCCCTGTAACTATCATACCGTCAAATTTTTGGTCTTTAATATCATCAAAAGTCTTGTAAAATTTTAGCATATGCTCTTTACTTGTATTTTTGCTTTCGTGAGTAGCAACCTGCAAAAGTTCAACTTCAACCTGTAAAGGTGAATTACTTAACAATCTCAAAATTTGAGTTTCAGTCTCGATTTTTGTAGGCATTAAGTTAAGAAGAATAATTTTAAGCGGACGAATGTCCTGCAAAGATGCTCTTTGCTCTGTCATAACGAAAATATTCTCCAATTCTAAGTTGTGTCTTGCGGGTAATTGGTCATCAATTTTAATAGGCATTCGTACCACTCCTTTCTTCAATATGCAAGATAGTATTTTAACACACTAAAAATACATTGTCAAACCTATATATTTACTTTATATTCAATATCTTTCCATTCGTGATTTGCAAAATCGCGGACACAAATTAAAATGTTATCTTCATAAACTTCAACCTGAAGTCCCATTCCTTTGTGTTGAATATGTGCGTCACCGTCGGTGTTGTCAGCACCGAACGCAGGCACATTTACAAATGTAACATTATCGTCATAAACTACTTCACGATGGTCGTCATAAAGTCCCATATGTAAATGTCCTGAAAAATACAGAACTTGACTACCACAATTTTTAAGCATTTCGTAAACACGGTCGCTATCGTTACCAATGTGACCTTCGGGCCATACATCTGCCCAAATGTTGTTGAGCGGATAATGGTTGAAAATAAATATCGGTTTTCCGCTTTCTTTGACAGAGTTGAGTTCTTCTTCAAGCCAAGTCAACTGCTCATCAGAAAGGTCTTCTTGAATTCCTGCATCAGATTCCGAACCTAAAACAATAAATTTGTAATCATCAATTTCATAACTGTAATAAACGCTGTCATCATATTCGACTGTTATGAACTCATTTTTGTATTTGAAAAATCTGTCACGCAAATCATCATAAGTGCCTACATTGTAATCACTTGGGCAAAGGTCGTGATTGCCTGTCACCATAAGAACATTATTGATTTCATTGTACTTTTTTAAAAGTCCGTAAAAGGCACTAAGTTCAATAACCTGATTGTTCATTGTGTTGTCGCCAAGGAAAATAAGTGCATCACTTTTGTTTTCAGCAGAGTTAATGTCACGAAGCCCCTCGCCGAAAAGTTCAAAGCGTTCTTCATTGTTGCCTTCAAGATGTACATCAGAAAGCACAGTAAATGTAAGTTTCTCGTTTTCTTCAAGAACATTGTAAGATGCAATTTCGCTTGTTGGCGAATACACAAAAAACGCCATTATCACAGAAATTAATTTGTAAAACCAGGTCATATTATCACCTATAATATCTCTGCCAAAATACTGTTTGACATTAAAAATCCTTTGCGGGTCAATGCTAAACCGTTGTCGTTTTCTATCATATACCCATTATCAATGAAAATCTTTGATTTTTCATATAATTCTTGCGGGATTTTATGCCCAAAACGCTCTAAAACTTTACTTTCGTTCAAGCCTTCAACAAGTCTTAAATTCAGCATGGCAAATTCTGTGAAACCTCCACCAATTCCGTCATCAATAGGGGAGTTTCCGTTTAAAAATGCATTAAAATCACGGTCAAAATAGAAACGCTTGCCATCTAAAAATGAATGTGCCGATGGTCCAAGTCCCAAATATTCTTCGCAATGCCAATATTTAAGATTGTGTTTACTTTCAAATCCCTTTTTCGAAAAGTTTGAGATTTCATATTGCATAATGCCTTGATTTTCAAGAGCTTCGCACATTTGCAAATACAAATCTGCAGTCAAATCGTCATCGGGAAAATTATACTTATCTTGATTTTTATAAAAATGAGTATTTTCTTCAAGTTTCAGCATATACGCACTAACGTGTGGCACACCGAGAGAAATGCAAAAATCTAAAGTTTCATTAAGACTTTTTTCAGTTTGTTGCGGAATTCCAAGCATAACATCAAGAGTGATATTCTCAAATCCAACTTTTTGAGCAGTTTTAACAGCATTTTCAACTTGATTTCGGTCAGATAATCGACTTAAAATCCGTCTTTCACTATCAACTGCAGATTGAAGTCCTAAAGAAATTCTGTTCACACCACAATCATAAAGAATTTTGAAAAAATCTTCGTCCAGACCATAAGGATTACACTCAACTGTTATTTCTGCATTATCTGTCAAAAAGCCTGAATTGCACGCATTTACAAGGGTTGCAAGATTTTTTGCACCTAAAACTGACGGGGTTCCGCCACCGATGTAAAGCGTGTTACCTTTACAAGCGTGTTTGCCCTGTAAAGTAGAAACGCTTGACAAAATTCTATCTTTCAAAACTTGTGTGTATTCGTCTTTTTGCGTGCTTTTGCCCGAAAATGAGTAAAAATCACAGTATGGGCATTTTGATTTGCAAAACGGAATATGTAAATAAAGTCCTATGTTTTTCATACCTTTATGTAAGAAATAGTGTGACCGCAAGATTTTACATATTTTACAAGGTCTTGGAATTTTAAGAAAACAGTCGCAGTATTGTCATTAGGGTGACAACCAACTATTTCTTCTTTCTTCAAATCTGCGTCAAAATAGATTTCAAGTTCCTTTTCTGTGTCATAAATAACACCGAAAGGAGAAACAGAACCTTTTTCAACTTTTAAGTATTTATCTAATCTTTCATCAGATGCAAAACTTAACTTTGTTGAGTCAATTTCTGCACGGATTAACTGAAGATTTGCTCTTTTGTCGCCGTGAAGAACAACAAGCATATTACGAGTACCCTTAACATCACGCAAAACGAGATTTTTTGGAATATGACCGTGAGAGTGCAAGTCATATTCTGCAATTTCTTCCATTGTGAATGCAGCAGGGTGCTCAATTTTTTTATATTCAATTTCTAATTCTTTTAATTTTTCAAAAATTTCTTTATTCATCATCAAGTTTAAGCACAGCCATAAATGCCTCTTGCGGAACTTCAACAGTACCGAAGTGACGCATACGCTTTTTACCTTCCTTCTGTTTTTCAAGCAATTTCTTTTTACGTGTAATATCACCGCCGTAGCACTTTGCGAGAACGTCTTTTCTCATAGCCTTAACGGTTTCACGAGCAATAACTTTACCACCAATAGCCATTTGAATTGGAATTTCAAACATCTGACGTGGAATATTATCTTTAAGCTTTTCTGCAATTCTGCGAGCTTTTGCGTACGCTTTTTCGCTGTGAATCATAAATGAAAGTGCATCTATAATATCACCATTGAGAAGCACGTCAAGTTTGATAATATTTGAACGCTGATAATCGCTCATTTCATAGTCAAATGACGCATAACCGCGAGTGCGTGATTTAAGCACATCAAAAAAGTCGTAGATAATTTCGTTAAGTGGAAGAATGTAGTGCAAATCAACACGGTCACTTGCCAAGTGAGTTGTGTTTACATAAACACCACGTCTGTCTTGACAAAGATTCATAATAGCACCAATGTATTCAGGCGGTGCATAAATGTGTGCCTCAACAGTTGGCTCTTCACAGTAATCAATAACTGCAGGGTCAGGGTAGTGGCTTGGGTTATCAATTTCAATAACTTCGCCGTTTGTAAGATGAACTTTATAAATAACGCTTGGAATTGTTGTTACAAGGTCAAGGTTGTATTCACGTTCAAGTCTTTCCTGAATAATTTCAAGGTGTAAAAGACCTAAGAAACCACAACGGAAACCGAAACCGAGGGCACCTGATGTTTCAGGCTCAAAAGATAACGCCGCATCATTTAACTGTAATTTTTCAAGTGCCTCACGCAAGTTTTCGTAGTCAGCACCGTCAGCAGGGTAAACACCGCAGAATACCATTGGGTTAACTTTTCGATACCCTGCCAAAGCCTCGCTTGCGGGATTTTCTGCAGTAGTAACGGTATCACCAACACGAGCATCACTTACCGTCTTGATTGATGCGGTAATATAACCAACTTCACCTGATGTAAGTTCTTTTTGTGGCTCCATAGCATTTGGTCGCATATAACCAACTTCAACAACAGTAAATTCAGCACCCGTTGCCATCATTCGCATTGTGTCGCCTGGCTTAATTTTACCGTCCATAATCCGAACATAAACAATTACACCTTTGTAACTGTCATAAACCGAGTCAAATACGAGAGCTCGAAGTGGCTTATCATCATTGTTTTCAGGTGGTGGCACAAGATTAACAATGCTTTCAAGTACTGCACCGATATTCTCACCTGTCTTTGCAGAAACGCGAGGTGCTTCGTCACAAGGAAGACCGATTACTTCTTCGACTTCGTTCGCAACTCTGTCAGGGTCAGCGGCAGGCAAGTCAATCTTGTTAATTACTGGAACTAATTCAAGGTCGTGGTCAAGTGCTAAATATGTATTAGCAAGTGTTTGTGCCTCAACACCTTGGGAAGCGTCAATTATAAGCACTGCACCCTCACAAGCAGCAAGCGAACGAGAAACTTCGTAATTGAAGTCCACGTGACCGGGAGTGTCAATTAAGTTAAGTTCATAAGTTTCGCCGTCTTGAGCCTTATAGTCAAGTTTAACCGCGTGTGCTTTAATTGTAATTCCACGTTCACGCTCAAGGTCCATATTGTCAAGTAATTGCTCGGTCATATCACGTTTTGCAACAGTTTCGGTAAGTTCCAAAAGTCTGTCAGCAAGGGTAGATTTTCCGTGGTCAATGTGAGCAATAATTGAAAAATTTCGGATGTTTTGTTTTTTCATATATTAACCTCATAAAATGAATTATATATTATTTTTGAATCCTTCACCGAGAATTTGCTTTGACTGTGTAACAATGAAAAACGCATTTTCGTCAGCGGATTTAATTTTTTTAATAAGTTTGTGGGTTTGATTATCATAACAAGCACATAAAAGCACATTTTTGTCTTGCCCCGAATAACCGCCTTGTGCTTTTAATACAGTTACACCGCGATTCAGGTCTTTTATAATCATATTGCGTATTTCGTCGTTATGCTCACTGACTATTAAAATCATTGAGCCACGACTTATACCATAAATAATATAGTCAAGCACTTGCACGCTGACAAAAATTCCAACCGCCGCATAAAGCATTGATTCAATATTTTGGTAGATAATTCCACCAAGCAGGATTACAAAAGCATCAAGTAAGAAAATGGATTTGCCAATTGTTATGTGGGGGTACTTTAATTTGATAAGTTTTGCAATTATGTCAACTCCGCCCGTTGTGGCATTGCGAAGAAAGATAATGCCTAAAGAAAATCCTGCAAGTACACCACCAAAAATTGACGAAAGCAGTAAATCGTTTTTATAAATTGGCAGAAAAACGCCAAGGTCGATAAGTGCCGATGAAATTGCAATAACTAAAAATGTTCTGAACACAAATTTTGCACCAAGTTTTTTGAATGCAATAAGAAGCAGGGGAGTATTCATTATAAAAATTGTTATACCTATTGGTATTTCAAAAAGATAGTTGAGAATTGTAGCAATCCCAGTAAATCCACCGTTTAAAATGTTGTTTCGTGCAAGAAAACAATTTAGTGCAACAGAATATACTACACTGGCTAGTACGAATACAAGTGTATCAATAAAAAATTCTTTTGCGTTATTCTTGAACTTTGTCACCGTCATCAGTCCCGATTGCTTTGATGACTTCATTAAGCAATTGGGTAAGACGTTCAGTTTCATCTTTAAGATACAAATAACCTACAAGTGCCTCAAAACCTGTTGCATAATGATAGTCACATCCGCTTTGGTTTTTAGGTGTGTGTGTGGTGTGTGCATTTCTGCCACGTTTGAAAACTTCAGTTTCCTTTTCGCTGAGCAAGGGGAGTATTGCGTGCATTCCCTTGCTTTGTGCCTCAGCTTTAACCCAACTTACCGAAAGCTTATGTAACTTGCCAACAGGACGGTTTGCGTCGCAGACCAGCATTTCACGGATGTAAAGTGAAAATACTGCGTCACCAACAAAGGCAAGTGTTAATGGGCTAATTGTATCTGCGTTTATGTCTTTATTGTATAATCTCATAATTTATGGAACATAGTCAAACTCTAAATCGTAGATGCTGACTGTGTCGCCCTCCTGAATACCTTTATCAATAAGTGCCTGAATTACTCCGCGTTCCTGAATAACTCGTTGGAAATATTGAAGTGATTCGTAATCGTCAAGGTCGGTTTTACAGAGAATTCTATAAATCCAGTCAGCCTCAACAATATAAACGCCGTCTTCAACAGTAACGGTAAATCCGTCAGCGGATTTCTTTTCAATGATTTCCATTGGAATTTCTTCGCGTTCGTATTGTTTAACGGGAGGAAGTGTGTCAAGCATACGGGCAACTGCGTTTATAACTTCCTGAGTGCCGTGTTTGATTGGTGCTACCATTTCATAGTATTCGTAGCCCTTGTCTTCAATATACTTGCGGAATTCCTCTAATTGCTCGTCTTCTGCAAGGTCAATTTTATTACCTACAACAATCTGCGGGCATTTTGAAAGTTCAGGGTTAAACTTCTCAAGTTCTGCATTGATTGCTTCAAAATCCTCAATAGGATTTCTGCCTTCACTACCTGCAACGTCAACAATGTGGACAAGCATTCTGCATCGCTCTACGTGACGCAAAAATTCGTGGCCTAAACCGATACCTTCAGCAGCACCCTCAATAAGACCTGGAATATCTGCCATAACAAAACTTTTTTCAGGGCCCATTGATACAACGCCCAAAACGGGAATAATCGTTGTGAAATGATAGTCACCAACAAGTGGCTTTGCCTGACTTACAACTGAAATAAATGATGATTTACCAACATTTGGAAAACCTAAAAGACCAACGTCTGCAATAAGCTTTAATTCAAGGCTTACTTCCCATTCTTCACCGGGAGCACCGTTTTTAGCAAATTTAGGAGTCTGACGTGTAGACGTTGCAAAGTGTGAGTTACCCCAACCACCACGTCCGCCTTTAGCACCTATAAACTCGTCGTCAGTTGACATATCTGCCATAATAACGCCACTTTCAACTTCGCGAATGATAGTGCCACGTGGTACTTTGATTATTAAGTCTTTACCTTTTTTTCCGCTACGCTTACCGCCACTGCCGTTAGCACCGGTTTCTGCTTTGTATTTTCTCTTGTAACGGAAATCTGCAAGGGTAGAAAGATTGTCATCAACTTTGAAAACAATGTTGCCACCGCGTCCGCCGTCACCACCGTCGGGACCACCTGCATTTATATATTTTTCTCGATGAAAAGCAACGGCACCATTACCGCCGTCACCCGCCTTGATTTTGATTTTTGCAATATCAACAAACATAATTTTACCTCGTAAGTAATACAATTATATATAAAAATCCATTATCCTTAATATTTTACACTATTTTAATTAAATAATAAATACCTATTTTAATATTTTTATTATTTTTTATTTTGCAAATTATAGTTTGTCGAACTCAATTCGTAATGCGTAATTCGAAATTCGTAATTAAGGGTCTGCGACGCAATCTATAATCGCAACGCAGTTCCTTCGTTTTCCGTTTTCCACTTTCCATTTTACACCTATCCCTACAAACTTAAATTTAACGAACAAAATAAAAATTTTATGTCAATTCTTGTAAAAATACGAACAAAACCGTAAAAATCGTATATTTTGTATAAATATATATTGACAACCACAATATGTTGTGTTAATATGTAAATATAAAAGGAAAAACCTGTAAAAATATTGAAAATAATGTCCATAAAAACGGACTGAAAATACAAAATTTTACGAACATTTGTATTGACTTTTAAAAAAATTGGTCTATAATATGACTTGTAAAGAACATTTGTTCAAGTTTGTTCGGTATCGAACAGATTATGAAATTGGAGGTAGATTTTATGTCAACAACATTTGCAATCACAACTTTTATAGAATTAGCAGTAGCAGGCCTTTTGATTTACGGCTTTATGCATGAAGATAAGGTTATTGCTTTTGAACAGGCAATCAAGAGAATTGTAGTAGGTAACGTTCGTCGTGCAATCCGTATTCGCAATCATAAAAAGGCTGTGGCTCGTGGAGAACATTTAAGAGTTTATAGCTCAAAAACATCTGCACCACAGACAAACACAACAGTGGCTTAAATGATTTGATTACTCCGTGATTTTTTTGGTCATGTTTTAATTTCCTTTCTTTCACACTTATGAAAAATCCCCAAGGTGTATTCCTTGGGGATTTTTCTGTTTATTCTGCCGTGTATTCTCTCACTCTTAATGGTATTTCAATTTCTTCACAAAGCTTTTTGCAATCTTCTATATCTTCTTTACTTATTATATCAACAACTGTTAACTTAACTGGTGTGCCGTATTCCTTGCACTCTTTTGCGAATTTAAGCATAGCGTCAAATGCAGGCTCGCCAAATGATGGGCGAGTAACCTCATTATACTTTTCCTTTGTTGGTGCGTTAAGACTAATTGAAACAGAGTCAATTACTTCACAAATTTCTTTTGCAGTTTCTCGCTTGTTTATAAGGTCTGAAAGTCCATTTGTGTTAAGACGAATTTTTACACTTTTTTTTCTTAAATATTTACAAGCCTCAATCAAATTGTTCAAAGCACAAGTTGGCTCGCCGTAGCCACAAATTGTAATGGAGTTATTGTATTTACTGAAATCAAACTTATCAATTTCAGCCTTGATTTCTTCTATTGATGGGCTGTGCTCAAACCATAAAGTAGTAGCTTCACCAACGCTGTCACCATTATTACGAATACAGAAAGTGCATCTGCAAGGGCAAGCATTTGTAATATTTAAGTAAGCTTGATTTCCATAAGTATAAACAATATCAGCCATTATTTATTCTCCTTTTGAAGTTGATTTTATCGAGTGCAGTTGCCACAATATAGAATAAAACTCCACTTGCAACTGCCTGTATAGAATTACCGATTATTGAAAGCGTTGCCGATGCAACCGAATACAAAACACATTCTGCAACAAAGTAGCCAAGAATGGTAATAATCCCCGATATTATAGGCATTAACGCAGTTTTCTTATTAAGAATTTTGTTTGATTTATACTTTTTGCAAATTAGAGCAAAAGGCAAAGCAATTAGAATTTTAATAATTGCTGTTGGAATTACCCATATAGCGTATCCACCAAGAATATCAGCCAACGCACCGCCCAATGCACCTGCAATTATGCAGTAGGGGAAAGGTAACATACTGGCGGTCAAATAAATAAAGCAGTCGCCAAAATGAATGTACCCCTGACCGAGCCCCGTTGAAAACTTAATAAGCGTTGTTGAAAGCAGAATAATCGCAGTGAAAATTGCTGTATATGTAATTGTTAACAGTGATTTTTTACGCATTTATAAGCATCTCCAAATGCTTTTGAAAATTCACTCCGTCAGGTTCATAATTGAGTTCTGTCGGGGTGCTTTTTATTGATTTTGTAATGAATTCAGTTGCAAGAGTAACCGCATCTGTAACGGATTTTCCGTTGGTTATTCCACCGCAAACAACACTTGAAAAAATATCACCAGTACCTGAATAGTTGCCATATAAAAGCGGTGTTCTTACAACAGTTAAGCCATTTTTTTCAACTATAATATTAGTAATTGCAGATTCAGTTTTAACACCTGTTACAATAACTGTTTTTGTTGTTTCAGATAAAAGAGATGAAGCTAAACCACCAACATCCTCTAAATTTTTAATTATTTCATTGTAATCTTCACCACAAAGAATACAAAGCTCTGTAAGGTTTGGTGTGATTATATTTGCTTTTTTGGTAAGTGCCTTTACCTTTTCACAAAGTTTCTCATCATAAGTGTCATAAAGCACACCGTCATCTGCCATAACCGGGTCAACAAAAACAAGTGAATTTTTACCGAAATGGTCAATAAAATCAAGAATAATATCAACCTGTTTTTCACTACCAAGGTAACCCGTTAAAATGGCATCAAACTGTACGTTTTGCTTTTTCCACACATCAATATATGGTGTCAAATGTTCTGTAAAATCAACAGAGTAAAAATCGTCAAAACCCGTTTGATTTGAAAGAATTGCAGTGGGAACGGGATTGCACTCAATACCCATAGCCGAGAGGATTGGAAGTGCCACAGTAAGCGAACATTTTCCAAATCCGGAAATATCGTTTATAACTGCTATTTTTTTCACCATTTTCACCTCTTGATTTGCGGAGTTTATGGGTATATAATATAACAAAAGTGTCTTTAATAAAATATACAAATTTTAGAATTTTTAAGGGGACAGTTTTATGGCTCGAAATCGAAAATTATATATGCAGATTTACGATTATTATAAAGACTTAATCGAAAACGGAAAGTTGCCTGAAGGTAGCAAACTCCCGTCAATACGCCGTTGTGCCAATGAACGAAATGTGAGCAAAACTACTGTTGAACAGGGGTATATGTGCCTTTGCGATGACGGTTACATATTGCCAAAAAGTCAAAGTGGTTACTATGTTTCAAAACGCGGAAATACGGTAAAAAAAGCGGAAATGAAAAGTGAAAACAAACAAGAAAAATCAAAGATTTTATACGACTTTGCATCCGCTGGTGTTGATGCTGAAAGTTTTAATATGGATATATGGCGAAGATATGTGAAAAGTGCTCTCAGGCAAACTGAAAAGTTACTTTTTTACGGTGAGCCGCAAGGGGAGTACGATTTGCGTTGCGAAATTGCCAATTATGCCCGCGAAACACGAAACTGTATTTGCACAGAAGAAAATATTGTGATTGGTGCAGGCGTGCAGACGCTTCTCAATATTCTTTGCCCGTTGTTAAAAGGTAAAAAAACAGTATGTTTTGATGATTTATCATACCGTCAGGGTACTGCGATTTTTACAGATTATGGATTTCGTGTAACAGACAATCGTGAGAAAAGTAATATCATTTATACGTCACCTTCATATTCAACTCGTTGGGGTGATATTATGAGCGTAAAAGAGCGGTTTGATTTAACCGAATATGCACGAAAAAATAATAAACTTATCATTGAAGATGACTATGGTAGTGAGTTTCGATATTTCAACCGTCCAACACCATCTTTGCAAGGCCTTGACGGTGGTGAAAACACAGTGTATTTAGGTACTTTTTCAAAACTGTTACTGCCGTCAATTCGTATCAGTTTTATGATTTTACCACAATCATTGATGGGCGAATATCACAAGAAAAAAGACTTGTATAACCAAACGGTTTCAAAGGCGGACCAAATAGCTCTTTGCAGTTATATTCGTGACGGACACCTTAATTCTCAAATCAGAAAATCAAGAAAACTGTATATGCAAAAATCAAAAATTCTAACAGATTTATTAATTGAAAATTTCGGTAAAAAAATTGAAATTTTGAAAACAAATTCTCCCTTGTATGTCCGTTGTAAATTTAACATAAATTTATCTACACAAGAACTTTGCCGAATGGCTGAAAATCAAGGGATTTTGTTAATTCCCGCTAACTTTGACAACGACTCTTCAGAAATTGCATTTTCTGTTGCATCAGTAGGGGGCGAAAGCCTTGAAAAAGCAGTGAAACTGCTTGAAAATGTAGTGAGAAATAGTTAATAAATACAAAAGAAACCCGTAATTTATGTGCTAATCGCCAATATTGCTTATATTAGTATAAAAAAATCAAAAAAATGATAGACTTTTTGTAAGTTCTTTGTTATAATTTTAACATATGTTACTATGTGAAAAAGTGACATTGAATTATTAAATGAGGGTGGGCGTAAGTCCGCCATAATCAAAAAAGGAGGAAATTCCAAAATGCTCAAAAAATTAAGTTCCATTCCGTTTTCAGGAACACCAGAGCAAGAGGAACAGCTCAAAGCTGTCATTGAAAAGAATAAGGATGACAAGAGTATGCTTATGCACGTAATGCAGGAAGCACAGGGTATCTACGGTTACCTTCCTTATGAAGTTCAGGTTATGATTGCTGAGGGTATGGATGTTCCGCTTGAAAAGGTTTACGGAGTATCAACTTTCTATGCACAGTTCTCACTTTCTCCAAAGGGTCAGTACAACATTTCAGTTTGTCTTGGTACAGCTTGTTATGTTAAGGGTGCTCAGGACCTTGTTGACAAGATTACAGAACAACTTGGTATTGGTCCTGACGAGTGCACACCTGACGGTAAATTCTCTCTTGAAGCTTGCCGTTGTATCGGTGCTTGCGGTCTCGCTCCTGTTCTTACAGTAAACGATGAAGTTTACGGTAAACTTGTTGGCGATGATATCCCTGGTATCCTTGAAAAATATATGGCATAATGAGAGAATTATCTCTTAATATTTTAGACATTGCCCAGAATTCAATATCTGCCGGTGCTTCACTTATTACAATTGAAGTCAGTGAAAATACAACTGACAACACATTACTGATTGGCATTTATGACAACGGTAAGGGGATGAGTGAAGAACAAGTAAAAAGTGTAATTGACCCGTTCTTTACAACAAGAACAACCCGAAAGGTTGGTATGGGTATTCCGCTTTTTAAAATGGCGGCGGAGCAAACGGGTGGCAGTCTTGAAATTAAATCAGAACTTGGTGTTGGTACTGAGGTGAAAGCGTATTTCAAGACGGACAGCGTTGATTTTACACCACTTGGTGATGTACCATCAACTATTCAAATGCTTATCACAATGAATACTGACCGTGACTTTGTTTATAAACTGACAGTTGACGGTAAAGAATTTGTTGCAGATACCCGTGAAATCAAAGCGATATTGGGTGATGTTCCACTTGATACATATGAAGTTTCACAGTGGCTTAAAGATTTTATTACAGAAAACACGGAGGTGCTCTATAAATGAAAACTCTTGCAGAACTTATGGCTATTAAAGAAGCAACAAAGCAGAGAATGACAGTTCGTGAAGATACAGGCGACGATGCAATCAGAATCGTTGTTGGTATGGCTACTTGCGGTATTGCAGCAGGTGCTCGTCCTGTTCTCAACGCTTTTGTTGATGAGGTTGCAAAAAGAAACCTCAAGGGCGTTACAGTTTCACAGACAGGTTGTATCGGTATGTGCCAGTACGAGCCAATCGTTGAAGTAATTCAGCCCGGTAAAGAAAAAGTAACTTATGTAAAAATGACTGCTGATAAGGTAGCAAAGGTTGTTAATGACCATATCGTTAACGGTAACCCTGTTGCTGAATACACAGTTAGTGCTATTAAATAAGGAGGAAACATAATGTATCGTTCACACGTGCTTGTTTGCGGCGGTACCGGTTGTACCTCTTCAAACAGTGCAGCAATTATTGAGGCTCTTGAAACTCAGATTGCTGAAAAAGGTTTGAGTGAAGAAATCAAAGTTATCAGAACAGGTTGTTTTGGTCTTTGTGCTCTTGGCCCGATTATGATTGTTTATCCTGAAGGAAGTTTCTATTCACAGGTTAAGGTTGAAGATATTCCTGAAATCGTTGAAGAACATCTTCTTAAAGGACGTATTGTTACAAGACTTCTCTATGATGAGACTGTAACAGCAGAGGAGATTAAATCTCTTAACGACACAAAATTCTACGCAAAGCAGGAGCGTGTTGCTCTTCGTAACTGCGGTGTTATTGACCCAGAAAATATCGACGAGTACATAGCTTATGACGGTTATCAGGCATTGGCTAAGTGCTTGACAGAATATAAGCCTGAAGATGTTATCAACGTAATTAAGGAATCAGGACTTCGTGGCCGTGGCGGCGGCGGATTCCCAACAGGCCTTAAGTGGAGTTTCTGTGCTGCTAATGCTGCAGACCAGAAATATGTTGTTTGTAACGCTGATGAAGGTGACCCAGGTGCTTTCATGGACCGTTCAGTTCTTGAAGGTGACCCACACTGTATTATTGAAGCAATGGCTATCTGTGGTTATGCAGTAGGTGCTACTGAGGGTTATGTTTATGTTCGTGCAGAATACCCAATCGCAGTTAACCGTCTTCAGATTGCTATTGACCAGGCTAAAGAATACGGCCTTCTTGGTAAAAACATTTTCGACTCAGGTTTTGACTTTGACCTTCACATCCGTCTTGGTGCTGGTGCTTTCGTTTGTGGTGAAGAAACAGCTCTTATGACATCAATCGAAGGTAACCGTGGTGAACCAAGACCTCGTCCACCATTCCCTGCAGTTAAAGGTCTTTTTGGCAAACCTACAGTTGAAAACAACGTTGAAACATTTGCTAACGTTCCACAGATTATTCTCAAGGGTGCTGACTGGTTCGCATCAATGGGTACAGAAAAATCAAAGGGTACTAAAGTATTCGCTCTCGGTGGTAAGATTAACAACACAGGTCTTGTTGAAGTTCCTATGGGTACAACACTCCGTGAAGTTATCGAAGAAATCGGTGGCGGTATTCCGAATGGCAAAAAGTTCAAGGCTGCTCAGACAGGTGGTCCTTCAGGTGGTTGTATTCCTGCTTCTCTTATGGACACACCAATCGACTACGATAACCTTACAGCAATCGGTTGTATGATGGGTTCAGGTGGACTTATTGTAATGGACGAAGACAACTGTATGGTTGACATCGCTAAGTTCTTCCTTGACTTCACAGTTGATGAATCTTGCGGTAAATGTACACCTTGCCGTATCGGTACAAAACGTCTTCGTGAAATGCTCGAAAAGATTACTGATGGTAAGGCAACACTTAAAGACCTTGACGAACTTGAAGAACTTTGCTACTACATCAAAGAAAATTCACTTTGCGGTCTTGGTCAGACAGCTCCAAACCCTGTTCTTGCAACTCTTAAATTCTTCCGTGATGAGTATATTGCTCACGTTGTTGATAAGACTTGTCCTGCAGGCGTTTGTAAGAAACTTGTTAAGTACGAAATCGTTGCTGACGCTTGTAAGGGTTGTACACTCTGCTCAAGAAAGTGCCCTGTTGGTGCTATCAGCGGTACAGTTAAGAACCCACACGTTATCGACAGCAATAAATGTATTAAGTGCGGAGTTTGTATGGATTCATGTAAATTCGGTGCAATTATTAAGAAGTAAGGAGAGTGCAAGATAATGGTAAATATTAAAATTAACAATAAACCTTATACAGTACCAAAGGGCAGCACTATCCTTGAAGCTGCTCGTTATGCGGGTATTGAAATCCCTACACTTTGCTACCTTAAAGATATTAACCAAATCGGTGCTTGCCGTATTTGTATGGTAGAAGTTAAGGGTGCAAGAAGCCTTGTTGCATCTTGCGTATTCCCTGTAAATGAGGGAATGGAAATCTTCACAAATACTGAAAAAGTAAGACATTCAAGAAAATTAACTCTTGAACTTATTCTTTCAAATCACGACAGAAAATGTCTTTCATGCGTACGTAGTGGTAATTGCGAACTTCAGAAGCTTTGCAAGGAATTCGGCGTAGATATTGAAGACCGTTTCGATGGCGAAATGGTTCGTTATAACTTCGACGATTCAGCAGCTCATATGGTAAGAGATAACAATAAGTGTATCCTTTGCCGTCGTTGTATCGCAGCTTGCGACCAGCAGGGCATTTCAGTTATCGGTGCTAACGCTCGTGGTTTTGATACACACGTAAGCTCAGCATTTGATAAGGACCTTGCAGACGTTTCATGTATCTCTTGTGGTCAGTGTATCGTAAACTGCCCAACAGGTGCTATCGTTGAAAAAGACGATACAGATAAAGTTCTTGAAGCAATCAACGACCCTGAAAAGTTCGTTATTGTTCAGACTGCTCCTTCAATCCGTGCAACACTTGGTGAAGCATTCGGTATGCACATCGGTACAAACGTTGAAGGCAAAATGGTTGCAGCTCTTCGTCGTCTTGGTTTTGATAAAGTATTCGATACAGACTTCGCTGCTGACCTTACAATTATGGAAGAAGCTAACGAACTTATTGAAAGAGTTCAGAACGGTGGCACACTTCCAATGATTACATCTTGCTCACCAGGTTGGATTAAGTATTGTGAGCATTACTACCCAGAACAGATTCCTCATCTTTCAAGCTGTAAATCACCACAGCAGATGTTCGGTGCAGTTATGAAGACATACTACGCTGAAAAGATGGGAATTGACCCTAAAAATATGGTAGTTGTTGGTATTATGCCTTGTACAGCTAAAAAGTTTGAAACAAAGCGTGACGACCAGGCAGCTTCAGGTTATCCTGATGTAGATATCGCTCTTACAACAAGAGAACTCGCAAGAATGATTGAGAGTGCAGGTATCTATTTCCGTCATCTTCCTGATGAACAGTTTGACAATCCATTCGGCGAAAGCACAGGTGCATCAACAATTTTCGGTGCAACTGGTGGTGTTATGGAAGCAGCTCTTCGTACAGCAGTTGAAAAACTTACAGGCGAAACACTTGAAAACGTTGACTTCACAGAAGTTCGCGGTATGGAAGGTGTTAAGGAAGCTGAATATGATGTTGCAGGCAAGAAGATTAAGGTTGCAGTAGCATCAGGTACAAAGAACGCTAAAGTTCTTATGGACAAAGTTAAGGACGGCACAAGCGAATATCTCTTCATCGAGATTATGGGTTGCCCAGGTGGTTGTATCAACGGTGGCGGTCAGCCAATTCAGCACGCTGTTGTTCGTAACTTCGTTGACCTTAAAGCTCGTCGTGCAGAAGCTCTTTACACAGCTGACAGAAACAACGCTGTAAGAAAATCTCACGAAAATGAAGCTATCAAGACTCTTTACACAGAATATCTTGGTAAGCCAGGTAGCCATAAGGCTCACGAAATTCTCCACACATCATATGTGGCAAGAAAGAAATATTAATTTCTTAAACTTTTAAATGAAAACGGGGAGTACAACTTAAAACTTGTACTTCCCGTTTTGTAAAATTATTAAGTTTACATATAATATTGTAAAAAAGAAAGGACAATTATGCTTAAAAGATTTGTTTCATTGTTACTCGTTTTTGCATTGGTAATCAGTTTTGCATCTTGTAATACAGAAGAAAATATTGAAAGTACTACCGAAATTACAACTGGAAGTACTACTGAAACTACAACTGAAACAACTACTCAGGTGCCAACTGTAAAGGTAACAATTCCTGAGGGCTATACTCTTGTTCGCATTTCTTGGCTTTTAGAAGAAAAAGGTCTTTGTACATCTGAAGATTTTCTTGAAGCCGCACAATCTTATACAGAATGGCTTGACTTGACACAGTATCCATTCTTAAACGACCTGCAGAATGCAGAAAACGTGTGTTTTAAACTTGAGGGATATATTTTTCCGTTGACTTATGATATTCCTGAAAATGCAACGGTGCAGGAAATCATAAAAATGTTTTTAGACGGTACAAAACAGAAATTTGACGACACGTTTATGATGATGGTGCAGAATAGTGGATTTAATCTGCACGAAATTTTAACACTTGCCTCACTTATTGAGAAAGAGGCTCTTTTACCTGAACAGCGACCAATGATTTCGTCTGTTCTTCACAATCGACTTCAAGCAGGAATGATGTTCCAATGCGACCCGACAGTTAAATATTGTACGGGCGTAATTGAACTGATTTATCCTGAAAAAATAGACCATTTTAAATACTATTATAACACTTACCGTTGTAAAGGTCTTATGGCAGGCCCAATATGTAATCCGGGAATGGATTCTATTGATGCCGCAATCAACCCTGCTGATACAAATTATCTTTATTTCATTATTGGTACGGTTGAGCCTTATGAGGCAAAATATTCCGAAACTTATGCAGAGCATCAAAAGTTCTGGATTGAAAATAAAGACAGACTTACGGGAGGTAATTCCTGATGAATATAAAACTTGCCGACAGACTTGTGGAATTGAGAAAAGAACATAAACTCTCACAAGAGGCACTTGCAGAAAAATTAGGACTTAGCCGTCAGGCAATCTCAAAGTGGGAGCGTGCAGAGGCTTCACCTGATACCGATAATCTTATAGCCCTTGCTGAACTTTATGGTATTACTCTTGACCAACTTTTAGGTAATGAGACTGTTAAGTCAGAACCTCAACCACAACCCGTAAAATCCGAGAAATTACTTACTGAAAAGCAAATTAATGGCAAAAAACATCTGAAAAAAGCCCCGCTTTTATTCCTTGTGGCAATCGCAGTTTATGCAGGTGGCGGAATTATATTGGGTGCATTCTGGTGGGCTTTAATGTGGATTTTATTTCCGTTGGTAATCGGCTACACTTTTTCAGCCCTATCAATGTACGTTGAAAATAGAAAAGGTTTGTCAATTCTGTTTTCGACTGTTGCGGCAATATTGTTTGCAGTAGCACTTTACATAGTTTTAGGTATAGCCTTTCAACTTTGGGGTATCGCGTGGATTATATTCCTTGCAATTCCCGCATATGTTTATGTTTCGGTAATCAAGAAAAAGTAAAACACACATAAAAACGCCCCGAACTTAACGTTCAGGGCGTAGTTTTTTGCTCAATTATTTAAACATTGTGAAAAGATTATTGAAAATTGCGTAGTAATATTCGTAATCGCTACCAAAAGAACTACCAATACCAATGATAAAACTAAGAATAGAACTTACAAGGCTGAAACCAATGTTTACTGCAAAACCGATAATTCCCCATTTGCCGTATTCCTTTGCACTTAATGGTTTCTTATCTTTGTTTACAAGATAAAGAATTAAACCAACAATAGGGAAGAAGAAGCAAAGAACTTTAAGACCTGTTGACGGATTATCATCAACAACCGGATTAAAGTTTTCAAAAGCCATTCCGCATTTTACACAGATAACTGCTTTAGGGTCGCATTGATTACCGCAACGTGGACAATATTTTACCTGAGGAGCACCATAAGGATTGTAACCGCCATTTTGAACAGGTGGTACAACAGGTGTGGGTTGTTGAACAGGTTCTTCAACTGTTGGTTCAACAGGAGTTTCAACAATCGGTTCAACTACAGGCTCTGCAACTGTTTCAGCAACAGGCTCGTTTATTACTGCATCTGCTTCAGTAAAATCATAACCACAATATGTGCATTTCATAACAGAATCATCGTGAATAAGTGAACATTTAGGACATTTTCTCATTTCAGTCACCCCAAATAAAGATTAATAATATTAGTATATATTATCAACTTCATTTTATCTTGAAATTCTTCTCTTGTCAATGGTAAATATAGAAAAATAAGGACCTACTCGAAAGAGTAGGTCCTATTTTTATATGAAAACTTTTAATTAGTCTTCTTTTGGAGCATAGAGAGCCTGAAGACGAGTAAGGTGTTCATATCTTTCTTTTGCTGTTTCCTCAGCCTGAGCGAAGAGAACTTCTGCTCTTTCTGGGAATGCACGTGAAAGTGATGAGTAACGTGCTTCGTTCATAAGGAAGTCACGGTAACTTGTCTTAGCTTCTTTGCTATCAATTGTGAATGGGTTCTTGCCCTGTGCCTTGAGAGCTGGGTTGTAACGGAACATATTCCAGTAACCGCAGTCAACAGCTTTCTTCATTTCAGCCTGGCAGTTAACCATACCACCCTTGATTGAGTGCATTTCACAAGGAGCGTAAGCGATAATGATTGATGGACCATTGTATGCTTCTGCTTCTGTAATAGCCTTGATTGTCTGGTTCTGGTCAGCACCCATAGCAATCTGTGCTACGTAAACGTAACCATAGCTCATTGCGATTTCAGCAAGGCTCTTCTTAGCGATGCCCTTACCTGCAGCAGCGAACTGTGCAACCTGACCAATGTTAGAAGCCTTAGAAGCCTGACCACCTGTATTTGAGTAAACTTCAGTATCAAATACCATAATATTTACGTCTTCACCAGCAGCAAGAACGTGGTCAACACCACCGAAACCGATGTCGTATGCCCAACCGTCGCCACCGAAAATCCATACAGATTTCTTTGAAAGGTATTCACGGTTTTCAAGAATGTCTTTCTTCATTTCGCAATCGCAATCGAAACCTTCAAGAGCAGCAACAAGAGCATTTGTAGCAGCTGTATTCTTGTCACCATCTTCAAGAGTTGCAAGGTATTCGTTAGCAGCTTCAACTACATTTGCAGGAGCTTTGCAGCTGTCAACAATAGCCTTAACGTCATCAATAAGACGATTTCTGATTGCTTTCTGACCAAGGTACATACCGTAACCGTGTTCAGCGTTATCTTCAAAGAGTGAGTTAGCCCAAGCAGGACCGTGACCATCTTTATTTACTGTGTATGGTGATGTAGCAGCAGGACCACCCCAGATTGATGAACAACCTGTAGCATTTGAAATGTACATTCTGTCACCAAAGAGCTGTGTAATAAGTCTTGCATAAGCTGTTTCAGCACAACCTGCACATGAGCCTGAGAACTCAAGAAGTGGAGTCTTGTACTGGCTGCCAATAACTGTGTTATCAGCAACGTCTTCCTTAACAGTAACATTTTCAACCATGTACTGGAATGCTTCCTGTTTGTAGTCCTGACTTTCACGAGATACCATCTTAAGTGAGTTTGTAGGACAAACACCGATACAAACGCCGCAACCCATACAGTCAAGTGGAGATACAGCAAGTGAGTATTTGTAAACGCCCTTGCCTTTACCTGCCTTCTTGTCTACGATTGTTGCTGATTCAGGAGCATTTGCAGCTTCTTCTTCAGTAAGAAGGTATGGACGAATTGTAGCGTGTGGACATACATATGAACACTTGTTACACTGTGCACAAGTTGATGCTTCCCATTCAGGAACCATAACTGCAACACCGCGTTTTTCATAAGCAGCAGCACCCTGTTCGAACTGACCGTCAACGTGGTCCATAAATGTTGAAACAGGAATTGAGTCACCATCCATTTTGCCTACTGGAAGCATAATGTTGTCAACCATCTTAACAAGCTTTTCAGCACCCTTAGATGCTGTTGCAACTGAATCATCAGTAGCGTTAGCCCAGTCAGCAGGAACATCGATTTTAACGAATGCACCAAAACCAGCGTCAATAGCCTTGTGGTTCATATCAACGATGTCTTGACCTTTCTTAAGGAACTTCATAGCAGCCTGTTTCATATAGCCGATTGCTTCATCCTTAGGAAGAACGTTTGCAAGAGCGAAGAAAGATGCCTGAAGAATTGTGTTTGTACGCTTACCAAGACCGATTTCAGCAGCCAAGTCAATAGCGTTAACTGTGTAAAGCTGAATGTTGTTTTCAGCAATATATTTCTTTGTTTCAGCGTTAAGTTTGTTGCCGAGTTCTTCAGCATTCCACTGGCAGTTGATAAGGAATACACCGCCTGGCTTAACGTCCTGAACCATCTTGAAGCCTTTTTCAACATAAGATGGGTTGTGGCAAGCAACGAAGTCAGCCTTGTTTATGTAGTATGGGCTCTTGATTGGGCTGTCGCCGAAACGAAGGTGAGAAATTGTAATACCACCTGTTTTCTTTGAGTCATACTGGAAGTAAGCCTGAACGTACTTGTCTGTATGGTCACCGATAATCTTGATAGAGTCTTTGTTAGCACCAACAGTACCGTCACCGCCAAGACCCCAGAATTTACATTCGATTGTGCCTTCAGCAGCTGTGTTTGGAGCTGGTTTTTCAGTGAGTGAGAGGTGAGTAACGTCGTCGTGAATACCAAGTGTAAACTGACGAGCAGGAGTTTCTGCATTAAGGTGTTCGTAAACAGCGAAGATGCTTGATGGAGGTGTGTCTTTTGAACCAAGACCGTAACGACCGCCACAAACTTTTGCTGTTCTGCCCATTTCGTTAAGAGCAGCGATTACGTCAAGGAATAAAGGTTCGCCGATTGAACCAGGTTCCTTTGTTCTGTCAAGAACTGCAATCTTCTTAGCTGTTTCTGGGATTGCCTCGCAGAATGCTTTAGCTGAGAATGGTCTGTAAAGACGAACCTTAACAAGACCAACTTTTTCGCCTTTAGCTGTAAGGTAATCAATAACTTCTTCAGCAACATCACAGATTGAACCCATAGCAACGATTACGCGTTCTGCATCAGGTGCACCGTAGTAGTTGAAAAGTTTGTAGTTTGTGCCAAGTTTAGCATTAACCTTGTCCATATACTTCTCAACAATAGCAGGAGTTGCATCGTAATATGAGTTACATGCTTCTCTATGCTGGAAGAAGATATCGCCGTTTTCGTGTGAACCACGAGTAGCAGGACGTTCTGGGTTAAGAGCGTGCTTTCTGAATGCTTTAACAGCGTCCATATTGCACATTTCTTTAAGGTCTTCGTAATCCCAAATGTCAATCTTCTGGATTTCGTGAGATGTACGGAAACCGTCGAAGAAGTTAAGGAATGGAACACGGCTTTCGATAGTTGCAAGGTGAGCAACTGCACCAAGGTCCATAACTTCCTGTGTATTTGTTTCAGCGAGCATTGCAAAACCTGTCTGACGGCAAGCGTAAACGTCTGAATGGTCACCGAAAATGTTAAGAGCGTGTGAAGCTACGCAACGAGCTGATACGTGGAAAACTGAAGGAAGGAGCTCGCCGGCAATCTTATACATATTAGGAATCATAAGAAGAAGACCCTGTGATGCTGTATAAGTTGTTGTAAGAGCACCTGCTGCAAGAGAACCGTGAACAGTACCTGCTGCACCTGCTTCTGACTGCATTTCAGCAACTTTAACTTGTGTGCCGAAAATGTTCTTTCTTCCCTGAGCAGACCACTGGTCAACGTAGTCAGCCATAGGTGAAGATGGAGTGATTGGGTAAATACCAGCTACTTCTGTGAACGCATAAGATACGTGAGCAGCAGCAGTATTACCGTCCATAGTTTTCTTTTGTCTAACTATGGGAGTCTTGTTTTCTGCCATTTTGTATTTCCTCCTTAATGGAATTAAATATTAAATAAGTATATGAGCATACATAATATATGCCTATTCATACATTATAAATGATAACACTTTTCAATTGAAAAGTAAATAGATTTAAACCTAAAAAATGACGAACTTTGATAAAAATTTAACCATTTTTTGTGTAATATGGTAAGCCACTTGACGAAAGGTATATTTTGTTATACAATACATAATGATATTTTATAAATATCTCTATATTATTTTTATAAGGATGGTTTGTTCTATGGACACAGACGTCGGGAGTATTATTTTAAAGATAGTAGTCCTATTCGCATTGATTTTTGTCAATGCATTCTTCTCAATGTCAGAAATGGCAATTGTTACTCTTAATGATAACAAGATTGACAAGATGGCAGAGCAGGGTAACAAAAAAGCAAAACAGATTAAAAAATTAACCGAAAACACAAGTTCATTTTTGTCAACAATTCAGATTGGCGTTACTTTGGCAGGGTTCTTGACATCTGCTACTGCGGCACAATCCTTTGCAGAGATGCTTACAAATGCAATTGCGAAAACACCTGTTGTGAATGTTATTCCTGTTGGTATTATCAGCGGTTTCTCAACAGTTGTAATCACTTTAATTATGTCGTATTTCTCATTGGTGTTAGGTGAACTTGTACCAAAGAAAATTGCTATGAACAAGCCTGAAAAAATGGCTTTTATGGCAGCACCAATCCTTACATTTGTGGCTAAGGTTACAAAGCCAATTGTTAAATTCTTGGCACTTTCAACTAACGGTGTTTTAAGAGTGATTGGTATTGACCCGCACGCTGACGAAGAAGTTGTCACAGAAGAAGAAATTCGTATGATGGTTGACGTTGGTGGTGAAAAAGGCGTTATTGAAGATACTCAAATTGAAATGATTAACAACATTTTTGAGTTTGACGATATTGACGTTGCCGATATTATGACACACCGTACTGATATGGTGTGTGTTGATGAAAACGAGCCATTAGTTGAAGCCGTTAAACTTTCTATTGAAAACGGATTTTCTCGAATTCCTGTTTATGAAGAAGACCCCGACAATATTATCGGTATTGTTTATATTAAAGACTTCCTTAAATATGTTGGTACAAATCTACCGAAAACAAAGACTGTTAAAGATATGATGCGACCTGCATATTATGTTCCCGAAACAAAGCGTTGCGGTGAACTCTTTACTGAAATGACAGAAAAAAGAGTTCAAATGGCAGTTGTTGTTGACGAATACGGCGGAACAGCAGGTATTGTTACTCTTGAAGATTTGCTGGAGTCAATTGTTGGTAATATTCAGGATGAATACGACCAGGAAGATGAAGAAATCTCAATCATTAATGATACAACTTTTGAGGTAGAGGGTATTACCGATATTGAAGAAGTTGAAGAACATACGGGTAAAAAATTCCCCGATGGTGATTATGATACAATCGGCGGATATATTATCAGCGTGCTTGGTTTCTTACCGCAAGACGGCGAAATGAATGAAGTGCAGTTTGAAAACGTGAAGTTCACAGTTCTCAATGTTGAAGAACGACGTATTGGTAAAGTTAAAGTTGAAATTCTTCCAATTGAAAAAAAGGAAGAAGATGAAGAAAATCTTACATGGCGTGAACGTCGCGAAAAACGAAACGAAGAATAAAAACCAATAATGGTATGGTAGGGCGGGGTCTTGACCCCGCCGTTATTATATATTAAGGTGATACTATGCAAAAACAAAACTATCAGAAACAACTTGATAAAATTATTGAAAATTTAGGGGATAAAGTGCCGTCACTTCTTCTCCACAGTTGTTGTGCCCCTTGCAGTAGTTATTGCATTGAATATTTGTCACAGTATTTTAATATTACGGTGCTTTACTATAATCCTAATATCTACCCCGAAGCAGAATATGAAAAACGTAAGGCAGAGCAGAAACGTTTAATTAGCGAAATGGAAACAAAACATCCCGTTAAAATGCATGATTGTGATTTTGAAAGCGAAAAGTTTTACGAAATAGCAAAAGGGCTTGAAAACTGTCGTGAATGTGGTGAGCGTTGCTTTAAATGTTACCGTTTGCGACTTGAAAAAACGGTGCAAGAAGCAAAAAAATATAACTTTGATTATTTCACTACAACTCTTACAATCAGCCCACTTAAAAATGCCGAGAGAATTAATGAAATCGGTAACGAGTTAGCAAAAGAATACGGTGTTGAATTCTTACCATCTGACTTTAAGAAAAAAGAAGGCTACAAACGGTCGATAGAGTTGAGTAAAGCATTTAACCTTTACAGACAAAACTATTGTGGATGTGTTTTTTCACAAAATAAAACGGAGTAGATTTTCTACTCCGTTATTTTTGTGTTTATTTAATTTTATGCATCCTGTTGTTCAGCCATTTCTGCACGTTGTTTAAGAACAGCTTCGTGAATGTCATCTTTTGTCCTGCCTGTGAGTTTATAGAACAAGAATGGCAGACCTGCGAGAAGCATCATAAGACCGTGGAAAATTGTGTAGAAGAAGAGCATTGCAATTTTTGTGTATGTACTCTGTTCAGGGTAAACGCCGTCTTCAGGTTGCATATATTTGATAATTGAATCTTCACCTAAAAGAATAAGTGGAGCTGCAGCACCTGCAATAGTACCACTTATCGTTGTGCCAATACTTAATACGAATGGAAGAGATGCGTCAAGGCGTTTGCCTGTTTTAAGTTCAATAGTTTCAAGAACGTCTGCTTGGAACATAAGTGGCAATAAGTTAGATGCACCGAATTGAAGACCTATAAGGAACAAGAATACTATAAATATAACCTGCATTATTGTTGTTGGGTTATTGAAATACATATAACCTACTGTAAATGCAGCAGTGTTTATGCAAACTGAATAGATACCTGATGCAATGTAAAGTTGTTTTGCATTGAATTTTTTGAGTAGTGCGTTGATAATGAGCATACCAACAGCAGTACCAATGCCTGTTGGCAGACCGAAAAGTAAGAATTTACTTGTGCTACCTAAAAGAGCGGCTGCAAGGAAAATGCCCATATAGTTTGCAATGCCGCGGAAGTTTTTCAAAAATTCACTGACAATAATTACCCAAGCATATTTGTTTGTAAGAATGTCTTTAAAACCTAAAAGTGGATTTTTCTTTTCTTGACTATAAACAGTACGTTCTCTAATCATTTTCATACCGATAAGCATTGTTATTGCACCAACAACGCCACAAATAGCAGCAGAAATTATATATTGAATTTGCTCGCTGTTTGTCATAAATCCAATAACAAGAACTACAACCTGTGGTGCAGAGTTACCAACTGCACTTGAAATTGAACGGAAAGAAATTACTTGGTCACGTTCTTTACTATTTGGTGACATAACAAAAGACACAAGGTTAAATACATTGCCGAATTGAGAACAAACACTCTGTGTAATACCAACTGTTACAAGATAGATAAGAAGAAGTGTTGTTGAAAGCCCTTTAGGTGCAATAAATGTGAGAACAGTTGCAACTGCCATAGGAATTGCAACGAAAGTACCTAAAGGACGGAATTTACCTTTTGCCGATGGTTTACGTCCGTCAATATACATAGCAGTAAAGAAACTTGTTACAAAACCTGCAATGCTTAAAATTGTGTTGTAAACAGAAATAATTTCCCTGTCAAGCACAAGAACATTTACAAGATAAGCGTTCTTAAATCCGCCGACCATACCTGTCATCATTGTGTAAAAGAAAACTGCCATTAAATAAAAGACAAATTCACTTTTACCAACATACTTTTGTTCATTCTGAGCCTGAATAGTGTTAGTGTTGCTCATTAAATCCCTTCCTTTTTTCAGTAATATATTTACTAGGTACATATTCTGTGACCCAGATAATATTTCTCGATTTTTCTATATCATTATAGAAAACAAAACCAGCGTTTTCCATTTCACCTGATGCAATTTCAAAAACAATGCAATCTTCATTAAATTGAATGTTTTTCAGGTATTCAACATAAGACGAAGAACTTGTAAGAAAAACTGCGGGATTTAAAAAAGTTCTTAAACCCTCATGTAGTATTTTGTCTTTATTTTTCTTTGGCGTAATGTGGTAAAGAATATGGGGAACAGGTTCACTAACCAATTCATATTTCATTGGCGTATATTTTGTAGAAAAATAAGCCTTAATATTATGTTTGAGTTGCTTTTTATAAAAAGCACAATTCACATTGCCAAAATATAACCTGATACTATGAATAAGAGAGCGGAAATCAATTCCACTGGGTAATCTGTTTCTAATACCGGAAGTTATTTTTTTAATCATTTTTTATGCTCGCTTCAAGTCTGTAAATCGGTAAGCCCTGACTTACAAACTTGCTTTCATATTCAGTAACAATATTTCCCTCAAAATCGCTATTGTGCAAATCAAGAGAAATATTGGAAAGCACAAATCCATTTTGTGAAAAACTCTCAAGTGAATACTCAAAAAATCCCTGACTGTCAGTTTTTTGAGCAATAAAACCCTCATCTGTAAGAAGCTTTTTATAAATATCCAAAAATCCCTTGCTTGTAAGTCGATGACTTTCGTGACGGGATTTAGGATATGGTGTGCTGAAATTAAGATAAATTTCGCAGATTGTCTTTTCTTTAATGAAAAGGGGAAGATACTCGGCTTTCATTTCAAGAAAACGAATATTTTCAATTTTTTCTTCCTTTACTTTTTCGCAAGCCTCAACCAAAACAGTAGGTACACACTCAATTGCAATGATATTTTTGTCAGGATTGCGTTTTGCATATTCGCAGACAAACTGACCTTTACCGCAACCGATTTCCATAACAATGGGAGCGTGTCTTCCAAAAATTTCGTCAAGGTCAAAAAAGTTTTCATTTCCTTCATTTGTACGGAAATCAAATGATTCCAAAGTGTATGGAATTCTCAAATCAGTACAGTTTTCACGTCTTGTGGTAAGATTTCTTATTTTGCGTGGTCTCATAAATACCCCTTAAATATGTATGAATAAAATAGATGTTGAAAGTAATAACTGTGCAAAGAAATATGAGTAAAGACTAACGGTTTTCACGGTTTTGTTGCCCTTTGCACCGCCGATAAGCCGAAGTCCTAATGTGAAGTCAGAAATAAAGAAGAAAATTGCACCTACTATAAGAATGAGCATAGCTGATGTTCCATTCTTTGCATCGCTCATAAAATATTTAATACCGAAAAGGCAAGACTTTATAAGCATTACAATAAGAAAAACACTATATAAGTGTAATGTAACTTTCATAAATTTATTTGCATATTTGAACTTGAAAACAGGTTCAAGCATAAGTGAGAATGTGATGAAAATTACGAAAAATGCTATTATTTCGGGCAGTGTAAAGAATTTGTAGTCGGTAGTTAAAGCCATAGTTGACTTTACAAATGCGATAACATAGAAAATGTGACCTATTAAAAACGCTCCAGCACCAATATAAACTACAGACATTCTTGGGTTGCCCGGTGGGTGCGGAATGTGCATAAATAAGTCGCCAATCCAACCCAAAACAAGACCTACAAGCATAGTGGTTGCATAGTCCGATTTGTTGTCGGTAATTAACATTCCAAATACACCAATCAGCACAAACATTGTTGCCGCAACCATTTTGCAGGCAAGCGATTTTTTTGTGGGTTCAGGCCAGTATGCTTTGTCATATAAAGGGACAAAAATAAAAAACACAACATAACAAAGCACTAATATAACTTTTAATACCATAAAATAACCTTATTTCTCTTTTCTCAAAAGTGTACCTGCGGGGAACTGCAAATCACTTTTGATTTTAACAGTCATCATTGGGTGTGGTGCAGACTCAATTTCGTTACCGTCTTTATCAAAGATTTCTTCTGCTGTGAAAACAACGGGCTCGGTTGATGGTTGGAGTGCGTCAAGCACATCCCCACGAGAGAATTTGTTTCTCTGCTCGGCAATAATATAACCGTCTTCATAGCCTTTAACTTCTGCCATAACATCATAATGACGCTTGTACCCGCCCTCAAAACTGATGTTTGCATCTTCGTTAGGTGCATTGAAATAAAAGCCTGTGCAGTAATCACGATAACTTACTTTATAAACCTCGTCAATTACCCATTGTGGTGGGGTATAATCCACTGACGGATTTTTAAGATATTCGTCAATAGCAACTCTGTAAGCATTAGTAATAACTGCCGCATAGTATGCAGATTTTGCTCTGCCCTCAATTTTAAAACTTGAAATACCTGCTTTCACCATTTCCGGAATATGCTCTATCATACACATATCTTTTGAGTTGAGAATATATGTACCTTCTTTACTGTCTTGAATTGGGAAATACATTCCGTCACGCTTAACTTCCATAATTGCATATTCCCAACGGCAAGGTTGAGCACATTCACCACGGTTAGCATCACGGTTTACAAGATAGTTTGAAAGTAAGCATCTGCCTGAGAATGACACGCACATAGCACCGTGAACAAAACACTCAATTTCAAGGTCTTTTGGTACTTTTGCACGGATTTCTGCAATTTCTGTCATTGATAATTCGCGAGCAGTAACAACACGGGTTGCACCCATATTATAAAACTCGTTTGCAGTAACATAGTTTACAATACCTGCCTGAGTTGAAATATGAACAGGTACGTTTGGTGCGTATTTCTTGCAAAGTGATAATACACCAATGTCAGCAACAATAAATGCGTCAACTCCAATGCTTGCCCATTTTTCAAGGTAAGAGGGGAGTTTTAAAATCTCATCATTACGAGCAAGCGTGTTGCAGGTGAGATATACTTTAACGCCTTTAGCGTGACAAAGTTTTACTGCATCTTCAAGTTGTTCAAAATTAAAATTTTGCGGTGCGGCACGCATACCGAATGCGTCACCGCCAAGATAAACCGCATCAGCACCATACATAAGTGCCGCCTGAAGTCTTTCGCGGTCACCGGCAGGGGCTAATAATTCGGGAATAATCATTTTAGTTCTCCTCTGCATTAACCTTATTTATGGTTCTAAGGTTTGCATTGTGTTCATCAAGTGTAGTTGCCATATAAATCTTTCTGTTCTTATCGTGAGCAAAGAAATAATACTGATGTGAATCAGGGTAAAGTGCCGCTTCAATAGCAGCCGCACCCGGATTACAGATTGCCCCAGGTGGCAAACCTGCACTTTCATAAGTGCTGTAATTTACAATGTATGGGTTAAGTTCAGAAGCAGTAGTAATACGCTTTGAAATTGTATTTGTAACGTAATCCTGAGTTGAGTCACAGTCAAGTGTAGGGTAAAGACCTGAACGGTTAAGACGATTGTGAAGAACAGAAGATACCTGTGCGAACTGCTGACTGTTAGCACCTTCTTTTTCAATGATGGATGCAATTGTAATAATATCATCAACGCTCATTGAAAGTTCTTTTGCACGGGCTTCATATTTGTCAGACCAACGGGAATTGAATGTGTCAAGGAATTTACGGATTACTGTTGCAGGGTCAGCACCCTGTTCAAATTCGTATGTTGCAGGGAACATATATCCCTCAAGCACGTGGTAGCGGTTTTCCACTTTGTCAAGATTTGCAATAAAATCATATTCAGCACTGAAATCCACGTTATCAATAGTCTTGTAAAGTGCTTCTTTTGTGCAGATGTCATTCTTTTCAAGACGCTCGAAAATTTGGTCAATTGTGTAACCTTCAGGAATTGTAACGCTGATTACAGCACCACGTGTAGTGCTTGTTTTGAAACGAGTAATCATTTTTTCAACGCCCATATTTTCGGTGAAGTAATATACACCGGGTAAGTAGTTTTCGTCGCTGTATCCCATAAGTTTAAGATAGAGGTTACAGAACATTGTGTTTTTAATAAGTCCTGCTTTATCAAGCACTCTTACTGCGTCGAATGTGTCAGCGTCATTAGGAAGAATAACCTCAATGGTTTCTTCGTCATCACGGTTCATTGCAAGCACATCGTTGATGCAACTAAGGGCACAAGAGGCAAGAATAATTGAAACAAGCAAACAACAACCAAAGCCGATATAGGCTTGTTTATGCTCTTTGAAGGAGTTGAGAATTAAATATTTTAATGCATTGAAATCAATTTTTACCTTACCGTTTCTCTTAACAAGAACTTTAGGTGAATTTCCTGATTTTGCAGGAACAGTATTTTCGATTTGTGCTTCAACCTTTTTGAACTTATCTGCTACAAAGTTTTTTGCAGATGATACGGCGTTTTTACCTTTTGAAACAGTTCTTTTTGTACTGAATTCCATTGTGTTAGATGACTGTTTTGGAACAGGTGATTTACGCACAACTCGTTGAGGCTCGTATTTTTTCTCAATTACGGGCTCGGGTTTCTTTGGCGTTGCATCAAACGGTGCAATAAGGTCAATATCAAAAGATTTGTCAACCGCAGGTTTCTGCTTGCGTTTTGTGTCAATATTGAAAACAGGCTCTTCATATGCTGATGCATTGACGGGCTTCTTTTTCGGTGCAGAAGGCTTAATATCTTCGCTGACAGTTTTAGACTTACTGCCAAGACTTTCTCCTGCATATTCATTTAAAAGGTCTTCATAAGAATTGTCGGAAAATCCGTCTGAAAATCTATTCATAGGATTACCTCCTTCATTTTATGTTGTGTAACAACAATGTTAATTTTAATATCATTTTCATCGGTTGGTAGCGTGTCCGTCAATGTTTCTTCATAGCAAGGACAAATGCTAACACCGTTAAAATTTTTCAGAAATCTGTCGTAATAACCTTTGCCGTAGCCTATTCTGTAGCCGTTTTTGTCAACTGAAAGAGCCGGCACTATTACAATGTCGTTTTCTTTAGGAACATATTTTTTGCAGGTGGGCTTTGGTTCAAGAATGTTATACATTCCGTATTGCAAATCCCCAACGCTTTCAACTTTTAAGAATTCCATTGTTCCCATATTGTCAATGCAAACGGGATAGAAAACCCGTTTATAAAGAAATCTGCAACGCTCAATTATGTAACGAGTGTCAAATTCATTATCAGCAGACGCGAAAACAAGAACTTGCTCGGCGTTTTTGAAATAATCGCTGCCTATTATCTGCTTACTGATTTCTTTATCGTATATTACCTTTTTTTCTTGTGGTATTTCTTTACGCTTACTTATAAGCTCTTTGCGAATTATCTTTTTATCCATTATAAATCTGTAATGATGCTCGAATTTTTTTTACTTCAAGAGGATTTGTAAGAATTTCGGCAATCTGCAAGCCGAACTCTATTGCACTGCCCATACCTTTTGCGGTGATAATATTACCGTCACGAACAACAAAATCCTTTGAAACAGTTGCACCGAAAAGTTCTTCCTGAAAACCCGGAAAACAAGTTGCATTTTTGCCGTCAAGAAGTCCTTTGTGACCAAGAATTGACGGTGCGGCACAGATTGCACAAATTAATTTGTCGTTTTTTACTGCCCAGTCAATAGCTTTTTGCACAACTGCACTTTTTTCAAGATTAAGTGTGCCGGGCATACCACCGGGAAGTACAATAGCCTGAACTTTTTCGTCAAGAACTAAATCTCTTTCATAAATGTCAGCGGCAACGGGAATCTGATGTGAACCGATAACAAAGTCTTCACCTACGCCAACAGTAATAACATCAAGCTCTGCACGACGAAGTACGTCCACAACTGCCAATGCCTCAATTTCTTCAAATCCGGGTGCTAAAAATACATAAATCATAGTTTTTACTCCAAAGTAATGCCAATATAGCAATTTATATTTTTAATATTTTCGTTTTCTGTTTTTATCATAGCAGGGGAACATTCCTTACCAAAAGTAATGTTGCCTTGAATAATATTCCCTGCTTTTTTATATTTTTCGGAAATATCAGTATAATCACATTCTGCATTTCGAATGATTATGTTTTCATCATCAAAGCAGAGTCCAAAATCGGTAATTTCTCCGCCATATATTACACAACTGTTTTTCCAGTACTCTATAACTTTTTCATCAAAGTTCAGTTTATATTGAAAGTTTAGTTTTTCTTTTGCAACAGGTATGTTGTTATCAAAAATATGTTTTCTGTGAATGCCGAATTTATGAAATCCGCATTTTTCATAATAGTCAAAGAGTGATTCTTCAGCAGGGACAAGAAACAAAAAGTCAAAACCGTTGTTTTTAGAATAATCATATGAAAATTCAAGAAGTTTTTTCATATAGCCCTTACCACGAAAAGCATATTTTGTCATTGCACAGTAAACGCATTTGCCACGGTAATCACCAATTTTGCAATCAAGTAAGAAAAGTGATGAAACAATCTCGCCGTCAACTTTGATAACGGGAGTTACAACGGAATTGTAAATATTGTCAAAGAAATAGTCAGTAACTTTTTCGTCTTCAAGAAAAATGCTTTGCCACATCTTTTTGAGTGAATTTATATCTTTCTTGTCTGCAAAAGTAACCATAAATTACCCCTTGTAAATAGCCGAATATTTTATAATTAATCTGTGTGGATGATACGAAAGTTTTGCACGACGCAATCCCTCACTACCTGTATCTTCTTCACGATTTATAAATTCATATCTGTCTTTAAGTTGACGTGCAAATTCACGATTAATCATCTGATAAGCACCGCGAATGTTTCCGTAAGCCTTTTCAACGTGAGTACAGAATGTGTTGTCATTGAGTTTTTCACCGAACGTGAAAGCAACGGCTTCGCCTTGAATTGTGAGTATTCCGCCCTCAAATCCTAAATCAAAGTAATTATCAAGTGCAATTTTTATAGCAAGATTTTCTTCGCCGATTTCTTCGGGATTTTTTTCTCTGTTAAGTCTTTCCCAATGTTCATTAAGAAGTGCACATTGACCAATATTTTCTTTTGTGATTGGCTCGTATTTCCAATCAAAAGTTTTTTCAAAATATGAAATGTGGTTTCGCTTGCTTGCAAGTTTACGACCTACAAGATTTGCAAGACTTTCTGACGTGTATAAATAATCGAAATAATCGCGTGTTTCACTAAACTCAAATTGTTTGCCAAAAAGGAATGTAAGTTCAGCCTTGGCTTTTTCAGTAAGACCAAAGAATTCAAGAGTAATTCCTTTTTCTTTTGTATATTCAATTAATTTGCTGATTGTTGCTTTTTTGTCACCCTTGCCAACGGGATAACAGAACACAGGATTATCTGTAAAATCTGCAGAAACAAAAATTCCGTTATCGTTTAGAATTTTGTTGTCGTAAATTTCTGACCACATATAAATATTGCCGAAACAGTATTCACAACAGTCAGTCTGTTCTTCTGCGAATGCTTTTCGCACCCATTGGGCGTCTTTAAGCGTAGGGGAGTGAAAATCCATTACAAAATCTCCTTAACAATGTTAAAGATAGTATTTCCAATTTCTTCAATTGATAAAGGTTCGTCGCCATCAAAACACTTAACTACATTCCAACCGAAACGGTCAGCCGTATAAAGTGCCGCCTCGCGACAAGACTTAAGATATTCAACATTTGCCTCGTGAACATCTTTTTTAGTTTCTTCACCATTGTAGCGTTTAGACATAAGACGTTGTGAAATATCAACATCCATATCAAGATAAATAACTGCGTCAGGTTTTGGAATTTCCATCATTTCATATTCTGTATGGAAAAGCCAGTCAAGATACTTGTCCCATTCTTCACGTGCTAGTTTAACTGTCTGATGAACTGCGTTTGATGTAGTGTAACGGTCTGCAAGAATAAGTGTACCGTTGTTGTAATCGTCGCCCCAGATATTCTTGTAACTTGCATATCTGTCAACCGCGTAAAAAAGTGATGCAGAATAAATATTTACATCTGCAGGGTTACTGCCGAATTCACCATTTAAGTACATTTTTACAAGTGTGCTTGACTTGTTATCATAATCGGGCAATTTAATCTGACGAAGTTCAATGTTGTTGTCAATAAGTTTCTGTTTAAGAAGTTCAACCTGAGTTGATTTTCCGCTTCCGTCAAGACCTTCAATTACAATCATTTTTCTGTTCATAACACAGTTCTCCAACCTACATAATTATACAGATTATATTATAGCAAACAAAATACAATATTACAATGAAAATTTAACGGATTTAATAATTTTTTAATGATAATTAAAATTTTAACGATTGTTGCATAGCAGATTTTTTTATGGTACAATTAATAAGAATAAAGTATTTCGTGAAAAAGAGGGATTTTTATGGCATACGATTACAATAAAAGTACAGCGTTGATTATCGGTATGACCGATACTGATGAAAAGGTTACTGCTGCAAGTGGTCGAATTTCAACACAAGAGGGTACAGCACTTGGGATTTGGGACAAATCACAGGACAGAGAGAAAAATGCAAATCTTATAGGCAAGGTAACTGCATCAGGTCATACAAGTACAGTTGAGCATACATATTTTCAACTCGCGTTCCAAAATGTAACTGCAGTTGTTGAACAGTTTATTATTGAGTTCCGTCTTGCTTCATATACAGTTAAGTCAAGACGATATGTAAATTTCAGTGATGCAGGTTTTTATGTGCCTGAATTCGATAACGCAGAAATTGAAAAATCATATAAAGAACATATGAGCGAAATGTTTGCACTTTATGACGAACTTTGTGCTAACGGTGTTCTTCGCGAAGATGCTCGTTTTGTATTGCCATATTGCCTTTACAGTAATTTCTTCTGTTCAGTAAACGGCAGAGAATTCCTTAATATGCTTACTGCTATGATTTGTGGCAGAGGTGCAAAGTATCCTGAAATCAAAAAATTAGGTCTTGAACTTTATGAGCAGGCTAAAGAAAAAGCACCGGGAATTATGTCAAGTTTCAATCCTGAAAAGCAAGTGAACGATGTTCCTGACCTTTCATTTATCAATGTAAAACCTGAACATAGTGATAAGCAGGTTGAATTACTTGCATACACTCCTGACGCTGCAAAATGCGTTGCAAGAAATGCTCTTATTTCAAATAAGAATTGTTCAACTGAACAGATTGAAAAGATTATTGCAGATGACGACACAACAGAAAAAATCGTTGAAGCAGTTGTTAAGTGTAAACGTCCAAGAGCGTTGGAATGTGCAAATTATACATTCCGTTTCAACAACGTTTCACTTTCTTGTATTACTCACTTTGCACGTCACAGAATTCAGTCAATTGAAATTCCTGAACTTACAAAAACTGACAGAATGAGCTTTATTATTCCACCCGTACTTCTCGATAAGCCTGAACTTCTTGAAAAGTACAAAAATGCATTTAAGAAAACAGCAGACGAATATGCAAGACTTAAAAATCTTGGCGTGGCTGAAGAACTTTTGGTATATTATCAACTTAGCGGTAATACATTAGATATTGTAACAACTATGAACGCAAGACAACTCCTTTTATTCTTAAGACTTCGTTCTTGTACTCGTGCACAATGGGAAATTCAAGAATATGCAGTTGAGGCTCTTAAAAATCTTCGCAGAGTTGAGCCATCAATTTTTAAATTCTATGGTCCAAGTTGCTTTGTAGGTGCTTGTCCTGAGGGTAGAATGACTTGTGGCAGAGCTGCAGAAATTAAGGAGAAGTTTTCTAATCTTTAATATAAAAATATGAAAAAATCAAGAGTAAAAAACAACGGAAAATCTTTTCTTTTTCCAATAATAGCATTGTTTTCATTAAGCATTTGTGCAGTCTTGGCACTTGTGCTTGTGGGTGGCGAAGAAGTTATTTATGAACTTCAGCAACTGAATTTTGTCCCCGATGAAAAAACTGTGTGCATTGACCCCGGTCATGGAGGCACAAGTTCGGGTGCAACACTTGGTAGTCGTCTTGAAAAAGACGATACGTTGCGTCTGTCACTTCTTGTACGCGATATTTTGGAAGAAAGAGGATACACCGTTGTTATGACTCGTGATAATGACAGCGACGTATCCCTTGAAGACCGATGTAAAATCGCAAACAAGGCAAGAGCGTCGCTTTTTGTTTCTATTCACCGGAACAGTAGCACCTCTTCCGATGCTACAGGAATGGAAATGTGGGTACATTCAAGCAATCCTACTGATGATAATTTACTTGCACAGAATATTCTTGATTGCCTTGTCACTACGGGAATTTCTGCAAATAGGGGAATACATTCAGGTTATCGTGACGGTGACGATATGAATTATTATATAAATCGTCACACAAAAATGCCATCGGTTTTAGCGGAAATCGGATTCATATCAAGCAAAGCCGACAATAAAGATTTTGATGAAAATCTTGAAGAATACGCACTCGCCATAGCAGATGGTATTGAATTGACGCTTAAAGAAATGCACTATTCATAAAAATAAAAAAATATTAAAAAACACTTGACAATTTCCAATCATTGATATATAATTGCTCTTGCTCGTTGGGGAATAGTGTAACGGTAGCACGACAGACTCTGACTCTGTTTGTTGGGGTTCGAATCCCTATTCCCCAGCCATGAAAAACAAAACCATCGCAAAAGCGATGGTTTTATTTTTATGTTTTGATGAGTAGTAGGATTCGAACCCGTGAGGGTCTGAGCGTTAAGAAAACGATATAGTATATCGTTTTTAGCGAAGAGCACAATGCGAATACCTCATTCGCATTGTGAGTCTATAATTCGAATCCCTATTCCCCAGCCAAAAAATCGACTTGTGAAAACAAGTCGATTTTTTTATCCATTGCGAAAGCAATGGTATATCACCAACAATGGAAGAGCCATTGTTGTATCTCATCAGTCCGTTAGGACTGTATATATCACGCGTAGCGTGTATAAAATTCGCAATGATGATATACACGGCTTCGCCGTGATATAGTGTGTAGTGGTTCGAACACATAGTTCAAAATTTAAACTATTTCGAATTTATACAATCCTTTCATAAAAAAGATAAGTCATTGACTTGTCTTTTGTTTTTTTGTTTGCATATTATATCTGTTTATGCTAACATAATGTTAGGTGATACTTATGAATTCTTATCCCAATCCTTTTATTTCCGAACGTGCTGACCCTTATGTTACAAAAGGTCCTGACGGTTACTATTATTTTACAGCATCTTACCCCGCATTTTATAATGTTGATGCAGGTTATGACCGAATAATTTTACGCAAAAGTGACACTGTAATCGGTCTTGCTACTGCTGAAGAAACTACAATTTGGAAAGCCCATAATAAAGGTGTGATGTCAAAACACATATGGGCACCTGAAATCCATTATATAGGTGGAAAATGGTATGTTTTCTTTGCGGCAGGCGAGAAAGAAAATGTGTGGAATATTCGCCCGTTTGTGCTTATGTGTAAAGGGCAAGACCCCATAAATGACGATTGGCTTGAAATGGGTAAAATGCAGGCAAGCGAGGGTGATGACCGTTCATTTACTGAGTTTTCGCTTGATATGACTTACTTTGAAAATAATGATAAGCACTATCTTATCTGGGCTGAAAAACTTGGGGACTCCTCACTTTTTATGGCAGAAATCAACCCTAATGAGCCTTGGAAACTTATTTCAAAGCCCATTTTACTTACAAAACCTGAATACGATTGGGAAAGGGTGCGACACCGCGTAAATGAGGGCCCTGCCGTACTTAAAACTCAAGATAAAGTTTATGTATTTTTCTCTGCCTCGGGCACAGGTGCAGAGTATTGTATGGGTATGCTTTATGCTGATAAAAATGCCGATTTAATGAACGTTGATAGTTGGACTAAATCTCCAAATCCCGTCTTGCAAACTGAAGATTTAATCGGTGAAGCGGGTCCGGGACACAATAGTTTTGTAGTTGACGAAAACGGTAATCAGTTAATCGTTTATCATGCTCGTCCTTCATCTCATTTTGAGAAAAAATGCGGTACATATTGTGACGAGCCACTTTATGACCCTTGTCGTCACGCTCGTATAAAATTTGTAACATTTGACAAAAATGGAGTGCCAAAACTCAAGTAATTTTACTTGACAAAATATTGTGTTAAAGGTATAATTAAATCACAACATATAGTTGGTTTGCGTAACTGACGGATTTTGTGGATTACCACAAGGGAACGCAAACTACATTAAGCCGACCGTCTGGGCAATTCAATTTTGAAAAAAGTTGGATTGCCCAGTTTTGTTTTTCTGATATTTTACAGGAGGAAAACTATGGAACACAATAATTGGAACGGATTTAAAAAAGGTGTATGGCAGAATGAAATCAATGTTCGTGATTTCATTCAGTTGAATTATAAAGAATATACAGGTGACAGCGAATTTCTTGCAGGTGCTACTGACCGTACAAATTCGATGATGAAAAAACTCAACTCACTTTTTGCTCTTGAACGTCAGTATGGCGGTGTGCTTGATATTGATACAACAACAGTATCTTCACTTACAAGTTATGCACCGGGGTATATTGACAAAGAAAACGAACTCATTGTAGGTATGCAGACAAATCGACCATTAAAGCGTGGTGTAAATCCATTCGGCGGTATGAGAATGGTACGTCAGGCTTGTGAGGCATATGGTTACAAGTTAAGTGATAAAGTTGAAGAAGAATTTAAATTCAGAACAACTCATAATGATGGTGTTTTCCGTGCATATACTGACGAAATGCGTCAGGCAAGAAGATGTCACGTAATTACGGGACTTCCCGATGCTTATGGTCGTGGCAGAATTATTGGTGACTATCGTCGTGTAGCACTTTATGGTGTTGACAGACTTATTGAGGAAAAGAAAAAAGATAAAGTAGCACGTGCAACAGGGGACTACAAAACACAGGATATCCGCTTATTTGAAGAACTTTATCAGCAAATCACATTCTTAGGTTATCTTAAAGAGATGGCTGCTATGTATGGCTATGACATCAGTCAGCCTGCAAGCAACGCACGTGAAGCAATTCAATGGACATATTTTGCTTATCTTGCTGCAATTAAAGAACAGAATGGTGCTGCTATGTCATTAGGCAGAGTAAGCACATTCTTTGATATTTATATTGAGCGTGACCTTGCAAGAGGTATTCTTACAGAATCAGGTGCACAGGAACTTATGGACGATTTTGTTATGAAACTCCGTATTGCAAGACACCTTCGTACACCTGAATACAACGAGCTTTTCGGTGGCGACCCAATGTGGATTACTGAGGCAGTCGGGGGTATGGGAGAAGACGGCAGAACTCTTGTTACAAAAAACAGTTTCCGTATGCTTAACACTCTTTATACTCTTGGTTCATCACCTGAACCAAACCTTACAATTTTGTGGTCAACTGCACTTCCTGAAAACTTCAAAAAATTCTGTGCGAAGGTTTCAGCTGATACTGACTCAATCCAATATGAAAATGATGATGTAATGCGTCCAATTTATGGTGACGATTACGCTATTGCTTGTTGCGTTTCTGCAATGAAAGTAGGCAAGCAGATGCAGTTCTTCGGTGCTCGTTGTAATCTTGCAAAATTGTTGCTTATTGCAATCAACGGCGGTTATGATACAACAAGTAAAATGCATATCGGCCCGCAAATGCCTGTGCTTGAGGACGAAACTCTTGATTTTGATAGCGTTATGGAACGTCTTCAAATTTACATTGAATGGCTCAGTCACTTGTATGTAAATACAATGAACGTAATCCACCATATGCACGATAAATACGCATACGAAAAAATTCAGATGGCACTTCACGATACTGATGTTGAGCGTTTTATGGCATTTGGAATTGCAGGACTTTCAGTAGTTGCTGACTCATTAAGTGCTATTAAGTTTGCAAATGTTAAACCGATTAAGGATGAAGAAGGATTTATCACAGACTTCAAAACTGTTGGTGATTTCCCTAAATTCGGTAATGATGATGACCGCGTTGACCTTATTGCAAAAGATATGACACACCGCGTTATTACTGCACTTCGTCAGACACCAACTTACAGAGATGCAATTCATACACTTTCAGTGCTTACAATTACATCAAACGTTATGTACGGTAAAAATACGGGTGCTACACCTGACGGCAGAAAGAATGCTGAACCTTTTGCCCCCGGTGCTAACCCAATGCATAACCGTGAAGAAAACGGTGCTCTCGCTTCTCTTAACTCTGTTGCAAAAATCAGTTATGATGATTGCCGTGACGGTATTTCAAATACATTCTCAATCACACCTGAAGCACTCGGACGTGATGAAGATGAAAGAGTAACAAATCTTGTTGCAATTCTTGACGGATATTTCGCAAAAAAAGCACACCATATCAATGTAAATGTGCTAAACCGTGAAACTCTTATGGATGCTTATGAAAATCCCGAAAAGTACCCTAACCTTACAATTCGCGTATCAGGTTATGCGGTAAACTTCAACAAACTTTCAAAAGCACAACAAAGAGAAGTAATCAGCCGTACATTCCACGAGGCAATGTAATTATGAGTATATTAGGACAAGTCCACTCAATACAGTCCCTCGGTACAGTTGATGGCCCAGGATTACGCTTTGTAGTGTTTCTTCAAGGGTGCAATCTTCGCTGTAAATGTTGTCATAATCCTGACACTTGGGAAAAACAAGGCGAAAAGCAATTCACAGCAGAAGAAATTGTAGAAAAGGCAATAAAATATAAAGAGTATTTCGGCGAAAAAGGTGGAATTACTCTTTCTGGTGGTGAACCACTTTTGCAGGCGGATTTCTGCTACGAAGTATTCAAACTTTGCCACGAAAACGGTATAAACACTTGTCTTGATACATCGGGCAGTCTTTTTAATCAAAAAATAAAGAAACTCTTAACCGAAACCGACCGAGTGTTGCTTGACATTAAATATACAAATGATGCAGATTATCTTGAAAATGTTGGTTGTAGTTTAGAAAAACCATTGGAGTTTTTAAAACATCTAAATAAAAACAAAATTTCAACGACAATAAGACAAGTTATTATTCCAACTATCAATGACAGTGCAGAAAACATTGAAAAAATCAATGAAATTGTTAAAGAATATTCTTGTATTGATAAAGTTGAACTTTTACCATTCAAAAAAATCTGTCAGACAAAATATGACAGTATGAAAATAGAGTTTCCTTTCGGAAATATGGATACACCAACAAAGGAAACAATGAATAAGTTAAACAAATTACTGAAATAAATTCAGGAGGAAAATTATTATGCTTACAGACATTCAAATCGCACAACAAACACCTTGTTTACCAATCACAGAAATTGCAAAAAAACTTAACATTGACGCAGATGACCTTGAAATGTATGGCAAGTACAAGGCAAAACTTCCACTTTCTCTTAACAAAAAATATGCAGACAGAGAAAACGGAAAGCTCATTCTTGTTACTGCTATCAATCCAACACCAGCAGGTGAGGGTAAAACAACTATTACAGTTGGTCTTGGTCAGGCAATGAACAAAATCGGCAAAAATGCTTGTATCGCACTTCGCGAGCCATCAATGGGACCTGTTTTCGGTGTTAAAGGTGGTGCCGCAGGTGGCGGATATTCACAAGTTATTCCTATGGAAGACATCAACTTGCATTTTACAGGTGATATGCACGCTATTACTGCTGCAAATAACCTTCTTTGTGCTATTATTGATAACCATATGCAACAGGGTAATGACTTGAGAATTGACCAGAGAAGAATTCTCTTTAAGCGTTGTCTTGATATGAATGACCGTGCACTTCGTAATGTAATCGTTGGTCTTGGCGGTAAGGTAAACGGTGTTCCTCGCGAAGACGGATTTATGATTACAGTTGCAAGTGAAATTATGGCTATTCTTTGCCTTGCAACTGATATTGAAGACCTTAAAACAAGACTTGGCAACATACTTGTGGCTTATACTCTTGATAATGAACCTGTTTATGCTCGTGACCTTAATGCAGTTGGTTCAATGGCAGCACTTCTTAAAGATGCAATCAAACCCAACCTTGTGCAGACACTTGAAAATACACCTGCAATTATGCACGGTGGACCATTCGCAAATATTGCTCACGGCTGTAACTCAGTTACTGCTACAAAACTTGCTCTTAAACTTGCTGATTACTGTATTACAGAGGCAGGTTTCGGTGCAGACCTTGGTGCTGAAAAGTTCCTTGACATCAAGTGCCGTTATGCAGGTCTTAAACCTGAATGTATCGTAGTTGTTGCTACAATCCGTGCTCTTAAATATAATGGTGGCGTGGCTCGTGCAGATTTACAGGAAGAAAATGTTGAAGCACTCAAAAAAGGTATAGTAAACCTTAAAACTCATATTGAAAATATGAGAAAATACAATGTACCTGTTGTTGTTGCAATTAATAAATTCCACACAGATACAGAGATGGAAATCGCATACATTAAAGAATTCTGTGAAGAAATGAAAGTGCCTGTTTCATTGGCTGAAGTATTCGCTAAAGGTGGCGAAGGCGGTATGGACTTGGCAGAAAAAGTTTGTGCAGTTATCGACGAAGGCAAAGCAGATTTCGCACCACTTTATGACGAAAAACTTTCAATCAAAGAAAAACTTAACACAATCGCAAAAGAGATTTACCGTGCAGACGGTGTAATCTTCTCAGCAGCCGCAGAAAAAGCAATTAAAGATATTGAAAATCTTGGTAAAGACAAACTCCCAATCTGTGTTGCAAAAACTCAGTATTCACTTTCAGATGACCCAACAAAACTTGGTAAACCTGAAAACTTTACAATGACTGTTCGTGAAGTAAAACTCAGTGCAGGTGCAGGCTTTATCGTTTGTCTTACAGGTGACATTATGACAATGCCGGGACTTCCAAAAGTACCAGCAGCATACAAGATAGACGTTGATGCAGACGGAAAGATTGATGGTTTGTTCTAAAATACAATTCAATAAATAAAACCCCATTCTCATTTGAGAATGGGGTTTGTCATATCATTTTGCACTTTGCATTATGCACTCAATTTACGCCTTTAATTTCATAGAACTTATTTTTGATTTTCTGTTCCGTTGGTTTTGCAAAGGCGTAACCTACCATATATTCACCACGGAAAGTATCAAGATTTTCGTGTGGGTTTTCTATGAATTGATAGTAATCGCATTTGAATTTTGTTATGTCAATACTACGCTGATTTCGTCCGTCAATTAAGATATTAAGAATACCAGCATCTGACAACGAGTTTCGCAAACTTCTCAATACTTTACGGAACAATGATTGCACGCTTTCGTCGTAATTTCTGTCAGGCCAAAGAATAGAAACAGCTTGTTCAGTGCTTACTGAACTGCCTTGACGGTCAACAAGTAGTGCCATAAATTCTTTTGCTTTTGCACTTGAAAAGTACACGGGTTTTTTATTTACGAAAATATCGAAATAGCCAAATGTTTTAATTAGAATTTCAGTTGAAGTGGTTACGCTCTTAATTGCATCAGCTTTTTCAATCTCTTGAAATACTGTTTCATCATCATATGGCTTTAAAATATAACCAATTGCATTCACGCGATATGCGTCATAGGCATATTCTTTAAATCCTGTAACAAAAATAATTTTAGTTGAACCGTTAATTGAATTGATTTTCTTTGCAAGTTCAAGACCCGTCATAACGGGCATTTCGATATCAAGAAAAGCAATGTCAACATCTTGATTTTTCGCAATAAAGTCAAGAGCATCAGCAGGGTTATTGAATACGTTAGCCTCTTCTATACTTGGGTGAGAAAGACAGATGTCATAAAGTTCTTCTGACGCAATTCTTTCGTCATCAACTATTATTATTTTCATCTGTATTCATCTCCTTTTTCGGTATTTTTATTGTTACGCAAGTGCCAACGCCTATCTGACTTTCTATAATAAACTTCGCGTTTACCATATTTTCAAGTCGCTCACGGACATTATTAATGCCGATATGTGCGTGGGTTTCACTTGGTTTAAGGTCAGGATTTTGCACGTCAAAACCAACGCCGTCATCCTTAACTGTGATTATATAATATTTTTCATTTTCGCCTGTTGTTACCGTTACTGTTCCGCCGTCAGTTTTCTTTGTAACGCCGTGCTTTATAGCGTTTTCAACAATTGGCTGAACTGAAAGAGCTGGCAATGAAAACTCGGTAACGGGTGTGTCATAAATAATATTTAACTTATCACCAAAACGCAACAATTCAATATCACAATAGTGTTTTGTGTGCTCTAATTCGTCAGCAAAAGGAATAGGTGCTTTTTGCGTAATTGAATCCATATTTCCTCGCAAGTAACGTGAGAATGAAATAACTGCTTTCTCGGCGGCTTTCGGGTCACGCTTAATAAGATACTTAATTGTGTTAAGTGCGTTGTAAAGGAAATGTGGCTGAATTTGCGAAATCATTAAAGAAGTGTTTGCGATTTCAAGTTCTTTTTCAATTTCTGCAGTTTTAAGTGCGGTATTGAAAATTCTTGAAATCTTTTCAAAATAAATTACAACAAAGGTAATAATAAATATTGTAAAGCAAATCGGCATAAATTGGCTGGACATAAAGTTAATCAGACCATTTGTGTAGAAACAGTCAACAAGAATACCGACTGAAAGTGTTATGTAGCCCGTAAGATAAAGTTTTGCATACGGGACTTTTCGCACAACGCAGTTACAGATATTGCTGAGAATGATAATGTCAAGCGGAATTGTAGCGGCTTGAATAATAATGTAATAATACGGACTGAAAATAATATACGGAAGTACTCCAGCAACAAGGGAAAGTGACAAGAATACAAAGCAGAATGCTGCAATAACCTTTTTACTGATTTTAAGGTCAAGTGTTTCAGAATAGAAAAGTAGTGCCACAAGTTTAATAATGAACGTTGAAACGCATATAATCAGCGTCATATTTTCATAGTCAAGATATGGGAATAAGAATGAGAATACAGAATAACCTTCAGTTGAAATCATCATTCTTATGGCAACACAGGCACAAAGGACCGGCAACCATTTTGAACTTAAAATAAATGAACGTTTTGCTGAATATGAGAAAATGAAAAGTCCACAAAAAAGTACAATTCCCGTAAGAAATGAACGGAAAGTTTGTGCAACCTTTGAAAATGTAGTTGAATAATCAATGTCAGAAATAACGGGTGTCATATAAAGTGACGGCATCATGTTACAGGTCACTTCAATAACAATTTCATATGTATTTTGTGGTTCAAAGTTTATTTGTCCGGCGATAAGGTCAAGGTTAGCATAAGCCCTTTGGTCAATGTAAGTACCACTTTGAGTAACCATTATACCGTTTACAAAAACATTGTATGTGCCTGCAAAATGGGGCACATAAACAATGGCATTTTCATATTTTAAATTTGAAACTGTAACCTTGTAAGATGCAACAAAGCCGTCAGCACTTGAAAGTGATGTAATCGGCTCAACAATAGGTGCAGGGATTTCAGTAATAGATGGTTCTTTATTTTCGCGATTGCTGATTATATGAACACCTTCATAATATTCCCATTCCCCTGACAGATAAAGGGTATAATTAGATTTTGCATTTGTAAAATTGCCTTTTCCGTTTATAAGGTCAGGAGCACCTGAATAGTGATGGTTAATGTTGCCGGCAATAAAAGGGGATGCGATTGCAAGCATGGTTATTAAGATTGTAATTATAAGAATAACATTAGAGCGTGTCTTTAACTTCACTTTTTCCCCTCCGCTTCATTTTAAACTCATAAAAACATTATAAATGAAAATACTTTGTAAAACAAGAGTTTTTATTGACATATTTCGTTTTAAAATGTATAATTTATTGAATATATTTTTATAAAATAGGAGTAGTCTGTATGAAATGGACAGGTCTTAATGAATTAAGAGAAAAATATCTTGCATTTTTTGAAAGCAAAGACCATTTGCGTCTTCCAAGCTTTTCACTTGTACCTCAAGGTGATAAGAGTATTCTTCTTATCAACGCAGGTATGACACCAATGAAAAAATACTTTACAGGTGAGGTGACACCACCTAAAAAACGCGTTACAACTTGCCAGAAGTGTATCCGTACACCTGATATTGAGAATGTTGGTAAAACTGCACGTCACGGAACATATTTCGAGATGCTCGGTAACTTCTCATTTGGTGATTACTTTAAGCACGAAGCAACTGCGTGGGCTTGGGAATTCTTCACAAAAGTGCTTGAAATCCCTGAAGAACTTCTCTATGTAAGCGTTTATCTTGAAGATGACGAGGCATATGATATCTGGACTAAAGAAGTAGGGGTTGACCCATCGCATATGGTTCGTTTCGGTAAGGAAGATAACTTCTGGGAACACGGTGCAGGTCCTTGCGGTCCTTGTTCAGAAATTTATTTTGACCGTGGTGCTGATAAGGGTTGTGGAAGTCCTGACTGCAAAGTCGGTTGCGAGTGTGACAGATTTATTGAAGTATGGAACCTCGTTTTCACACAGTTTGAAAATGACGGTAACAACAACTATACTCGTCTTGCTAATCCTAATATTGATACAGGTATGGGACTTGAGCGTCTTGCTACAATTATGCAGGATGTTGACAATCTTTTCGAGGTTGATACAGTACAGAATATTATGAAGCATATTATTGATATTTCAGGTATTGAGTATCATAAAGATGCTAAAAAAGATATTTCACTTCGCGTTATTACTGACCATATTCGTAGTACAACATTTATGGTTTCGGACGGCGTTCTTCCGTCAAATAGCGGTCGTGGTTATGTTCTTCGTCGTCTTCTTCGTCGTGCTGCTCGTCACGGCAGACTTATCGGCATTGACAGACCATTCCTCGCTGAAGTTTGCGAAACTGTAATTAAAGAAAATGCAAATGCATATCCAAATCTTGTTGAAAAGCAGGACTATATCAAGAAAGTCATCGCTATGGAAGAAGAAAGTTTCTACAAGACAATCGATAGTGGTCTTGGTTTGCTTAATGAAATGATGGCGAATTCAAAAGACGGCGTTCTTTCGGGCGAAGATGCATTCAAACTTCAGGATACTTTTGGTTTCCCAATCGACCTTACTAAAGAAATCGTTGCAGAAAACAATATGACAGTTGACGAAGATGCTTTTAAAACTCTTGTTGAGGAAGCAAGAATGAAAGCAAAGAGTGTTAAGCGTGACGGTGCTGAAACTGACTGGAGAAACAACGGCGTGTCATTTAAAGATATTGCAAAAACAGAGTTTACAGGCTATACAGAAAATAACACAGATGCAACAATCCTTGCTCTTGTTTCAAACGGTGAAAGAGCAGATTTTGTAGAGTCCGGTGATGCTATTCTTGTTCTTGATAAAACTTCTTTCTATGCTGAAAGTGGCGGACAAGTTGGCGACACAGGCGTAATTACAATCGGTGACAGTACATTTGAAATTTCAAACACAACAAAAGATGCTGACGGTGTAGTTCTTCATCACGGTACACTCGTTGGTGATGCTATCAAGGTTGGCGATACAGCAACAACTATCTATAACGAAGAAAACAGAAAAGCAATTATGAGAAATCATACTTCTGCTCATCTTCTTCAGGCTGCACTTCGCACTGTTCTCGGCACTCACGTTGAGCAGGCAGGTCAGCTTGTAGATGCAAATGAAGTTCGTTTTGACTTTACTCATTTTACAGGTATGACAGGTGAGGAACTTAAAAAAGTTGAAGACCTTGTTAATGAAGAAATTCTTAATGCAACAGAAATGCTTATCCGTGAAATGCCGATTGATGAAGCAAAGGCTATGGGTGCTATGGCGTTGTTCGGTGAAAAATACGGCGATGTTGTAAGAGTTGTAAAAGTAGGGGACTTCTCAACTGAACTTTGTGGCGGTACTCACGTTGACAATACAGGTAAAATTGGTCTTTTCAAGATTGTTTCTGAATCATCAGTTGCAGCAGGTGTTCGTAGAATTCAAGCTGTAACAGGCAAGAATGTGCTTAAATATATTGACGAAAAGAACGAACTTCTTTATACAACTGCAGAGGCTTTCAAAGTAGGTAATGTTTCTGCACTTCCACAGAAAGCAGTTGCAATTGCAAACGACCTTAAAGCAAAAGATAAAGAAATCGCAAGTCTTAAGGCAGAAATTAACTCATTCAAGACAGCAGGACTTATGGCGGGTGCAGTAGATGTTAATGGCGTTCAACTTGTAGTTTATTATGCAGGTGAGTCTGATGCTAACGGACTTCGCTCAATGGCTGAAACTGCAAGAGATTCTGCACCTAATACAGTTGCAATTATTGCAGGTTCAAATGCAGAAAAGGGTACTTGTTCATTTGCTTGTGCTTGTGGTAAAGATGCAATAGCAAAAGGTGCTCACGCAGGTAACATTGTACGCGAAGTTGCAAAAATCGCAGGCGGTAGCGGTGGCGGTAAACCTGATATGGCTATGGCTGGCGGTAAAGACATTTCAAAGATTGATGACGCTTTAATGTCAGCAAACGAAATTCTTAAATCAATGGTTAAATAAGAGGTGAATGTTATGGATTGTCTTTTTTGTAAAATAGCAAATGGCGAAATTCCGTCAAATAAAGTTTATGAGGATGATAAAATTCTCGCATTCCGTGATATTGCTCCTCAGGCTGACGTTCATGTGCTTGTAATTCCAAAGGAACACGTAGCAAGTAGTGCAAACGATATAAACGCAGAAAACTGTGAAATCGTAGGGTATATCTTTGCTAAAATTCCTGAAATCGCAAGTCTTGCAGGTGTTGACAGTTACAGAGTAATCAATAACTGTGGCGACAAAGCAGGACAAACTGTTAAGCACATTCACTTTCACGTTTTAAGTGGAGATAATCTTTCAGAAAAATTAGTATAACGATAGTAAATTACTGCATTTTTATGCAGCAAGGAGTATTTCGCTATGAAATTTATGGACTTTTGTGCAGGAATAGGTGGGGGCAGATTAGGTCTGGAAAAGAATAATATTGAATGTGTAGCACATAGTGAAATAGATATGATACCCAATTATACATATAGATTGTTTTTTGGACAAGAAGAAAAAAATTATGGAGATTTAATGTGTATAGATACAAAAACTCTTCCGGATTTTGATATTTTAATTGGTGGTTTTCCTTGTCAAACATTTAGTATTGTTGGAAAAAGAACGGGCTTTGCAGATAGTAGAGGTCAAATAATTTATGGATTGATTAAAATATTGGTGGAAAAAGATATACCATATTTTATTTTAGAGAATGTAAAAGGTTTAGTAAGTCATAACAAGGGAGAAACATTAAAAGTTATTTTAGAAGAACTTTTAAATATTGGTTATTATGTTGATTTTAGAGTTCTTAACTCAGAAAATTATGGTGTTCCACAATTTAGGGAAAGAATATATTTTGTGGGTATAAAAAAAGATTTAATGAAAAAACCTTTTGAATGGCCACAACCAACTACTACCCCCAACATACAAGATTATTTAATAGATACAGATAATGAGATTTTAGACTTTTATAATCCTACTTGGCAGAAATATTTAAACAACAAATACAACAAAGGTAAGTTTGATTTTGAAGAACTGTTGAAAGAGGATTATTTAGTATTAGACTGGAGACAAAGTGATTTAAGATTGTATAGGGGAAAAACTCCAACACTAAGAACTGGTAGGCATGGAATATTATATGTGAAGAACGGCAAGCTGAAAAAGTTAAGTGGGTATGAGGGCTTGCTTTTGCAAGGGTTTCCAAAAGAGTTAGCAGATAAAGCAAAAAGTGCAAAAGTCAATAATAATAAATTGTTATCACAAGCAGGTAATGCTATGACAGTTCCGGTTATAAGTGCCATAGGAAAATCTCTTTTGGAATGCATATAAGGAGAAAAAAATGGAAGATTTAGTTTTAAGGGGTTCACAAACCGCAAAAAATGGTTTTAAAAATGAAAAAGAAGTAGCAGATAAGTTTAATCATTGGGAAACCGATGCAGAAGCAAAACAATGGTTAGCTATTATGCAATATGATTTGAACAATATTGAATATGTAAAGGCAGTTGTTTTAACTGGCTATAAAGCAGATATAAATGTTCAAGTTCAAATTAAGTTAAAAAGTGCTGTTGATACAGAAAACATACAAGTAAAATTAGTAAGTATTTCAAGAGGGTTCAATCAAGTTGATAAAAGGTGGTTATCACACTATAAAGAACTTTGGAATATTCCAAATGATGTCTATGAAATATTGGAATACTTTACTGGTGAAAAATTGCCTTACAAGGAAAACACAAAAGACAAGAGAAGAATGTTTTTGAATGAAATGGAAATAGAAAAGCAGAATACTGTCATTGATTGGTTTACACAGAATAAAACTTTGATATTAAGTGATATTATTAAAGGCAGAGGACAGTTTTCTGCAGAATGGGTTCTTGTTGCACAAAAAGCAGGAACAAATAGTAGATGGGTTCTAAAAAATATAAATGAAGTGTTACAACATTATGCAGTAGGTGAAGTTAAGGTTTCTCCCAAAGGAAGTATCACATTAGGTGGTGTGACGATACAAAGAAAAGGTGGAGATGGTGGCAGAGATACTGCAAAAATGTTGCAGTTTAAGTTAGACCCAACAAGTTTGTTTGATATATAAAGTAAACTTTTAGAAAAATTAGTGTAAAAGGGAGATGAGTATAGAATGAAAAGACCATTCGCAGTGATTGGCTTTTCAATGCTCATAATCTCTCTTTTAGTTACAAATATCAGTTTTAAATTAACCGTTGCTCTGTTAATCGGGGCAACGGTAATTTTTTGTATCTTTCTTATTTTTAAAAAGTTGAGAAAATATAAAATAATAATTTTTAGTTCATTTGCAATCGTTGTATATATTGTTTCTTTCACTTTTACTCAAAATATTTATTATAATGCAACACTTGAATTTGAAAATAAAACTGAAATTAAAGGTGTAATTTGTCAAACACCGCAAGAAACGGATTATGCTTATACATATGTAATCAAACTTGATAATAAAAACTATAAAATCCGTTATGTTTCAGAAGAAAATAAAATGTTTCGCGAGGGTGATGTGGTTTCGGGATTTGTCGTTCAAAATGACGACTATTATAGAGATGAATTTTTTGAGAATTCCCTATCATCAAAAATGTATTTTACATTCTTTGAAGGCGATGAAACTTTTATTGATAAGACAGGCGAAACGAACGGATTTTACAAAAACATCGGCACGATTAAAAATTGGTTTTCAGAAATAGTTGATGAGTATATTCCCGGCGAAAGCGGTGCAATTGCAAAGGCTATGACTATTGGCGATAAGTCCGAAATTACAAGTCGCACAATTGACAGTTTCAACTATTCGGGAACAGCACATTTACTTGTAATTTCAGGACTTCACTTAACCCTATGGTCAATAAGTTTGATGCGGTTTGCCGAGAAATTTTCAAGAGCAAGAAAATATACCGCACCGTTAGGGCTTTTATGTTTATTTTTCTATTCAGCCTTGACAGGATTTAGCGTTTCGGTCATTCGTGCAGGTGCTATGCTCGGTGCTGTGCTTTTGGGTAAAGCCTTAAATCGTGATGCCGACAGCATTAATTCTATAGGGCTTGCATTGGCGTTTATTCTGACATTAAATCCTTATGCAACACTGTCAACAGCATTATGGTTCACTACACTTTCAACACTTGGAATTCTTGTGCTTGCACAAAAATTAATACTTAAAATTAATGAATGGTGTAAAAATAAAAGATTTCTGCAGAATGGTGTGCTTTCAACACTTATATCAACTACTGTAATCAGCGTTGCAACAACTATTTTTACATTACCCGTTTTTGTTGCTAAATTTGAACTTGTGCCAATTGCATCTTTTGTTTCAAATATTGTGATGATTGATTTAGCTCTTGTGCTTATGGTTTTTACAATTGTCGGTGCACTTGTTCATTCAATTGGTTTTTCATTTGTTGCAGATGGAATTTTCGCAATAGCGGGTGCAATAAGCAATTTCTTGAAGATTTTTACCGAGAAAATCGGATTGGCAGAATGGTCAACCGTTTCCGTATCTCACAAATATTTTGAATATTTTCTTGTTTTTGCACTTTTGTGCATAACAGTTTTTTGTATAGTTAAAAAGTATAGAAAAATTTTATTGAAATCGTTTACAGTAATTCTTTCTATTCTTTTTATTTTATTAGCAACTTATTGCACATCTTATGATTACAACACCCCGTCAGTTGATGTTCTTTTTACCGACAAAACACCATTGGTTGTGGTTAATTCAAGAGGAACAAGTGTGTTAATAAATCCACCGTCAACAAAATATGAGATTGATATAAAAGAGATATTGAATTCTCATAACGAAAAGTCCGTTGACAGTATTCTTGTAACGGAAAACACCGAATTCACATCATCATATCTCATAAATCTGTATAATAAAATAAATGTTGAAAATACTCTTTTTTGCTATGATTCACCACGTATTTTTGAAAGCCGTTCAAAAAGCAATATTTCCAACATTAACATAGGCGGAAATATAACAATCAATGCAAAAAATTATACTGAATTTATCGAAATAGTGTGTAGGGGTAAACGACTTGTTTTAATTGACAGCGAAAATGCAGAAAATCTCTTTGAAAAAATAAAAGATTATGATATAATTGTTTTATATAGTGCAAACGCTCTTGAAGTTAAAGAGCGTATTGAATTTGAAAATCCTGACACAAAGGTGTTTGTGTTAAAAGATTTACAAAGAATTTCATTCTATTTTGATTGACGGGAAGAAAAAATATGGCATTGATTTACGAATCTGACCTTAAAAAACAGATAAAAGAGAATAATATGTCAAATTGCTACCTTTTTTATGGTAATGAAGATTATTTAAAGCAGTTTTATGCTAACCGTATTTGCTCAAAATTCGTTACTCCGGGTAGTGAAACATTCAGTCTTCGTAAATATGACGGAAAAGAAAACACTCTCGATGAAGTTTTTGAGGGTGCCCAGTCTATGCCGTTTATGAGTGATTATTGCGTTGTTGTTGCTCGCGATTTTCCACTCGATAGTCTTAATAATGACCAAAAGGAACAATTGTCTGCTTTTTTGCAGAATCTTCCTGATACATCAATTACAATTTTTTGGATGGACAGTATTGAAGTCCAGCCTAAAAATTCAAAGTGGAAATGGGTAGTTGATAATTTCACAAAATATGCAACTGCAGTAAATTTTGCAAAGGCTGAAGGCAGAGAACTTCGTAAACTTATTTGTGCATATGCGTCAAAACAAGGTTGCAGTATGAGTGACAGTACCGCGTCATACTTAATTGAACTTTCAGGTGACAGCCTTAATGTGCTTTTTAATGAAATTCAAAAAGCCTGCAATTTTGCAGGACAGGGGAATGAAATTACCCGCGAGCATATTGACAGTACTGCGGTACGTTCTCTTGAGGCAAAAGTGTTTGATTTGTCAAAATTAATTCTCAATCATAATGCACAAGGTGCTTTGGAACTTTTACATACACTTATGTTGCAGAAAGCCGAACCTATTGATATTTTCGGTGTAATTCTTACGGCATTTGTTGATATTTACAGAGTAAAAACTTCTGTCAGTGCAGGTGAGAGTGTAACGTATCCGTCAAAACTTTTTGATTATAAAAATAAAGAATTCCGACTTACAAACAGTAATCGATTTGCCTCAAAACTTACTGATGAGCAAATTCGCGAGTGTTTCGATTGCTTTGCAGATGCCGATAAGGCTTTAAAAAGTACGGCACAAAGCGGTGAGTTAATTCTTGAAAAACTTATAGTTAATCTTTCGCTTATAATATCAAGGTAATGTTATGATTAAAATAAAAGAAGCAGTTATAGTTGAAGGCAAATACGATAAAATAAAGTTGTCGGCAATTGTTGATACAGTAATTATTGAAACTGATGGCTTTGCTATATTCAAAGATAAAGAAAAACAAAAGCTTATCCGTTTTTTAAGTGAAAAACGTGGAATTATTATAATGACCGATTCCGATTCTGCAGGTTTTAAAATCCGCAATTTTATAAACGGCATTACTAAAAGTGAAAATATAAAAAATGTGTATATTCCCGATATTTACGGCAAAGAAAAACGCAAAACCGAAAGCTCTAAAGAGGGTAAATTAGGCGTTGAGGGTATGAAACCCGAAATAATAATGTCAGCCCTTACAAAAGCGGGTGTGTTGTGTGCTGAAAATGACAAAAAAGAGGGCAGGGAAATTACACATACCGATTTTTTTGAAGACGGAATCAGCGGGGGCGAGAACAGTAGCCAAATCCGTAAGTCCCTTGCAAAAGAATTGGATTTGCCTGAAAAAATAAGCTCGTCTGCACTTTTGAAAATAATTAATTCATATATGACATATGATGAATATAAAGAGGCAGTCCAAAATGTAAAAAGAAATTTGTCATAATTTGTGTATAAAGTGTAAATTTTGATTTTATTCTTTGAAAAACAGAAACAATATGATATAATATATTGATTATGTTTATCAAAACAAACAGAATGAGGTAAATAAAATGAGTTATCAAAGCCGATTTCCAATAAATGAACCATTTTATGAGGTTCGTCAAATTAAGGATTTTAAGGACTTAATTGACCAGAGTGAAAAACTTTTTTCAGAGCGTCCTGCATATAAACTTAAGAACAAAGACGGTGTTTATTATGAGGTAACTTATAAGAATTTCCGTCACGCTATTTATTACCTTGCAAACACTCTTATTACAGATGGTTATTCAAGACAGCATATTGCAGTTGTTGGTGCAAACTCATATAAATGGTCAGTAACTTACCTTGCTGTTACTTGCAGTAATAATGTTATTGTTCCCGTTGATAAAGAACTGACTATTGATAACATTATCGACGTTCTTAAGGATTCAGACTCAACAATGATTTTTGGTGACAAGAAATATATCAAATCACTTGTTGACAGAAAAGATGAATTGCCTGAGGGCTTTAAATTTGTTTGCTTTGATGAAGTGGAAATCGACGGTGCAATCGACTACGAAGAATATATTGATATTGGTCGTAAACTTTACAGAAGCGGTAAAAAACTTCTTAATGACATTACAATTGACCCTGATGCCATGACTGCACTTCTTTTCACATCCGGTACAACAGGTGTTTCAAAAGGTGTTTGCTTAAGTCAAAAGAATATCTGTTCAGTTGTTCTTGGTGCTGCAGGTTGTATTAAAATTACTGAAGAAGACCAGCTTCTTTCAATTCTTCCTATTCATCACACTTATGAATGCTCAATTGGCTTCCTTTATATTATCTATTGTGGTGCTTGTATTGCTTTTTGTGATGGACTTCGTTACATCACAAGAAACTTTAAAGAGGTAAAACCAACTGCATTTATTACTGTTCCGCTTCTTATTGAAAAAGTTCACGGAAAAATTATGAAGAAGATGGAAGAGAAAACTGCAGGTAAACTAATTTTCAAAGTTGGTAAATACGCGTCAATTTTCAGTAAAGCAATCGGCATTAAAGACCTTGACCGTAAACTTTTTGCAGAAGTTATTGAAACATTTGGTGGCAGACTCCGTCTTATAGTTACAGGGGCTGCGGCTCTTGACCCTCGTGTTGCAGAAGATATTATGCATATGGGTATTGACCTTTATATCGGTTACGGACTTACAGAATGTGCACCACTTGTTATGTGTAATAATGACAGACTTATGTTGCCTGATTCAATCGGCACACCAATTCCAAGTGTTGAGGCATTCATTCACGACCCTGACGATTTAGGCGTTGGCGAAATTTGGGTGCGTGGCCCAATGGTTATGAAGGGTTATTATAAAAACCCCGAAGCAACAGCTCAAGTTATTACAGAAGATGGTTGGTTCAGAACAGGTGACCTTGGCACTTGCGACCGCCATAATTGTTATAAGATTACAGGCAGAAGTAAAAATGTTATCGTTACAAAGAACGGTAAAAACATCTTCCCTGAAGAAGTTGAGCATTATCTCAACACGAATCCCGTTATTGAAGAAAGTCTTGTTTTTGGTGATGATATTGATGACGAAACATATGTAAGTGCATCAATTTATCCTAACTATGAGCAGATTAAGAACAATCTTAAACGTCAGGATATTACAAAAGAAGATGTTCAGAAATCTGTTGAAGAAGCAGTTAAAGATGTAAACAAAAAACTTCCAAAATACAAGAAAATCAGAAATATTGAAATTCGTGACGAAGAATTTGAAAAGACTACAACAAAGAAAATCAAGCGTCACGCAAATATGAAGAAAAAGAATAATACTGAAACAGAAGAAAAAACAGAGGAATAATAAAATGATTTTAGGTTACGGTAATACCGAGGATTTTTCTAACGGTACAAAAGTGTTAGCCCTTATGGCTTCTCCAAGAAAAACCGGATATACTGCAAAACTTTTGGGCACACTTCTTCGTGAATTCCCAAAAGGTACAAATATTGAAATTATAAATCTTTATGAGTTAAATCCAATTCCTTGTAACGCTTGTGGTTACTGCAAAGCAGGTAATGGTTGCTCGAAAAAAGATTTAGAGGAATTTTTCAAAAAGTTTGAAACTGCAGATGTAATTGTGTTTGCAACACCAATTTATTTTATGGGTGTACCCGCTCCCTTTAAAGCACTTATTGACCGTTTTCAGCGTTATTATGAGGCTCGTTTCCGTCGTAATATGAAACACCCGATTGAAAAGCCCCGTAAAGCAGTACTTATTGTGACAAGCGGTAGCGACGGTGAAGTTGGTTTTGAAGTTATTAAGCATCAACTTTTGCAGGCGTTTACGGTACTTAATATTGAACTTAAAGGCTCAATGCTTGCTCGTAATACAGATAAATGCGGTGTTGACAAAACAGATGTTGACAGAGCCGCAGCATTATATAGGAGTGTTAGATAATGGCAGTAATTAAAGTTAATCTTGATAATTTTGCACAAGAAGTTTTGCGTTCAGAAAAGCCCGTACTTCTTGATATGTACGCTGATTGGTGCGGACCATGTATGATGATGGCACCTGAACTTGAAGCATTCGCAGAAGAAACCGATAAAGTAAAAGTTTGTAAACTCAATGTTGATGAGGCAACTGATTTGGCTCTTACATTCGGCGTTATGAGTATTCCAACAGTACTTCTTTTTGAAAACGGACAAGAAACAAAACGTTTTGTCGGTGCAAAAGAAAAACATCAAATCGCAGAATTTGTAGAAGAATGAGAAAAAGGACTGATTAAAAAATCAGTCCTTTTTTAATGTAGAATGGTAGTGGTGATTCAAGAATTGCCTGAATAATTGTTGTCTATGAGTCGGACAATTCCAGTTTGATTGTCAAGACAATGATTGCCGTCTTCAATTTGTAATTTTGTAACCAACTTTTCATAGCGAAGACTTTGTTCAGTAATGCTAATAGGAATCATGTTTTTGCAAAGTCCGTGCCAATCAAGTTCAATTTCATTTTTTATTATACATTCGTCATTTTTATGATAAACACATAATCTATTTTTACATTTCATAACTGTTTTACCCTTAAATTTAAATAGTTTGTGCACCTATATCGGTGCAAATTTATACTATCATAAGGTTAAAATAATGCCAAGAAAATTGTTCTTATTTAAGTGCAAGGGTGACATTTATGGATGCTATTTATGAAAAGGAAATAGGCAACAGAATAAAGTCGTTTAGGGAAAGTAAACCAATGACTCAAGAACAACTGGCAGCCAAGCTACAGACAATGGGGTGTGATATAACACGAAGTTCTGTTGCAAAAATCGAAGTTGGTCAACGCCATATTTACCCTGATGAGTTAAGATGTATTAAAGAAATTTTAAAAGTTTCTTTTGATGATTTGTTTTATGAAAAGTAAAACGATACAGAGTTTGTACTCTGTATCGTTTTTTGTTTTTTATTCCTCTATTATTACTTTCACAATCTCTCCAACATAAACTCTATGAAAATCGTTATTAGCGTAGTTGTTCATAATTGACTCGTCAAGAAATCCGTCAGGTTTTATATCCTGATATGCAAGCTTTTTGAGAATAACATTTACTTTTGCTTGTTCAAAGCCGACTGTTTCACCAAAATCAATAGGAGTAAATCCTGTTTCTGCGATTTTATCAATATCACGGCCTGATTTACTGCCACAAATACCTAATTCTTTTTTATATTCCCCACCAAAGAATGAAAGTGAAAAATAATCATTCTTTTCTATGAATTCATAGGTGTATCGCTGTGGACGGACAAATACAAAGCAAACATCTTTGTTCCAAAGTTCACCAATTCCGCCCCAACTTACAGTCATAGTGTTAAAAGTATCACTTTTGCCTGCGGTAAGAAGTGCCCAGTCGTTACTAATCATTTTAACAAAATTGTCTTTTAAATCTCTTACGTTGATTTCTTTCTGCATATGAATTACCCCTTATATTAATTGTATTTATTATATACTCTCGTTTTACAAAAAACAAGTTAATAACAATAGATAATTTTCAACTTTGTTCAAATGTTGAAAAAGTTTGTAAAACTTACCAAAATTATGCAAAAAAATTTGTATAGTTATTTTTAAACTACATCTTTTATTAAAACAAAAATTGTGATATTATATTCCCACGCCCTCACCAGTGGTTGTTGGGCGATTATTTTTGACTACGTATTAATGTGGTTATTTGAGGGTGTAGAAATGCAATTTCATGATAGATTAAAATATTTAAGATGTGCAAAAATTCCAACAATAACTCAAAAGGATTTGGCAAATGCACTTGGTATTACTCAGCGTAAAGTTTCATTTTTAGAAACAGGCACAACTGAGCCAAGCCTTAAAGATATTGTTGCCCTTTGCAAGTATTTTAATGTTTCAGCAGACTTTTTATTGGGACTTCCCAATAATATGAATTATCCGGAGTAATTTATGACTAAAAAAGAACGTGCAAGACTTCTTGTGGAGGGGCTTAAAAAGGAATATCCTGATGCAATCTGCTCACTTGTGGCAGAAAATCCCTTCGAACTTCTTGTTGCAACTCGTCTTTCGGCACAGTGTACAGATGCGAGGGTTAATTTAGTAACCCCCGCACTTTTTAGTAAGTACAGAACGCTTGACGACTATGTGAATGCAGATGTTAAAGATATTGAAAATATTATTCATTCCTGTGGATTTTATCACGGTAAAGCTCGTGATATTATTGAAATGGCAAGGGGAGTGCGTGACCGTTTCGGCGGAGTTGTTCCCGATAATATTGACGATTTAACGTCTTTGCAAGGCGTAGGCAGAAAAACTGCAAACTTAATTGTGGGTGATGTTTACGGCAAGCCTGCAGTTGTGGCAGATACTCATTTAATTCGACTTGCAAACAGAATGGGTTTAGTTGATACTAAAGACCCTAAAAAAGTTGAGATGGAATTAAAGAAAATACTGCCACCCGAAGAAAGTAACGATTTTTGTCATCGTGCAGTACTACACGGCAGGGCAGTATGTACCGCCCGAAAAGCAGATTGCGAAAACTGTTGTTTGAACGAGGTTTGTAAAAAAATCATAAAATGAATTTTGCGGGTAAGTTTTCTTACCCGTTCATTTATAATTTAATTTTGTATTTACTTGTTGTATTTTTACAACAATGTATGATATACTAATTACAATAATTGGAAAAGAGGTATTATTATGGACCCAATTAATGTTGATTTCAGCGGTAAAAACGTTGTTCCCGAAACACCAAAGGGAAGCACTCTTAAAAGAATTATTATAAGTCTTGTACTTACTTTGGTAGTAGGTGCAGTTGTATATTACGCTATGCTCCCTGCACTTAACTTAAAAGCAATCGAGTTATACATTTATATCGGTATTCTTCTTGTTGCGTATATCGGTATTTTCGGTGTGCTTTCAAAAGCATATTTCCGTCCCGAATATATGGAATATGCAAAGAATAAGGTTAAAATTCCAATCGCACTTATTCTTGTACTTGCAGTAGTTGTAGGTATCGGTTATCTTGTTGGTGCAGAAATTTTCCGTGCAAAAGATTATGCCGAGATTATTACAGTTAAAGAAGGCGACTTTGCAGAGGAAATTGCGGAAATCGATTTCCAAAGTGTTCCACGTCTTGATAAAGATTCATCAAATATGATTGCAACACGTGCACTTGGTGAACTTTCTGACTATGTTTCACAGTTCGTTGTAAACTCATATTATTCAACACAGATTAACTATCAAGGAACTCCCGTTCGCGTTCAGTCACTTGATTACGGCGATGTGTTCAAATGGTTGAAGAATACTAAAGACGGTATTCCTGCATATATTATTGTTGATATGACAACTCAAAAGGCTGAAACAGTAAGACTTGAAGAGGGTATGAAGTATTCACCTGCTGAGCATTTTAATGAATACCTCATCCGTCACGTGCGTTTTAAGTATCCGTCATTAATTCTTGACGAGCCATCATTTGAAATTGATGAAACAGGAAGACCATATTGGATTGTTCCTGTACTTGATAAAACAATCGGACTTTTTGGCGGTACAGATGTAATCGGTGCAGTTATTGTTGATTCAATCAATGGTGATACAATTCTTGTGTCAACAAGCCTTGACGGCACAACAAAACTCCCAACAGATAAGTTCGTGACAGATAAAGAATTCCAATGGCTTGACCAAGTTTATTCTGCAAATATTGTTAATCAGCAGTATAACTATTACGGTAAGTACAACAATGGTTTCTGGAATTCAATTATTGGTCAGGAAAATGTAAAAGTAACATCATCAGGTTATAATTATTTAGCACTTAATGATGACGTTTATATGTATACAGGCGTTACTTCAATTAGTTCTGACCAGTCAATTATAGGATTTATTCTTATTAACCAGAGAACTAAAGAAGCTGTTTATTATCAACAAGCAGGTGCTTTGGAAGAAACCGCAAGAACATCTGCACAAGGTAAAGTTCAGCAGTATGGCTACACTGCAACATTTCCAATTCTTCTCAATGTAAGTGGTGAACCTACTTACTTTATGGCACTTAAAGATTCAAGCCAACTTGTAAAAATGTACGCTATGGTTAATGTTGAGCAGTCAACAATCGTTGGTGTTGGTTCAAGCCTTGCAGAGTGTACTGAAAATTATGCTAATGAACTTGAAAAGAACGGTGTTAATGTAGACGTTGATGTTGATTCAATGGGTGAGGAAGAAACTCCTGATGCACCAAAGGTTGAAACTGTTGACGTTACAGGTACAGTAGAAGAAATAAGAAGTATTATCACAGGTGGCGAAACTTATTTCTATATCAAACTTCAAGACAATGCAACATATTACAAGGTTGCAGTTAAAGATGCAGAAAGAATTGTAATTCTCAATGCAGGCGACACAATCACATTTACAGTAGATAAAGATGCTAAAGGCGAAATTATAACAGTTTTGGCTGTTAAATAATTATTATATGGTGGAGAAAAGTTTCTCCACCATTTTTTATACTTAAAAACTAATTTTTATACATTATATTATGTATAAATGTATAAAATTGCGAAAATATGTAATCAAAATGCATAAAAACTGAATATTTATTCATAAAATATGCAAATAATTGAATAAAAATACAAAAAATCCCAAAAAAGTATGCAAAAATACTTGATTTAATGAAAAAAGCGTGTATAATATAACCCATACTACAAATTGCACAATAAATGAGCAGTTTTTTCGGAGGAATACACAATGGAAAAGAAAGATATCAAAAAGGTAGTTTTAGCTTATTCAGGTGGTCTTGATACATCAATTATCATCCCATGGCTTAAAGAAAATTATAACAACTGTGAGGTTATTGCAGTTTCAGGTGACGTTGGTCAGGGCACTGAACTTGACGGACTTGAAGAAAAAGCAATCGCAACAGGTGCTTCAAAACTTTATGTTCTTGATTTGAAAGAAGAATATGTTGAAGAATATATCTGGCCTTGCCTTAAAGCAGGTGCAGAATATGAACAGTATCTTCTCGGCACATCTCACGCTCGCCCTTGTATCGCAAAGGGACTTGCTGAAATCGCAATCAAAGAAGGTGCTGACGCTATCTGTCATGGTTGTACAGGTAAGGGTAATGACCAGGTTCGTTTTGAATTGACACTTAAGGCATTTGCTCCTGAAATGGCAATTATTGCTCCTTGGCGTGAATGGGACATCAAATCACGTGAAGAAGAAATCGCTTATGCTGAGGCTCACAATATTCCTCTTAAAATTAATCGTGAAACAAACTATTCAAAAGATAAGAACGTATGGCACTTATCTCACGAAGGTCTTGACCTTGAAGACCCTGCAAATGAGCCACTCTATAACAAGGAAGGTTTCCTTGAAATGGGCGTTTCTCCTGAACAGGCTCCGGATGAACCAACTTACGTTACAATTCATTTTGAACAGGGCGTTCCAACAGCTATTGACGGCGTAGAAATGAAAGGTCTTGCAATCGTTGAAAAACTCAACGAACTTGGTGGTGCAAATGGTATCGGTCTTCTTGACATCGTTGAAAACCGTCTTGTAGGTATGAAGAGCCGTGGTGTTTATGAAACTCCAGGTGGTGCAATCCTTTACAAAGCACACGAACTTCTTGAAATGATTTGTCTTGACCGTGATACACAGCACTACAAGAAACTTGTTGCACAGAAATTCGGTGAAGTTGTTTACAATGGACTTTGGTTCACACCACTTCGTGAAGCACTTTCAGCTTTCGTTGACGAAACACAGAAAACAGTAACAGGTGATGTTAAACTTAAACTTTACAAGGGCAACATTATCAATGCAGGTATCACATCTCCATACTCACTTTATGATGAAAACGTTGCATCATTCGGTGACGACGGCGGTGCATATAACCAGAAAGATTCAGCTGGATTTATCAACCTCTTTGGTCTTTCAATTAAAGTAAAGGCTTTACTCGATAAGCAAAGAAACGAAAATAACTAATAACTTACAACAACGACAAAGGGAAAATTCTCTTTGTCGTATTGTGCTAATATAGACATAAATTAAAGGTGACAATTATGCAACTTTGGAAAGGCAGATTTTCAAAAGAAATCGACCCAAAAACTAACGACTTTAACTCATCAATTAAGTTTGACAGTCGTATGTATAAAGAAGATATTGACGGAAGTCTTGCTCACGCAGCAATGCTTTGTGCTCAAGGAATTATTTCAGCAGAAGACCTTACGCAGATTACTGATGGACTTAAAGCAATTAAGGCAGAAATCGAGTGCGGAGAATTAGAAATTGACCCTAATGCTGAAGATATTCATACTTTTGTTGAGGGCGAACTTACTTCAAGAATAGGTTCGGCAGGCAAGCGTTTACATACAGCAAGAAGCCGTAATGACCAGGTTGCAGTTGACATAAGACTTTATCTTCGCCATGAGTGTGATGCACTTTACAATCAACTTACCGAACTTGTAGATGTTCTTTGCAAAAAAGCAGAACAGTACGCAAGTGCAGTAATGCCGGGTTACACTCATCTTCAACGTGCACAGCCTATTACATTCGGTCATCACTTAATGGCTTATGCAGAAATGTTAATGCGTGATAAAGAAAGATTACAACAGGCGACCGACAGAATGAATTATTCACCTTTAGGTGCTTGTGCATTGGCAGGTACAACATATAACACAGACCGTGAAATGACCGCAAAAGCACTTGGCTTTAATGGTGCAATGAAAAACTCCCTCGACTCAGTTTCTGACCGTGATTTCTGTATGGAACTCGCATCAGTAATCTCAATTATTATGGTGCATCTTTCTCGTTTTTCAGAAGAAATCGTGCTCTGGTGCTCTTGGGAATTTAAATTCATTGAACTTGACGACGCATTTTCAACAGGCTCATCAATTATGCCACAGAAGAAAAATCCTGATATTACAGAGCTTATTCGTGGTAAATCAGGTCGTGTGTTTGGCGATTTAACAACACTTCTCACAATGATGAAAGGCTTGCCACTTGCTTATAACAAAGATATGCAAGAAGATAAAGAAGCAATTTTTGATGCTTTTGATACAGTAAAAATGTGCCTTACAGCATTTATTCCAATGCTTGACACAATGACTGCACTTCCCGAAAATATGAGAAAAGCGGCGGCAGGCGGTTTTATCAATGCAACTGATTGTGCTGACTATCTTGTAGGAAAAGGACTTCCATTCCGTGATGCATATAAAGCAACAGGCGAACTTGTAGCCCTTTGCATCAAAAAAGGTCTTACACTTGAAACACTTCCACTTGAAGAATACAAAGCAGTTTGCGATATTTTTGATGATGGTGTGTATATGGCTATCAATCTTGATAAATGCGTAAATGACCGTACTTCACTCGGTGGCCCTGCACCACAGAATGTGTTAGCACAAGTAGAACGTGTAAAAAGTTTAAATAAATAAGGAAAATATATATGACTAAAATATTTATTGACGGCAGTCAAGGTACAACCGGCCTTAAAATCTTTGACCGCCTTGCAAAACGAGAAGATATAGAACTTATAACTCTTCCCGAAAGTTTAAGAAAAGATACAAATGCAAGAAAACAAGCACTCAACAGTGCTGATATTGCATTCCTTTGCTTGCCTGATGTTGCAGCGATTGAGGCAGTGTCACTTATTGAAAACGATAATACAATTGTAATCGACACTTCAACTGCTCACAGAACAAACGATGGCTGGGCTTACGGTTTCCCTGAACTTTCAGAAGAATTTGAAACAAAACTCAAAAGCTCAAAACGTATTGCAGTACCGGGTTGCTACGCAAGTGGATTTATTGCACTTGTAAAACCTTTGGTTGATGCAGGAATTGTGGACAGTGACATTTGCATTGTTTGTCACGCTATGTCAGGTTATAGCGGTGCAGGTAAAAACGGAATTGCTCAATATGAAGACGAAAATCGCGATACTCTTTTAGATGCACCTCGTGAGTATGCTCTCACTCAACAGCATAAGCACCTCAAAGAAATGAAAGCGATTTCAGGACTTCACAATGAGCCGATTTTCAGCCCGTATATTTGCGACTATTTCAGCGGTATGGTTATGACAGTTCCACTTTTCAAAAAAGATTTGAAGAATGGAAAAACTGCTGAAGATATTAAGGCACTTTACAAAGAAAAATATAATTCAGATATTGTTAAGTATAAAGAAATCATGGACGAAAACGGATTTATCGCAGGTAACAAAATGAGCGAAAACGACGGTATGGAAATTACCGTTTGCGGTAATGAGGACAGAATTCTTTTAATCGCAAGATATGATAACTTGGGAAAAGGTGCTTCCGGTGCAGCAGTACAATGTTTGAATGTAAAAATGGGCTTAGACCCTAAATTTCAACTTAGTTTATAATGGTGAATAAAATGGATTTTAAATTTATTGACGGCGGTGTAACTGCTCCAAAAGGCTTTAAGGCAAGCGGTATTCACTGCGGAATTCGTAAAAACAAAACAAAAAAAGATTTAGCACTTATACTTTCAAAAACTGAGTGCGATACAGCAGCGGTTTATACACAAAATCTTGTTTACGGTGCACCTATTACAGTTACAAGAAACAACATTGCAGACGGCAAGGCTTACGGCATAATCTGTAATAGCGGTATTGCTAATACTTGCAACGCAGATGGTGTTGAAAAGGCGGAAATGATGTGCAAACTCGTTGCAGATGCTACAAACCTTAAACCAACGGATTTTGTTGTTGCATCAACTGGTGTTATCGGTCAACCGATTAATATTGAGCCTATTCAAAATGGAGTGGCACAACTTGTTGATGAATTGAGTGCAGACGGTTCTGATAATGCGGCTCAAGCAATTATGACAACTGATACAGTTAAAAAAGAGTTTGCAGTCACATTTACGCTTGATGGAAAAGAATGTAAAATCGGTGCTATTTCAAAGGGTAGCGGTATGATTCATCCCAATATGGCAACAATGCTTGGATTTATCACTACTGACGCCAATATTTCAAGTGAAATGCTTAAAAAAGCACTTTTAGAAGTTGTAAAAGACAGTTTCAATATGCTTTCAGTTGACGGCGACACTTCAACAAACGATACTGTTGCAGTTTTAGCATCAGGACTTTGCGGTAATAAGAGGATTGAAACAGAAAACGATGATTATTACACATTCGTTTCAGCACTTAATGCAATCTGCGAAAAACTTGTAAAACTTATGGCAAAAGACGGTGAGGGTGCTACAAAACTTGTTGAATGTCAAGTAAGCGGTGCAAAGTCAAAAGAAATTGCAAAAGTTTGTGCAAAGAGTGTAATTTGCTCTTCTCTCGTAAAAGCTGCAATGTTTGGTGCGGATGCAAACTGGGGACGTATTCTTTGTGCACTCGGTTATGCTGGTGTAGATATTGATGTTAATAAAGTAGATGTTTCATTTAAATCTGCAGGCGGAGAAATCCCAGTATGTAAAGATGGTTCAGGCATAGAATTTTCAGAAGAAATCGCAAAACAAGTTCTCATTGAAGACGAGGTTTACATCATTGTTGAACTTAACGACGGTGAATATTCAGCTACGGCATATGGTTGCGACCTTACATACGAATATGTAAAGATAAATGGAGACTACAGAACCTAATTTTCAATAGTACACACATTTTACACTTATCCGGAGGATATTATGGACATTTCAAAACTTTCTCATGCTGACCGTAGCGAAGTGCTGGTACAAGCACTTCCTTACATACAGCATTATCACAATAAAACAGTTGTTATTAAATACGGCGGTAACGCTATGATTAACGAGGATTTACAGGACGCAGTTATGACTGATATTGTTCTTCTTCGTTCAGTTGGCGTTAATGTTGTTCTTGTTCACGGTGGTGGACCTGAAATCAACGAAATGCTGGGAAAAATTGGCAAGGAGTCAAAATTCGTTGACGGTCTTCGTTATACTGACGAAGAAACTATTGACGTTGTTCAAATGGTGCTTGCAGGTAAAGTTAATAAAAGACTTGTGCATCTTCTTCATCATCACGGTGGTCACGGAATAGGCATCTGCGGACTTGATGATGGTATGATTAAAGCAAAAAAAGTTGAGAAAGACATTGGCTTTGTTGGTGATATTGTTGATATTGATACAACTCTCATTCACGGAATTCTCGACCAACATTATATTCCTGTAATTTCAACTGTTGGTTGTGGCGAAAATGGTGAAGTTTTCAATATTAATGCAGATATTGCGGCGGCTAAAATTGCGGCGGCTCTCGGTGCTGAAAAACTTTTACTGATGACAGATGTTCGCGGACTTTTACGCGACAAAGACGACGAAGATACACTTATTCACGTTGTAAAAGCAAGTGAAGTGCCACAACTTAAAAGTCAGGGCATAATCAAGGGCGGTATGATTCCAAAAATTGATTGTTGTGTTGAGGCAGTCCGTCGTGGAGTTAAGCGTACACATATTATTGACGGCAGAATTCCACATTCAATCCTTATTGAAATGCTTACAGACTCTGGTATCGGTACAATGTTCCTTTAATGGTGATAAATATGAATTTAGATATAATTAAATCTCAAGCAGATAACAGTTTAATGCCAACTTATGCACATTTCCCCGTTTCAATCGAAAAGGGTAACGGTGCAACATTTATTGATAGTGAGGGCAATGAAGTTATAGACTTCGGCTCAGGTATTGGTGTAAATTCACTCGGCTACAATAATGATGGTTGGATTAATGCAGTAACCGAACAACTTAAAAAAGTTCAGCATACATCAAACCTTTATTACAACTCAACTGTTGCAGAGTATGCTGAAATGTTGACTTCTAAAACAGGGTTTGACCGCGTTTTCCTTTGCAATTCGGGTGCTGAAGCAAATGAGTGTGCAATAAAACTTGCCCGTAAATATAGTTTTGATAAATATGGTGAAAACCGTTATAATATAATCACTCTTGTAAACTCATTTCATGGCAGAACAATGGCTACAATTACTGCAACGGGACAAGAGCATTATCATAAGTTCTTCAATCCTTTTGTGCAGGGCTTCAAGTATGTTGAATCAGGCAATACAGAGCAGTTTTTAGAAATGGCAGACGATACAGTTTGTGCAATTATTCTTGAAGTTGTTCAGGGTGAGGGCGGAGTTGTTCCAACTGATTTCGACTTTTTGAAAACTGTTGAAAAAGTCTGCAAAGAAAAAGATATTCTTTTAATGATAGACGAAGTGCAGACGGGTATGGGCAGAACAGGTAAATTGTTTGCATATCAGCACGCAGGCATTTCACCTGATGTTGTAACAAGTGCAAAGGGTATCGGTAACGGTCTTCCAATGGGTGCTTGCCTTTGTACTGAAAAGTGTGCTAATATATTAACTGCGGGAACACACGGTACAACCTTTGGTGGAAATCCAGTGGCTTGTGCAGGTGCAAAATATATTCTTGAATGTTTAACTGACAATTTTCTTAACGAAGTCACCAAAAAAGGTGAGTACATAAGAGAAAAACTTGCAGAAATAGAAGAAGTTAAGTCCGTCAGCGGTCTTGGAATGATGCTCGGTATTGAACTCAAGACTAAAAACGCAGGCGAAATCGCAAAAAAATGCAGTGAGAACGGACTTTTAATTCTCACCGCTAAAACAAAACTTCGAATGTTACCACCTTTGGTAATTACAAAAGAAGAAATTGACAAGGGTATTAACATTTTGAAAAATATTATTGCAGAGGTATAAATTATGAAACATCTTTTAAGTATGCTTTCACTTTCAACTGAAGAAATTACAGATATTCTTAATCTTGCCGACCAGTTGAAATATGAAAATAAAAATCATATTACACACCATCGTCTTGCAGGTCAGACTCTTGGTATGATTTTCCAGAAGTCATCAACCCGTACTCGTGTTTCTTTTGAAACAGGTATGTATCAGTTAGGCGGTCAGGCGTTGTTCCTTTCAAACCGTGACTTGCAAATTGGTCGTGGCGAGCCTATTCAGGACACCGCTCGCGTTCTTTCACGTTACCTTGACGGTATTATGATTAGAACTTTTGAACAGAGCGAAGTTGAAAACCTTGCAAAATACGGTTCTATTCCGATTATTAACGGTCTTACTGACTTCTGCCATCCTTGTCAGGTCCTTGCTGACCTTATGACAGTTCGTGAACATAAAGGGCACCTTGATGGTCTTAAAATGACATACATTGGCGATGGTAACAATATGGCTAACTCACTTATTGTTGGCGGTCTTAAAATGGGTATGGACGTAACTGTTGCTTGCCCTGAGGGATTTGACCCTGATAAGCGAGTTCTTGAATTTGCAAATCAAAACGGCCATTTCGGTCTTTATCGTGACCCAATTGAAGCAAGTGCAGGTGCTGACGTAATTTTTACTGACGTATGGGCATCAATGGGACAGGAAGAAGAATTCATTTACAGAAAGAAAGTGTTTGAGGGCGTTTATCAGATTAACAAGAAAACACTTGAAGCAGCAAATCCAGGTTGTATGGTGCAACATTGTTTACCTGCTCACCGTGGCGAAGAAATCACAGAAGAAGTTTTCGAATCTCATGCAGATGAAATCTTCGACGAAGCAGAAAACAGACTTCACGCACAAAAGGCTGTTATGGTTACATTAATGGAAAGAAAATAATATACTAAGTAGGGGCGATTTACAAATCGCCCTTTTCGTTTGACTTTTTATAAAATTAGTGATATATTTGAATTGTAAGAAAAATTGATACGCAAGGGGTTGGTAGAAAAATGTTTGAAAATTTGAAGAAGACAGAGAACCGTCCCCTGTCTATGTGTGGTGGACTGCCTATAGATGATTCTCAGATGGATTGCAGATGAAAGGAGTGCACACTATGAAAAAGATTAGACCTTTGTTTTTATTAGTTATTTTATTGCTTTTTAGTGCTTGTGGGCTAAGTGTTAATAATGAAAAAGAACAATTGAATAACAATACATTAGAACCTGAAAAAAATATATCTACATCTTACAATCAAATAAGTGTTTTTGAAGGGAACTTGAAAAATAAAGAAGCTTGTAATTTTGAGCAAATAACTATTTCTATTGAAAAAGATATTTGGAAAATAAACGGAAAAGAATACACTTCTTATAAAACTGTTGAAACAAGTATAAAAAACTTTTCAAGATGGAAAATGGATTTTTCAAAGATGACACCTTGTTGTAAAAACCAAGATTTTGTTGTTTACTCAAATGATGGTAAAAGCGACAATGATGTTTTGTTAGTTAAATATAGTAATGCATTTTTCATGTTAGTACATGGAGATGTTTTAAGTCCTTTTAATTATAAAATAGAAGAATTTATTGTTGAATACTATGAAAGTGATTATGATTTGATAACAAATATAGAATTAAAAGAACTTTGGCAGTCACATTTATATGATAAAAACGATATAAACGCTGTTACTTCAGAAGAAAGATATCCGTCTATAAGGTTGAGACTTAAAAAACATCCAGAATTAGTTTATACATTTCCTTTTGTGGAAATAAATGGTGAGTTCTGCACTCCGCCCGTGTTTAGCCAATCAGAAACATAAAAGACAGGGGACGTAAAAGACAGGGGACGGTTCCTTGTCTTCGGATGAATTAAGTTAATGTAGGGGCAGGTCTTTATGTCTGTCTACTCTGGGCGATTCGCAAATCGCCCTTTTTATTTTAATAAATAATTTTTCGAAAAAAGATAAAAATATTTGTAAAAAGTTGTTGACAAAACAAAACTCTTATATTATAATAATCAAGCCGTCAAAACGGCGGCTACATGGCGGCATAGCTTAGTTGGCTAGAGCGTCCGGTTCATACCCGGAAGGTCACAGGTTCAAGTCCCGTTGCCGCTACCAAATATGGCCCGGTGGTCAAGCGGTTAAGACACCGCCCTTTCACGGCGGTAACACGGGTTCGATTCCCGTCCGGGTCACCAAAAAGAAAAGTCGTACGAAAGTGCGACTTTTTCTTTTTGCCGGCGGGTGAGAACCCGAGAGGGTCTGAGCGTTAAGAAAACGATATAGTATATCGTTTTTAGCGAAGAGCACAATGCGAATCCCTCATTCGCATTGTGAGTCTATAATTCAATTCCCGTCCGGGTCACCATAAAAAAGAGTACGCAATTTGTGTACTCTTTTTTCGTGTTATTTTGATGTAGGGAATCGAACCCAACTCAAATTTGTTAAAAAAATATCAAATTTGCCTTGACTTTAATATTTTGTGGAGTATAATTTAATTGAAAATAAATAATAAGTGTGCAGTATTAATTTTAATTTGGTACAGCACACTTTTTATACGTAAAAGGAGATATAGTAATGGCAAAGACAAACATTGTTGATTGGAAAACGATTACAAATTTCGTAATTGATTCTTTTGTTGGATACGGAATCCCAAGAGAAGATGCTGAAATCTGTGCAGATGTTCTTCTTGCATCAGACAAAAGAGGTATTGAATCTCACGGTGTAAACCGTTTCAAGCCTGTTTATCTTGACAGAATTAAGGCAGGTATTCAACAGCCTGTAACTAACTTTGAAATTATTAAAGAAACACCTACAACAGCAGTTGTTGACGGTCATCACGGTATGGGTCAGGTAATCGGCCATAAGGCTATGAGTATGGCTATTGCAAAGGCTAAAGAATACGGTATGGGTATGGTTGTTGTTCGTAATTCTTGCCATTATGGTATTGCGGGTTACTATTCAACAATGGCTACAAAGGCTGGCTGTATCGGTATGACAGGTACAAATGCTCGTCCATCAGTTGCACCAACATTCGGCGTTGAGGGTATGTTCGGTACAAACCCATTCACAATTGGTGTTCCTACTGACGAGGCATTCGATTTTAACTTTGACTGTGCAACATCAATTACACAGAACGGTAAAGTCGAATATTATGAGAGAATTGGTGAAGATGTTCATCCCGGCACAATTATCGGTCTTGACGGTGAGGCTATTGAGGGTGATGCAGGTGTTGCTCTTAAGAAAATCCGTGGTGGTACAGCTGCTCTTACAACACTTGGCGGTATTGGTGAAGACCTTGGCGGTTACAAGGGTTATGGTTTTGCTATGGCAGTAGAATTCTTCTCATCAATTCTTCAGGACGGTGCTTACGGTAAGGACCTTGACGGTAAAGATGAAAATGGCAACATTCGTCCATATCAGCTCGGTCACTGGTTTATTGCTATTGATACTGACCACTTTATGGGTGAAGATATAGCACGTAAAAAGGCTGGTGATATTATTCGTTCAGTTCGTGCTTCAAAGAAAGCACCCGGTGCTGAAAGAATATACACAGCAGGCGAGAAAGAGTACGAAATCGGTATTGCTCGTGCAAGCGGTGTACCAATTAATGAATCAGTTCAGAAAGAAATTATTCAAATTCGTGACGAATTAGGTCTTACTCAATATAAATTCCCTTGGGAGGACTAATTAAATGGATATCAGACAAGAATCACTTAAAAAGCATTATGAGTGGGGCGGAAAAATCGAAGTAGTTTCTCGTGCCCCCATCAACACAAGAGAGGATTTATCTCTTGCATATACACCCGGCGTTGCAGAGCCTTGTCTTGAAATCAACAAGGATTATAACAAAAGCTTTGAACTTACTCGTCGTCACAACCTTGTTGCTGTAATTACTGATGGTACTGCAATTCTTGGCCTTGGGGACATCGGCCCTGAGGCAGGTATGCCTGTTATGGAAGGCAAATGTGCACTTTTTAAAGCATTTGCTGATGTTGATGCGTTCCCGATTTGCGTTCGTTCAAAGGATGTTGACGAGATTGTAAGAACAATTTATCTTATTTCAGGCTCATTTGGTGGAATTAACCTTGAAGATATTTCAGCGCCTCGTTGCTTTGAAATTGAAAGAAAGTTAAAAGAAATCTGTGATATTCCGATTTTCCACGATGACCAGCACGGTACTGCTATTGTTGTTGCTGCTGCATTACTTAATGCACTTAAACTTGTAAAAAAAGATATTGGAACAGTTAAGGTTGTAATCAACGGTGCAGGCAGTGCAGGTATTGCAATTGGTAAACACCTTCTCAATATGGGTGTTAAAAACCTTACATTTGTTGACCGTTTCGGCATTATCTGTGAGGGCGACGAGCAGTTGAATGAAGCTCAGGCTGAAGTTGCAAAGGTTACAAACCTTGAACATAAAACCGGCGTTCTTGCTGATGCTATGAAGGGTGCGGACGTGTTTATCGGTGTTTCTGCACCAAACATTGTTACTGAAGAAATGGTTAAATCAATGAATAGCGATGCTATTATGTTCCCAATGGCTAACCCAACACCTGAAATTATGCCTGACCTTGCCAAAAAGGCAGGTGCAAGAGTTGTGGGTACAGGTCGTTCGGATTTCCCTAACCAGATTAACAACGTTCTTGCATTTCCGGGTATTTTCCGTGGTGCTCTTGACTGCAGAGCATCTTGCATTAATGAAGAAATGAAAGTCGCAACATCTTATGCACTTGCTTCTCTCATTCCTGATGATGAAATCACAGAAGAAAATATTATTGCTCCGGCACTTGATAAACGTGTTGCAGAAGTAGTTGCAAAAGCAGTTATTAAGACTGCTAAAGAAACAGGCGTAGCAAGAATATAGTCTTTTTGGCATATTTTCTGCAATACTTCGTTGCCATCGACTCGTGGTATAGCACATACAACTTCGTCTCGGCAACATTGCCTTACAAAAATCTGTTCAAAAAGTTATGTGTGGCATATTTTTCGTATACCGCGTGTCGTTCGGCTCGCGGTATTTTTTATTTTACTCTTTGCATTTTGTGTTTAATTTGCTATAATATTTTTGGTGATGAATATGGCAAAAACAAATTGTGAATCCTGCGTAAATTACTATTATGATGACGAGCTTGAAGAATACTGTTGTGACATTAATCTTGATGAAGACGAAATGGTACGGTTTTTAACCTCGTCAAACTATCAATGCCCATATTACAGACTTTATGATGAGTACGGCATTGTCAAAAAACAGAACTAAAATTTGGTTATACTGATAGTTGCATTAACTTGTAATTATTGGTATAATTTCTTTATGGGAAAATTTAGATAGGTAGGGGATTATATGTTAACTAATTTATTTGCAGGCGTTGTTACTGTAGGTGCTATTGTTACCATAGTATTCTTGGTTTTAAGAGTACAAGTTGGCGGACTTAAGGCAATGTTTGTTAAAGCGTTAGCATCTGCTTGCTTTATTGCAACTGCATTCGTGGCGTTTGCAATGAATAGAAAACACTTTGAGTATGGTGTGCTTATGATTTTAGGTTTCATATTCAGCCTTATGGGTGACATTTGGCTTGACTTGAAATATGTTTATAAACAGCACCAACATATTTATACATACGCGGGATTTATGTGCTTTATAATGGGACACATTTTCTTCATTCCTGCAATTTTTAGTGAATATGCAGAAATAAAATGGTGGTACATTCCTGTAACTTTGCTTTCATCAGTAATATTTATGGTATGTACTCTTCTTTTAGAAAAACCAATGGGCTTAAAATACGGCAGATTCAAGAAAATAACAGGTGTTTATGCAATTTTCTTGTCAGGCACAATGTTTGCCGCAATAAACGGCGTACTTTTCTGCGGTGCAAATAAAGAATTTATTACGCTTATTGCAGGTTCTGTGTTATTCACACTCTCTGATTTAGTTCTTTCAAGTATCTATTTCAAAGAAGGTGGCAACACAAAAACCAATGTAATTATAAATCACGTGTTGTACTATGCAGCACAGTTTACATTCGCAAGTACATTATTAATGGATTAAGGAGATAAGTATGGAACAGAAAAAATATGTTCAAAAGAAAGAGATGACTGCGTTCTGCGTTGCCGGATTAGGTCAGGGTATGATTTATGCACTTATGTCAAGTTACATAAGTGACTATTACCTTAATGTTTTGCAGTTGTCACCTATGTTTGTGCTTTTGCTTATGCTTTTAGCACGAGTATGGGATGCTATCAATGACCCGCTTATGGGTATGATTGTTGATAGAAGTAATCTTAAAAGTGGTAAAATGCTTCCGTTCATACGTTTTGCATTGATTCCAATTGCAATTGTAACATTCTTAATGTATATGAGCCCTAATCTTGATAAGACAGAAATGATGATTTATTCAGCAATTGTTTATGTTGCTTGGGGTATGATTTATACAGTTGGTGACGTTTCGTTTTGGGGACTTCCAAATGTTATGACACCTGATTCAGAAGAAAGAAGCTCTGTTATTTCTGTAAGTAAGATTTTCAACTCAATCGGTTCAGCAGTTCCTGAAGTACTTTTCCTTGTGGTAGGTTTTATTATTGCTTCATGGGCAGAAAAATCTAATGTTACAGATTTCCTTACAATTCAAAAGAGAAAATATCTCATTATGGCAATTGTAACGGTTGTTCTTGGTACAATTCTTTATTCACGTGCTTGCACAGGTGTTAAGGAACACGTTAAAATGCCTGTTAAAAAACGTGAGAAGGGTGAACCATCACAGCTTTCTCGTATTTTCAAATGTAAGCCACTTGTTCTCGTTCTTTTAATGGGTATTCTTTCAAGTGGTCGTTATATGGTTTCTGCTGCGGCTATTCACGTTGCACGTTATTCATTCTACATCGGTCCTGACCTTGCAACACTTGCAACAGAGGCGGAGAGAAATGCTGCAATCGAGTCAAGTATTTCAACAGTTAAAACAGTATTCCAGATTAGTTCAATTATTGGCCTTTTTGGTGCAACACTCTTTATGCCGAAACTTATGAAAAAGTTTGATTATAAGAAACTTGTTATTACAACTTGTCTTGCAGGTTTTGTAGCAAGTATCATCACAACTCTTGTTGGTTGGTTTACAATGAATTTGTATGCTTGTATTCCTTTTATCATTATTTCTTGTATTCCACTTGGCGTTATCAACACAGTTTGCCTTGCAATGATTGGTGACTGTCTTGACTATATGGAACTTAAAACAGGTTTCCGTGACAATGCTCTCGGTGCTGCTTGTCAGGGCTTTATCAATAAAATTGGTAATGCATTTGCAACATCAGGTATCGTTATTATGTATATGGTAATCGGTCTTGACCCTGCACAGATGTATTCATCAACTGCAGTTGTTTCAGCACTTGACATGCCGCCTGAAATGAGATTTGCAATGTTCTCACTTGTTTCAATTGTACCTGGTGTGAGTATGTTGCTTTGCTCAATCCCAATGTTCTTTTATAAGATTGCCGGTAAAGAAAAGAAAGATATGGTTGCGGCACTTCAAGCAAAACGTGAAGCAGAAGGATTAGTCGTTACAGAATAATTATAACTTATTAAAGCCTACATATAATGTGTAGGCTTTATTTTGATGATGGAGATTATTATGAAAGAATTCAAATTTTTAGTTTTAACTGACCCGCATTTTTTTGATACTGATTTAGGTTGTAGCGGTAAAGATTACGAAGATTTTATGCACTATGAGCAGAAATGTTTTGCAGAAACCGAAAGTATTAATAATGCTGTGTTTAAATATTTAGGTGAAACCGATTTGTCTGACACCGTGATTATTGTTGGAGACTTAACTCAGAATGGTGAACGTAAAAGTCACGAAAAATTCATAAAACTTCTTTATGATATTAAAGCAAAGGGTAAAAAAGTTTATCTTATTACCGCCGACCACGACTGGAAAGGCGACCCGTTTGCATTCGGTGAAAACGGCAGATATATGCCTGAACCAACACCTAAAGAAGAACTTATAGGACTTTATAATGATTTTGGATTTAGCGATGCAATAGCAGTTGATGAGGAGCATCTTTCTTATGTTGCACAGTTAAGTGAAAATGTACGACTTCTCGCAATTAATGCTGACATTAAAACAAAAGGTCAGTTCAGTTTGACAGAAAAACAAGTTGAATGGATTAAAGAACAGACAAAAAAGGCGAGGGAAGACAACCAAACAATGTTCGCAATCTGTCATTACCCCGTATTGCCGATTCAACCGATTTTCTCAATTATTAAATCGGCACTTATGTATGATTACAAGAGCGTCGCAACACTTCTTGCTGACGAGGGCGTGCATCTTGTTTTTACAGGTCATATGCATAATCAAAGCATTAATGAGTTTACTACCGAAAAGGGCAATAAACTTTATGATATAACAACGGGCTCAATTATTGCAGACCCGTCATACATAAGACTTGTAACATTAGGTGAAAATTCAGCACAAATCGAAAGTATTGAAACACCCGATTTCGAGTACGATACAAAGGGTATGACCTGTAAAGAGTATTTGACAAGCGTATTTGACGCAATGATTAGAAATATTTTACTCGATTTGCGTGATGATACAACCCGTGCAATGAGAAAATTCCATATCAAAGAGAGTAAAGGCCTTGTATTTGCACTACGTATGGCAGGCAAACTTCTCTGCTCCGTAAAACTTGGTACTCTTGCAAGATTGTTGTTTATAAAATGTGATAAGAGCATAAGAAAAGTTAAACTTATTGACTACGCAACTGTGCTTGTTCGTAACGTGTTCCGCGGAAATCAGACATATAATGAGGGCACTCCCGAGGGTGATGTTTTTATAGCATTTTTAAAGAGAATAAAACCAATTCTCAAGAAAATCAGCGTAAAAGACCCTTATGGGGAAAAAGTTGACATAGCTGAACTCCTTAAAAATACAGCAGGAAACTACGGCTATGACGACTACAACGAAACAATTAATTGGTAAAAACACAGCGGGGGCTTGCTCCCGCCGTATTTTTTTGTAAATTTCTATTGCAATTCAATACTTTAGTGTGCTACAATAACTCTAATCTTTTCCAGAAAGAAGTAATATTATGGTAACACTTGATAAAATCTATCACGCATCATTCGTATTAAAGGACATAATCCGCAAAACAGATATGATTTATGCACCAAAAATCAATCCTGACTGTGAAGTTTATCTTAAAACAGAAAACTTGCAGGTGACAGGTTCTTTCAAAGTTCGCGGTGCGGCTTATAAAATCAGTCAGTTGTCTGCAGAAGACAAGGCAAAAGGCGTTATTGCTTGTTCAGCGGGTAACCACGCACAAGGCGTAGCTTTAGCAGCTACAAAAAACGGCATTAAATCACTTATCTGTCTTCCCGACGGTGCACCAATTTCTAAAGTAGAAGCAACAAAGAGTTACGGTGCAGATATCTGCCTTGTTGAAGGTGTTTATGATGATGCTTATAATAAAGCATTACAGTTAAGAGATGAAAAAGGCTATACATTCGTTCATCCATTTGATGATGACGACGTTATTGCAGGTCAAGGTACAATCGGTCTTGAAATTCTTGACCAACTTGCAGATGCTGATGCAGTAGTAGTGCCAATCGGTGGCGGTGGACTCATCAGCGGTGTTTCATTTGCAATTAAAGCACTTAATCCTAAAGTTAAGGTTTATGGTGTTCAGGCAAAAGGTGCACCAAGTATGTATAACTCAATTAAAGACGATAAAATTGAGCGTCTCGACAATGTTTCAACTATTGCTGACGGTATCGCAGTTAAAGAGCCGGGTGCTAATACATTTGAGTATGTAAAGAAATATGTTGACGAAGTTGTAACTGTTTCTGACGACGAAATCGCAACTGCAATTCTTACACTTATTGAACAACAAAAGTTGGTTACAGAGGGTGCAGGTGCAGTTTCAGTTGCAGCAGTTATGTTTAATAAAATCGACGTTAAAGGCAAAAAAGTTGTCTGCCTTGTTTCAGGCGGTAATATCGACGTTACAATTCTTTCCCGTGTAATTAAACGTGGTTTGCTTACAAGTGGTCGTACATATTCACTTACAATCGAGCTTGTTGACAAACCAGGTCAGCTTAAAGGCGTTTCAAATATTATTGCCGATTTGGGCGGTAATGTTATTTCAATCCACCACGAAAGAGCATCGGAAAATTCAGAAATCAACGGTTGCTATCTTCGTATTTTGCTTGAAACTAGAAACTTTGAGCATATTGAAATGATTAGAAATGAGCTTACAAGCCAAGGCTACAAATTAGTATAAGGAGTAATTATTATGATTAAAACAATCAGTACAGATAAAGCACCTGCTGCAATTGGACCATATTCACAGGCAAAAGTAGTGGGGGATTTTGTTTTTACATCAGGACAAATTGCAATTAACCCTGCAACTAGCGAAGTTGAAGCAACAACAATTGAGGGACAAACAAAACAAGTTTGCGAAAACATTAAAAATCTTCTCGAGGCATCAGGTAGTGATTTAGGAAATGTTGTAAAAACAACTTGCTTCCTTAAAAATATGGAAGACTTCGCAGCATTCAACGCAATTTATGCAGAATACTTTACAAGCAAACCTGCACGCTCATGTGTAGCAGCAAAACAACTTCCAAAGGATGTACTTGTTGAAGTGGAAACAATAGCAGTGAAAAAATGATTCTTTTTGGCATATTTTCCACAATACCGCGTGTCATTCGGCTCGCGGTATTTTTATACAGCTTCGCCTTTGACACATTGTCTTGCGAAAAATCTGCTCAAAAATAAAGCACCTCTGTAAGATTGTCTTGCAAAAAAATAATTCATTTTTTAGATATAAAATAAATACATCTATAAAACAAAAACGGACAGATTTTTTTAATCTGTCCGTTTTATCATTTTGCACTTAATTTATTTGATTGGTGAAATTCTAAAAGTATAAGTATAAACCTTATTTGGTTTCAACTGATACTTTTCACGAACCTGTGCGTCGCCCGGCATATCGCCACCAACACCAATTTGATTTAAGTCAACATTGAATGTTGTAATATCATAATGTGGTAACTCGTGAATATGCTTTGCAAGTTGCAACTGGTCTTGTGTATAATGCCATGCACTAAAGCAAATTGGTGTTTCGCCCATAGCCTCAAAACGAAGACCAAGGTTTTCTTTATTTCTGATTTCAACCCATCTTACATCTGTACGGTTGCCGTTTTCTTGAGGTCTCATATAGTGATGCTCAAGGTCTGCAACACTCTTTTCGTGGAGTGTAATCTTACCGCCTGTTTTTCTGTCAAAGTATGTTTCTTGTGGGCCACGACCATACCATTTAACTTGGTCGAATTCACGAAGAAGTCCCATCTTTGTACCGAAACGAAGAAGATTGAACATCTTAGGTGTACCTGTATGAGTAATTTCAAGACTTCCGTCAGGATTTACAACAATTGCAGATGTAACACCTGAGAAGAACTGAACGTTCCAATCAATATTGATTACCAACTGACCAAGTGCATTCTTGCTTGCAGATTTAACTGTACCCTTTGCACCGTTTGTTGCTCTCTGCCAATTAAAGTATGGGTGGAACGGAATTGTGAACGGTACAAAGTTAAGATTTGAAAGGTCGTTGTCAGTAACTGCTCTAAAATAGTTAGGTGTTACAGGTGCTTTTAAATACTCTTTGTCGTTATATTTAAGTGAGGTAATCTTACCACCGTTGATTGTTACTGCAAAGCCTTCACCCTTAGCAGTAACTACTGAGCCATTCTTAACAAATGTTACATTACCATCATATTTCTTTTCTTCTGCCTTAACTGATTTAACAACAAACTGGTCAAAGCCTTGCTCATAGCCAGCCTCACACCAAGGATGTGCCTCTTTGTTAAGGAATGAAACAATAAGAACGCACTCTTTTTCAGGTAATGTAGTAAGGTCATAAGGAATTGTAAAATCTGCCTGTGACTGTGGACCGCAGTTAATATCAACAACACCACTCTGCACTTCAACGCCTTCTGCTTGCAAACTCCACTTGAATTCAAAATCTGCAAGGTCAGTAAAGAGTTTTTTGTTGATAAGAGTAAATTCACCTTTGTTAAGGTCTTTTTCTTTAACTTTGATTTCACAGTAAACTTTCTTAACCTCAAAATATGATGGGTGAGGTTTGCGGTCTGCTGTGATAATACCATTAGCGTTGAAATATGTATTTGAGCCTGTCATAGCAGTTGTGTTTGGAAGATGTGTATATCTGCCCGGCTCGTATTTCTCAAAGTCAGTACCGTAAAGCCATTGGTCGCCTTCCGGAGTTTTTCTACGGATTGCTTGGTCAACAAAGTCCCAGATATAACCGCCACACATATGGTCGTGTGCCTCAAAGTCGTCCATATATTCTTGGAAGTTACCAAGGCTGTTTTCCATAGCATGAGCATATTCACAAAGAAGAACAGGTCTGCAGTAATCTTCTTTCTTGATTGGTTTTGAGTCAGCAGCAAGTGCATTTGCAATATTGTCATAAAGAGTAATTTCAATAGGCTCTTTATTGCAAAGCTTTTTCATTGTAGCCTCAACAGGATACATTCTTGAAATAACGTCACTCTTTGTAAAATTAAAGTCGCCTTCGTAATGGAATTGACGAGTGTTGTCAAGTTTAAGGGCGGCTTTCTTCATTTCCATAAAGTTGTCGCCGTCGCCAGCCTCGTTACCGAGTGACCACATAAATACGCAAGCGTGGTTACGGTCGCGAAGTACCATTCTTTCCATTCTGTCAACAACTGCGTCAGTCCACATTGGATTGCTACCCGGAACACCTTTACGACGAACACCATGAGTTTCAAGGTCACATTCGTCCATAACATAGAAACCGTATTCGTCACAAAGGTCATAGAAATATGGGTCATCAGGGTAGTGAGAAGTACGAATAGAGTTAATATTCGCATTCTTCATAAAGTTCAAATCCTGATGGTATCTTTCTTTTGGTACTGCCCAACCATTGTCAGGGTCAAAGTCGTGACGGTTAACACCACGAAGAAGTAAAGGTTTTCCGTTGAAAAGGAATTTTTCGCCGATAATTTCAACTTTCTTGAAACCAAAACGGATGCACTTGTAAGTTGTCTTGCCGTCAGCAGTAATACTGATAAGTAATTTATAAAGATATGGAGTTTCAGCAGACCATTTCTTTGGATTTTCAATAAGTTTGTTGAAATTAAGTGTTGCAGAGCCGTCAAATTCAGCCTCGCCTAATGTAATTCGCTCGTCACCGTCAATAATTTCAGCTTTAACTGTTGCAGAGCCACTACCTGCATAATCATTAACTTTAATTTCAAGACTTGTGTTACTGTCTTTGTATTCTTTATCAAGGTCAGTTGTAATAAAGAAGTCGCGAATGCATTTTTTAGGTTCTGCAAAAACATAAACTTCTCTGTAAAGACCGCAAAGAAGCCACATATCTTGATTTTCAAGGTATGCACCGTCAGAGAAACGGTAAACTTTAACAGCAACTCTGTTTGAGCCTTTGCGAGCAAATTTTGTAATGTCAAATTCGTGAGGTGTCATTGAACCTTGTGAATAACCAACAAACTCGCCGTTAAGATATACTTCGATAGCAGATTTTGCCGCACCGAAATGCAAGAAGATTTCTTGACCGTCAAAGTGTTCTGGCATATCGAAATCACGAACGTAAATACCGATTTCCTGCATTGTGTGGTCAATTGACGGAATCTTATTCTTACTACGGCTTATAGCACGGCAAAATGTACTTGCATAATAGTAAGGATAACTTTCAGTATTCTGACCTATCTGCCAAACTGACGGAACTGTAATGTCACGCCAAAAAGACGCATCAAAACTGTCCTTATAAAAATCGGTAGGACAGTCGTTTAATCCTCTCTGCCAATGGAATTTCCAAGTGCCGTTAAGAGTCATTTTTGAACTTGGCTCAACACGGTTCAAGGCGTCATTTTCATTGTCATAAGAAAAAGCAATAACGTGACCGTCTTCCTTATTTCTTTTGAAAATTGCGGGGTTTTCCCAATCATACTTATAATTTCTCATATTTTACCTCCAACAAGGTTATTCGCTTTTTGATGCTAAATATTCAATGAATTGTTTTGCCGTTCTCGGACTTCTGCCACCATTACGAAGTGCAAATGCCTCAGCCGATAAAAACAACTCATTCTTGTCAATACTTATATTATACTGCATAGAAAGATTTTCCACAATAGATAAATATAAATCTTTATCAGGTTTTGAGAATGTAATTTTAAGACCAAAGCGAGCAGAAAGGCTCATAACTTCTTGAATTGTGTCTTGAAGATGTATATCATCGCCGTTACGGTCAGAAAAGTTCTCTTTTACAAGGTTTCTTCTGTTACTTGTAGCGTAAATTACAAGATTTTCGGTTTTTCCTGCAACGCCACCCTCTAAAATTGCTTTTAACGCACCAAAATCATTATCGTTGGTTGAAAAACTTAAATCGTCAATGAAAATAATGAATTTCAGTGGATTGTCTGCCAACTGCTCAATAACATCAGGTAACGAGTACAACTGATTTTTCTTGATTTCAATAAGACGAAGTCCCATTTCCCAGTATTCATTTACAATTGCTTTTATTGTACTGCTTTTGCCACTACCTGCGTCACCGTAAAGGAGTACGTTGTTACAAGGTTTGCCTTGAAGTAATGCCAAGGTGTTGTCAATTACTTTTTGTCTTTCCATTTCGTAGCCACTCATCTGTGAAAGACGTTGTGGGTCAGGGTATTTAACGGGAATAATCTTCTCGTCCTTATATAAAAACATTCTGTGTGTGGCATAAATTCCGTAGCCTGTTGTCTTGATTGCGGAAATCTTTTTATTGTATTCGTCTTTGACTGAAATATTACCGTTTTTCCATTGGGGTAACGCTATACTATTATATATAGATTTCAATTCATCACATTTTACTTTTGAAAGTTCTTCAAAAAACAAGAGTTCATTTTCTACTGCATTTTGAACAAGAGGGGATACTTCGCCTTTTGCAGATTGCTTTACATATATATTTTCATCATCTTGTAAAAGCTCATTTATGTATTCGCACAAATCGTCTGTCTTTTCATAAAGTGCAGAAACAAAATCGGAGTAAAACTCTAAAAACGCATTTTCATTATTGGTGTCACATTCCAATAATCTGATAAGAGCAGATATTCCTTTATCAATTAATATGTTTTTGAAAATTACAACTGCCTTTGCAGATGCTGTAAGATTTTTATAAGTTTCCATTAAAAACATCCTTTAAAATAATGTTCAAAATTTGTTTGCAAATTTTCCCAAATTAAGTATTGACATCTTGACTTGACAAGTATATAATATTAAATTGCTATTATAGTGGAGTTATATACGCTGGCGTATTTTGTGCAACACAAAGTGTACCATAATTTACCTTAAAAAGCAAGTGTAACTCACAGTAAAATTTAGTAATCTCCACGCCTTATATACTATGTATATAGATGTAAGGCTCAGGAATAAAAAAACGAACGGAGAGTGATTAAGCCCTATGGTAAATGTCAAACCGGTAAAACTTGGCAGAAATACCCGTATGAGTTTCTCAAAAATCAATGAAGTTATGCAGATGCCTAACCTTATTGAAGTACAGAAAAACTCTTACAAGTGGTTCCTTGAAACAGGACTTAAAGAGGTGTTCCGTGATATCGACGCAATTACCGATTTCACAGGTAACCTTGAATTGACTTTTGTAGATTATCGTATGGACGATAAGCCAAAGTACACAGTCAAAGAATGCAAAGAAAGAGATGCTACTTACGCTGCACCTCTTAGAGTCACAGCACGTCTTTTCAACAAGGAAACAGGCGAGGTTAAAGAAAACGAAGTTTATATGGGCGACTTCCCGCTTATGACAGATAGCGGTACATTCGTAATTAACGGTGCAGAGCGTGTTATTATTTCACAGCTTGTTCGTTCACCAAGTGCATATTACGGAATGACTCATGACAAAACAGGTAAGGAACTTTACACAACAACTGTAATTCCTAACCGTGGTGCTTGGCTTGAGTATGAAACTGACCAAAATGACCTTTTCTATGTAAGAATAGATAAGAACAGAAAAATTTATATCACTACATTTATCCGTGCATTAGGTCTTAGCTCTAATGCTGAAATTATGGATTTCTTCGGTTATGACGACAGAATCGTTGCAACTCTTGATAAGGATACTACTGTTAATACAGAACAGGCTCTTATTGAGGTTTATAAGAAACTCCGTCCGGGTGAGCCACCTGCACTTGAAACAGCACAGGCACACTTAAACGGTCTTTTCTTCGACGCTCACCGTTATGACTTATCTCGTGTTGGTAGATATAAATATAATAAGAAACTCGGTATTGCTGACCGTGTTGCTGGTTTTGCAGTTGCAGCACCTGTTGTAAGTAACCTTACAGGTGAAATTATGGCAGAACCCGGCGATGTAATCAGCGAAGAACTTGCTTACAGAATGGAGCAGGAAGGTGTTGACACTGTTGTTCTTGATATTGAGGGCAAAGAGGTTAAGGTATTCTCTAACGGTATGGTTGACATCGCTGAATATGTTCCAATGTTCACAGAAGACGAACTTGAAGAAATCGGTATCAATGAAAAGGTACGTTTCACAGTTCTTATGGAAGTTCTTGATAAATGTGGTGACGATAAGGAAGCACTTCTTGAAGAAATGGCTCTTCGTGTAGATGACCTTATTCCAAAGCACATTATCAAAGAAGATATTTTCGCATCAATTAACTACTTGAACGGTTTGGCATCAGGTGTTGGTGTTACAGATGATATTGACCACCTTGGTAATCGTCGTATCCGTTCAGTTGGCGAACTTCTTCAAAATCAGTTCAGAATTGGTTTTGCAAGAATGGAAAGAGTTGTTAAAGAAAGAATGACTCTTCAAAGTCAGGAACCTGATAAGGTAACTCCTGCAGCTCTTATCAATATCAGACCTGTTATGGCTGCTATTAAAGAGTTCTTTGGTTCTTCACCACTTTCACAGTTCATGGACCAGACAAACCCACTTGCAGAACTTACACATAAGAGAAGACTTTCAGCACTTGGTCCTGGCGGTCTTTCTCGTGACCGTGCAGGCTTCGAAGTTCGTGACGTTCACTATTCTCACTACGGTAGAATGTGTCCTATCGAAACTCCTGAAGGTCCAAACATTGGTCTTATCTCATATCTTGCAACATTCTCAAGAATTAACAAGTACGGCTTTATCGAAGCTCCTTTCAGAAGAATCGATAAAAAGACAGGTACAGTTCTTAAAGAAGTTGAATATATGACTGCTGACGTTGAGGATAACTACATTGTAGCTCAGGCTAACGAGCCACTCGACGAAAACGGCAAATTCATCAACGCAAAACTTACAGCTCGTCACAGAGATAACTTCCTTGAAGTTCCTACAACAGAAGCTGATTATATGGACGTTTCTCCAAAGATGGTTGTTTCAGTTGCTACTGCAATGATTCCATTCCTTGAAAACGACGACGCTAACCGTGCTTTGATGGGTTCTAACATGCAGCGTCAGGCTGTTCCGCTTCTTAAAACAGATTCTCCAATCGTTGGTACTGGTATGGAATACAAGGCTGCTGTTGACTCAGGTACAGTAGTTCTTGCAAAGCGTGCAGGTACAGTTACTCAAATGGACGCTAAGACTATCGCAATCACAACTGCTGACGGCGAAGTTGACACATATGAACTTATCAAGTTTATGCGTTCAAACCAGGGTACATGTATCAACCAGAGACCAATCGTTGAACTCGGTCAAGAAGTTGAGGCTGGCGAGGTTATCGCTGACGGTCCTGCAACTTCAAACGGTGAAATTTCACTTGGTAAGAATGCTCTTATCGGCTTTATGACTTGGGAAGGTTATAACTACGAAGACGCTGTTCTTATTAACGAAAAACTTGTTCGTGATGACGTTTATACTTCAATCCATATTGAAGAATACGAAATAGAAGCAAGAGATACAAAACTCGGACCTGAAGATATTACAAGAGATATTCCAAACGTTGGTGAAGATGCTCTTAAAGACCTTGACGAAAACGGTATTATCCGTGTTGGTGCTGAGGTTCATTCAGGTGACATTCTTGTTGGTAAAGTTACACCTAAGGGTGAAACAGACGTTGCTACTGCTGAAGAAAGAATTCTTCGTGCTATCTTCGGCGAAAAGGCAAAAGAAGTTCGTGATACTTCTCTTCGCGTTCCTCACGGTGAATACGGTATCGTTGTTGACGTTGAAGTGTTCACAAGAGAAAACAGTGACGAATTAAGCCCAGGCGTTAATAAGATTGTACGTTGCTATATTGCACAGAAGAGAAAACTCTCTGTAGGTGACAAGATGGCTGGTCGTCACGGTAATAAGGGTGTTGTATCACGTATTCTCCCACAGGAAGATATGCCATTCCTTGATGATGGTACTCCACTTGATATCGTTCTTAACCCATTGGGCGTTCCTTCACGTATGAATATCGGTCAGGTATTGGAAGTACATCTTGGATTTGCTTACAGAAAACTTGGCCAGAAGATTGCAACTCCTGTATTCGATGGTGCTCATGAAGCAGATATCCGCGAAGCACTTAAAGAGGCAGGCTACCGTGAAGACGGTAAATCAATCCTTACTGACGGTAGAACAGGACAGAAGTTTGATAATCCTGTTACAGTTGGTGTTATGTACTACCTTAAACTTCATCACCTTGTTGATGATAAGATTCACGCTCGTTCTATTGGTCCATACGCTCTCGTTACTCAGCAGCCACTTGGTGGTAAAGCTCAGTTCGGTGGTCAGCGTTTCGGTGAAATGGAAGTTTGGGCACTTGAAGCTTACGGTGCAGCATACACACTTCAAGAAATTCTTACAGTTAAGTCTGACGACCTTACAGGACGTCGTAAAACTTATGAGGCTATCGTTAAAGGTCTTAATATTCCGAAACCCGGTGTTCCCGAGTCCTTCAAAGTTCTCATCAAAGAACTTCAGGCACTTGCTCTTGATGTTCATGTTCTTGATGAAGACGGTGAGGATATTGACATCAAAAACGGATTTGAAAATGACGATTTTGATTTCGTTCCTCCTGCAGATTCCGATATCCAGTTCGAAGAAGTAAATGACGCAACTTATGACAACGGCTTCGTTCTTGACAGCGAAGACGGAAGTGAAGTAGATGAAGATGATGATTCTGATTTCTACAAAGAAGTTTCAGCATTTGACTTCGGCGATGATGACGATATGAATGACGAAGACTATTGATTGACTACACCTATTTCATATAGATAAAGGAAGAAGGGCTATAATTAATGGAAAAGAAACCATTTGAAGCAATAAAAATCGGTCTTGCCTCTCCCGACCAGATTAGAGAATGGTCATATGGCGAGGTTAAAAAGCCCGAAACAATAAATTACCGTACACTCAAGCCCGAAAAGGACGGTTTGTACTGTGAAAGAATTTTCGGACCACAGAAAGACCTTGAATGTCATTGTGGTAAGTATAAGAAAATTCGTTATAAAGGTAAGGTTTGTGAACGCTGCGGCGTCGAGGTTACAAGAAAAGAAGTTCGTCGTGAAAGAATGGGACACATTGAACTTGTTGCTCCTGTTTCTCACATCTGGTACTTCAAGGGTATTCCTTCAAGAATGGGACTTATTCTTGATATTTCTCCACGTGACCTTGAAAAAGTACTTTACTTTGCAAAGTATATAGTTATTGACCCAGGCGACACAGAACTTACAAAACTCCAGATACTCAACGAAAAAGAGTATATGGATATGGTTGAAAAGTATGATGACGAGTTCAAAGCAGGTATGGGTGCTGAGGCTATCAAGGAACTTCTTTGTGAAGTTGACGTTGAAGAACTTTGCAAACAGCTTCGTGAAGAACTTAGCGACGCTACAGGACAGAAAAAGACAAGAATTTTAAAACGTCTTGAAGTTGCTGAAGCATTTAAGCAGTCAGGTAACCGTCCTGAATGGATGATTATGGATGTAATTCCTGTTATTCCACCTGATATTCGTCCTATGGTTCAGCTTGACGGTGGCCGTTTTGCTACATCAGACTTGAATGACCTTTACAGACGTGTTATCAACAGAAATAACCGTCTTAAGAGACTTTTAGAGCTTAATGCTCCAGAAATTATTGTTCGTAACGAAAAGAGAATGCTTCAGGAAGCTGTTGACGCACTTATTGATAACGGTCGTCGCGGCAGACCTGTTACAGGTCCTAACAACAGAGCACTCAAATCTCTTTCAGATATGCTTAAAGGTAAGCAGGGACGTTTCCGTCAGAACCTTCTTGGTAAGCGTGTTGACTACTCAGGTCGTTCAGTTATCGTTGTTGGTCCTGAACTCAAACTTTACCAGTGCGGTCTTCCAAAGGAAATGGCACTTGAACTCTTTAAGCCATTCGTTATGAAAAACCTTGTTGAAAACGGACTTTCAAGCAATATGAAGTCTGCTAAGAAGATGGTAGAGCGTGCAAAGACAGAAGTTTGGGATGCACTTGAAAAAGTAATCAAAGACCACCCTGTTATGCTTAACCGTGCTCCTACTCTTCATAGACTTGGTATTCAGGCATTCGAACCTGTTCTTGTTGAAGGTCGAGCAATCAAACTTCACCCACTCGTATGTACAGCTTTCAACGCTGACTTCGACGGTGACCAGATGGCTGTTCACGTACCACTTTCAGCAGAGGCTCAGGCAGAAGCAAGACTTCTTATGCTTGCTGCTAACAACCTTCTTAAACCATCAGACGGTAAACCTGTTGCAGTTCCTACACAGGATATGATTCTTGGCTCATACTATCTTACAATGGTTAAAGATGGTGAACCGGGCGAAGGTAAGGTATTCCGTGATATTGATGAAGCTACAATGGCTTATGATGAAGGCGACATTACACTTCATTCACAGATTAAAATCCGTATGACTAAAGAAGTTAACGGTGAAATGGTAACAAAACTTGTTCCTACAACTCTTGGTCGTGTGATTTTCAATAATCCAATTCCTCAGGATTTAGGATTTGTTGACAGAACCGACCCTGAAAACGCATTTAAACTTGAAATTGACTTCCTTGTTAAAAAAGGCGGTCTTGGAAAAATCATTGATAAATGTATTAAGGTTCACGGCGTAACAATTGCTGCTGAAATGCTTGATAAAATTAAGGCTCAGGGTCTTAAATATTCAACAAAGAGCGGTATTACAGTTGCTGTTTGTGACGCAAAGATTCCTGAAATTAAGAAAGACTTGCTTGCTGATGCTGAATCACAGGTTGACGTTATCAATGGCTACTACAATATGGGTCTTTACAGTTCAGAAGAACGTTCAAGAGCGGTTATCAAGGTTTGGGAAGAAACAACAAATGCAGTTTCTTCAGGTATTCTTGAAGGACTTGGTGAAACAAACCCAATCTATATGATGGTTGACTCAGGTGCTCGTGGTTCTAAGGCTCAGCTTCGTCAGCTTGCAGGTATGCGTGGTCTTATTGCCAATACTGCTGGTAAAACAATCGAAGTTCCAATTCGTGCTAACTACCGTGAAGGTCTTAACGTTCTCGAATACTTCATTTCTTCTCGTGGTGCTCGTAAAGGTCTTGCCGATACAGCTCTTCGTACTGCTGACTCAGGTTACCTTACACGTCGTCTTGTTGACGTTTCACAGGATGTTATCATCCGTGAAGAAGATTGCCATTGCCATGACGGTATTGAGGTTTACGACATTACCGAAGGCAAGGAAATGATTGAAAAACTCAGCGAACGTCTTACAGGTCGTTTCCTTCTTGAAGACTTCTATGATACTGACGGTAATCTTGTAGCATCTAAGGATGAAATGATTACAGAAGAAAAAGCTCAGGTTGTTGCTGATATGGTTAATGCAAGAGAAAATCCTGCAGACCGTAGAATTAAAATCCGTTCACTTCTTACTTGTAACTCTGAACACGGCGTATGTATCAAGTGCTATGGTGCTAACCTTGCAACAGGCGACCCTGTAACAGTTGGTGAAGCAGTTGGTATTATCGCTGCTCAGTCAATCGGTGAACCTGGTACTCAGTTGACAATGAGAACTTTCCATACTGGTGGTGTTGCTTCAAGCCAAGATATTACACAGGGTCTTCCTCGTGTTGAAGAATTGTTTGAAGCAAGAAAACCAAAGACACTTGCAATTCTTTCAGAAATCGACGGTGTTCTTTCATTCCGTGAAATCAAGGGTAACGAGCATATCGTTATTACTGACCACGAAAACGGTGATGAGCGTGCATATATGATTCCTTATGGTTTCCATAAGAGATTCAACTCAGAAACTGATGAAAACGGCAACCCAATCTTCGTTAAGAAGGGTACAGCCCTTACAGACGGTTCTCCAAATCCACATGATATTCTTGCAATCAACGGCGTTGACGCTGTTCACGATTACCTTATCAAAGAAGTTCAGAGAACATATCGTATGCAGGGTGTTGATATCAACGATAAGCATATCGAAGTTATCGTTCGTCAGATGATGAGAAAACTTAAGGTTGCTGATGCAGGTACAACAGACCTTCTTCCGGGTGCTACAACAGATAAGCGTGAATTTGCACAAGCAAATGAAAAAGCTCGTCTTCACGCTGAAGAAACAGGCGAAGCATTTGTTCCTGCAACTTGCACACCGGTGCTTCTCGGTATTACAAAAGCATCTCTTGCAACTGACTCGTTCTTGTCAGCAGCATCATTCCAGGAAACAACAAGAGTTCTTACTGATGCAGCTATCAAGGGTAAGGTTGACCCACTTATGGGACTTAAAGAGAATGTTATTATCGGTAAACTTCTTCCATCAGGTACTGGTATGAAGTGCTACTCAGAGGTTGAACTTAATAAATCAATTGCTGATGTAGTTGGTGCTGAAGCATAATTATAAAAAAATATAAGACGAGGGAAACCTCGTCTTTATTTTTTGTCGATATGCAATCTTATGATTGCTCGATAATTTTGTTTCACAAAATCGATATGTTTTCGCTAACGCTCAAACTCGATATGATATAAATCCTTGTTCACGAAGTGAACATATCGAGTGCGATAGCACATATCAAGCGACTTGTCGCATATCGAAAATCCTGCAAGGATTTATATCGATGCAAAATCTTTGGTTTTGCAATATTTTTTCGTGATTTTGTAAAAAATATATTGACAAATATTGTTTATTTGTGATAAACTATTTGAGCATGCGGACTTGGGTCCGTAGATTTGTTATGCAGTAAATATGTATGGAGGTGAATGTAATTGCCAACCTTTAACCAGCTCGTTCGTAACGGAAGAGAAACTCTTGTTAAAAAATCTAAGGCTCCAGCACTTGGTAAGGGTCTCAACTCAAAGAAGAATGTTATGACAAATAACAATTCTCCACAAAAGAGAGGTGTTTGTACTGTTGTTAAGACAGATACACCTAAAAAGCCTAACTCAGCTCTTAGAAAACTTGCCAGAGTTCGTCTTACAAATGGTATCGAAGTTTCAGCTTATATCCCAGGCGTAGGACACAATCTTCAGGAACACTCTGTTGTTCTTATCAGAGGCGGCCGTGTTAAGGACCTTCCCGGTGTGCGTTATCACATTATCCGTGGTACACTCGATACTCAGGGTGTTAACGGAAGAATGCAGAGCCGCTCAAAGTACGGTGCAAAGCGTCCTAAGGCAGCAAAAAAATAATAGGTTAATGTTAAAAGACAGAATCTTCTTGAAAGGCAGTATTCATAATGAATATTTGTCCAACGAGAGTGTATATATATTTATGTATGCCTATTCGTTGGTGCCACGGGGTTTTGTCACTCGAGTACCTATGATATCATTAATATGAAGGAGGGAAGCGCAGTGCCAAGAAGAGGCCAGATTGCAAAACGTGATGTTTTGCCAGATCCGCTTTACAATTCAAAGCTTGTAACAAGACTTATCAACAGCGTTATGTTAGACGGTAAGAAGGGCGTTGCTCAGAAAATCGTTTACGGTGCATTTGACATCATCGCTGAAAAAACAGGCAAGGAAGCTTTAGAAGTTTTCGATGCCGCTATGGAAAATGTAATGCCAGTTCTCGAGTGTAAGGCTCGTCGTATCGGTGGTGCAACATACCAGGTTCCAATGGATGTTCGCCCAGAAAGACGTCAGACACTTGGTCTTCGTTGGATTACTCTTTACGCTCGTCAGCGTTCAGAAAGAACAATGAAAGAAAGACTTGCTAACGAAATTCTTGATGCTATCAACTCACAGGGTGGAGCATTCAAGAAGAAGGAAGAAATGCACAGAATGGCAGAAGCAAACAAAGCTTTCGCACATTTCAGATTCTAATTTTTTTGGAAACATTTATTGGAGGACATTATGCCAAGAAAAGTATCTCTTGAACAAACAAGAAATATTGGTATCATGGCTCATATCGACGCTGGTAAAACAACTACTACAGAAAGAATTCTTTTCTATACAGGTGTTAACCACAAAATCGGTGAGACTCATGACGGTTCAGCTACAATGGACTGGATGGCTCAGGAGCAGGAACGTGGTATCACAATCACATCTGCTGCTACTACATGTTTCTGGAAAGACCATCGTATCAATATTATCGACACTCCCGGTCACGTTGACTTCACTGTTGAAGTTCAGCGTTCACTTCGCGTACTTGACGGTTCTGTAACTGTTCTTTGTGCAAAGGGTGGTGTTGAGCCTCAGTCTGAAACAGTTTGGCGTCAGGCTGATGAATACAAAGTTCCTAGAATGATTTATGTTAATAAGATGGACATTTTAGGTGCTGACTTCTATCGTGTTCTTGACATGGTAAAAGAAAGATTTAACTGCAACGCAGTTCCGATTCAGCTTCCTATCGGTTCAGAAAGCACATTCAAGGGTATCGTTGACCTTATCAACAATAACGCTATCGTTTATTATGATGATATGGGTAAAGACGTTAGAATTGAAGAAATTTCTGACGATATGAAGGAACTTGCTGAAAAATATCGTAACAACCTTATCGAATCAGTTGCTGAACTCGACGAGGAACTTATGATGAAATATTTTGACGGTGAAGAACTCACAGTTGACGAAATCAAGTCAGTTATCCGTAAGGCTACACTTACTAATGATATCGTTCCAATTTGCTGTGGTACTTCATACCGTAACAAGGGCGTTCAGCCACTCCTCGATGCTATCGTAGACTTTATGCCTGCTCCAACAGACATTGAAGCTATTAAGGGTATCAACCCAGATACAGAAGAGGAAGAAGTTAGACATTCTTCTGACGACGAGCCATTTGCAGCTCTCGCATTTAAGATTGCTAACGACCCATTCGTTGGTACACTTTGTTTCTTCCGTGTTTATTCAGGTACAGTTAACGCTGGTACATCTGTTTACAATACAGTTAAAGATAACAAAGAAAGAATGGGTAGAATTCTTCAGATGCACGCTAACCACCGTGAAGACCTTGAAACAGTTTATGCAGGTGATATCGCAGCCGTTGTTGGTCTTAAGAACACAACAACAGGTGACACACTTTGTGATGAAAAACACCCAATTATTCTTGAATCAATGAACTTCCCGGAACCTGTTATCAGCGTTGCTATCGAGCCAAAAACAAAAGCTGGTCAGGAAAAAATGGGTATCGCACTTTCAAAACTTGTTGCTGAAGACCCAACATTCCGTAGCTATACAGATGAAGAAACAGGCCAGACAATTATCGCTGGTATGGGTGAGCTTCACCTTGAAATCATCGTTGACAGACTTCTTCGTGAATTCAAAGTTGAAGCAAACGTAGGTAAACCACAGGTTGCTTACAGAGAAACAATCCGTATGGCTTCATCTTCTGACACAAAATATGCTCGTCAGTCAGGTGGTAAAGGTCAGTATGGTCACGTTAAGATTAATATTGAACCAAATCCAGATGGCGGTTACGAGTTTGTAAACAACATCGTTGGTGGTGCTATTCCTAAGGAATACCACAAAGCAGTTGACGACGGTATTCAGGGTGCTATGCAGTCTGGTGTACTTGCTGGTTACAGCGTAGTTGACGTTAAGGTTACTCTTTATGATGGTTCATACCACGAAGTTGACTCTTCTGAAATGGCGTTTAAGATTGCCGGTTCTATGGCATTCAAAGATGCTGCGAAGAAAGCAAATCCTGTTATTCTCGAGCCTATTATGAAGGTTGTAGTTATTACTCCTGAAGAATATATGGGTGACGTTATCGGCGACCTTAATAGCCGTCGTGGCGAAATTCAGGGCTTTGAGGACCGTTCAGGCGTTAAGCAGATTAACGCAAGAGTTCCTCTTTCAGAGATGTTCGGATATGCAACTGACCTTCGTTCAAAAACACAGGGCCGTGGTCAGTACGTAATAGAACCAGACGGTTATAAAGAAGTTCCAAAATCAATTTCAGAAGCAATCATTTCTGAAAGAGCAAAGAGAGACTAATTATTTCTCGTAAAAGACTTGAAATTTTTCAAGTTTATTGATACAATAAGTATCACAATAATTTGTAAATTATTTTCCAAAATAAAAGGAGGAAATTCCAATGGCAAAGGCAAAATTTGAAAGAACCAAACCACACGTTAATATTGGTACTATCGGTCACGTTGACCACGGTAAGACAACATTAACAGCTGCTATCACAAAAACACTCGCTTCTAAAGGTCAGGCTGACTTCGTTGATTACGCAAACATCGACAAGGCTCCTGAAGAAAGAGAAAGAGGTATCACAATCAACACAGCTCACGTTGAGTATGAGACAGCATCTCGTCACTACGCTCACGTTGACTGCCCAGGCCACGCTGACTACATCAAGAACATGATTACTGGTGCTGCTCAGATGGACGGTGCTATCCTTGTTATCGCTTCTACAGACGGCCCTATGGCTCAGACAAAAGAACACCTTCTTCTTGCTCGTCAGGTTGGCGTTCCTTACATCATCGTTTTCATGAACAAAGTTGACCAAGTTGATGACGAAGAACTTCTTGAACTCGTTGAAATGGAAATCCGTGAAACTCTTGATGAGTACGAATTCCCAGGCGATGATACACCAATCATCAAGGGTTCAGCTCTTAAAGCTCTTGAAGCTACATCTTCAGATGACCCAGCTTGTGCTTGCATTTGGGAACTTATGGATGCTGTTGACAGCTACATCCCAACTCCTGACCGTAAAGCAGACCAGCCATTCCTTATGCCTGTTGAAGACGTTTTCACAATCACAGGTCGTGGTACAGTTGCTACAGGTAGAGTTGAAAGAGGTCAGCTCAGAACTTCTGAAGAAGTTGAAATCGTTGGTCTTTCAGACGAAAGAAAGAAGACAGTTGTTACTGGTATCGAAATGTTCAGAAAGCTTCTTGACTATGCAGAAGCAGGTGACAACATCGGTGCTCTTCTCCGTGGTATTCAGAGAAGTGAAATCGAACGTGGTCAGGTTCTTGCAAAGCCAGGCACAATCAACCCACACACAAAGTTCTCAGGTCAGGTTTACGTTTTGACAAAGGATGAAGGCGGCCGTCATACTCCTTTCTTCAACAACTACAGACCTCAGTTCTATTTCAGAACAACAGACGTTACAGGTACAATTTCTCTTCCAGCAGGTACAGAAATGTGTATGCCTGGTGACAACGTTGTTATGGACGTTGAACTCATCACTCCTATCGCTATCGAAGAAGGTCTTCGTTTCGCTATCCGTGAAGGCGGTAGAACAGTTGGTTCAGGCGTTGTTACAAAGATTAACGAATAATTTTATTCAATAGTCGAACTCTCCTACGAAAGTGGGAGAGTTTTTGTTTTTGCCACCTGCAATACTGCGTGACTATCAGCTCGTGGTATATCAATACAACTTCGCCTCTGCCACATTGTCTTGCGAAAAATCTGCTCAAAAACTCAAAGTTGCCATAAATATAAATCATTGACTTAACTTATAAAATGTTCTATACTATATAAGCACTAAAATAAAGGACTGAATATTATGGAACAGAAAAAAATTGACAGAATAAATGAACTTGCAAAGAAAATGAAAACTGTAGGTCTTACTGAAGAAGAAAAAGCAGAACAAGCAGTTTTGCGTAGAGAATATATTGACGGATTCAAGCGTAGTCTTACAGGTCAGCTTGATAATATGTATATAGTTGACGAGAAAGGCAACAAAACAAAGGTTGAACGTAAGCTCGGCAAAAAATAATGCGAGTAAAAATTGAATATGTTGGGGTATTAAACGCTCTAAAACTTGACTAAACCGCTAAATATAGTGTATAATATTTAGCGGTTAATTTTATCTTATTTGGAATTATTTTTTGAAAAGGATGTAAAAGCTTATGGCAAAAAAAGCATCTTACGGTAACGAAAGTATTTCACAACTTAAGGGTGCGGACCGTGTCCGTAAACGTCCTGCCGTTATTTTTGGTTCGGATGGTATTGAGGGTTGTCAGCACGCAGTTTTCGAAATTCTTTCAAACTCAATTGACGAAGCACGTGAAGGTTATGGCGACAAAATCGTTGTAACTCGTTTTCTTGATGGCTCAATTGAAGTTCAGGACTTTGGTCGCGGACTTCCTGTTGACTACAATAAAAAAGAAGACAGATATAACTGGGAACTTGTATTCTGCGAACTTTACGCAGGTAGTAAATATAACACAAATGACGCAAACGGAAGTTATGAGTATTCTTTAGGTCTTAATGGTCTTGGCCTTTGTGCAACTCAGTATTCTTCAGAGTATATGGATGCTGAAGTCCATAAAGATGGTTTTAAATACAATCTTCACTTTGAAAAAGGTGAAATTGTAGGCGAAATGCAGAAAGAACAATATAATAAGCGTGATACAGGTACTCGTATCCGTTGGAAACCCGATTTAAAAGTCTTTACTGACATTAACATTCCACTTGAATATTATCAAGAAACTATTAAACGTCAGTCAGTTGTAAATCAGGGCATTAAATTTATTCTTAAAAATCAGATTTCGGGTAGTTCATTTGAAACTTTTGAATACGTTTATGAAAATGGTATAACCGATTACGTTAAAGAACTTGCACAAGGTACTGAAATGTCAACCGTTCAGTTCTGGTCAAGTGAGCGTGTTGGTCGTGACCGTGCCGATATGAAAGATTACAAGGTTAAACTTACCGCTGCAGTTTGCTTCTCAAACAAAGTGCAGGCTAAAGAGTATTACCATAACTCAAGTTTTCTTGAACACGGCGGTGCACCTGAAAAAGCATTCAGAAATGCGTTCGTTTATCAGATTGATAATTATCTTAAAACAAACGGCAAATATGTAAAGAGTGACGCAAAAATTACTTATCAGGACGTTGAAGACTGCTTAATTCTTGTAGTTTCATCATTCTCAACACAGACTTCATACGAAAATCAGACTAAAAAAGCAATTACAAATAAATTTATTCAAGAAGCTATGACAGATTTCTTCCGTCAGCAACTTGAAATTTACTTCCTTGAAAACAAACTTGATGCAGATAAGATTACCAATCAGGTACTTATCAATATGCGTTCTCGAATTAAGGCAGAAAGCACAAGAATTAATATTAAAAAGACTTTGCAGACAAGCAACGATATGACTTCACGTGTTGAAAAATTCGTTGATTGCCGTAGTAAAGATGTTAATGAACGTGAAATCTTCATAGTAGAGGGTGACTCTGCTCTTGGTGCTTGTAAGCAGGCTCGTGACTCTGCATTCCAAGCTATTATTCCCGTTCGTGGTAAAATTCTTAACTGCTTAAAGAGCGAATATGATAAGATTTTCAAGAGTGATATTATCACAGACCTTATAAAAGTTATCGGTTGCGGCGTTGAAGTTAATTCAAAGTCAAATAAAGAACTTTCACTTTTCAGTCTTGAAAACTTGCGTTGGAGTAAAGTTATTATCTGTACCGACGCGGACGTTGACGGTTTCCATATCAGAACACTTATTCTTACAATGATTCATCGCCTTATGCCTACAATTATTCGTGAAGGTAAGGTGTTTATTGCCGAATCACCACTTTATGAAATCCGTTCAAAAGACGAAACATATTTCTGTTATACTGAAAAAGAAAAAGCAGACGTGTTAGAGCAAATCGGCAACGCAAAATACACAATTCAGCGTTCAAAAGGTCTTGGTGAAAACGATGCCGATATGATGTGGCTCACCACTATGAACCCTAAAACACGTCGTCTTATTAAAGTTGAACCTGATAATATTGAAGAACTTATAAACGAAAAATTTGAGTTGTTTATGGGTGATGACTTGCAGGGCAGAAAAGATTTTATTGCCGAAAACGGTCATATGTATATTGACCTTGCTGATATTTCATAAAAGGAGGGATATGAATGGCTAGAAAGAAAAAAGTAGTTGAAACCGAAATCACCGAAGAGCAATTGAATGCTCACATTCTTGGTGCAGGTGAGGTTGTAACACAGAAAATTACACATACAATTGAATCTAACTTTATGCCATACGCTATGAGCGTAATCGTATCCCGTGCAATTCCAGAAATTGACGGTTTCAAGCCATCTCACAGAAAGCTTCTTTATACAATGTATAAAATGGGGCTTTTGAACGGCAACAGAGTAAAATCTGCAAATATCGTTGGCCGTACAATGCAGTTAAATCCTCACGGTGACGCTGCAATTTACGAAACAATGGTGCGTCTTTCTCGCGGTAATGAGAGTTTGTTGCATCCTTATGTTGATTCAAAAGGTAACTTCGGTAAAGCATATTCAAAAAATATGGTTTTTGCCGCATCACGTTATACTGAGGCAAAACTTGAAGCAATAGCCGGCGAACTTTTCCGTGATATCGATAAAGAAACAGTAGATTTTGTTGATAACTATGACGCTACAATGCAAGAGCCTACACTTTTGCCCGTAACATTCCCGTCAATTCTTGTAAACTCAAATACAGGTATTGCCGTTGGTATGGCGTCATCAATCTGCTCGTTTAACTTGCGTGAAATCTGCGAAACAACTATTGGTCTTATTAAAGATAAAGATTTTGATGTTATGGAAACTCTTAAAGCCCCCGATTTTATCGGTGGTGGCAAGATTATCTATGACCGTGACCAAATGCGTGAAATTTACCGTACAGGTCGTGGCGGATTTAAGGTAAGAGCAAAATATACTTATGATAAATCCAATAACTGCATTGATATTACTGAAATTCCGCCAACAACAACGGCTGAAGCAATAATTGACAAAATTATTGAACGCGTTAAGGCAAACGCAATCCGCGAAATCAGTGACATTCGTGATGAAACTGATAAGAAAGGTCTTAAAATCACAATCGACTTGAAACGCGGTACAGATGCAGACAAATTAATGCAGAAACTTTATAAAATGACACCGCTTGAAGACACATTCTCTTGTAACTTCAATGTTCTTATTGCAGGCGTTCCGCAGGTGCTTGGCGTTGCAGATTTGTTACTTGAGTGGATTGCATTCCGTACAGAGTGCGTAAATCGTCGTGTTTACTTCGATTTGACAAAAGCAAAAGATAAATTGCATCTCTTGTTGGGACTTCAGAAAATTCTTCTTGATATTGACAAGGCAATTAAGATTGTCCGCGAAACTGAAGAAGAACAGGAAGTTGTGCCTAACTTGATGATTGGTTTTGGTATTGATAAAATTCAGGCTGAATATGTTGCCGAAATCAAACTTCGCCATCTTAATCGTGAGTACATTCTTAAACGCTTAAAGGATGTTGAAGACCTTAAAAAGCAGATTGAAGATATGGAAGACATTCTTTCAAGTAAAGCACGAGTTAAGAGAATTATCGTTGATGAACTCAAAGGCGTTGCCGACAAATACGGTAAGGACAGACACAGTGAAATCATTTACTCTCAAGAAATCGAAGAAGTTGAAGATGCACAGGAAGAAATTCCCGATTATCCTGTTACTCTTTTCTTTACAAAAGAGGGTTACTTCAAAAAGATTACTCCACTGTCACTTCGTATGAGCGGTGAACATAAACTTAAAGAAAATGACAAGATTATTTCAACCGTTGAAACAACTAACAGTACAGAATTATTGTTCTTTACAAATAAGTGTCAGGTTTATAAGTCAAGGGCTAATGAGTTTGACGATACAAAAGCAAGCGTGCTTGGCGATTATGTAGCAACAAAATTACAAATGGAACCTGACGAAACAGCAGTTTATATGGCTGTGCTTAAAGAGTATAAAGGCTATATGTTGTTCTTCTTCCAGAATGGTAAGGTTGCAAAAGTAGATATTTCTGCTTACGAAACAAAAACTAACCGTAAGAAACTTATTAAGGCATATTCAGATAAGAGCCCATTAGTATCAGCCGTTTATGTACCTCAAGATAAAGAACTTGTTATTAAATCAACTGCAGGCAGATATTTGCTCTTTAATTCAGGTGCAATTTCTGCAAAGACTACAAAAGATAGTCAAGGCGTTGCAGTAATGACTCTCAAAAAAGGTCATAGAGTTGATGAAGTAACTGACTTTACCGACGGTATGTTTGCAAAACCTGCTCGTTACAGAACAAAAACACTTCCGTCAGCAGGTGCAATATTAAGTGCTGACGACCAAGGCGAACAACTTACTTTCTAAATCGGTTCTTTTTCCGCAATACCGCGTGTCATTCGGCTCGCGGTATTTTTATACAGCTTCACCTCTGATACATTGTCTTGCGAAAAAATAACTCAATTTATATTTGGTATCAAAAATGTAGGGTCGATTAATAAATCGCCCTTTTTATTGACAAAAATCACTTAAAATGATATATTCAAAATATAGTAGGAGAGGAGAGCTTATAATGAAAAAAATTATTAAGACAAGCGTTATTGTGTTAGTTGTTATTCTTGTTGTGGCTTTCATTGCATTTTTTGCCAATTCATTATTTGGTAACCCTATTTCTAAACATCTTGCTAAAAATACTGCGATTGAATATATTGAAGACAACTATCCTAACGATGATTGTCATATTAAAAATATAAATTATGATTTCAAATATGAAAATTATAATGCACATATTATCTCCACAACAAATGAAAACATTGATTTTTCTTTGAATATCACACCAAAAGGCGAAGTGGTAGGAATTGAATATTGGAAAAATCCAGTTGAATCTGCAACTCCATTAGCAGAAAATGAGATTAAAGAATTATTTTTAGAAGCACACAAATTGTATGTTGAATGGTCATCTCCCGCTGGGAAATATCTCAATAAAGATTGGAATAATACTACAATAATTGATGGTGTTGAATATTTTGAAGTTATTTCAAATGAAATTACTTCTGTTGACGAATTGAGAAATGAATACAGCAAATATTTCAGCGAAGAAATAGTAAAAGAAAATATTGATGAATATTATGTAATGCACAATGGCAAAATGTATGGTAATGCAGTTTTGGTTGAAGGTGGAGAAATCCCAAGTTCAAATTATGAACTAACTGTTCGTTCAAATACATCAACCGAATGCAATTTTACAGTCTCACTATATATTGAAGATAGCAAAGACGAATTGTATTATAAATTAAAAGTTATTGGCGGTGAATGGAAATTTACAGAAATATTTCCTTGGGTAACAATGGACGAAAATTTTAGTCTTTAATAAAAACCAAAAAACCGACCGTAAAATACGGTCGGGCAGACAGTTTCGCAAACGCAAATTAACTGGTTTCCGTCTGCAAAAGTATTATGTGAAAAAATAATATGTAAATTCATTGAAAAAAATTCCACTTTTTTATAAAAAACACTTGCATTTTTTATTTTACTGTGTTAGAATATCAAGGCTGTGAAATATAGATGGTTTGGAGGTTACGAGAAATGACAGCAGTACAAATCGTTTTCGGTATAGTTCTTATATTGTTAGCGCTTGCTCTTATCGTTCTTGTTCTTATGCAAGATAGCAATCAGCAGGGACTTTCAGGTGCCATTTCTGGTGGTTCTTCTGAATCATTCTTTGGTAAGAATAAGGGTAGAACTGATGAAGCTAAAAAAGCATTTATCACAAAAATCCTTGCAGTTGCATTTATGGTGCTTGCATTGGTAACAGTTCTTGTTTCAATGTTCGCTTAAAAAACAAATCCCGACTTAATCGGGAATATATGATCCACTAGCTCAGTTGGCAGAGCACTTGACTTTTAATCAAGGTGTCCGGAGTTCGAATCTCCGGTGGATCACCAAAAAGAAACAGTCACACGAGGTGTGACTGTTTTCTTTTTGCTGTTTTTTATTTGATTTCGTGATATAATAATGGTGAATAAATAGGAGTGTGTTATTATGTCAGTTTTTGAACGAATTTATGAAGTTGTAAAGCAAATTCCTGCAGGTAGGGTAGCAACCTATGGTCAGGTAGCAATGCTTGCAGGCAATCCCCGTTGGGCAAGAGTTGTTGGTTACGCTTTGCACAATAATCCTGACCCTGAAAAAATCCCGTGTTATCGCGTTGTTAATCGTGAGGGTAGGGTGGCGACGGGGTTTGCGTTTGGTGGCGGACAAACACAACGTGAACTTTTAGAAAAAGACGGAATTATATTTGAAGCTGATGGACACATTGATTTAGATAAATACGGAATACAACTTTAAACATATTATATTTATAGAATTTCTGCCCATACTATTATGGGTGATTTTTATGTTATCAGTATGGACAGCGAATTCAAAATTTGAAACATTTTCTGAACTTCAGGAAGATATTAAAACTCAGGTCGCCATTATTGGCGGTGGTATTACGGGTGTACTTTGCGGATATATGCTGAAGCAAAAGGGCGTTGACTGTGTTATTCTTGAGGCTGACCGAATCTGCAAAGGTGTAACACAGAACACAACTGCAAAAATAACTTCACAGCACGGGCTTGTATACGATAAACTGATTAAAGGTTTCGGCATTGAAAAAGCACAAATGTATCTGCAAGCCAACGAAAATGCTGTAAAGCGTTATCGTGAAATGAGCAAAGTGATTGATTGCGATTTTGAGAATAAAGACAATTACGTGTATTCGGTCAACAACTTGCGAAAGGTTGAAGATGAAATTCACGCATTGGTGCGTCTTGGTTTTAATCCCGATTTTGCAGGTGAAATTCCCGTGCCTGTATCTATTGCAGGTGCAGTGAAATTTGATAATCAAGCACAGTTCAATCCGTTAAAATTCTTATCTCATATTTCAAAGAATTTGCGGATTTATGAGAAGACAAAGGTTGTTGAAATTCGCGGAAAACACGCTTTTACTCAAAAAAATAAGATTACTGCTGATTATTTTATTGTTGCAACTCATTTTCCGTTTATAAATAAATACGGCGGATATTTTATTAAATTATATCAAGAGCGTTCTTATTTAATTGCTCTTGAACGAGGTCCGCAGATTGACGGAATGTACGTTGATGAGGCGACAAAAGGTATGTCATTCCGTAACTATAAAAACTATCTTTTGGTAGGCGGTGGCGACCACAGAACTGGTAAAGACGGTGGAAATTACACGGAACTTCGCACTTTTGCGAAAATTCATTATCCGTCTTGTCCCGAAAAATACGCTTGGGCAACGCAGGATTGTGTGCCACTTGACAACGTTCCATATATTGGCAGATATTCACCAAGAATTCCAAATGTACTTGTTGCAACGGGTTTTAACAAATGGGGGATGACATCAAGTATGGTATCGGCAGAAATTCTTTCTGATATAGTTGCGGGTAAGAAAAATGAGTATGAAGAACTTTTCTCGCCGTCAAGAAGTGTAATTACACCACAACTTGCCGTAAACTTATTTGAAACCACAGTTGGACTTTTAACACCAACAACAAAACGTTGCCCGCATTTAGGCTGTGCTTTAAAATGGAATTCTGCCGAGCATACTTGGGATTGTCCTTGCCACGGCTCTCGTTTTACAAAAGATGGAGAACTAATCGAAAACCCCGCTACAGACGATTTGAAATAGATTATTTTTCTGTTATACTAAAAAATCTCCTTTGTGCAATGTGATAAAATTTGCCATATTAAATTCGTACACAATGACATATGGATTTTGTTTACAATTTGTTAAAAAATTGCTATAATATATTAGTAAAATTCCGAGCAAATATTATTCTTTGAAAAAGGGGACTTTGCTATGAAAAAAATTCTTTCAGTAGTATTGGCAGTAATCATGATTTTATCATGTATGTCAGTTCTTGCTTACGCTCAAGAAAGCGTAACACCAACAATTATCATTCCTGGACTTTTCCAGAGTGAAACTTATCATTACGTAAATGGTGAAAAAGAATGCAACGCAGACGGTGTGCCTCTTGCAGGCCCATTCTATATCAGCGTGTCAAAGGAATTTATCGGCACTGCACTTACAACTGCACTTCTTCCGATTATGACAATGTTTATTACTCAGCAGGATAAAGACCAGATGGCAGCTAAAGTTGTTTCTGAACTTCTCAGTGACCTTCTTATGGGCAAACAATCAAGTGACGCTAATGGTAAACTTGACCCTGATGTTCGTCCGGAAGTTTATGAGGGTGGTTTTGATACCTGTAGCGATGTTAGCAAAGAACACATTCTCAAAAGCTTCCCTGTTGAAGAGTATTTTGACCTTGCAGGTGAAGAATATCTCTATGTATTCAATTATGTTTCAACAGGTAATATGATTCAGACTGCAAACGACCTTTATGATTTCATCCAGTTCGTTAAAAAGGACACAGGCTCAAGCAAGGTTAATCTTGTTCCTGTAAGCCAGGGTGGTTCAATCGCTAACGGACTTATGAAAGTATACCAAGAAAAAGGTGTTCGTATTGCAAGAGATGTAAACAGAATTGTTTACGCAGTTCCTGCTCTTGATGGTGCAAATCTTCTTGGCGATTGCTATAGATATGGCATCAATGACGAAAGCGAAGCACTTTATACAACAATGTTCACTTCACTTTTAGGTGAGAACAATGTTCTCAGTTATGTGCTCAGCCTTGCAGTAAGACTTATGCCAAAAACAGATGTAAGTAACTTGTTAGATACTATTGGCGATACACTTATTAACAAATATTTAAGATATTCAACACTTATGTGGGGTCTTATTCCGTCAGGTGATTATGAAGTTTGTCGTGATATGTACCTTGCAGGTGACGATATGGCAGAAATCCGCAGACAAGCTGACTGGTACTATGATGCTCAGCTTAACTCTGACAGAAATATTTTGTTAGCAAAAGCACAGGGCGTTGAAATTTTTGATATTGTTGACACCAATGTTCAACTTTATCAACTTGCAGCTTCATACAAAACAACTCAGGCAGACGGTATTATTCAGGTTGATTCAACATCAATGGGTGCATACAGCGTAAATGTTAATACAAAACTTCCTGCAGATTATGATGGTGGACTTGGTAACTGTTGGAATCCACTTCACGACCATACTGACCCTGATGGTATTATGGATGTTCGTCAAGGTCTTCTTCCTGACCACACATTCTATTTCAGTGGACAGAATCACGCAAATACTGCAGGTAATGACGTTATTATGAGTTTGATTATTCATCTTCTTACAGATGAAAACTTCACAAGCGTTTATTCATATCCTGACAAGTTCCCACAGTTCAACTATAGCCGTGAAACACATCAACTTCGCAAAGATGTTGAAACAATGAGAACTTATGACACAAGCACACTTTCAAGCAAAGATGCTGCCGAACTTAAAGGTGCAATCAAACAGGTTGACGATATGATTGCAAATACAATTATCGACCCTGAAGAAGCAAAAGCTGCAAGCGACCGTTTCTATGCAATCTATGATAAGATTATGGGTAACGATGGTTCTGATGCATCTGTAATGCTTTGCTCAGCAACAAAAGCAATTTGTAGTGCACTTTATACTGTATATGGTGATGCAGCATATAGCGAAATGCCACTTCGCACAATACAGATGATTATTAAACCTGTGGCATAATTGAATAAAAATTTTCCCCGTAAGGATTTTTCTTACGGGGCTTTTTATATCTTTTTGTGAAGTACATTGACAAAACGTGATAATTTAATTACAATTAAAATAAAGGTTATGAAAACTTTTGATTTGAGGGGGATTGTTTTATGAAAAAAATTCAAAAAGTGATAAGTGTTATTCTAGTATTTGCAATGATGCTAGCTTTTGCATCTTGCAAAGATAATAAAACAGATTACGAACAGGATGGCACTACAACAACTACTGAAACTACAACAGAAACAACTACTGAAGAATCAACAACTGAGTCAACAACAGAATCCACAACAGAATCAACTACAAAAAAAGAAACTACAGCTAAAAAACCAACCACAACAAAGAAACCGACAACTACTAAAAAAGAAACAACAACTAAATATACAGGAATATATATTCCTTTGGCACATCTTGAAGGTACTTGGGTAGCGAAAGAAACCATAAAAGCAAAAGATTTGTATGCACCTGAAATTTATAATCCGGATATTACAAAAACAGACCTTGTAATAAACTCATATTATAAATTCGATTTTGAAGTTCAAGGTACTTTTTCAATTTATGCTAAAATAGCAAACGAAAGTGCATTCCGTGCAGAATACAGAGAAGCGTCAATTGCTTATTATGAAACATTTTTAGCAGAGGGCGAGACTCTGTCACAAGAAGATTATGACGAAATTGATAGATTGATTGACGAAGATATGGAGTATATCAGAGGAATGGTAACTGATGGCCTTTCAGGAACATGTCAAGCCAGTGAAACTACTATTACATATAATGTTGGTGGAGAAAAGTTTACTGAAACATATGTATTGTCTAATAATGACAACAAACTTACTTTTACAGGTTCTTCTTTAGGAAATGAAGGATATCCAATAACATATACAAGAGTTTCATAAAAATATTAAATCCCTTGGAAAACCAAGGGATTTTTTTATGTTTGTTTTTGCTGATTATTTTGAGTTTGTCTAACAGAATGCAAAGTGCAAAACGCAAAGTGCAAAATGTCGGAACTGCGTTGCGATTATAGATTGCGTCGCAGATACTTAATTACGAATTCCGAATTACGCATGACGAATTGAGTTCTACAAACTCAAATTTATAGAAATTTTTTATAATGTGTTTCTAATTAAACAACATACTCTTTATATTTATCTGCCCACTCAACAGGCATAATTACTTTTATAAGAGTACCATCGGGGGTAAATTCTTCTGAAAGGATTTTACCCGTATTACGAATTTGATTTAACTCGCTACCTTTGTTAAAGGGTATAAGAAGATTAAGTTCAATACTCTGCATTGCAAGGGCTTTTTCAATTTCTTTTAAGAGTAAATCAAGATTAATTCCTTTTAACGCACTAATCATTACCGTTTTGCCCACAGAAATCAGTTCAAAAACGTTTTCCGCCTTATCGCACTTGTTCATTACGGTAATAATATTATCACTTTTACAACCCAATTCTCGCAAAATGTCGGTGGTAATCTCGATATGCTCACTACAATGAATATCAGATGCATCACAAACATTTAATATTATGTCTGCTTCGGCAGCTTCTTCAAGAGTTGATTTGAACGCCTTGACTAAATCGTGGGGAAGTCGGCTTACAAATCCAACGGTATCAATGAGCATAACATCTTGTCCGTTAGGCAGAGTGAGTTTTCGTGATGTGGGGTCAAGGGTTGCAAAAAGCTTGTCCTCGGCAAGCACGCCTGCATCTGTGAGGGCGTTCATAAGTGTGGATTTACCTGCATTAGTGTATCCTACGAGAGCAACAGTAATTACACCGTCTTTTTCTCGTCTTTTGCGTAAAAGTCCGCGACGTTTTTCAACTTCACCCAGCTGTTCTTGTAACGCGTGCATTCGTCTCATAATGTGACGGCGGTCACTTTCAAGTTTTGTTTCACCGGGGCCACGTGTACCAATACCACCACCAAGACGGGAAAGTTCTTTACCTTTACCGGTAAGGCGGGGAAGTGAGTATTTAAGTTGTGCAAGTTCAACTTGTAATTTGCCCTCGCTTGTCTTGGCTCGCAAAGCGAAAATATCAAGGATTAACTGTGTTCTGTCAACAACACGTACTTTTGTAGCGTTTTCAATATTTCGGATTTGTGAGGGCGTAAGTTCACCGTCACAAACAATCAAATCAATCTCTTGATTATGACAGAAAAGTTCCGCCTCGGCTAAACGACCTTTACCAAGATATGTTGCACCGTCAGGGGTGCTTTTTCTTTGAATAATTGAGCCAACAACTTGAGCCCCTGCACTTTCTGTCAGGAGCGTAAGTTCTTCTATTGAAGCGTCAGCATCAAAATCGCCCGTGTCAACGGAGATAAGCAACGCCTTTTCAGGTTCTTGTGTAATTTCGTAATAGTCCATAAAATATCCTTCATTTTGCATTTAAAAACGGTGGCAGAGGATTTCCTCCACCACCATTTTTATTTTACTATCTTTAGTTTTTTAACATCAGCTCAAATTAGCAGCAGCAATCATAGTCTTTACGCTGACAACCGCAATCGTTGTTGCAACCGCAACCGTTGTTGTTATTATCAGAGAGAAGAATTAAGATGATGATAATAATCAACCAAGTGTTGTTACCGAAGAAGTTACACATTTATTATTTCCTCCTTCCAATTTGTAATTACATTACATATTATGGAAGTTGGGAAAAATTGTTACATTTTTAATTCGTAATGTGGAATGCGTAATTCGTAATTATTATGTTGGTTGGTTTATGCTTTAATTACGAATTTAGCATCACTTAAGTGATGCGAGAAGCCCACCCTTAGAAATAATATTCTGAATAAATTCTGGGAATGGTTGAGCCTTGTAACTTGTGCCTTTTGTAAGGTTTGTAATTACACCGCTGTCAAAGTCAACTGAAACTTCATCACCGTTTGCGATATCGTCACAAGCTTCGGGACATTCAAGAATAGGAAGTCCGATATTAAGTGAATTTCTGTAAAAAATTCTAGCGAATGTCTTTGCAATAACACATGAAACACCTGCAGCCTTAATAGCAATTGGAGCATGTTCACGGGATGAGCCACAGCCGAAATTAACGCCTGCAACCATAATGTCCCCATCTTTAACCTTATTTATAAATTCCTTGTCGATATCTTCCATACAATGAGCTGCTAATTCCTTATGGTCAGCAGTATTTAAATATCTTGCAGGAATAATAACGTCTGTATCAACGTGGTCACCGTATTTATGTACTGAACCTTGAATTTTCATATTAGAGTACCTCCTCTGGAGTGCAGATATAACCTGCGATTGCACTTGCTGCCGCAACATAAGGGCTTGCAAGATAAACTTCACTTGTTGGGTGTCCCATTCTGCCTACAAAGTTACGGTTTGTAGTAGAAATTGCTTTTTCTTCAGCGGCGAGAATACCCATATGACCGCCAAGACAAGGACCGCAAGTTGGTGTTGAGAATACAGCACCTGCTTCAACAAAAATTTCTGCAAGGCCTTCTCTTACACATTGGAGATATACATTCTGTGTTGCAGGGATTACGATGCAACGAACATTTTCGTTGACTTTTTTGCCTTTAAGCACTTCAGCCGCCGCACGCATGTCTTCAATTCTACCGTTTGTGCAAGAACCAATTACTGATTGGTCAACATAAATCTTGTCGAACTCGCCAACAATATGAGCGTTTTCGGGAAGGTGAGGGAAAGCAACTGTTGATTTAAGTTCACTCAAATCAATATTGATAACTTCATCATAAACAGCGTCTTCGTCAGCCTCAAAAATAATAGGAGTACGGTCTGTTCTGCCTTTCATATATTCGAGTGTCTTTTCATCAACAGGGAAAATACCGTTCTTTGCACCACATTCAATAGCCATATTAGCAATACAGAAACGGTCATCCATTGAAAGATTTGCGATTCCGTCGCCACAGAATTCAAGTGAACGGTAAAGTGCACCGTCAACACCGATTTTTCCGATAAGGTGAAGAATTAAATCCTTACCGCTAACCCATTTATTGAATTTTCCTGTAACATTAACTTTGATTGCAGATGGTACTTTAAACCAAGCCATACCTGAAATCATACCTGCAGCCATATCAGTTGAACCAACACCCGTTGAGAATGCACCGAGTGCACCATAAGTACAAGTATGAGAATCAGCACCAATAACTGTGTCACCTGAAATTACAATTCCTTTTTCAGGGAGAAGTGCATGTTCAATACCCATTTGACCTACATCAAAGAAATTTTTGATTTTATATTCTCTTGCAAACTGACGAACTTGTTTGCAGTGTTCAGCAGATTTAATGTCCTTGTTAGGTGTGAAATGGTCCATAACAAGAGCAATTTTTTCACGGTCAAAAACATCAGTAAAGCCTTTTGCTTTCATTTCGTTGATTGCAACTGGGCTTGTAACGTCATTACCCATTACCAAATCAAGACGAACGTTAATAAGTTGACCTGCTTCAACGCTATCAAGTCCTGCGTGTGCAGCAAGGATTTTCTGTGTCATTGTCATTCCCATATTATTCAACTCCTTTAATGCTTCTGTCGCCACTTTCAAGAGCAGTAAGACCTGAACGAGAAAGTTCACAGATTCCGTGTTTTTCCATTTTATCAATAAACTTATCAATAAGGCTTGGAAGACCTGTAAGTTCAGCGGTAATAGTTGTGTGACCAATGTCCATAACACGAGCACCGAAACCGTTAATGGTCTTTAATACCTTTTTTCTGTCTTTGTTAAGAGCGTGAACTTTAATAAGAAGAATTTCAGACTGGATTGTCTGGCTTTCGTCAAGATTTATAACTTTAATAACTTCTTCAAGACGAGAAAGTTGTTGTTTAACCATTGTAACCTTGTATTCTTCAACGTCAGAAACGATAGTCATTCTTGAAAATTCAGGACTTTCAGTTTCGGAAACTGTAAGTGATACAACGTTGTATCCACGACGAGCAAAAAGTCCAGCAACACGTAAAAGTACACCTGTGCGGTTGTAAACAAGTGCTGATAAATAAATTCGTTTAATATTTTCCATAAATTTATACCTCAATTTCGAATTACAAATTACAAATTTCGCATTTATATTGTAATTTTATAAATTGTAGTTGTCTTAACAACCTCATCCTTATCAAACACACAATTATAAAAACTTGGTGTATTTGTAGCATTTGGGTAATATTGTGTTTCAAGACAGAAACCAGTGCGGAATTCCATTGGAGTGCCTGCTTTACCGATTTTGCCTTCAAGGAAGTTTCCTACATATAACTGCATACCCGGTAAATCAGTAAGGCAATCAAGTCTTACACCGTTAGGTGCAGTAACAGTAGCCGCAAGGCGAAGTTCTTTATTGTAATCGTTAATGCAGAAATTGTGGTCATAGCCGTTACCTGCATCTAACTGCTCGTAGTCAGCCCCAATATCTCTGCCGATTGTCTTTGGCTCACGAAAATCGAATGGAGTGCCTGTGACATCTCTAATTTCACCTGTTGGCACAAGTCCCTCACCCATAGGTGTGAATGCGTCAGCATTTATGTAAAGAGTATGGTCGAGAATGTCACCATTTTGATAACCTTTAAGGTTAAAGTATGCGTGGTTTGTAAGATTGAATGCAGTTTTCTTGTCAGATACTGCTGTGTAGTCCATAATGATTTCGTTTTTGTCAGTAAGTGTGTATTTAACAGTTACTTTTTTATTGCCGGGGAACCCTTCGGTACCGTCAGCACTGAAATATGAGAACTCTACAGCGTCGCTGTCAACGATAATTGCATCCCATACTGCAGTTGAAAATTCGCCGTTGCTATGAAGTGTCACATCACCGTGAGTAGTTGTAACTGGAACTTTAACGCCGTCGATTGTAAGTCCGCCTGCAGAAATTCTATTAGCAACAGGACCTACTATCATACCCTGATAATCGTGACGGTTCTCGAAACCATCCATATCGTCAAAACCGAGCAATAAATCGATTTCGTTTTCATCCTTATCTTTAACAAGAATGCTCTGTAGAGTAGCACCGTATGTGATAAGGTTAATCTTCATATTATTGTTATTTTCAATTAAAAATGAGTCAACCTGTTTGCCGTCTTTTGTCATACCAAAAACTGATTTTGTAATGCTCATAAAAACACCGCCTAAATCAAAAAAATATATACGAATTTATTATATAACTTTAACGTGCTAAAGTCAACAATATTTTAATGCGTAATGCGGAATTCACAATTCGTAATTTTATAATTGCAAAACTAAAAATAATATGTTATACTTATTGTCCCATATTGTGTGAAAGGAGAGAGAGTATGTTCAAGGTAAATCCTAAGGTTTATGCGTCAATGTTTTCGTTACCCACCGAAATTGCTGACAAAGGTCTTAAATTTGCAAGTGGCGAGCAACTTAAAGTGATTATCTGTATTTTCAGAAATCCTGAAATCACCAAAGAAGAAATCGCAAATAAAACAAATCTTTCTCTTAACACAGTAAATGAGTGCGTTGAATATTGGACTGACGCAGGCGTGTTAGATGCCGAAAAAGTGCAGAAAACAGTTAAAACTGAAAAACAGATTGCACCGCCTGAAAAGGTGAAAATGCCGTTGCCTGAAATTCGCTATACTCAACCTACACAAGAAGAAATCAACAAAATACTTAAGGGTAGAAGTTCTATTAAAAGACTTTTCCTTGAAGCACAAGAGATTTTAGGCGGAACTATCGGTTACAGTATGCAATGCACAATTCACGCGGTAGTATATCGTTACGGTATTAAGCCCGACGTTGCAAATTGTCTTTTATACTTTGCAAAAAGCATTGATAGTACCGGTCAGGATGATATTCTTAAAATTGCAAAATATTGGGCAGAAAACGGAATTACAAACCAGTCATCTGCTGACGATTACATAACTGAAACTGAAAAAGCCTTGTCCACTTTCCGTGAACTTGCAATCCGTACTAATAACGACACTTCACCACCAACATTTGCTGTGCTCGAACTTTTCTGTGAGTGGTTAAGATGGGGTTATACTATTGAAGAAATTGCAAAAGCCTTTGAAATTATGAAGGCAGAGAAATTAACAGGCAGACTTGTGTGGAAAAACGTGTGCCATATGAACGGAACAATCAAGAATTGGCGAAAAGCAGAAATGTTTACCGTTGAAGATATTGAAAAAGGCACAAAGAAGTTTGAAACAAAAACAACAAAGTCCCAGAAATCGCAAAAAGAAACATCATTTGACGTTGAGCGTGCAGAACAAAAAGCACGTGAAAACCGCAAGGATTTCGGAACAAAGAAAAATAAAAAGAGAACAAGAGTAAAGGGGGCATAATCGTTGGCATATGGGAGAAAATTGCACGAAAGAGTCCGTGCAGAAATTAATGACAGAAGAACAACTGCAGAAACAAAGGCTTTTCAGAACAAAAGGGAATTGATAGCGAAATACCCCGAATTTCAGTTTATTGAAACAGAACTTTCTAAAACGGGTATGGCGATTGTGCGTGCGTTCTCATTACCTAAAGAAGATGTTGAAATTGCACTTAACAATATTCGCAAAAAGAATGCAGAACTTCAAAATGAACGTGCAAATCTTTTAAAAGCATTAAAATTGCCTGAAGATTATCTTGATGTTAAATATACTTGTAAAAAGTGTGAAGATAAGGGCGTTTATGAAGAACGCGACGATGAGAAAAACGTGTCATATGGTTCTAAATACTGTGAGTGCTATATGTCACTTCTCAAAAAATATGCGGCAGAAGAATTAAATCGCAATACACCTCTTGAACTTTCAAGTTTTGAAGATTTTAACCTTGATTATTACCCAAAAACCAAGAATGGCGACTCACCGCGTGAAGCTATGAGTTATGTGTATAACAGTTGCGTAAAATATGCACAGAGTTTTGACCTTGATTCAGTAAGTCTTTACTTCTACGGCAGAACGGGACTTGGAAAAACTCATCTGTCATTGGCTATCGCAAACGAGGCTATTAAAAAAGGTTATAATGTGATTTACGGCTCTGTTATTAATTTCCTTAACAAAATGGAAAAGGAAAAGTTCAACAGAAGTGAAGCCACAACTGATACAGAAAAATTGCTTATTGATGCAGATTTGCTTATTCTTGACGATTTAGGTGCAGAATTTACAACTGCATATACGGTATCTGCAATCTATAATATTCTTAACAGCAGAATTTGCAGGGGAGTACCAACGATTATAAGTTCAAACCTTGACCTTGAAGAAGTCAAACGTCGTTATCCCGAAAGCATAGCATCAAGAATTATCGGCAACTTCTCAACAGTTGAATTCATTGGTGACGATGTTCGCCAAATATTAAATGATTAATAAAATCAAAACGCTGAACTAACGTGTTCGGCGTTTTATTTATGAATATTTTTAATAAAATTTGACCTTTTTTGACTTTTAGTATTGACAAACTGTTTTTCCTTGCTATAATAGTAAATAAAAAGGTCAAAGAAAGTCAAAGTCAAATTTGGTTTTTGAACTCAAAGGAGTTGACAATATGAATATCAGCAACATAATAGCCAATATGATTCAGGAAATGCTTGAAGATGAGGGCTATACAGAAATCCAACGAAATGAATTGGCACAGCGGATTGGTTGTGTTCCAAGCCAGATAAATTATGTAATTTCATCACGATTTACTCCAGAGCACGGTTACATTGTTGAAAGCCGTCGTGGTGGCGGGGGCTACATTAAAATTACAAAAGCCCGTTATGATAGAAATTCAATAAAAATGCACTTAATAAACTCAATCGGTCAAAGCATCAATGAAAATACTTGTCGTGCCCATCTTAAAAATTTGTACGAAAGTGATTTTATTGATGAAAAAACGACTAAAATATTCTTGTCAGCACTAACGGGCAACGCATATCGTGATATTCCAAGGGAATACGGCGATATTCTTCGTGCATCAATATTCAAACAAATGATACTTAATATTCTTTAATTTATATAAGAGGTGAACTGTTATGTTATGTCAGAATTGTGGTAAATACGAGGCAACAACTCATGTTAAAAGAATAGTAAACGGTGAAACTGCTGAGGCACACCTTTGTACTGATTGTGCAAAAGCACTGGGCTATACTGACGTTTTCGGTGGTTTCGGCAATACATTTGGTGATTTGCTGGGCTCATTCTTCGGCGAGTCACAGGTGAGCAGTTTGAGTTCAAGAACACTTCGCTGTGAAAAGTGCGGAAACACTTTTAATGATATTGTAAACAGCGGAAAACTCGGCTGTGCCGACTGCTACACAACATTTTACGATAAACTTTTGCCGTCTTTACAAAGAATACACGGCAAAACCCGTCATGAAGGTAAAAATCCTACAATCATAAAAACAGATGCGGTTGAAAGCGTAAATGTTCTTGAAACTCTTGAAAATGAATTGAAAAAGGCGATAGAAGAACAGAATTTTGAAAAAGCGGCAGAGCTTCGCGACAAAATCAATGAGATGAAAGCAGGTGGCAATAATGAGTAATAAGTGGTATATCGGCGTGGGTGAACAGAGTGATATTGTTGTAAGTACTCGTATCCGTCTTGCAAGAAATATTAAAGAATATCCGTTCCCAAACAAACTTAATACTAAAAACCGTATTGCGATTAATAATATTATTAAGGATGCGGTTGAAAAAGATAATAAATACAACCTTAATTTCGTTGAAATGAAAACTCTTGCCCGATTTGAAACTGCATCTATGGCAGAACGTCATATTATCAGCCCTGAATTTGCGTCTGATGCTGACGGCAGAGCACTTCTTATTACTCCCGAAGAAGACATCTGCATTATGCTTAATGAAGAAGACCATATTCGACTTCAGGTTATGAAATCGGGATTTGCACTTGATGAGGCTTATCAGGTTGCCGACGAAATCGACACATCAATCGGCGAAAAACTTGAATTTGCATTTGATGAGCGTATCGGCTACTTGACACAATGCCCAACAAATCTTGGTACAGGTATGCGTGCATCTGTTATGCTACATCTTCCGGCACTTACAATGAGCGGACAAATCCACAAACTGATTAATACGGTTTCAAAACTCGGGCTTACATTCCGCGGTGCATTCGGTGAAGGTAGCAAAGCTATCGGCGATATGTATCAACTTTCTAACCAGATTACTCTCGGCATTTCAGAAGAATTTGCAATCAAAAACTTAAAAGCCATTACATTACAACTTTGTGCTCAAGAGCGTACTGCACGTGAAGAACTTTTGAAATCAATAAATACTGATGATGCAATTTTCCGTGCATACGGTACTCTTAAATGGGCAAGACTACTCTCAACTAAAGAACTTATGGAAAATCTTTCACTTGTGCGTTTGGGTTCAGTTGCAGGTAAAATCAATGTGCCTATTGAAAGAATAAATGAACTTATGATTTCAATGCAACCTGCAAGTATCAATGCCCGTGCAGGACAAAAACTCCCTGAACAAGAGCGTGATACTGTAAGAGCAACAGAAGTAAGAAACAAGTTGAATTCGTAATGTAGAGGGCGGTTTTTGAAATCGCCCTTTTATAATCCAACTTTTACAATTGAGGTGAAAACTATGTATAACTTCACAGGTTTTAGTGAAAAAGCAAATATGTGTCTTAACAAAGCAGTAGAAATCGCAGAAGATTCAGGTCACACATATATCGGCAGTGAGCATATTTTGTTAGGACTTTTAGACAGTACCGATTCCGTTGCAGGAAAAACACTTGCGAACAAAGGAATCACATACAAGAAAATATACGATTTAATTCGCGAAACAGTAGGTACGGGAATGCCAACAGAACTTACCCCTGCCGATTTTACACCACGCAGTAAACATATTGTTGAAAGTGCTTTAATGCTTGCAAATTCTATGAAACAGAGCCTGGCAGGTACTGAACATCTGCTCATTTCAATCTGTCGTGAGGGTAACGGTTATGCGTGTCAGTTATTAACCAGAGCAGGCACAACAACTACTGCCGTGTTAAAGGATTTGGCAAATTCAGTAAGCAACCCTAAATCTGTTAATAAAACTTCAAAAGAAAACGGAAAAAACAATACACAACTTCAAAAATTTGCCCGTGATTTAACGGCTCTTGCCAAAGAAAACAAAATTGACCCTGTTATTGGCAGAGAAAAAGAAATTCAGCGAGTAATTCAAATTTTAAGTCGTCGCAGTAAGAACAATCCTTGTCTTATCGGTGAACCCGGTGTTGGTAAAACTGCAATTGCCGAGGGATTGGCACTTAAAATCGCAAAAGGTCAGGTTCCCGAACTTTTAAAAGATAAGCGTATTTTATCACTTGACCTTACGGGAATGGTGGCAGGTACAAAGTACAGAGGTGACTTTGAAGAACGCATTAAAGGTGTTATCGAAGAAGTAATAAATTCAACCGATATAATCCTTTTTATTGACGAAGTGCATACTCTTATCGGTACCGGTAGTGCCGAAGGTGCAGTTGATGCGGCAAATATCTTAAAACCATCACTTGCACGTGGTGAGTTGCAACTTATAGGTGCTACAACTATTGATGAATACCGCAAAAATATTGAAAAAGATGCTGCTTTAGAGCGTCGTTTTCAGCCTGTAACCGTAAACGAACCGTCAGTTGAAGATGCTATTGAAATCCTTAAAGGTATCCGTGATAAGTATGAAGCACACCACAAGGTTAAAATCACAGACGAGGCAATAATTAGTGCAGTTAATCTTTCAGCACGTTATATCGGTGACAGGTTTTTGCCTGATAAAGCAATCGACTTAATTGATGAGGCATCTTCAAAAGTGCGACTTGACGGAGCAACTCCGCCACCTGAAATCAAAGAAATGGAAGAACGTCTTAAAACTATTTCAGCGGAAAAAGAAATGGCAGTAAATCAACAGAATTTTGAACGTGCCGCTACACTTCGTGACGAAGAAAAAGAACTTACACAGAAATATAATACTGAAAAGGCAAAATGGCAGGCAGACGATACTACCCGCGAAAAACAGGTAACAGACACAGAAATTGCACAGATTGTGTCCGAATGGACGGGTGTGCCAATCACACAAATGACCGAAGAAGAAAGTGAGCGACTTCTTAAAATGGAAGACGAACTTCACACCCGAATTGTAGGTCAGGAAAAAGCAGTTTCAGCGGTAGCAAGGGCAATCCGCAGAGGTCGTGCAGGACTTAAAGACCCGAAAAGACCAATCGGTTCGTTCCTTTTCTGCGGTCCTACGGGTGTTGGTAAAACTGAACTTACAAAGGCACTTACAAGTGCTATGTTTGGTGATGACAACGCTATGATAAGACTTGATATGAGTGAGTTTATGGAAAAACATACCGTGTCAAAACTTATTGGCTCGCCACCAGGTTATGTAGGCTTTGATGAGGGCGGACAGTTGACAGAAAAAGTCCGCAGAAAGCCTTATTCAGTAATCCTTTTTGATGAAATTGAGAAAGCACACCCCGACGTTTTCAACGCACTTTTGCAAATCCTTGATGACGGTATTTTGACAGATTCACAAGGTCGTAAGGTGGATTTCAAAAACTGTGTAATTATTATGACTTCAAACGTAGGTGCTCGGCTAATAAATGAGGAAAGAGCCACTTTCGGATTTACTGCAAATGAGAGTGACCGCACGGACGAGAAAATTAAAGAAGCAGTTATGGGCGAACTTAAAAACACATTTCGTCCTGAATTTCTTAACCGTGTTGACGATATAATCGTTTTTAACCGCTTAACCGAGAAAGATATCAAAAACATAGCGAAAAACCTTTTAAAAGGGCTTGAAGGCCGAATGAAAACGGTTGAAATCACAATGTCATTTGATGATAGCGTAATCGATTTTGTCGCAAAAGCGGGTTATGACAAAATCTATGGTGCAAGACCACTTAAACGCACAATCCAGAGCAAAATTGAAGACGTTTTATCAGAAAAAATTCTTGATAAAACTTTGGAAAAAGGCAAAAAATATGTATGCTCGTGCGATGAAAACGGAAACTTGGTTATACAGTAATTACGCATTACGCATTACGAATTAATTTTCCACTTGTAAACTCTTTCGATAAATGATATTATAATATTTGGTGATATTATGAAAATCTACAATTCCGTAGCCGAATTAATCGGCAATACTCCACTACTTCGGATTAATACAAACACAAACGCAAATGTTTTTGCAAAACTTGAATACTTTAATCCTGCAGGCAGTGCAAAAGACCGTGTTGCTTACTCAATTATTCAGGATGCCGAAGAAAAAGGTATATTAAAAAAAGGCTCAACAATTATTGAGCCTACAAGCGGTAATACGGGAATAGGAATTGCATCTATCGGTGTTTCTCGCGGTTACAGAGTAATTATTGTAATGCCTGATACAATGTCAGTTGAACGCAGAAAACTTATGACTGCTTACGGTGCAGAGTTAGTGCTTACTGACGGTGCACTCGGTATGAACGGTGCAATCGCAAAGGCAGGAGAATTGCAAAAAGAAATTCCAAATAGCATTGTGGCAGGTCAGTTTGTAAACCCCGCAAATGCAGAGGCACACCGTAAAACAACGGGACCAGAAATTTGGAATGATACTGACGGAAAAGTTGATGTTTTTGTGGCGGGTGTTGGTACAGGCGGTACAATTACGGGAGTAGGGGAATACCTGAAATCAAAAAATCCTAATATTGAAATCGTTGCAATTGAGCCTGACACAAGTGCAGTTTTATCGGGCGAAAGTGCAGGTGCCCACAAATTACAGGGTATTGGTGCAGGGTTTATACCGGAAGTTCTCAATACAGAAATTATTGATAAGATTATCAAAGTTTCAGCAGATGATGCCTATAACACCGCAAGAAATCTTGCAAAAAGTGAAGGTGTGCTTGTGGGAATTTCTTCAGGTGCAGCACTTTACGGTGCATTGACCCTTGCTGAAAAAGAAGAATATAAAGGCAAAAATATTGTAGTTTTTCTTCCCGATACAGGCGACCGATATTTGTCAACGGATTTATATTAAACAAAAAGACCTTATTCGTAATGAATAAGGTCTTTTTACGTTGCGTAGTAACATATCGCGATTGCGTAACAATTATATCGCGTGGTTTACCACATATCGCGATATACAAGCTAACGCTTGTACGATATATACGTTTGTATGCGATATAAATTCCTGACGGAATTTGCGATATATTCACTTTGTGAATGTAATTAAGTTATAACACACTACCATCTTTCTTAAACAATGGCAACTCTTCAAGATAAATAATATCATTACGTTTTGCGGCGTCGCCCTCGGCTAAAATAAACATTTTTCCGCAAACTATTCCGCCTGCATCGTTAACAAGTTTTTCAACTGCTGCCAAAGACTGACCAAGTGACACAACGTCGTCAACAATAAGAATTTTCTTACCTTTCATAAGTTCAGCATCTGCTTTATCAAGATAGAGTTTCTGCTCGCCCTCGGTAGTAATTGAATTAACTGTTGACTCAAAAACACCTGTCATATAAAGTTTTGGCTTTTTGCGTGCTACAAAGTATTTTTCATTACTCTGAAGTCTTGCCATTTCGTGAGCAAGTGGAATACCCTTTGCCTCTGCTGTGATTATGTAGTCGTATTCGGGTGCTTTTGCGAGCAATTCTTTTGCACAAGCAGTTGTAAGTTCAGGGTCACCGAAAATTACAAAACCTGCAATCATAAGTTCTTCATTAAGAGGACAAAGAGGTAAATGACGCTCAAGTCCTGCAATAGTCATTTTGTGAAACATAATAATCCTTCTCCTTAAAAACAGAAAACGATGGATTTTCCCATCCACCGTTCCTTTAATCCTTGTTTAGTTTGCTAATGCACGGCTAAGCCATACTTCTGCAATATCAAGAGCCGCATAAAGCCCTTTCTTTTCACTTGATTTAACAATTTTCTCACGCATGCTAACATCAGGGTCAGTATTAAGTAACTGAATAGATACTTTAGATGCCACTTCAACATCGCCAACAGGCTTTGTAGCAAGAATTTGCATCATAATAACATACTTTTCTGAAGCGTCGCCGTAATAAAGGGTGTTGCCGTTACGAACTAATGGCTTGCCTTTATATGTGAGGAATTTATTCTTGTCTGCCAATTAAAACACCTCTTACTTTTTTGAAACTTTAAGATATTCTTTTACAAGGTCCTGTAAAAGTTCATCTCTGTCAAGGCGGCGGATAAGACTTCTCGCATTATTGTGAGTTGTGATGTATGTTGGGTCTTCTGAAAGAATATAACCAACAATCTGGTTAATTGGATTATATCCCTTTTCAACCAACGCGTCATAAACAGAAACAAGAATCTGACGAGTTGTTTCTTCACGCTCATCCTTTAATGAAAACTGTATAGTCTTGTTTGGGTCAAGCATTTACGCCACCTCCATAATAATAATCAAATATATTATATACTGAAATTTGAGAAATTACAATAGGAATTTCTCAAAAAATGCAAAATTCAAATTACGAATTACGCATTATGAATTCCGAATTAAAAAACTCCCCGAAGGGAGTTTTTTCTTTATGATTTAAGTGTTATATTCTCTTTTGCAAGTGTTTCAATAATACCATTTGCAACATCCATAACTTCTTCTCTTGTAAGAGTTTTTTCCGGATGTGAGAATGTTATACGAGTTGTAATTGATTTGCCGTTTTCGTCACGGTAGGTGTCAACAACCTGCACATTCTTAATGAGTTCACAGTTTGCATCACTGATTGCTTTGCCGATTGGTGCAAATGTTTCACTTACAAATGAAAGGTCAACATCAATTGCAGGGAATTTTGAAGGCTCTGCATAGTGAATACCCGCGTCAACAATTTCAGTTAATGCAGGAACATCAATTTCAGCAAATACGATTGATGCTTTCTTGTCGATTTTCTTTGAAACTGTCGGGTGAACAACACCGATTTTACCAAGAGTTACGCCGTCGCAAGAAATTTCATTAAGGTTTCTTGGATGCTCATAAGAAAGTGTTGCATTCATTGGAGTGAATGTGAGTGTCTTGTGCTTAATGTTGTCAGCAATAACTGAAAGTATTGTTGAAAGTTCAACATAAAGTGCTTCAAGAGATTTTGTCTTGCTGAAAAGTGTAACGCAGAGTTTCTTGTGCTCATCGCACATTCCGTCGTCTTTTAATCCGTCAACAGTTCTGCCAACTTCGAACACACCAAAATCAGTTGAGAAATTTGTGTTTGTCTTAACTTGACAAAGCTGTGTAGGAATAATTGACTTGCGGATTGTTTCAATGTTAGGATTTGTAGCACTTTGAAGTTTGATATTATCTTCAATTTCAATGCCTAAAGCCTTGTATTCATCGTAATACTGCCATACGTAAGAATGAAGTTCATGAAGTGAATAACGGTGAACAAGAATGTCTTTGATTCTGTCCTCAACTGTTTTCTGTGCGTCTGCACGAACAGGGTAGAGCGGAGCAGATGCTGTATGAACATCAAAGTTGTCATAACCGTAAATACGAGTGATTTCTTCAACGATGTCAGCCTTGATTGTAACGTCCTTTGTTGCTCTCCAAGAAGGCACTTCAACGCTGAAGTTGTCTCCGTCATTAGTAGCCTTAAAGCCGAGAGAATTAAGTGTGTTTACAATAGTATCGTTTGCAATTTCAATACCTGTGTACTTGTCAATGAATGCTTTATCAAAGTCAAGTGTAACTGTTGGGTACTTGTATGCGTATTCGTCAGTAAGTGCAGAAACAACTTTTGCATCCTTATCTGTATCAGTAAGGAGTTTAACAAATCTTGCAATAGCAGGAACTGTCATTTCAGGGTCAAGGCACTTCTCATAACGCATTGATGCGTCAGTACGGTGTGCAAGACGAACAGTTGATTTACGGATTGAAGCAGCGTTGAAAGTTGCAGATTCAAGAGTTAAAGTAGTTGTATCTTCAACGATTTCACTATCTAAACCACCCATAATACCCGCAATAGCAACAGGATTGTCGCCATTACAAATCATAAGTGTATTTTCATCAATGTTGCGGTCAATTCCGTCAAGAGTTTGGAATGTGAAAGGCTTGTCGAAACGCTTAATGCGGATTTTTTCAACTTTTCTTGAGTCAAAAGCGTGCATTGGCTGACCCATTTCAAGCATTAAATAGTTTGTAAGGTCTGCAAGGAAGTTGATTGCACGCATACCGCAGTAGTAAAGACGAATTCTCATATTTACAGGGCTTACATTTGTATGAATGTTTTCAACCTGTAAGCAAGAATAACGCTGACAAAGGTCGTCTTCAATTTTAAGGTCAACTTTTGGAAGATTGTTGTACTGACTTAAATCAACCTGTGGAATTGGTTTTAACTCGCGACCTGCCAAAGATGCGAATTCACGGGCAATACCGTAATGTCCCCAAAGGTCAGGACGGTTTGTAAGTGATTTGTTGTCAACTTCGAAAATGATGTCATCGATTTCGTAAACATCTTTAAGGTCAGTACCGTTTTTCACGTCGTCAGTAATGTCCATAATACCTGAGTTGTCGTCGCTGATGCCGATTTCTTTTTCAGAACAGCACATACCGTTTGACATAAATCCTGCAAGTGGGCGAGGAGAAATTTCAATTTCACCGATTTTAGCACCAACTTTTGCGAATGCAGTTTTCATACCAACGCGTACATTTGGTGCACCGCAAACAACGTCTACAAGTTCTTCTTCACCAATATCTACTTTGAGAAGGTGGAGTTTTTCTGATTTTGGATGGTCTTCTACAGATTTGATTTCAGCAACAACAATACCACTAAAATCACTACCTTTTAAGAAAATTTCGTTTTCAACTTCAGCAGTTGAAAGTGAAAATCTACGGATTAAGTCCATTTTGTCAAGACCTGTAAGGTCAACGAAATCACTAATCCAGTTCATTGATAAAAACATAAATATTCTCCTCCTTCCTTAATCTTCATCGTCTGTGAACTGTGAAAGTGTTTTAAGACTACCACTGTTCAAATCACGAATATCTTTAACGCCGTATTTCATCATTGCAAGTCTTGTAAGACCAAGACCGAATGCGAAACCTGTGTATTCTTCAGGGTCAATTCCACCTGCTTTAAGTACTTCAGGGTGAATCATACCACATGGACAAAGTTCAAGCCAACCGCTGTGCTTACATGAAGGACAACCCTCACCACCGCAGATAAGACAACTGATGTCAAGTTCAAATCCCGGTTCAACGAATGGGAAGAAACCTGGGCGGAGACGAACTTTAATGTCTTTGCGGAATACTTCTGAAAGCATTGTTTTCATAAAGTAAATAAGGTTTGAAATTGAAATGTCCTTGTCAACCATAACGCCTTCCATCTGGAAGAATGTGTTTTCATGACAAGCATCAGTAGCTTCATTTCTGAAACAACGACCGGGGAAAATAGCCTTGATTGGCATACCGTCGTTTACAAGTGCATCTTTATATTTTTTGTAAATAGCATTCTGTGCTGCAGATGTGTGAGATTTCAATAACTGACCATTTTCAAGGTAATATGTGTCCTGCATATCGCGTGCAGGGTGGTCCTTTGGAATGTTAAGTGCCTCAAAACACTCATAGTCAGTAACAATTTCAGAGTAATCTTCAATGTTAAAGCCCATTGAACGGAAAACGCTTTCGCATTGACGCTGAACAAGTGTGATAGGGTGGTATGAACCACGAGTTAAGTTTGCAGGAACTGAAATGTCAAAAACAGGTGTGCTTTCAATTTCTTTCTTAAGCTCAAGTTCTTTGAGTTCTGCACTCTTTTCTGCGATTTTCTGCTCAACGAATGCTCTGACTTCGTTTACAACTTGACCCATAATAGGTCTTTCTTCAGCTGAAAGTGAACCCATCATTTTAAGTAATGATGTAAGCTCGCCTTTTTTACCAAGAACTTGAACTCTGAAGTTTTCAAGTTCTGCCTGCTCAGTAATGTTACTGAGTTGTGCTTCCGCATTTTGACGGATAGCTTCGAGTTTTTCTCTCATAATCTCAATCCTTTTTTATTAATAATCGGAAATAGGGAAATAAAAAAATCCCACACTCTAAAGTAATCGCTGATTAAATCGGGTTGCTATTATCAGCAAGATAGTTTTTTGTCAGAAATGTCAAAAAACGCAGGCAATACTTTGTGTATTAACGAGTATTTTTGGCATTTTTGGCGAAAAAATAGCCGCTGAGAATTGTGACTTTGATTTAATCAGTGGTTACAAAAAAGTATGGGACGAATAAAATCCGCGGTACCACCCAAATTTTAGCCAAGTACAAACTTGAAAGCTAACACTTTCCGTGTTCAATAACGAGAACAAACCGTCAATACCTACTATTATTTCAGTAAAGCCACTCCAAAGGGAACTTCAATTAAACTTTCGACTTATGTGCTTTCAGCCAAGGCACAATTCTCTGTTAAGTGTACTCACTTAATCTACTTTCTTTATCATCGCGTTTCAATATCGCATAAAATTATATCAAAACAAATTATATAAGTCAAGTGGATTTTATCAAACAAAAACAGCGAGAGAAATTTTCTCTCGCTGTTAATTATGAATTACGAATTCAGCACTACGAATTAATTATGCTTCTTCACGTCTTCTCTTTGTAACAATTACTGTTGCAACAACACCTGCGATTACTACAAGTGCAACACCTGCAACTACAATGTAAGAGAATACAGGATTTTGACGGAATGTGTCAGTAATATCACCGATTACGTCGCCACCCTCGTTCTTGTTTGACTCATCAGTTGCGTTGCCGTTTGTACCGTCAATAACTGTGCCGTCTTCAAGAGTTACAACCTTTGAAATTGCAAAACTGTCAATTCTCTCTTCTGTGCCGTCACCGTTTACTGCATATGAATCAAAGTAAAGGTTACCGCCATCAATCTGAATGTATGAGTATGATGGAACATCAATTGAAAGTACTGTTTCGCCTGCAGGGAATGTTTCAGCAGTTTCTTCTGCAGGTTTTGGTTCGTAGTGTTTGCTACCTGCTGTACCGTTGATTGAATAGATTGTACCGTCAGGACTAATCTTTGAAACATATTCAAGACCGTTGTAGTTAAGTGTCTGTGTTTCTGTTTCAACAATTGCGTTGTTGTTCATAACGTCAGTACGCATATAAACGTGGTCGTGACCCTGGAATACAACGTCAATGTCGAGTTCAGGCATCAAAGTTGCAAGCTGTGTACGGATTGCAGAAACATCGTCATCATCAAAGTGTGAACCGTTTGAATATGGTGCTTTGTGAATTGCAACGAATTTCCAAGCCTTTTCACTTGCGTTCATATCTTCAGTAAGCCATTGAATCTGTGCATCTGAAAGTCCGTTTTCGTCATTCAAATCGTTTGAGTTAAGAACTGCAACGTGTGCTGTGTTGTAATCAAATGAGTAGTAAACACCTGTTGTTGTGTCTTGTTCAGGAAGACTTGAGAATACAAAGTTGTTTACAAGTGCGTTGTCGCCACGTTCTTCGTGGTTGCCTGATGTGGACATCATAACTGTGTCCATAAGTGAATCAGATGCTGTGTTGAACATTCTCTTCCATTCTACAAAATCGTTACCGTTATCAACAAGGTCGCCTGTGTTAAGAATGAAGTCAGCATCTTCGTGATTTGCGAATGCAGTATCAAGTGCTACTGCCCAGTTTTCAGCATACTGTTTTTCTGTAACAGATTGTGGGTCAGTAACGTGGAAGAAACTAAATGCAGCCTCATTATCAGCAGTATCAATAACGCCGATATCACTCCACCAACCACGCTCTGCGTCACCAACACGGTAGCAGTATTTTGTGCCTTCACGGAGACCTGTAATCTCAATAGTATGACGGTTAACGTTCATCTTGTGAGTAATAATGCCGATAAATCCTAAGTCAATTGCATAGTATTCACGCTCTGCATCAATTTCACAATTTGTATCAATATTTACGTCAACTGTTGTGCCTTTACTAAAATCGGGATTTTCTGAATAAGGAACAATCTGAATATCTGTATCTGTTAAGCTGTATTTTGTGAAGTAACTGATGTTTCTTGATGTTGCAGCATCTTCACCGAATGTAACAGCAATATGTGATGGAAGTCGGAGATTATCTTGTGAAAGCGGAACAGCTACTTTTCCGTTGTAGTTTACTGTGCCTTCAAAGTCTGCCATATATGCAGGGTCATTATCGTGAGTAAGGTCTTTCATAATTCTGTAGAACTCGCCGTCGATAATGTCATACTGGCTCTGTGTAAGGTATTCATCAAGAAGTCCGTACACAATATCTGAAAGTTTGTCGCCACCAAGAATACCTGAAATAAGGAGAATTGAAATAATGTCGCTTACACCGATTTCAGGGAAACCGTTTGTGCCAAGAAGACCGTCAATCATATCTGTAAGTGACTGAACAAGGTCGCCCATTTCACTGTTGATACCCCAAGAAACAGGGTCAATCTTAATGTCCTTAAGGATTGTATCTTGAAGAAGGTCGTTAAGAACAACATCAAGAAGTGTATCAACAATTACTTCTGCGTTTTCACCGTTGTAGAAACGGTCAAGTGCACTCATAAGGAATTTATCATTGTTAGGGTCTTCATTGTTTGTATAATGGTATGCAAGAACAGTTGATGCAAGGTCACCTAAAGTACCTTTTTCACCTGTACTGCCAAATCCAAGAGTATCTTTGAATACTACTGATGGGTAGTCAGAAACTTCAATGCCTAAAAGTTTGTCAAGTATTGGTTCAAGAGTCTGGAGTGTCTTAGCGGGGTCTTGAAGATATGCTTTGTCAACCTGATTGCAAAGTGAGAAAAGAATTGCTCTGATAGCAGCTTCGCCAAGTCCACCGAGAACGCCACCAAGTGTTTCGTTGTCAACAAGTCCACCAATAAGCTCTTTAATACCAATTGTCTCTTCAAGATAATAGTAAAGACCACCTGCATCTTTAACATCTTTACCGAAACCGTATGTAAGTTCATATTCGAGTATGTTGAAAACAAAATTCTTGATGTTTGTGCCACCAAAGTTGTAAGCCCAAGTCTGATACTTGAATGGTTTTGCCTGTGCAACACCATCAATGATTACAGGTACAAATTCGTCAACATCGTGTGTGTCGTATGAAAGAGAAGTGTTACCTGTAGCAGTAGTTTCAAGACTTACTGTTCTGAATTGGTTAGGGTAACTGAGAAGTGATGTTGTAACGATATCAGTAAGTTGTTCACCATTGTCACTTACATAAGTTGCAATGTCCTGCATATGAACGTGACCTGAAACAATGTAGTGCATACCTGCATCTGCAACTGCGTCAGCAAACTTATCCCAACTGCGAAGAACAAAGTTGTCAAAAAGGTCAACTTCTGTTTCAAAGTGAGGAATAGCGTTTGTATGTGTCATACCAATAATAGTTTTGCCGTCAGCTTTTGCTTTTGCACATTCTTCGAGTGTCCACTCTAAAAGTGCATCTGAAACGTGACCTGCAGTTTCCTGCTCGTTTTCACCTGAATCTGTGTTGTCAGCTGAATAAAGCTGTGAGTCAATAGCAATAAGACGATAATCGTCATTAATATCAGTAGCATATGAGAGTGAGCCTTCTGAGTTAGAAGCGGTTGCTTTGTAACGGCTGTAATATTTACCCGGTTCTGCTGAATAACCGAAATCTTTATAAAGTGCTTCGAATTCTTCAGGAGTTGTGTCAAGCTGACCTCTCTTTTCAGGAGCATCTTTACAACTTATGAAATCTTCACCATCATAATAAGCAGCTCTCTGGTTGTTAATGTCGTGGTTACCGTTGATAACATAAACAGGAACACCTGTTGTTGCTTCAAAAACCTTAAGACGAGCAACAAGTTCTTCGTGAGCAGAATACTCAGCGTTTCTTGTTAAGTCACCGGGAAGAAGCAAGAAATCAATCTGACCTGCGAGAGCCATAGCAGTAACATTTGCCATAGCAGCCTCTGTAAGTTCAGGGGCAATACCGCTTGTTGAGTTGTTGAGATACATCATCTCTCTGAACTCTTTTCTGTCTGCGTCTGAATTACCCATAGCAGTTGATGCAAAGTAGTGAACGTCGCTGACAATTGCGAAGTCAACTTCACTTGGATTAGCCGCAATTGCTGTAAAAGGAACGCTTACAGCAAAAACTGCAACTGCAAGAATAATACAGAAAAGCTTTTTGAATGTGTTTTTTCTTTTCATTCTCCATACCTCCAGTAAGGATTAATTATACATATAATAATACAAATACAAATTTTAACACAAAAAAAAGAAAAATGCTACACTTTTTGGTAACATTTTTCTATAAATTAGCAATTATTTTTGCAAATGGACAAATCGAAATTATCTGTTGATAATATCAGAAATAATCTGACCGTCTTGTATGCGGATTACTCGTGTAGCCTCGTTGGCAATGTCATTATCGTGAGTAATAAGAATAACCGTTCTGCCTTCTTCGTGAAGTTCGTGAAGAATTTTCATAACTTCAACACCTGAATGGCTGTCAAGGTTACCCGTAGGCTCGTCAGCAAGAATAATAGGGGGACGTGCCGCAACTGCACGGGCAATGGCTACTCTTTGTTGCTGACCACCTGACATCTGCTTTGGCAAATGGTCAAGACGGTGTGAAAGTCCAACGCGTTCAAGTGCGTCAAGAGCCAACTTGTTGCGTTCTTCCTTTTTCATACCGCGATAAACAAGTGGAAGTTCAACATTTTCAACTGCGGTAAGGCTTGGAATAAGGTTAAATCCCTGAAAAATAAAGCCGATTTCTTTGTTGCGAATTTCTGAAAGTTCGTCATCAGTCATATTTGCCGTATCAACACCGTCAAGAGTATATGTGCCACTTGTAGGAATATCTAAAAGTCCCAACATATTCATAAGTGTTGATTTACCCGAACCCGATTGACCTACAATTGCAAGAAATTCCCCGTGCTCAACCGTTAAATTGATACCGTCAAGAGCACGAACTTCATTTTCACCGGGATTATAAATTTTGTAAATATCACGAATTTCAATTAAACTCATATTATCACCAAAAAATATTATATAAAAAGTATTGTCAATATTTTACTATTCTAAAAGTATAAAATCAATGTATAAATTGTAAACAATTCCGAATTACGCATTACGAATTACGAATTCCATTCACAACTTCACCTGCAATAATAAGTCCCGCTACGCTTGGCACAAAAGAGATACTTGCAGGGGTGCGTTCACCATCATTTTTCGGAATTTCTGTTGAATAAAGCACCTTTAACTTTTTAACACCACGAGCTTTTAACTCTCTTCGCATAACTCTGCAAAGGGGACAAGTGTCAGTTTTGTAAATATCAGTAATTTTAAATGCAGTAGGGTCAAGTTTATTGCCCGTACCCATTGATGCAATCATCGGTATTCCTAATTCCTGTGATTTAACCGCAAGGTCAATTTTAGCAGTTACGTTGTCAATGGCGTCAATAATATAATCGTATTGTGAAAGGTTAAATTCATCTGCATTTTCGGGTAAATACATTTTAACGATTGGTGTAACTTCACAAGTTGGATTTATGTCAAGAATACGCTCTTTTGCCACATCTGCCTTGTTTCTGCCAATTGTGGAGTGAAGTGCATATAACTGGCGATTAATATTTGTAATGTCAACTGTATCCTTGTCAACAACTGTCATTTTGCCAACGCCACAACGTGCCAGAGCCTCGGCAACGTATGACCCAACGCCACCAAGCCCGAAAATAATAATATTTTTAGTTTTTAACTTTTCAAGATTTTCTTTACCAATCAATCTTTCAGTTCTTGAAAATTCAACCATAATATTCACTCAATTCTGCATTACGCATTTCTGAATTTATTTTACCATATTGAAAATTTTTCCGCAATAGTGTATAATCTTTTGTTGGAAATAAAATCTTAATATAAGGATGAAACAAAATGAAACTTGGTATCGTAGGTTTACCAAATGTTGGTAAAAGTACACTTTTTAATGCAATTACAAATGCTGGTGCACAGTCTGCAAACTATGCTTTCTGCACAATTGAGCCAAACGTTGGCGTTGTTGCAGTTCCCGATTACAGAATTGACAAACTTGCAGAAATGTATAATCCTGCAAAAATTACTCCTGCAACAATTGAATTTGTTGACATTGCAGGCCTTGTAAAAGGTGCGTCAAAAGGCGAGGGACTTGGCAACAAGTTCTTGTCACACATTCGTGAAGTTGACGCAATCATTCACGTTGTACGTTGCTTTGATAATGACGATATTATTCATGTTGAGGGTAGCATTGACCCACAACGCGATATCGAAACAATCAACCTTGAACTTATTCTTTCTGATGTGGAAATTCTCGACAGAAGAATTACAAAGGTTGAAAAAGACCTTAAAGGTGACAAATCACTTCAAAAAGAGCTTGATTTCTTAAAGCGTCTTCGTGGCGAATTAGAAAATGGTGTCAACGCTCGTGCAGTTGAAATGGATGACGAAGAAAGAGAAATTCTCTCTACTGTTGCACTTCTTTCATCAAAACCTGTAATTTACGCTTGTAATATGAGCGAAGAAGACTTTGCTAACAATATTAAAGACAATGCACGATACAACGCTGTTTGCAAACTTGCCGAGGCTGAGGGTGCTGAAACACTTCCAATCTGTGCAGAACTTGAAGCACAAATTGCTGAACTCGACAAAGAAGAAAAAGAAATGTTCCTTTCAGATTTAGGTATTGAGCAAGGTGGTCTTGACTTACTCATTCAGCGTTCATACAATCTTCTCGGGCTTATCTCATATTTGACCGCTGGTCAGCCTGAAGTTCGTGCCTGGACTATCAAAAAAGGCACAAAAGCACCACAGGCAGCAGGTAAAATTCATACTGACTTTGAACGTGGATTTATTCGTGCAGAAGTAATTCACTTCGACGACCTTATGGCAAACGGCACAATGCAAGCAGCTAAGGAAAAGGGACTTGTTCGTTCTGAAGGCAAAGAATATGTTATGAAAGATGGAGATATTGTTCTTTTCCGCTTTAATGTATAAAAATTGGTTTTTTTCCGTTATGCTGCCTTGCTCTCAACTCGCAGTATCAACATACAGCTTCGTTTCGGCAAGATTGCCTAACGAAAAAACAACTCAATTTTAGCAAAAGAAAATGTGGTTTAATAATTAAAAATATAAAATTAAAAAGGATTTGCAATTTCGCAAATCCTTTTATTTTATGGCACGCCTGATGCGATTTGAACGCACGACCTTCAGAGTCGGAGTCTGAC
>JAZQBM010000009.1:0-59556 GCA_045545735.1 Candidatus Fimenecus sp. | reverse complement strand
CGGCCCGGGAAAATAGGTAATGCCGACACAAACAAAAGCGTCCACCCAATAGGGTGGGCGTTTTTATTTTTTACAACCGATGAAAAAATCTAAAGCACCTTTCTTGCCGGTCTGCTTTCCGTCATAGCTGCTCAAAATACTCAACAATACACAAAGTATTGTTTCCGTTTTTTCACGACTCTGACAAAAAAAATCCTCAACAATAAAGGCACTTTATCTTTTTTCATTGGTTGTTTTCTTTTTTATAAATCAGTGTTGAGGTTTCAATGTTTTGCGTTTTGTGCTTTGCATTTTGCATTTTTTTGGTTATACTACAATTATACTTAATAATTTGTTTTGTCATTGTCAATCTTTTGTCAAATTTGCTATTGAAAAATTGGACAAGTAATTGTATAATTTATAAGATAGGAATTATTCCGCTAAAATATGAAAGGAGTTTTCATTTATTATGATTCACTACTCACATGAAGTTGAAAAAATGTGCTGTGTTGCAAAAGGTCCTCACCACGGTCCTGCTCCAATCCCTGAAGAGGGTAAATGGGTAAAAGCATACGAAATCAAAGATATTTCAGGCTTTTCACACGGCATCGGCTGGTGTGCTCCTCAGCAGGGTACATGCAAACTCACACTTAACATTAAAGAAGGTATTGTTGAAGAAGCTCTTGTTGAAACACTTGGTTGTTCAGGTATGACTCACTCAGCTGCTATGGCTGCTGAAATTCTTCCTGGCAAAACTCTTCTTGAATGCCTTAACACAGACCTTGTTTGTGACGCTATTAATACAGCTATGAGAGAAATCTTCTTACAGCTCGTTTACGGTCGTTCACAGTCTGCTTTCTCAGAAGATGGTCTTGTTGTTGGTGCAGGTCTTGAAGACCTTGGTAAAGGACTTCGTTCACAGGTTGGTACAATGTTCTCAACAAAAGTTAAGGGCGTTCGTTATATGGAAATGGCAGAAGGCTATATCACAAGAATGGCTCTGGACAGCGATGACCAGGTTATCGGTTATGAGTTCGTTAAGCTCGGCAAGATGATGGAAGATATTCGTCACGGTACAGATGCTGCTACAGCTCTTAAGAACAATACAGGCTCATATGGTCGTTTTGCAGATGCTGCAAAATACATCGACCCAAGAGAAGAATAAGAGAAGGAGGATACTAAAATGGCTAATGATGTAAGATTTGAAGGCAAAGAAAGAAGAATGGCTAAAATCGAGAAATGTCTTGCTGAATACGGTATTGCTTCTCTCGAAGACGCAAAAGCTCTTTGCGAATCAAAAGGTATTGATGTTGAAGGCATCGTTAAAGGTGTTCAGCCAATCGCATTTGAAAATGCTGTTTGGGCTTACACACTCGGTGTTGCACTTGCACTTAAATCAGGTGTAAAAACTGCTTCTGAAGCTGCTGCTGTTATCGGTAAAGGTCTTCAGGCTTTCTGTATTCCTGGCTCAGTTGCTGAACAGAGAGACGTTGGTCTTGGTCACGGTAACCTTGGTGCAATGCTTCTTAAAGAAGAAACAAAATGTTTTGCATTCGTTGCAGGTCACGAATCATTTGCAGCTGCTGAAGGTGCTATCGGTATCGCAAAGACAGCTAACAAAGTTCGTAAAGAACCACTTCGCGTTATTCTTAACGGTCTCGGCAAAGACGCTGCTATGATTATTTCAAGAATCAACGGTTTCACATATGTTCAAACTGAGTATGACTTCTACACAGGCGAACTCAAAATCGTTAATGAAACAAAATATTCAGACGGCGAAAGAGCTGCAGTTCGTTGCTACGGTGCAAACGACGTTCTTGAAGGCGTTGCTATCATGAAGAAAGAGGGCGTTGACGTTTCTATCACAGGTAACTCAACTAACCCAACTCGCTTCCAGCACCCAGTTGCAGGCACATACAAGAAGTGGGCTATGGAAAATGGCGTAAACTACTTCTCAGTTGCTTCAGGTGGCGGTACAGGTCGTACACTTCACCCAGATAACATGGCTGCAGGTCCTGCTTCTTATGGTCTTACAGACACAATGGGTAGAATGCACGGTGACGCACAGTTCGCTGGTTCATCTTCAGTTCCTGCTCACGTTGAAATGATGGGTCTTATCGGTATGGGTAACAACCCAATGGTAGGCGCAACAGTTGCATGTGCAGTTGCTGTTGAAGAAGCTTCTAAATAAGATTTAAACCAATATAAAAAAGACGGAGTGTAAAAACTCCGTCTTTTTGTTTGCTTGTTTTTAATGCTTAAAGCATTTGTTATATTGTTCAACCCATTTGAGAATTGCTTTACGGTTGTATGTTTGTGGCATTGCTGCTGTAACTGCAGTTGCTTTACCGAGTTGCAAGCCCATATTAACAACTTTTTTGAGGATTGCTTTGTTATTGATAAGTCCTTGGACTTTAATTTTAATATCAGCAGGGCTCATTCCGCTAAGCATTGCACCAAGGCTTGAAGAGTCCGCATCAATTGTCATATCTTCTGCGTTAAGAATGCCCTTTGCAAATATGTAGTCGAGTTCGTGTCCTTCAAGACGAGTAAGCAACAATTTAACACAAGCCATAGGTGCCATTGATGCACCGATTGCCTTATAGTAGTTCTTCTGGTATTCCCAAAGAGTTTCAGCACTGAATGAATTTGTGTAATCACTTGAAATCGCATCTGCAAGGATTTTTGCAGCTTTAAGAGCATTTGCAATACCAGAGCCGATAATTGGCACAGTCATAAATGCAGAGTCGCCGATTGCGGCGTAACCATCTGCAACCATAACACCAAGTGGTTGACGAACTGGAATGTTTGCAAAATCGCCTGCACGAATAATTTCTGTGCCAATGCTTGGGTTTGTAGGACGCATTAAGTCGATTTGCTCGATTGCGTAATCAAGGTCAAACTTATGGAAACGACCAATAAGCACGTCTGTATGGTCTTCTTCAGTAGCAACCCAAGAAATGCCCAACTCGTTATTAGGGAGCATAATAATCTTGAATTTTTCATCGTCACGAACTTCGGCAGTCTTGTTGAAGAATGCACGATACACATAAAACTGCTCGTATTCAATAGGATTGTTCTGAACTCCTGTTGATACAGGCATTTTTTGACGAAGTGGAGAGTTCATACCGCAAGCGTCAATTACAAGGTCAGCGTAGAATTCACCCTTGTCAGTTTTAATACCAACAACTCTGTTGCCAAAGAAAATAGGTTCTTCTACATTGTGCTTGTACTCGAATTTTACGCCTGCTTTAACTGCGTATGAAATAAGATATTTGTAGATTTCGCGACGCTCCATTTGGATTTCTTTTTTATCGTCGTCAGTATTCTGTGTAAGTGCAGTTTCCATAGCAGGACCATAGAAAGTAACGTCATTTTTAAGGTTATAAAGGCTGTGGTCAGGAATAGGCAAGCCAATAGCCAAAAGACCTTTTCTGTCGAAAATATCAGTCCAGTCATAGCCCATTTTTGTTTTTGCATTACGCTCATAAACGGTAACATCATAACCACGTTGGGCTAAAAGCATAGCAGCGGCAATACCACCGTGTCCGCCACCTGCAACAATAATTTTCTTTCCCATAAATAAAATCCCCTTTACAAGATTTGTATAGGTAAATGGTAACACATTTTTAGTGGGATTTCAATAAGAATTACATACGCTTCGCGGTTACATACACGCTACACGTGATTACATACCAAGCATTTGGTGGAGATGGCGAGAACCGAAGCTTCGCTTCGTTCGTTGCTACGCAACCTTTCGCATTTGTATGTCCCTTTTGCTAACGCAAAAGATGGACGAGTGGTTTCGATTACCTAGACAAAAATAAATGCCCCCAAAAATGGGAGCATTTATTTTAATGGTGGAGATGGTGGTAATCGAAACCACGTCCGAAAATCTATTCCTGAAACTTTCTACGAGTGTAGTTTATCTATTGTCATTCCCTACGGGACAGCCGACAAACAGGCATTCCTTTCAGTAGCCCTGTGATGTGTGACGGACTACAAGGCGGTTATCCGTTCACATTTACTGCTAAATGACACTCCGTACCGGGCCGCAGTTCTCCCGGGGGAATGCTCGCCGCTAATTAAGCAGCAAGAAGTACTTTTTCGTTTTTGTCGTTTATTTTTGATAAACCGTCCGTTTTATAGTGGTCAGACTCCACTACTCGCTTATCGCAGTTCAAAATCCCCGTCGAAATCCTTTCATCCCCGTATAATAAGTAATAGGTAAGAGGTAATAGCGAAGAGGTTGCGAATTATCTCAGTTGTTCTTTTATTGAACGCTCAATTGTTCTTTGAGCTTCTTTTTTTGCGGCAACGTCACGCTTGTCGTAAAGTTTTTTACCTTTACAAAGACCGACTTGCACTTTTGCTCTACCTTTTTTAAAGTAGATTGATAATGGAATAAGTGTTAAGCCCTCTTGCTTTGTAGTGCCAAGAAGTCGCATAATCTCTTTTTTATGCATTAAGAGTTTGCGTACTCGCATAGGGTCGCGATTAAAAATATTGCCGTGGTCATAAGGGCTTATGTGCATACCGTTGACGAACAATTCGCCCTCAACTATGCTACACCAAGCGTCTTTAAGATTGCATTTACCTTGACGCAAGGATTTAACCTCTGTGCCAACAAGTTCAATGCCTGCCTCAAAACTCTCAATTACGAAATAATCGTGCAGAGCTTTTTTGTTTTGTGCAATTGTAGTGTTTCCTTTTTTCTCTGCCACAACTATTCCTCCTTTTTTGTAACCACTTCTTAAATCTTGGTTGCAATTCTCAACTCGCTTTATTCAGCGGTTACTTGAGTTTTTAACGGCGGGGCAATAACCCCGCCACATAATTATTATAACAAATTTCTGCCTTGAAGTGCACGCGACAGTGTTACCTCATCTGCATATTCAAGGTCACTACCAACAGGAATACCGTAAGCCAAACGACTGACTTTAATTCCCATCGGTTTTAAAAGTCGTGCAATATACATTGCGGTTGCTTCGCCCTCGGCGGTTGGATTTGTAGCCATAATAACTTCGTTTACAGAGTCATCTGCCATACGGCTTATAAGCTCTTTAATACGAATATTATCAGGACCAATGCCGTTCATTGGTGAGATTACTCCGTGCAACACGTGGTATGTGCCTCTGTATTCGTGAGTACGCTCAAAAGCAGTCACGTCACGAGGGTTTTCAACCACGCAGATTACAGAATTATCACGTTTCGGGTTGCTACAGATACCACACTTCTCACCTTCGGTAAGATTGCAACAGATATTGCAGGTGTGTATATTAGTATGGGCATTATTTATGGCGTCTACTAAACTTTTTGTGCCGTCATCATCAAGACCGAGAATATAATACGCCATTCTCTCCGCCGATTTTACACCGACAGAGGGCATTTTGCGAAATTCTTCAATAAGCTTTTCAAGTGATACGATTGCCATAAATTATACTCCCAAATTATTGGTACACTATTAGAAACCAAGTCCTGGAATATTCATTCCGCCTGTGATTTTGCCCATTTCTCTTTCCATTGTTTCGTCTGCTTTTCTCATAGCCTCATTTACAGCGGCAACGAGCAAATCTTCGAGCATTTCAACATCTTCAGGGTCAACAACATCGGGCTGAATTTTAACTGAAACTACCTGATGTGAGCCATTAACTGTTACGTCGATTGCTCCGCCACCGGCTGATGCACTGTATTCTGCTTCTTCACATTCTTTTTGAACGCGAGCCATATCGTCCTGCATTTGCTGAAGACGTTTCATCATATTTGCCTGACCGCCCTGATTTGGGATTCTTGCTTTCATTTTTTATTCCTCCTTGATTTCCACACCAAGACTTTTTGCCTTTGCAACAAGGTCAGAAAGTGGATTTTTTGGTGTTTCTTCCTGCTTGTTATTGTAAACAGCAAGAGTATATGTTTTGCCGGTTACTTCTGCAACGGCTTCTCTTATGATTTTTGAATAGTCGCCTGTTTTAAGATAAAGTTCAAGAACGGGCGAGCCTTTAATAAGAAGATATTTATTTTGATGAATAAATGCACTTGAGCCCGTAAGCATTGCAATAAGACTTGGGTCTTTTGCGAAAAGTTTTTCAGTAACTTCGGGCCACACAGCAAACGGAACTGTGCCTGAATTTTCAGGAACAATGGTTTCTTCCTTTTTTGCGAGTGGTGGCTCAGGTAACGGAATTTCTTCTTTTAACTCTTCTTTTACTTCTTCAACTTTTGGTTGAACTGGCGTGGGTTCAGGCTTTATCTCGGGTTCCGGCTCTGCTTTTACAGGTGCAGAAGTTTCTGCCTTAACCGTAATTTTGCCTGATGCAACTGCCATTTCAAGTTCGTTGAGTCGGCGGAGAATTGCATTCATATCACTATCAAGTGACGGTGTGCAAAGTCTTATAATACAAAGTTCCGCACTAGTTCTTCTGTTTGCACCTTGCTTCATAGTTGATGCAGATGCGGTAAGCACATCAATACAAGACATAATTGTTGCAAGAGTTGTTTTTGCACTCTGTTCGCGGATAATCTCAATTTCACCTTGTGAACAGATAATCATATCTTGGAAATTCTTAACGGCTTTTGAAACCATAAGATTTCTGAAATGGCTTGTAAGTTCGGTTATAAGACGCTCCATGTCGCAAGAGTCATTGTAAAGTTTGTCAATAACTTCAAGTGCTTTTGCAGAATTTTTTTCAAGAATACAATCGCAAAGTTCAAAAATATATTCACGACCTGCAAGACCTGCACTGCTTGCAACGGCAACAGAATCAATTACACCTTCATATGATGAGCAACGGTCAAGAAGAGAGAGTGCGTCACGCATTGCACCGTCAGCAATACGAGCAATAAGCATAGCACCGTCATCGGCTAACTGAAGATTTTCTTTTTGTGCAACTTCTTTAAGTCTTTCTGCCATATCTTCAGGCGGTATTCTTTTGAAGTCAAAACGCTGACAACGTGAAAGAATAGTTGACGGCAATTTGTGAACTTCAGTTGTTGCAAGAATAAAAATTACATGAGCAGGTGGCTCTTCAAGAGTTTTAAGAAGTGCGTTGAATGCACCGATTGAGAGCATATGAACTTCGTCAATAATATAAACTCTGTATTTTGCATTAGCGGGAGTAAAGTTAGCTTCTTCACGCAAATCACGGATGTTATCAACACCGTTGTTTGATGCAGCGTCGATTTCAATAATATCAAGAATAGCACCCGAATCAATGCCCTTACAGATTTCGCACTCATTACAAGGGTTTCCGTTGTGAGCATTTAAGCAGTTAACTGCTTTTGCAAGGATTTTTGCACAAGAAGTTTTACCTGTTCCACGAGAGCCTGTGAAAAGGTATGCGTGACTTGTTTTGCCTGTTTTTACGGCATTTTCAAGTGTTGTTGTAATGTGCTGTTGACCAACAACATCAGTAAATGTTGACGGTCTGTATTTTCTGTAAAAAGCACGATACATACAAAAACCTCCTTGCGAACAATCAAACAAAAATAAAAAATTTGTGCTTGCTGAGGAGGGTGAGGTGCAATTGTTAGCGAGAGAATTTCTCGTTAGAGTCGTCAAAAAACGCAGGCAATACTTTGTGTATTGGCGAGTATTTTGGGCGAGCTATGACGGGAAAGAATCCGCTAAAAAGTGTGCCATAATCCTCATCGGTGAGCACCTATTAAAAACGCCTTAACTCAGTCATGTGTCGTGCAGGCAGACTGTGGCGCCCGGTGCAAACCGCTTAATGCTGCTCGGTTCCCCGCCTGACATGGTTCACAGCGCCCCGCCGCACAGGACCCACACGGCACACGACTGAATTAAGGCATCTTTATCTAGTCAAATAATTATACTATATATACACAAGAAATTCAAGAGGAAAATCAATACTATTTTTGTTGTAGTTGAATTCTTTTTATGATAGAATATATTTGTATAATTATACTTGGAGGATTAAAGGATGTTTAATATAATTCCTCAGCCCGTAAGTGTGCTTTTTAACAGTGATAAAAAAGGCTTTACGCTTCATTCGGGAACAACAATTTCACCAGTGGATTTTGCAAATGATTTTATTTCATTTGCACGAAAAGTTTTTAACAAAAAAGTGATTGTTCATGAAGATACAGGTGAAGAGCGTTCTATCATATTAAAAATTGATGATTCCGTAGAGCACGACGAAGGTTACACAATAAAATGTGAAAACAGACGAGTTTATATAAATGCAAAAACTGAGTCGGGACTTTTTTACGGTTTGCAAACACTTAAGCAAATGCTTTTGCAGACAAATGGTAAAATTCCTTATACAGAAATTGTGGACTACCCTCGTTTTTCATATCGTGGTTATATGCTTGACTGCGGTAGGTACTTCTATTCTGTTGAAGATGTTAAGCGAATTATTGATTTAATGGCTTTACACAAACTCAATGTATTGCATTGGCACTTGACAGAAGACCAAGGTTGGCGTGTTGAAATCAAAAAATATCTGCTTTTGACAGAAAAAGGCTCAATGCGAAGTCATACAAATTTCAATCATAAGGCTCACGGGGGATATTATACACAAGAACAGATTAAAGAAATTGTCGCATACTGTCACTCAAAACAAATTAAAGTTATTCCTGAGTTTGATGTACCCGGTCATATGGTTGCCGCAATTTCTTGTTACCCTGAACTTTCTTGCTTTGACCGAGATTTAGAGGTTGCTACTCATTGGGGCGTTAAACACGATATTCTTTGTGCAGGCAAAGAATCATCATATCAATTTGTATATGATGTGCTTGACGAGTTGATTGAATTGTTCCCTGATAAGATTATTCATATCGGCGGTGACGAGGCGGTCAAAATGCGTTGGGAACTTTGTCCTAACTGTCAGAAAGCAATTAAAGAAAACGGACTTAAAAATGAAGATGACTTGCAGATGTTCTTTATGGGTAAAGTGAATGATTATCTGAAGGCAAAAGGTTATTCTTCGGTTATGTGGAATTACGATAAAATAGAAAATGCCGACAGATTAGATTCTGATATTGCTTGGACAGTTTGCGGAATGGGTGACGATAAGGAATTAGTTAAAAATGAACTAAACCGTGGAAGAAAACTTATTAATACAAATTGTTACCCGTATTATTTCGATTTCCCGTATGGCTGGAACACTCTTAAAATGGTGTGTGAGGACGACGGAGCTTTGACTGATAATGACGAAGAAACTTGGGGAATAGAAGCACAGATGTGGACTGAGTATGTTCCGAATATGAAACGACTTGAGTTCCTTACATTCCCTCGACTTGGTGCTATGGCTGAAAATGCTTGGGCGGAAAAGGGATATCCGTCATTTACAACATTTTTACACAAGTCAAACGATTACTATAAACTTCTTGACGTTTATAATGTGAAATACGCTAAAATCAAAAAAGCTTGCCCGTCATTTGTCTATAAACACGCATCATCAATCTGGTTTAAACGCAGAGTACTGCATTGGCAAGGTTTACACAATCTTATTGACGACGCAAAGGTGAAAAAGCAAGCAAAAAACTTTTCTAAAAACGCGAAATGTTAATTTTTAACTAAATTTAGGGAGTTAGTTAAAAAATATCTATTACAAATATGAGGTGTTATACAATGAAAAAATACGTATTGGCATTAGACCAAGGAACAACAAGTTCACGTGCAATTCTTTTTGACAAAAAAGGCAACATTTGTTACAAAGCACAGCACGAATTTACACAGATTTATCCGCATACGGGTTGGGTTGAACATAATCCAATGGAAATTCTTTTCTCACAACTTCAATCTGTTATGGAAGTAATGGCGGCAAGTAAAGCGACAGCAAACGATATTGCATCAATCGGCATTACAAATCAGCGTGAAACAACAATTGTGTGGGATAAATCAACGGGCAAACCTATTTATAACGCTATTGTATGGCAGTGCAGAAGAACTGCAGATATGTGTGAAAAAATCAAGGCGGATGCAGAACTTACACAATACATTAAAGACCATACTGGTCTTGTGGTTGATGCTTATTTCAGTGCTACAAAAATCAAGTGGATTCTTGAAAATGTTGAAGGTGCTCGCGAACTTGCCGAACAAGGTCAACTTCTTTTCGGTACAGTTGAAACATGGCTTATCTGGAATTTAACAGGTGGGGCTGTGCATATTACCGACTACTCAAATGCATCAAGAACAATGCTTTTTGATGTAGATAAACTTTGTTGGGACGAATATCTTTGTGAAAAATTGGGTATTCCTATGGTAATGCTTCCAAAAGCAGAACCATCAAGTAAGGTTTACGGAACTGTTGCAAAGAGCGTTATGGGTATTGAAGAATTGGCGGGTGTGCCAATTTCGGGTGCTATCGGCGACCAGCCTGCCGCACTTTTCGGTCAGGGATGTTTCGAAAAAGGTCAGGCAAAGAATACATACGGCACAGGTTGTTTCTTGCTTATGAATACAGGTGACAAACGTGTTGAGTCTAAAAACAATCTTGTTACAGGTGTTGCGTGGGGTATCGGCGACGAAGTTACATATGCCATTGAGGGTTCCGCGTTTAATGCAGGCTCAGTTATTAAATGGTTACGCGACGATTTACAGTTAATTCCGTCTGCACGTCGTTGTGATGAACTTGCAGAAAGTGTTCCTAACTCAAATGGCGTGTATTTTGTTCCTGCGTTTACAGGACTTGGTGCACCTTATTGGGACATGTATGCACGCGGAACAATTGTAGGTCTTACACGTGGTGCTAATGCGGCTCATATCTGCCGTAGTGTGCTTGAAGCAATTGCGTATCAGATGACTGATTTGCTTGAGGCTATGAAACAGGATTCCGATATTAAACTTTCAGAACTTCGTGTTGACGGAGGTGCATCTGTAAGTGATATTATGATGCAGATTCAGTCAGATATGATTAGAACAAACGTAAACAGACCGAAGATGGTTGAAACAACAGCAATCGGTGCGGCTTATCTTGCAGGTCTTGCAGTAGGATTCTGGAAAGATACTGCAGAAATCGAAAAAATTCGTGAAGTTGATAAAGTGTTTGAGCCAAAAATGGATATGGAAAAACGCGAAAAACGATATCGTGGTTGGCTTCGTGCGGTTGAACGTTCAAGAGATTGGGTTGAACATTAATGGCAAAAATCTTATTGTTTCGCACACCGCAAAAACTGCTTAGCCATTTTAACGAGCACAAAGAAGCAACGGGGTGCAAAACTGCAGAAGAATATTTAATCAAAGCTAACGCAGTAATACAAAATCCACAGTCAAAATCCAAACACGAAACCGATGAAGATGATAATGACAGAGTGTATTATCTTTCGCAAACGGGAGAAATCGTGTTTGTGTCAGAAGACGGATTTATTCGTACATACTATATTGCAGATGACGAATATTTTGAACGACAGTAGGGTGAATACTGGAAAATGAGCAACGGACTTTATACAAGCAATAACGAATTGCCCACAATGACGCGTAGTCAGTATATTGAAGAATACCAGGAAATCACAACATATTTTGATAAAGAAAAGATAAGAATAAAAAAGACATTTCCGTTTTTTCTTGTTATAGCGGTTGCCTATATTGTTTATCTTGTTTTATCGGATTCAGGGCTTGTTCCGGAAATACCGTTATACCCTTTGTTGTATGCGGAAGATAAAAAAGCTTTTGTTCTTTTGTGTTTCTGGTTCAAATATATTCCTGTACTTCCTTTAGGAAGTCTTATAATTCGAAAAAGACAAATACGAAAAAAAGAAAACGACAGACTTGCTGATTTGGAAAACAGAAAAAAGATTTGTATGGACATCGGCACTTATGATGTTGAAAAGTAGGTAGGCTATGGACGAAAAGTTGAGAGTTGATATTCTTGAACAAACTGAAGAAAAACCAGATATATCACATATTCCAAATTCTATGTTTGACCAAAATGTCGACAGTTTTGCCGAGGGCGAAACTATGAATCGTGATTATCTCAATAAAATTTATGGTGAGAGTATGGATTTTCTTAACAAAGAGGTCCGCCTTACACGAACAAAGCATTATGAAATGCGTGAGAAAATAGAAGAACGTTTCGCAAACAACATAAAGAACGAACGTAAAAAAATGATAATAATTGCGGTAGTTTATGCATTGGTTTTGATTGTTGCGGTTTTCTCCATAAATATTGCGTTGTCTTATTTTGAAATTTTCATTGAATGGAATGCAAAGAAATATTTTGAATATGTTGATGGAAACATGTTACGTGGATTATGGGGAGCGGGAGGATTTTTCTTTGGCGTTGGTTGGATTATTCTTACTATCAGTACAGGCTTTTTCGGTGCTTTTGTATACAGCACTATTAAGAATGTAAGACAATATAAAAACAAACGGGAAAGAGCACTTAAACTTCTTGAAGAAAACAAGTATGAGCAAATGCTTTTAGGTCTTTACGATGCAAGTAGGTGAGCAATATGGACGAAAAAATCAAAGTAGATAGTTTAGAAACAACAGAAGAAAAGCCCGATATTTCTCATCTTGCGAACAGTATTTTTGATGAGAATATTGTGTATGAAGAACATGGCCCTGTGGGACGAGAATACTTTGACGCCGTTCATCACGGAGAATTAAAACCCAACACAGACCAAATTGTTATGACACGGTCAATGTATAACAAAAGCGTTATGAAAATTGAAGAAAATACCAAGGCAGAAATTAAAGATGCTAAAAAATATGTTCCGTTGTATGTGCTGATTGTTGTTTTGCTTTATGTTTTGACAGTTGCAATAAATACGGTGTGTCATAATGTTGGGTTAGAGCCATTTTTGAGATTAAGTGGTGGTGTCAGTGCGGCGGCACTTATGATTTTTCCGACATTAATATTTTTCTTTACTTTTACTACAATCAAGAGAATAAAAAACGCTAAAAGAGCAAGAGAAAAAGCTTTGAAACGTCTTGAAGAGAGTAAACAGGAATGTATGATTGTGGGAACTTATGATGCGTTAAAATAACAGAAAAAATCTTAATAAAAACCCAAAACCCCATCGCGAAGTTGCGATGGGGTTCCTTTTTCACTCGCCGTAAAGACGAGATATAACCATATTTAATTTATTGAATAATAACAAAAAATCTGTTAAAAGTCAAGGCTTAACTAATTATAAGTCACTTTGCGGTTTTTTGTTTATTTATTCTGCATTCTACGCCAATGGAACAAGTATTGCTGGGCAATTCCTTCTGTCCCTTTGGTACATTCAGGAAGTCCATCAGGGTACATTTCGGCCATAATGCGTTTTACCCAAACATCAATGGGGAATGCGTCAATTTTATGAAATCCGTAAAGCAAAGTGCATTCTGCAACTTTTGCACCTACGCCTTTGATTTTTTGTAATTCTTCGCGACCAAATTCAATAGGTTCACTTTTGATTTTTTCAAAATTAATTTCGCCGTTTGCAACTTTTTGTGCCGCGTCAATAATATATTTTGCACGAAATCCTGCACGAAGCGGTGCCAAATCGTCAACTTTGAGTTTTGCAAGTGTTTCTGCTGACGGAAAAGACTTTTGACCGCTTTCGCCCTCGCCGAATTCTTCGCAAAGACGCTCGATAATGCCCTTAATTCGCGGAATATTATTGTTTTGGGAAATAATAAACGAGCAAAGTGCCTCCCAAGGCTCTTGACGAAGTATTCTGATGCCGTTATATTCACTGACGGCAGTTTTCAAATAATTATCGTCATATTTTGATATGATTTCAGTATAATCGCAGTCAAGGTCAAAGTAGTTTTTCCAAATGTTTTCAAAATCATCTTCGGTGCAATTATAGAAAATCAACTCGTTTTCAGTTTGTTCAATTGTAAGTGGTTTGCCGTAGGCTACACCGTGCCATTTTGAACCGTCGTTTCGCCAACGGAACGCTTGACCACAGTCAAGGCAAAGGGCAAGGTTGAAAGTAGATGGCAGTTGAATTTTTAAGCAGTTTTTCATATTAAAAATCCTTTACAAAATAGACAAAATTTTGTGAAAATTCTATTGAATTATGCTAATGTGAAATTGCACAAAAATTTTAGATAATTTATAACATAGGGGTGTTCCAATTTGTATAAAATGTAAAGCGTATACAACAAATTGTATTTGATATTAATTTAACAATCGTTTTTGAAAATTGTCGAAAAGTGGAAAAAATCCCGTAAAACTCTTGATTTTGAGAGAAGTTATAAACATTTTCAACAGAGTTTTCAACAATTTTGTTGAAAAGTTCTTTATACTATTTGTATAAAAAACTCTGTAATAATTTTTGGTGAAAATCCCATATTGACAAATTTTTCTGCAAAAATGTTTACAAACAATAGTATAAAAATGACTAAAAATCCAAAGATATTTTTGAATAATTATATAATTGAACAGCGAGGAAAAATTTATGGTTAAGGGAGTAAACCGTCAAGTGCTTGAAATTCACGAAACGGGCTGTGAGTATTTCGAAAAAGCATTGTTTTTTGTTCGCCCTGAATTTTCGGGAGAAAGTGATGCGAAACTTAAGGGCAAGGCAATTAAAAGTATAAGAAGTTCTGCCGGTGTGCCGAAAACACGCAAACAGAAAATCAAAAGCAAAGCGTTTTTTATTGGTGAATTGTTGGCATCTGCAGGTGCAGGTGCAATAATTACAGCTTTGGTTATACGATAATTAATTCTTTCGGTGCGTTTGTAAGGTTACGGCAACCGTTTTCGGTAATAAGTGCCATATCTTCAATGCGAACGCCGAATTTTTCAGGAATATAAATACCCGGTTCAACAGTTACAATGTTACCGACTTGCAAAATGCTGTCAGATGCGGGAGAAAGATTAGGAAATTCGTGAATTTCCACGCCTACGCCGTGACCTGTTGAATGAGTGAAATATTGTCCGTAGCCTGCGTTTTTTATGATTGAACGGGCAAATTCGTCACCATCTTTGCAACTGATACCTGCTTTGATTTTGTCAAGGCAGTTTTGTTGTGCATTAAGAACTGCATTATATACATTTTTCATTTTGTCAGTAGCAAAGCCGACCGCAACAGTTCTTGTCATATCACTATGATAGCCGTTGACAATTGTGCCGAAGTCCATTGTTATAAAATCACCGTTTTCAATTCTTTTATCACTTGGCACGCCGTGTGGCATTGATGAATTTGCACCGCTTACGGCAATTGTTTCGAATGAAAGACCTTCACCGCCGTGGCGAAGCATATAAAAATCGAGTTCAAGTGCGATTTCTTTTTCTGTAACACCGACTTTTATAAATTTGAGTATATGTTCAAAAGCATCTTCAGCAATTCTTTGAGCTTTAACAATGTTCTCAACTTCAACTTCAGTTTTAACTGAACGTAGTGTGTTGATAATAGTATCAAGCGTTGTGTCTGTTGATACGGGGATTTTCTTAAGCACGCCTTTAAGGGAGTTGTATGTAGAAACCGTCATTCTTGTGGATTCAACAAGCAATCTGCTACAGCTCATCTCATTAAGGAGTTCTGCAATCTGAGGATATGTTTTGCCGAGAAGTCGCACTTCACAGTTCGAACTCTGTTTTTCAGCGGCTTCAATATATCTGCCGTCAGTAATGAACACTGCACGGTCAGGTGAAACAATGAGAAATCCGTCAGATGATTCAAACCCCGTAAAATATTTTCTGTTTTCAGGTGAAATAATGAGTGCAGATGTGCCGGACTTCTGCTCGCTTAATAGTTTTTGTAAGTCTTTAATCATAGTAACCAAATCCGTGTAATTTTTCAAATTCTTTTATAACAGGAGTTTCTTTTGCACGACGTCGCTCGTAAAACTTTTTGAAACGAGTTTCGCCCTCGAGAGGTTCAACGCGGATTGCAATAGCCCCACAATCGTTTGCCGCCATTACATCTGCAAAAAGTTGGTCGCCGACCATTGCCAATTCGTGAATTTCAACATTCATCATCTGTGCCGCTTTTATAAGTTTGTGTGATTTCGGTTTTCTTGCCATACAAATATAGGGAATACCTAATCTTTTTGCAACGTTTTTAGGACGTCTTGGCATAGCGTTTGAAAGAATCATAACTTTAACGCCTGCGTTCTGTACTTCTGCAAGCCAGTCTTCAAGACCATCAATGCAATTCTGCTTTCCGTCGTTGCAGATTGTATTATCAATGTCAAGGGCAACTGCTTTTGCCCCCATTTTATGTAAATCCTCAACGGTAATGTCAAGAACACTTTTGTAGCGGTATTTCGGCATAGGTGAAACCATAAAAAATCTCCTTGTTAGATTTAGATAAGTAAAAAAAATAGTGGGCAATCCGTCAATGGATGCCCACTTGCGTTTTGAAACATAACGACGCAAAGCCTAAGCTTATTTGAACTTACGCTTACGTGCAGCCTCAGACTTCTTCTTTCTTTTTACAGAAGGCTTTTCGTAATGCTCTCTTTTTCTAACTTCCTGAATGACACCGTCACGAGAAGTCTGTCTCTTAAATCTTCTGAGAGCGCTTTCCAAGGACTCGTTTTCTTTAACTTTTACCTGACTCATTAAAAATCCCTCCCTTTACACTGGGATACATTGTGTATTATACAACACCAAAAGTCAACTGTCAACAGTTTTTTGGGATATTTTCCGTAATACTTCGTGGTGTGCGACTTATAGTTTGTAGAACAGAATGCAAAGTGCAAAACGCAAAATGCAAAGTGTAGGAACTGCGTTGCAAATATAGATAGTCCTCTAATCTAACAAGGAATATTTCTATAATCAGCGTTATTTATATTTTCTTTGTAATCTTTCCGTAAACAACACCGAGCTTTTTGCTGTAGAACTTGCGTTTTTTCTTTTGTTCTTCCGTCATTACTTCTTTAAGAATTGGTTTTTTAAGGTTTTCCATATTGCCGTCATCAAGAATAAATGCCTGAGTTAAACAAATTCCGCCTTTACCTTTAAGTTGTGCACGAACATAACAACTGATTTTGTCAGAATACTCTGCAAGGTTGATAGTTGTTGTCATTTCGCCGTCAGCATCAATATTTTCAGTCTTGATAACTTCGCCGTCAGCAATCCAATCGATTTCTTTGCAATTAATACCTGTAAGAGTGATTGTATCATTTTCATTATCAACTGCAATTTTTGTAACTCTTGGGCAAGGTCCAACGCCCGCAAAGTCTTCACCCAACTCGTTTTTAGCGTAACGGGCAATTGAGAAGAATGCACCTGTTTCCATAGCGTTGCGAAGTGTGTCGAGTGAATATTCAGGAAGAATAAAGTCCATAAATGCGGTGTCAATCTGGTCAACCTGATGAGCGTCGCTGTTTGAGAAACCGAACACTTTACGACCGTATGGTGTAAGAAGTTTCAAAAGTTCATCCCATAAAATTCTGTCGCTACGGTTTGGAATATCATACATATTAAGAACTTCAATACCCATACAAGACGGGAATTTCATAATAAGATTTGCAAAGAAAGCAATGTTTTTCGGGTCTTTTGCACAGTCGGGATTTTTCTTTGCCTGCAACAAGTCGGTTGGGTGGTTTATATGAGAAATACCGCCACTTTTTTCAATGAGTGCCATAGGGATTTCGTAGTCATATTCAAGACCCTGCACACCCTCATATGCGTTGTCAGTAAAATAACCGTTCACGTGGTTTTTCATAACGGTGAACATATTACATTCAATGGCATTAGGCACATCTTCAAGACCACGAGTTTTTGTTCTTGTATTATTTTTTGTTTTGTATGTACCCGCTTTAATGCCTTTATACTGTTCTTCAGTTAAATAACTGCGTTTGCCGTGCCATAAATACTGGAAATTAAAGAACGGAATATGTGTGGGTTCTTCATTCCAGTACTTACCTAAAATGCCGTGCTCTGCAAAGGCAAGAATGTCAAAATCATTATCATAAAAGCCTTTAATCATATCGGTCATTGTGTCGTTTGCATCACTATAAGTTGAATGTGTATGCAAATTTGTTTTGTAATGATGTTCCATATCGCCCAGCAAATCGGTTACGCTTTCATATGGATTTGTAATTTTGTATTTTGCCATTTTTATTACCTCACTTATTTACTACATTTTGCGGATTGCCGTTTAGGTATGCAGTAATATTTTCTTTAAGAATATTCATAAGTCGTTCTCTTGTTTCAAAACCTGCCCATGCAATATGGGGAGTAATAAAACAATTTTTAGCAGCAAGCAACGGATTGTCCGCTTTTGGTGGTTCAATTGTTAGCACGTCAAGACCTGCACCGCGAAGTTTACCATTATTCAAGGCGTCTGCTAAATCATTATCGTTTACAACAGGACCGCGACTTGTGTTTATAATTATTGCACCATCTTTGCATTTGTCAATAAAATCTTTATTTACAAGCCCCGTAGTTTTTGGGGTGAGGGGACAATGGAATGAGATTATGTCGCTATCCCTTGTAAGAGTTTCCATATCAACCCATTTGAAGTTTTTACGGTGACTTTGGTCGGTTTCGTGACCTGAAACTGCAATCACATTCATTTTGAAAGCTTCTGCAATATCGGCAACTGCCTGACCAATCTGACCAAATCCAACAATGCCAAGAGTTTTACCGCACAATTCGGTCAGCGGTGTTTTCCAGTAGCAAAAGTCGGGACAATTAGTCCAATCACCATTTTTAACGCTTTCGCTGTGAAGTCCAACTGCGTTGGTAATTTCTAAAATTAATGAAAAAGTTAATTGTGCCACGGCATTAGTTGAGTATGCAGGAATATTTGAAACGGGAATTCCGCGACTCTTTGCATAATCACAATCAACAATATTATAACCTGTTGATAGCAGGGCAATATATTTAAGATTAGGTAATTTCTCTAGAGTTTCAGCGGTGAGGGGTGTTTTATTTGTTAAAATAATTTCTGCACCTTCACATCGTTCTAATATCAAATCTTGCGGTGTGCGGTGGTGAATTTCACAGTCGCCTAATTTTTCAAGCCAATCCCAAGATAAATCGCCGGGATTTAACGCGTAGGAATCAAGTACTACTATTTTCAAAGTAATCACGCCTTAATTAGTCTTTAATGCATATATTTTACCATATATTACTTAATATAACAATAAAAAATATTGACCTTTTAGCGTAAATATTATAAAATTATAATGTATGATTATGCAAAGAAAGGGGATGCAAATGGAAAAACGCAATCTTGACAGAAAAGGTGCTATGAATCTTAGTGCAATCGGCTTTTTTGCAGTAGCAATTCTGCTTACAATAATTACGCTAATTATGAGCACTCAGGTTGCCGAAGGTGGCTGGGCAGAGTTTCTTAGGGCTTTGGGTAAATTGCAGGATTTTATTCAGTCACTTGAGAATAACTGGCTTATTGGTCTTGCAATATTGGCTATTTATGCACTTAAATCCGTTGCACCAATTCCTTTCCCTTTTATTATGATTATGACAGGTGTTATGTTTGAACCTGCAACCGCATTGATACTTAACATTGTTGGTTTTTCAATAACACTTTCAATAGTATATTGGTTTGGCAGACGACTTGACGAGGGTGTTGCACTACGCAAACTCAAAAAGTATGAAAACGTCAGCGAAATGCTAAAACACGCAGGTAAAACAAAACTTGGCGTACTGTTTCTTATAAGACTTATTCCGTCAGTACCTATTAATATGGCAAGTCAGTTTTACGGTGGAATTAAATTTCCTTATGGTAAATTTATGGTGGCATCAATTGCAGGGTATTTTATTAAACTCTGGACTTATTCGGTAATCGGCGGTAATATTGCCCAACCGTTCACTTGGCACTTTATGGCACCCGTAATAATTCTTTTGATTGTTTCGGGAGTTACAGTTTTAATAACAAATATAGCATTGGAAAAACGAAAAGGAGAAAATAAAAATGGCAACGATAAATGTATTGAAGAATGAAATCTTAAACGGTGCATATGACGAAAGATTTAAGAGAGTATATGTAACAGATGAGGCAGTAAAAGAACAGCACGAAAGATATGTATCTCTTGCAAACGATTTTGCAGAGATTTTCAGTGAAAACAGAGATGTTCGTCTTTTCTCTGCACCGGGCAGAACTGAAGTTGGCGGTAACCACACAGACCACAACCACGGTAGAGTTCTTGCTGCAAGTATTAATCTTGATGCTATTGCAGTTGCATCAAAGAATGACGAAAATATAGTTCGCGTAAAATCACGTGGTTACAATATGGACGTTTGTGATATTACAGACCTTGAAATAAAAGAAAATGAAAAGGGTCATTCACCGGCACTCGTTCGTGGTATGTGTGCAGGTTTCCTTAAATACGGCTACAAAATTGGCGGATTTGATGCAGTAACAATGTCAAGCGTGCTTTCCGGTTCAGGACTTTCTTCTTCTGCAGCTTATGAAGTGCTTGTTGGTACAATGCTCAACTATCTTTACAATGACGGTAAAGTTGATGCAATCACAATCGCAAAAATTGCACAGTACGCTGAAAATGTTTACTTTGACAAACCTTGCGGACTTATGGACCAGATGGCTTGTTCAGTTGGTAGCTTTGTTACAATTGATTTTAATAATCCATCAGAACCGATTGTTAACGAAGTAAAATATGATTTTGCATCTTCAGGTCACTCTCTTTGCATTGTTGATACAAAGGGTAGCCATTCAGATTTGACTGACGATTACGCTGCAATCCGTAGTGAAATGGAGTCAGTTGCAGGTTGTTTCGGTAAGAATGTTCTTCGCGAAGTCCCAGAAGAAGAGTTTAAGAAAAATATTCCTGCAGTACGCGAGAAGGTAGGCGACAGAGCAGTTCTTCGTGCTATGCACTTCTTTGCAGATAATGAAAGAGTATTGAAAGAAGTTGACGCCCTCAAAAACGGCGACTTTGAAACATTTAAGTCTTACATACTTGAAAGTGGTGACTCATCATACAAGTATAATCAGAATGTATTTTCTGTTAAAAAGCCACTTGAACAGCCTGTATCATTAGCACTTGCACTCAGCGAAAGTATTCTTAAAGGCAAGGGTGCTTGGCGTGTTCACGGCGGTGGATTTGCAGGTACAATTCAGGCATTCGTTCCAAACGAAATCCTTGCAGACTACAAAAATGCTATTCAAAGTATTTTTGGCGAGGGTTCTTGCTACGTTTTAATTATTCGCCCAGTTGGTGGTACTGAAATATAATCTTGTTGGTATATTTTCCGTAATACTGTGTTGTGCCATCTTGAAATATATGCATATTTCTGCGATGTCACGCCTTGTCTTACGAAAAATCTACTCAACAATATTAAAAGTTTAATATTTAAAGAGTTTGCAAAAATAAAAAATTTTTAAGGTTGATAAAAATGACAACTATTGAACTTTTAGAAAAATTAACTTCCCCCCACGGTGTTGCGGGGGAAGAAAACAGCTCCTTTGAAGCACTCAAGGGGCTTTTTTCACTGTATGGTGATGTTTCTTGTGACAATGCAGGTAATATAATCATTCACCGTAACGGTAAGGGTAAGCACATTTTGCTTGATGCTCATCTTGATACTATCGGTTTTGTTGTAACGGGTATTACTGACGACGGCTTTGTGCGACTTACAAAAGTTGGCGGAGTTGATATGCGTACAGTTGAGGGAATGGAACTTACAATCCACGGCAAAAAAGATATTTACGGTGTGGTTTGTACTGTGCCACCACATCTTTCAAATGGTGAAAGCAAAGTTTCAACTGACGGCACTTGCGTTGCGGATATTGGAATGACTAAAGAAGATGCTGAAAAGGTAATCTGCGAAGGTGACAAAGCAAGTTTCAAAACTTCATTTGAAAAACTTGGCGAAAATAGAGTTTCGGCTACTTATATTGATGACCGTGGTGGAATTGCAGTACTTTTGAAAGCACTTGAATATACAAATACTGAAAATGAAATTACACTTGTTTGCTCCGCACAGGAAGAAACAGGTGGCACAGGTGCAACTTGTGCGTCATTTAATGTGAATGCAGATTTGTCACTTTCAGTTGATGTAAGTTTTGCAACAACTCCCGATTCAAATGCTAAAGATTGCGGAAAAATGAACGGCGGGGCTATGATTGGTTATTCGCCAATTCTTTGCCGTGAATATTCGGAGTTGCTTGTAGAAATCGCAAAAGAAAATAACATTCCTTATCAAAAAGAGATTATGAACGGTAAAACAGGAACAAATGCAGACCATATCACCATTTCAAAAGGTGGCGTGCCGTCAGCACTTGTGTCACTTCCGCAAAGATATATGCACACACCCGTTGAGATGGTTGATATTCGTGATATTGAGTCTTGTGCAAAACTGATTGCGGAATTTTTGGAAAGGGTGTGAGATTATGAACTTTGAACTTTTAAAAACCCTTTGTTTGCTTAATGGCACATCAGGTGACGAAAAAGCAGTTCGCGATTTCATAATTTCAAAACTCCCTGATGATTGCGAATACACAGTTGACCCTATGGGAAATTTAATAGTTGACAAAAAAGGCGAAATCGAGCCAAAAAACAAAGTTGCACTTTTTGCACATATGGATGAAGTCGGTTTTATTGTAACTTATATTACTGATGAGGGCTTTGTTAACGTTGCAAGTGTAGGCGGAATTGACAACTCTGCACTTTTTGGTAAAAAATTAACTATAAATGGTTGTATCGGTGTTGCAGGTGCTAAAGCAATTCATCAATGCAGTAGCGACGAGGCAAAGAAAATTCCTGAAATTATAGATGTTTCTGTGGATTTTGGATTTGAAAGCCGAGAAGAAGCTGAAAAATATATTTCTCTCGGTGATTTTGGGTACTTCAAGTCAGATTTTGTTGAATTTGGCAACGATATGATTAAATCAAAGGCCCTTGATGACCGTCTGGGTTGCGGTATTGTGCTTGAACTTTTACAAGAAAAGTCAAAAATTAACTACACTTGTGTTTTCACAGTTCAAGAAGAAGTTGGCACTCGCGGTGCAACCGCTTCTGCATACACGGTAAAGCCGGATTATGCAATTGTAATTGAAACAACAACTGCGTCAGACATTCCCGATACACCTGAAAATAAAAAGGTTTGTAAAGTTGGTCGTGGTGCTGTTGTTTCCTTTATGGACAGGGGCACAATTTACAATAAGGATTTATACAAAAAAGCACGTGAAATTGCAGATAAAAACGGTATTGCAAATCAAACTAAAACCGTTGTGGCGGGCGGAAATGACGCGTCTGCAATCCATAAGTCAGCAGGGGGAATTAAAACTATCGCGGTGTCACTTCCTTGCAGATATATTCATTCTTCTGCATCTGTGGGTAGTAAGGCAGATATGGAAAGCGTGAAATCCCTTGTAAAAGCACTTTTAGAGGAGTTTGCGAATGGTTAAATCGGTAAACTTCCTCGATAAGTTAATTTTTAACTATTTAGAAAGAGAGAATACTGCAATACTTCTTTCGCAAACGGGATTTTTTATGGATTGTGAGTTGAACGACGGGGTCCTGTGGGCACAATATAACGATGAAAATCAAATTACGGCAATAATTTCGGGAGACAATGAAAAATGTGTTGTTTTTGTAAGCGAAAATGCCGATTTTGAAGAACTTTCATTTGTGATTAACGGTACAGTTTTATCGTCAGACAAACTTCCATACAAACAAATAGATAAAAAGCATCTAATGCATATTTCGTTAGATAAAATCGTCGGCGAAAAGGGCATAAAATACACTCAATACGGCAAAATTGAAAAGTTAAATGATAGACTTACACCCGAAAACACAACTGTAAAGAAGTTTTTACATCTTAAAGGTTGTTGTGAAGGTGCTATTATTGAAAAGGGATTACATACAATTAGTGGTGGATTTATCTCGTTTAATAAAGATTTAGCTTTTATCTCTGATATTTTTACAAAAGAGAAATACAGGGGACAAGGCTATGGAAAGGCGATAGTTAAAAAATTACTAACGATTTCTCCAAGAAAAGATGTTTATTTAATTTCCCGTGATTACAACGTAAAATTTTATGAAAAACTCGGCTTTAAAGTCGTGAAAGATATTTTCGAATACACAACAAAATAAAACACAAAGGAAAATTAAAATGTTTTTTGAAATCAGCGACAGAATTAAAGAATTATCAAATACAGCACTTGAAAAAGCAAAACCTGTATTTAGCGGAATTGATGAGTTGACTGAATATAATCAACAAAAGGTCCTTTCTGCATTTATCAGAAACTGTGTTGACGAAACGGATTTCAACAACTCAACGGGCTACGGCTACGGTGACAAGGGTAGAGAAAAGCTTGATGTACTTACGGCAGATATTTTCGGTGCAGAAAGTGCAATAATCCGTGCGGGTGCGTTGGCAAGTGGTACTCACACTCTTGCGGTTTGTCTTTATGGTATTTTGCGACCAGATGATGTAATGCTTTGTGTAAGTGGCACTCCTTATGACACACTTCATTCTACAATCGGTCTTGGTGGCAAGAATATGGGTGACGGCACTCTTGCGGATTTTGGTGTGCACTATCAACAAATAGATTTAACAGAAAATGATGAAATAGATTACGCGGCAATCGAAGAATGTGCAAGCGACAAGGCCGTAAGAATGGTCTATATTCAGCGTTCACGCGGTTACTCTTTAAGACACACAATTTCTGTTGATGAAATTGAAAAGGTCTGCGAAATCGTCCACAGAGTAAACAAACGTGCAATTGTAATGGTTGATAATTGCTACGGTGAATTTACAGAGAAAAAAGAGCCAACTGAAGTTGGTGCAGATTTAATTGCAGGCTCACTTATTAAAAATGCAGGTGGCGGAATTGCTGCTTGTGGTGGTTATATTGCAGGTAGAAAAGATTTAGTTGAACTTTGCGGTTATCGTCTTACTACTCCGGGTTTGGGAACAGAAGTTGGTGCAACTCTCGGGCAGAACAGAAGTCTTTTTATGGGACTTTTTAATGCTCCACACGTTGTTGGCGAGGCACTTAAAACTGCAGTTTTTGCTGCATCTGTTTATACCGAACTTGGATTTAAGGTTACACCAACAGTCGAGGAAACACGTCACGATATTATTCAGGCAATTTGTCTTGAGAATGCTGAAAACCTTGTTGCGTTCTGTCAAGGGCTTCAAAAGGGTGCACCCGTTGACTCTTATGTAACTCCAGAGCCTTGGGATATGCCCGGTTATGATAATCAGGTTATTATGTCAGCAGGTGCGTTTACGTCGGGTTCATCAATAGAGTTGTCGGCAGACGCACCACTTCGCGAGCCATTTGCGGTATGGATGCAGGGCGGACTTAACTTCCATAGCGGAAAAATCGGCGTAATGCTAGCAACAGAAGAGCTTTTGAAAAGAGGTCTTATAAAATGAAATTAATGCATCTTAAAAGTGGTACTGATGTGCGTGGTGTTGCAGTTGCAACAGAGAAATACCCTGAAATTCAGTTGACTGACAATGTTGTAAAATTCATTTCAAAAGCGTTTATTAAGTTTTTGAGCGAAAAAACAGGCAAGGCATTTGATGAGTTGCTTGTGTCTGTCGGACATGATTCAAGAATTTCAGCAGACAGAATAAGAACGGCAGTAATTGGTGCAGTCAGCGAGATGGGTGTTAATATTCTCAATTGCTCATACTGTTCAACTCCTGCTATGTTTATGACAACTGTGACAAGAGAGTGTGACGGTGCAATTCAGATTACTGCAAGTCATCATCCGTTTGACAGGAATGGTCTTAAATTTTTTACCCGTGACGGCGGACTTTCAGGGGAAGAACTTAAATCAATTCTTTCGGTTGCTGAAAACGAGCCTTGCGACAAGGCTGAAAACAACGGAACAGTTGCAGAAATTGATTATATTTACGAATACGCAGAAATTTTGCGTAATATGATTAAAAAAGGCGTTAATGCGGAAGACTATGACAAGCCGTTGAAGAATTTCAAAATTGCAGTTGATGCAGGTAATGGTGTTGGCGGATTTTATGCAACTCAAGTTTTAGAACCTCTTGGTGCGGATGTGTCTGCAAGTCAGTTTTTAGAGCCTGACGGAATGTTCCCTAATCATATTCCAAACCCTGAAAATAAGGTTGCTATGGAGTATATACGTAACGCAACAATTAATAATAATTGTGATTTAGGCGTAATTTTTGATACTGACGTTGACCGTGCATCTTGCGTTGACGAAAAAGGTGACGAAATCAACCGAAATTCAATAGTTGCATTGGCATCAGTTATTGCACTTGAGGGTAATGAGGGCGGAAGCATTGTTACTGACTCCGTTACTAGTGACGGACTTCGCGAATTTATTGAAGATACTCTTGGTGGCAAGCATATTCGCTTTAAGCGTGGCTACAAAAATGTTATTGATGAGGCAGTCCGTCGCACAAGTCTTGGCGAGAATACTCCTCTTGCTATTGAAACATCAGGTCATGCAGCATTTAAAGAAAACTATTACCTTGATGATGGTGCTTATCTCATTACAAAAATCATTATCAAAGCGGCTGTGCTTCGTAAAGAGGGCAAGAAGATTGGCGACTGCATAAAATCTCTTAAAAAGCCACTTGAAGAAAAAGAACTGCGATTTAATATTACTGTAGAGAATTTCCGTGAAATCGGTGAAAATCTTATTGAAGAGATTAAGGTTGTTGCAGAAAAAGATACAGATATGATTTTAGCACCTGATAATTACGAGGGTGTGCGAGTTTCATTTGCAGATGAGAATAAAAAAGGTTGGTTTTTACTCCGACTTTCCGTTCACGACCCTGTAATGCCGTTTAATACTGAAAGTGAAGTAGAGGGCGGTTGTGTTGAAATCTGTAAGGTATTCTATGATTTAGTGAAAAATGTAAAGGGAATTGACTTTACACCGATTAAAGATTTCATAAATTTGCAATAAAATTATTGACAAAAGCGTCAAAAAATTTTAGTATATATGGTGTAAATAAATTTGGCAGGAGGTGTTATGAATGGTATTTGAGAAAGTTCGTGAAATTATTTGTGACCAGCTCGAATTGGAAGAAGACGTTGTAACTATGGACGCTATTCTTCTCGAGGACCTTGGTGCTGACAGCATTGATTTGGCTGACCTTGTTATGACCTTTGAAGATGAGTTTGATATGGAAATCTCTGATGAGGCTCTTGAAAATATTAAAACTGTTTCCGATATTGTTAAATTTATCGAAGAACACTAATTGATTATTAAAAACATTAATTATAAATTGCAGGGACTAATAGTCCCTGTACTTTTTAGATAAGGAAGAATTAAAAATGGCTGAACAAAAAAAGATGGTTGAGGAAATCACCTCAATGGACGTGGATTTTGCCAAATGGTATACCGACGTTGTTAAAAAAGCAGAATTGGTTGAATATACAAGCGTAAAGGGCTGTATGGTTATTCGACCTTACGGTTATGCAATTTGGGAAAACATTCAGAAAACTCTTGACGGAATGTTCAAAGAAACAGGGCACGAAAATGTTTGTATGCCTATGTTTATTCCCGAAAGTCTTCTCAATAAAGAAAAGGACCACGTTGAAGGTTTTGCACCTGAAGTTGCTTGGGTAACTCACGGTGGTAGTGAAAAACTTGAAGAGCGTCTTTGTGTTCGACCTACTTCCGAAACACTTTTCTGTGAGCATTATGCAAATATTATTCAGTCTTACCGCGACTTGCCAAAACTCTATAACCAATGGGTTTCAGTTGTTCGCTGGGAAAAGACTACAAGACCGTTCCTTCGTACTCGTGAATTCTTATGGCAAGAAGGTCATACAATTCACGCAACTGCTGAAGAAGCACAGGAAGAAACAATCAGAATGCTTAATGTATATGCAGATTTCTGTGAAAATTATCTTGCAATGCCTGTTGTTAAGGGTGTAAAAACTGCAAAAGAAAGATTTGCAGGTGCAGAAGATACATATACAATCGAAGCTCTTATGCACGACGGTAAGGCATTACAGTCTGCAACAAGCCATTATTTTGGTGATGGTTTTGCAAAGGCTTTCGGAATTCAGTTCCAAGATAAAGACAACAAGTTAAAGCACCCATTCCAGACTTCTTGGGGTTGCACTACTCGTCTTATCGGTGCAATAATTATGACTCACGGTGATGATAACGGTCTTGTTTTACCACCTAAAATTGCACCAATTCAGGTTGTGGTTGTTCCGGTTGCATCTCATAAGCCGGGTGTTAAAGAAAAGGCAACCGAAGTTTATGAAAACCTTAAGAAAGTTTGCCGTGCAAAGATTGATTTGAGCGACAATTCACCTGGTTGGAAATACGCTGAGTATGAAATGAAGGGCGTTCCGCTTCGTCTTGAATTAGGTCCACGCGATATTGAGAACAATCAGTGCGTAATCGTTCGCCGTGATACAAGAGAAAAATATTTTGTATCTCTTGACGAGCTCGAAACAAAGATTCCTGAACTTATTCAATTAGTTCATGACGGTCTTTACAATGCAGCACTTGAACGTAGAAACGAAATGACTTATGTTGCAAACAATATGGACGAAATGATTGATATTGCTGAAAACAAACCGGGCTTTATTAAGGCTATGTGGTGTGGCGACCGTGAATGTGAAGATGCTCTTAAAGAGCAGGCAGGCGTTTCATCACGCTGTATTCCTTTCGTTCAGGAAAAAATCGGTGGCACTTGTGTTTGCTGTGGCAAACCTGCAGATAAAATGCTCTATTGGGGCAAGGCTTATTAATGCGTAATGCTGAATTCGTAATTCGGAATTAAACCTAAAAACAAAGGACTCAACTGTTTGTTGAGTCCTAATTTTTTTATTTATTTGCGATTTTGAATGCTTCTTCGGTTGCGAGTGCAAGTTTTGTAACGATGTCCTTTCGTCTTGGTATGCAATAGAATGAGTCGTTTGTGGTTGAAATCTCAAAACAATCAACGCCTTTGATTTGATTAAACCCATATTCAATATGCAAGCTGTAAAGTCCTTTTGTCGGTCGCCCTATTCTATAATCGTTGCCGTTATAATGCCCCTCAATTACAAAGCCGTTTTCATAATCGTGAGTGACTTTTCCTTTGCCTAACGGCACATAGTCATTTACGTTTGGTTGAGAAATAACTTCAACTTCTTCTTCATAACTGTATTTGCCTTGCAGAAGTTCGTTTCGCACATTTTGTCTTTCCCACGCATACCAATCGGGAATATGTGAAAACTCGGTTTCGCCGTTTAAGGCTTTAAGTTCGCCTAAAGTAGTCATTTCCCACTTTTTACCACATTCTTCGCAAAAAAGGTGAATACCTTTTGAGTTCATTCTGTGTTCAGTTTTACAAGCGGGGCATTGATAAAGCACTTTATGAAGCCCTTCTGCACGTTTTTTATGTTTGATAATAATGTTATTATCTTTTTGCCATTTAAAGTCGTCATAGGTCATTTCTTGGCGGATAACAGCATTTATTTCGTCAACTGTCATACTTGCCACTTGTTCAGCGGTTAATACTTGTTTTACCGTTGCAAAAAATGGTGCTTTTCTGTAAGTGTAACTTGCCCAGAACGGTAAATTTAAGTAATTTCCGTGATTAAGCATAACTACAAGAGGAACACCATTCTTTTTAACGAGTTTGCCTATTGCATCGGGCAAAACAGATTGTGTTCCGTCAGGAGTGTAGCGTGCTTCGGGGTACATACAGAACACATCGCCGTATTCTTTCAATACCTTTTTGCAAGAACGGACAAGTGCGGTATCAGTAGTGAATTTATGAGTGCAGATGCACCCTGCTTTTTCCATGATTTTTGGAAAAAGATGAAAAACATTGAATGCCGCAACAACATTAACCTTGTGTGGATACGTTGCTCTGAAAAGCATAGCAAAGTCCATAAATTGCATATGATTAGCAAGCAAAATATATGGTGGCTTTAAATCATCCATATTAATTTTTTCGATTTTGTAGCCTGCCCTTATAAAAGATAAGAATAAAGAAGAAAGTTTATAAGCACCCTTTGTAATTTTGTCAGGTTGCTTGGCAGGAACTTTACCAACGGAATAACGTTCTATTTCGTCGGGATAAATAATTTCTGTCAGAAAGTTTCTTGATTCATTCATAATGGTTACCTATTTGGATTTTGCACTGACTGTTGGTGTGGTTACAATTTTATACATTTCTTCAGTTGCTAACATAAGTTTTGTAACAACATCTTTCTGATTTGGTACGCAGTAGAAAGAATTGTCTTTAACTGATACGTCAAAACAATCTACTTTGCCGAGTTTCTTGAATGCAAATTCGTTATGTAATGTATAAAGAGTTTTGGCCGGTCGCTGAATTCTGTAATCGTGACCGTTGTAGTTTCCGGTAAGCACAAATCCGTTTTCTAAATCATGAGTAACGGTTGCTTCACCTATAGGAATATATTCAAGACCGGGCATTGAATATACGGGTAAAGTTTCTTCATATCTGTATGTGCCGTCAAGTATTTCTTTGCGTACACATTCTCTTTCCCATTCATACCAGTCAGGAATATGTGAAAATTCAGTTTCGCCGTCAAGGGCTTTGAGTTCGCCAAGTTCTGTGTATTCCCACACCTTGCCACATTCTTCGCAAGTAAGATGTATTCCTTTACCTACGGTTTTGCCCTCTGCCATACAGTGCGGACATTTATAAAGTACTTTGTTAAGACCGTCTGCACGGAAATCTTCAGTAATTTTAATATTGTTTTCTTTTTGCCAAGCGTGGTCGTCGTAATACATTTCTTCACGAATTACTTCGTTAATTTCGTCAGCGGTCATTTCTTCAATTTGCTCTACTGTAAGAATTTGTTTCATAGTTGAGTAGAAAGGTACTTTTCTGTACTGACGAAAATCCCAGAATGGTGCGTTAAGATAGTGACCGTGATTAAGAAGCACCACAACAGGAACTTTATTTTTCTTAACAAGTTTGCCCACAACATCGGGAATTATTGCTGTTGTGCCCACATTTGAGTAACGAGCCTCCGGGTACATACAAAGAACGTCGCCATATTCGTGAAGCACTTTGTGACAAGCACGGACAAGGCTTAAATCGGTTGTATATTTTCTGTGACAAGCACAACCTAATTCTGTCATAACCTTTTCAAAGCCAATAAATCCGTCAAGAGTTGCAATGTTGTTAATTTTATGTGGGTGTAATGCTTTGTAACATGTAAAAAAGTCCACAAATTGATTGTGATTGCAAAGAACAATGTAAGGTGGTTTAAGATTTTCTACATCGCCAATTTTTTCAAGTTTAGTGCCACCACGGACAATAAACTTAAGAATAAAGCGTGAAATGTTATATACAAGCCCTGCGTAAAAGTCATTTTGTCTTTTAGGCATAATTGGGGGTACAGTTATTTTTATATCTTCGGGATATACAATATAATCCAAAATTTCATTCATAAAATCACCTGTTTGTAACCGATTTGTAACTATTTTACCATAATGTCCAAAAATTATCAAGTGGAGTTATCTGGTAACGAATTGTGCAATATCGTCGGGGAGGGGACACTCAATCTCAATTAACTCTTTTGTAATGGGGTGTGTGAATTTGCAATAGCAACAATGGAGTGCCTGATGGGAAATATCGTCACGAGGGGTACCGTACATTGTGTCCCCTGTAAGTGGTGTTCCCATTGATGCAAAATGCACACGAATCTGGTGAGTTCTGCCTGTAAGCAGATGAATACGCAAAAGAGTGCGTCCGTCGTGGTGTGAAAGTGCTTTCCAATTAGTAATTGCAACTTCACCACGTTCGTCAACGGTGCGGTAAGTTTTGATTGGGTCAGGTCGGTAAATAGGTTTGTCAATTACGCCTTCGCCCTCATAAATACCTTCGCAAACTGCCATATATTCCTTGTAGATTTTACCGTTAAGCACACCTGCAACAAATCTGTTAAGGGCACAGATAACAATTCCCGAAGTGCCACGGTCAAGGCGACCTATTGAACGAAAAACTGCAGATTTCCCTTGACTTTCAAGATGATATGCAACTGCGTTTGCTACTGTGTCACCTTGATGGTTGTGAGACGGGTGCAAGGGGAGTCCGGCAGGCTTGTCGATAATGAGAATGTCGTCATCTTCAAATAAAACTTTAAGTTTGTAGTTAAGGGGTGCTACTGCCGAAACACGTTCTTTTTTATCAGCGGGGACGGTAATTGATAAAACATCACCTGTTTTGAGTAAATCAATAGTTCTTGCATGAACTCCGTTAATCATAATGCCCTCGGGGTCGTGTTTGAGTTTCGGAATAAGACGAGCCGACACTTTTGCTCTGTTACGCAAAAAATCGTACACTTGCTTGCCGTTATACTTTTCTTCAATTGTGAAATCTATGCGTCTTTTTGTGTTCATAAAAATACCTTTTTATATAAGATTTAATACAGTTATTGTATTCTAAAAAGGGCAAAAAGGCAAGTGAAAATCATTTTAATTGACACAGTGCGTGTTTTTGTGATAAACTTTTTGTGTATATTTTGAAAGGGAAGAATATTTTTAATATTTCAAAAAACTATGAATATTTTTGATACGATTTATGAAATCAACGCAAAACACCCTAACAAACGCGCTATGTCAATCGGGCTTGATAATGGCGGTAAGCGTGTTTATACATACGGGCAAGTTTTTGAAAAAGTTGAAAAGTACACAGATGCACTTGTGAACGCAGGCGTTAAAGCAGGGGACAGAATCGCATTTGTTGCAGAAAGTTGTCCTGAATGGACAATTGCTTTTCTTGCATCTTGTAAAATTCGCTGTACGGCGACACTTGTTGATGCTTCACTTGCAGGTGAGGATTTAGACGAATTTATTACACGTTCAGATGTACGGGCAGCATTTGTTTCACAAACGGCACACGAAAAATTAGGTGGTGTTGCAAAATACAAATTCCCATTTTTTAACGTGCTTGATTGCTCACTTTTTGAAGACTCTGCAAAGGTTGTTTCTGGAGATTTACCAAAAAGTACCGACACAGATGAAAATGTTGCTTGTATTATTTTTTCGTCAGGTACAACCCGTAAATCAGCAGGAATTATGCATTACCATGAGAGTCTTATCAAGACAACTCAAATGACATTAAAGGTGCAAAAAATTACTGAAGACGCACGATTTCTTGCAATTCTTCCAAACAGTCACATTTACGGTGTAATTTGTCTTGTGTTAGGTCCAGCACTTTCAGGCTCTGACGTTCATTATATTGAAACTATTGCTGCTGAGGCAATTCTTGGTGCGTTTGCGGAATATCATCCAACAGTTTTACCGGCAGTACCAAAAGTTTATGAGCTTTTTAGAACTGCAGTGCTTCGCAAAATCAATTCAAAACCTGCTACTAAGATAATGTTTGAAAAATTCTTCCCTATTTGCCTTAAAGCAAGAAGAAAGAACGGCTCGTTACTTGGTAAAAAACTCTTTAAGAGTATTCACGAGGGATTTGGTGGTTGCCTTGAATTCCTTTGTTCTGCAGGTGCTCCGTTAAGTCAAGAAGTTGCCGATTTCTATTACGGTACGGGCTTTAATCTTCTTATTACATACGGTGCAAGTGAAACAAATATTCCTACAATTGGTAATGTTGAGGGGGACATTCACACCGACTCTTGTGGTAAACCATATCCTGATATTCAGATTGATTTCACAGATGATGGTGAGTTGCTTATTAAGTCGCCATATATGATGAAAGGTTACTTCCGCGACGAAGAAGCAACAAAAGGGGCTTTTACCGAAGACGGATGGTTTAAGACCGGCGACCTTGCAGTACGCGATAATGAGGGTAACATTAAAATTGTTGGTCGTTCAAAAGAAAATATTGTGCTTTCAACAGGTAAAAAAGTTACTCCTGATGATTTGGAGGCAAAATATGCAGGGCTTGAGGGCGTTAAAGAGCTTGTAATTTGTGGTGTTCCTGCTGAAAATAAGGACCACGACGAAATCCACGCATTTATTGTTGCTGAAGCACAGGAGTTACGTGAAAAAATTGAAGAACAAATTCGCGAAAAAGGTGCAGTTGTTGCACAGAATATGCGAATTTTTAAAACTCATTTCATAAATGAAATTCCAAGAACATCTTTGCAGAAAGCCAAAAGATATCTTCTTAAAAAGCAGGCTATTGAAGAGCGTAATGGCGAAGTGAAAGTTGAAGAAACTCCTATTGAAAATATGGATTTACTTTCACAAGTCATTCGTATAATTGCTGACATTTCAGGTGCACCGGCATCACAAATCAATGAAGATACAAAGATTTTCACAGACCTCTCATTTGACTCGTTAAGTTCAGTTGACTTGGCTATGGAAATTGAAAGCGTATACAATGTAAATGTTGAACGAGCTTATTCTAAAGAGATGACGGTAAAAGAGCTGGTTGTTGCTATTGAAAAAGGTGATACTGCTGAAACAGAAACAACTGAAACTGACTTAAGCGTTTACCCATACGAAAAAACAGAATCTGATTATAAGACATATGCAAAGTTTAGAGATTTTGCAAAATCTTGTTATAATATCAACATTAAAAACGCAGAAAATATGCCAACAAATAAAGGGGTTATTATCTGTGCTAACCACGTTTCAAAAATTGATTATCTTTTTGTTTCAATGGCATTTTCAAAAGAGCGTTTTATGAAACTTTGCTGCATGGCAAAAAAAGAACTTTTCCGCAATGATGTGTTCAGTAAAAAACTCATTAAAGCAACAGGTATGGTGCCTGTTGACCGTGGCGGAATGAATATGAACACAATGAACAGTCTTAAAGCAAAACTTAAAGAAGATTGGTGTGTGCTTATTCACCCTGAAGGCACAAGAAGTGCAGATGGAATTTTCCGTGAAATTAAGAGCGGTGCATCTGTGCTTGCTATTGACGCAGGCGTGCCTGTAGTTCCTGTTTATATTAATGGTGCATACGAGTTGTTCCCTAAAGGCAAAAAGATGATGAAGTTCTATGATACAAAGAATAAGAAAAAATTCAATGTTGATGTCTTATTTGGTGAAGTGATTTCATCTGACGGAAAAACAACTGAAGAATTAACAAAGGAGATTCAAGAAGCAATCTTAAAATTGCAGAATGAATGCAGAAGATAAGCAAAAACAGTGAAAAAATCTCGGCTTTTAAACCGAGATTTTTGTTTGTGCAACTGTTGGTTGCTAAATTTTCAAGTGGGATTGGTGGAAATTGTTCCTCTTTTATGTTAAAATCGAAATAGACAGGAGGGGATTTAATGAACATTGGTGAAAAAATATATGAATTAAGAACAAAAAAGAACTTGTCGCAAGGGGATTTGGCAGACAAACTTGATGTGTCCCGTCAATCCGTTTCAAAATGGGAGAATAATACGGCTGTTCCCGATTTAGACAAACTAATAAAGTTGTGTGATGTCTTTGAAATTTCGCTTGATGAAATAACAGGTCGAGAAAAACCACAAGAAAAGCACATAAATAAGATAGAGAACTTTAAGAATTCAATGACAAAAACTCAATTGACAGGTTGTATTCTGATTGGGGTTGCGTTTTTGAGCTTACTTGTTCCTTTTGGAGCGTTTGTTACATTCCCTATAGTTCTATGTGCAATGATTTGTCTTTTGGTAAAAAAGAATGCTTGGTATTGGTGTATATGGGTTGTGTACCTGCCGTTACAGTTTGGGCTGAATTGGGGTACGGTTTTCTTTATTCCTCATATTATAGAAGCTGTCTTTATTTCAATAATGGCGGTTATTACTTGTAAAATATTTAGTAAAGAAAATGTGGAACTTTCAAGAATTAAATCTAAAATAATCTTAATTGGCTGTATTGTGTACGATATTCTGTATGTTGTAGGGATTTTTGGAATTTTTTATTTGGGTTGGCTCTTGGATTTCGATGTTTCTGAAATAGGCAGAACAGTTGTATCGGGAATAACAGCGTATGGTACTCTTGGATATGCAATTATTAACCTGATACTTACTGCAGGAATAGGTGCTACGCTGATAGGAATAACTTTAAGTATTAAAAATTTGAAAAAACAAAAATAAAACAAAAAGCTCGGTGAAAACCGAGCTTTTGTTATGTGTGAAATTTTATTTTGCCAATGCACCAACTTCAAGCATAAATCCGCCAAGCTGTGCACCGAATTCAGGGCCACCGTCCATAATAAGACGGCCTGCTTTTGTTGCTTCAAGCATATCGTCGATACTCAAGAGAATACCGAGTGCTGAATCAAGGTTGTTAAAACGAAGTGTGAAGAAAGGCATTGCTCTCTTGTATTCGCCACGACCTGCACGGGACTTACCTGCTTTAATACGGATGAAAGCAGAAACTTCAGGATGACCGTCAACTGCAAACGCATAAACACGGTCAGGGCTCTTTGAAGTCCAATCTTTGATTTCTGTATGTCCCATTTTGTTAAGCTGGCTGATACCGCTTGAAAGGAGATAGAAGAAGCACTTAACCATAAGAGTTTTTGTTTCTTCGTCCTTTGGAGGTTCAGTAGCACCTGTAAGCTCTGAAAGCTTAAGAAGTGTCATAAGTAAAGCTGTGAAAGCACCAAAATTCTTGATAATGCCTTTGAATTTTGGAAGTTTGAGCATATTGCCTTTGAAAAAGGCATTCATTGTTTCAATGTCTTTGAATTCAAGTTCAACATCAGGAGCTTCGTGAATAGCGTTAAGCTTTGTTTCCCATTCGCCCTCTGTGATAATGAAATGTGTTGAATACTTGCCACCTTCTGCTTCAGGGTCACATGCACTAATCTGTAAAACAGTAGTGAGTTTATCAAACTTAGCCTTGAGAGAAGGAACATCAGTAGCAATAACTTTCAAAAGTGGCAAAGCAGCATTGAAAAATATTTTTGATGCATAAAGTTCATTTTGTTCGTGCATATTATCAACTCTCTTTCTGAACAATGAAGCGAATTATACTTCGTCGTCCCAGTTGTCGTCTTCTTCAAAGTCTGCCTGCATCATTTCACGAACTGCTGAAATAATACCGTTAGCGTCAATGCCGGCATCTGACATAATGTCTTCGTGAAGACCAATCATTGCAAAGCTCTTATGACCGAGCATCTTGAAGGCACAGCCTTTACCATACTGAGCCATAACTTCAGCAACTGCTGAACCAAGACCGCCTGTTACGAGATGGTCTTCAACTGTGATAATTCTTCTCGTGTCAGAAATTGCTTTTTGAATTGCTTCAACGTCGATTGGGCTGATTGTGTGCATATTAAGAACGCGAACTGAAAGTCCATCAGAATTCTTAAGGAATTTAGCAGCTTCACGAGCCTGGAATACGCAAGAACCACAAGCGATAACTGTAATATCAGTACCCTCGTGAACTTCTACTGCTTTACCAACTTCAAAGCCATAGTCCATATTTTCATAAAGAACGCGGTCAAAACCACGGTTGATACGAATATAATATGGTCCGAAGTTCTCATAAGCAGCATTAACTGCGTTTGCTGTTTCAAAACCGTCAGCAGGAACAATAACTGTAAGGTTTGGCATTGCTCTTGTGATTGCAAGGTCAGTAATAGCGTGGTGTGTTGAACCTGCCTGACCGAATGATGTACCTGAGTGTGTAGCAATAATCTTTGCGTTTACGTTCTGGTAGCAGATGTCTGTGTGAAGCTGGTCACAAGCACGCATTGATGTGAATGCAGAGAAACCTGAAAGGAATGGAATCATACCTGCTCTTGCCATACCTGCTGCAACACCGAACATATCCTGTTCTGCGATACCAACATTGATAACTCTTTCAGGACAAACTTTCAAAACGTCACCAAGTTTTGTTGATTTTGCAAGGTCAGCTGTAATAGCAACAACCTTAGGGTCTTTCATAATAATGTCGGCAAGTGCCTTACCGTAAATTTCTGCTGTAGAAAGTGCAGTCTGGTCAACTGCTGTATAAACAAATCCGCCTGCCATAATTATTTACCCTCCTTTTCTGCTCTTGCAACACGAGCTGCATAGTCTTCGTCAAGTTCTTTGTTGAATTTTTCAAACATTGCATCGTCGATTGCACCGTAGTGCCATGTGTAGTCGCCTTCAATTGACTTAATACCTGCACCCTTCTTTGTATCCATAAGAATACAAGTTGGTGCCTGTGGCTCTTTTGCTCTTTCAATTGCAACGTCAATAGCATCACAAAGTTCGCCGATATTGTTACCGTCAATAACGATTGTGTTGAAGCCGAATGCTGTCATCTTGTCAGCAAGTGGTTCAAGTTTCATAACATCTTCTGTGTTACCGTCAATCATATTGTGGTTACGGTCGATAAATACGATACAGTTAGAAAGGTTGTAGTGATTCATTGTCATAAAGCCTTCCCAACATGAGCCTTCGCCAAGTTCACCGTCGCCAGTAACTACGTATGTAAGGAAATCTTTATTCTGAAGTCTTGCTGCAAGTGCTGTACCTGCTGCGATTGATGGGCCGTGGCCAAGTGAACCTGTTGAAGCGTCAACACCTACAACTTTGTTTGAGTCAAGGTGCATACCCATTTTTGAACCTGAAAGGTTAAATGATTTAAGCATTTCAACATCGTTAAATCCCTTGTCGCAAAGTACAGGAGCGTAAGCAATTGCTGCGTGACCTTTTGAAAGAATAAATCTGTCACGGTCATCCCATTTTGGTTCATCAACTTTAATGTTGAGATACTTGTGATAAAGAACTGTGAGAAGGTCCATTACACTCATACCGCCACCGAAGTGTCCGCTACCTGCCCAAACTGTTGTTTGTACGCAGAGTTTACGGAGTTCAAGGGCTTTCTTTTCGAGTTGGAGCCATTCTGCTTTTGATAAATTAGCCATAATTTTCCCTCCAAGAAAACTTTTATTAGAAGCGAAGTCCCCACTTCGCTATAATTTGTTTGATTAACCTCTTAATTCAGGGTGGTTTTTAGCAACTACTGAGAATGCATCTTCTGCAATTTCAATAGACTTCTTAATGTCTTCTTCTGTAAGAGAAGCGTTAATGAAGTGGTTGTGGTGAGATGTGATGAACAAACCACGGTTTACACATTCTGCAACCCATTCCTGATGAAGCATAAGGTTGTCATCATTAGCAATTCTTAAGTAGAAGAGTGCAGGCTCACCTGAAACTCTAAGGTCAAAGCCGTGTTCAGCACCTGCAGCCTTGAAACCATCTGTTACCATTGTGCCAAGACGACGGAACATTGTAGGTGTGTCAAGAGCTTTCATCTTGTTGATACAAGCGATACAAGCAGCAAAAGGAACACCGCTGAGCCAGTAAGAACCTGTGTATGTAATACCTGAAACAGTCGCTTTCATATGTTCACCACCGCAAAGTGCTGACATATTGTAACCGTTTGCAAGTGCTTTACAGAAGCAGATAAGGTCTGCCTTAAAGCCATAGTAGTGGTCAGAACCTGCAAGGTCAAGACGGAAACCTGCACGAACGTCGTCGATAATAAGAACTACGCCGTGGTCGTCACACCATTTGCGGACCGCCTGCCAGTATTCTGTAGATGCAACCTCGTTGTCTTTGAAGTTACCGTGGTCATAAGGCTGAGCAATAAGACCTGCAATATCACCGTTGTTATCGTCGTATGCTTTCTGAAGAGCATCAAGGTCGAACCAAGGAACAATAACGTTGTTTGCTACGTCTTCAGGAGTAATACCCGGGTAGTCAATTTTCTGTGCCCATGGGAAATCCCCGTGATAGTAGTATTTCAAGAAGATAATCTTCTTTTTATGTGTATGTGCTCTTGCAGCCATTGTTGCAAGAGTTGTTGTGTCTGAACCGTTCTTGCAGAAGAATGCCCAGTCAGCAGAAGCTACTGTATCAACAAGTGTTTCTGCACATTCAACCATAACTTTTGCAGGTGCAGTTGTGCAGTTGCCGAGTTTTAACTGTGCAAGTGCAGCAGCGTCAACGTCAGGGTCGTTATAACCGAGCACGTTAGGACCGTAAGCACACATATAGTCAATGTATTTATTGCCGTCAACGTCCCAGAAGTATGAGCCCTGTGCTTTTTCTGAGAATGATGGCCATCTGTTAACAGGAATCCACTGACCTTCAGCTGGCCCTAAATGGCCGTAAATACCTGATGGAATAACCTTTGTAGCACGCTGGAACATCTCACGGCTTTTTGTGGTATCGTATGTTGGGAATTTACTCATTTTTCGCGTCCTCCTTATGCAAGATATAAAGCAACTCTGTCAAGAATACGGTTTACATTATCAACCATTGAGATAAGACCGCGAATAACAATGTTGCCGTTACCAACGTGGTCAATAGAGTTTACTGTGCCTGCAAAAAGAGCGTTTGCAAGTGGGATGTCACAGAACTCCATAATTGCACGTGGTTTGTCAGATGCCTGCTTGATTGTAATCATATGATTGTCTTTAACGCGGATTGTTGAGTAAACAGTGTCTTTAATGCCAATCTGAATGTCGCCGTCAACAATGTTTGATGCACTGAATTTACCAATAGCATCCTGATTACCAATCTGTGAAATCGCAACTGATACTGTGTAGAATGTGCAGATAGTGTTAAGACGGAAGAAATCAGCATCTTTAAGAGCTTCTTCTGTAGGTCTCATTACTTCTGTAAGTCTGTCAGTAAGAGCTGTAAAGGTTTTGAGAAGGAAATTAACCTTTGTAAGACCTTTTGTTGGGATTGGAGTTACCTTGCCGTCAATAATCCCGTTGAATTTGTCGCAGTTAGCAACAGGAATTTTGATGTCGCAATCAGCGTTTACGCCATCGTCCATACGGCAACCGTTTTTAGAAAATGTAAGTGTAGCACTTGGACCGTTCTTAACGTCAAAAGCAACAGAAACAGGTTTTTCAATTGTTGAAAGAATTTCTTTTGCTTTGTCGTCAAGTTCACAAAGATTTTCCAATGTGCCAAGCACCGCGTACATATTTATGTAAGCAAGTGTTCTTGAATCAGTCATTTTTCGTTCCTCCTTATATGGAAAATTTCGTATATCGTGACCGAAAACTATTATACATATTAAGAATACCAAAAAAATGTAGTTAAATCAAGGAAAAATACTGAAATTTTCACAAAAAGTTAATGATTTTTCTGAATATATGTGGTATAATCGTACTAATAAAATGGGTGTTTGTATGTACCCGAAAAAATATTCAACAAATAAAGCAGTTTTGTTAATAATCTGAAAGGATAGATATAAAAATGTCCCTATTCAAAAAGTTATTTGGTGATTATTCTTCACGTGAGGTTAAAAGAATAATCCCCGTACAGAAAAAAGTTCTTGAACTTGAAGATGAGTATAAAAAACTTACCGATGCTGAACTTCAGGCAAAGACTCCCGAATTCAAAGAAAGACTTAAAAATGGCGAAACTCTTGACGATATTTTGCCTGAGGCATTTGCAACTTGTCGTGAGGCATCTGCTCGTGTACTTAACATGCGTCATTTCCCTGTGCAGATTATAGGTGGTATTGTTCTTCATCAAGGTCGTATTGCCGAAATGAGAACAGGTGAAGGCAAAACACTTGTGGCAACACTTCCGGCATACCTTAATGCACTTACAGGTAAGGGCGTTCACATTGTTACTGTCAACGATTATCTTGCTCGCCGTGACTCTGAATGGATGGGCAAACTTTACCGTTTCTTAGGACTTTCAGTAGGTCTTATTGTTCACGATTTAGACGGTGAACAAAGACGCGAGGCTTATGCTTGTGACATCACATACGGTACAAATAACGAGATGGGCTTTGACTATCTTCGTGATAATATGGTAATCTACGCTGAACAAAGAGTACAGCGTGGTCATAACTTTGCAGTTGTTGACGAAGTTGACTCAATTCTTATTGACGAGGCAAGAACACCGCTTATTATTTCGGGTATGGGTGACAAGTCAACTGACCTTTATAAAATTGCAAACGAGTTTGTAAAAAGACTTAAAATGTGCAAGGTTAAAGAAATCGACTCAAAGCAGGGTATTGAAAATATTGCAGGCGAAGATGACGATTTTATTGTTGACGAAAAAGCAAAAACTGCTTCACTTACACAAAATGGTATTAAAAAGGCTGAAAAATTCTTTGGACTTGAAAATCTTGCCGACGTTGAAAACCTTACAATTCAGCACCATATAGATATTGCTCTTAAAGCAATCGGCGTTATGAAGCGTGACGTTGACTACGTTGTAAAAGATGGTCAGGTATTGATTGTTGATGAATTTACGGGTCGTATTATGATTGGTCGTCGTTATTCTGACGGTCTTCATCAGGCAATCGAAGCAAAAGAAAACGTAAAAGTTGAACGCGAGTCAAAAACTCTTGCAACAATTACATTCCAGAATTATTTCCGTCTCTACGGCAAACTTTCAGGTATGACAGGTACTGCTATGACTGAAAGCACAGAATTCCAAGAAATTTACAGTCTTGACGTTATTGAAATTCCGACAAATAAGCCAATGGTAAGAATTGACGAGGACGACGTTCTTTATAAGACAGAAGTTGCAAAGTTCAAGGCTATTATTGAACAGATTTTAGAGTGTAACAAAAAAGGTCAGCCAGTTCTTGTTGGTACAACTAACATTGAAAAGAGTGAACTTTTAAGCAAAGCACTTCGCAAAGCAGGAATTCAACACAATGTGCTTAATGCAAAATATCACGATAAAGAAGCTGAAATTGTTGCTCAGGCAGGTAAATACGGTGCAGTAACAATTGCTACAAATATGGCAGGTCGTGGTACTGATATTATCTTGGGCGGTAACCCTGATTATATGGCTCGTTCTGAAATGAGAAGAATGGACTATGCTGACGAGCTTATTGCTGAGGCAACAGGTTTTGCAGAAACTGATAATACAGATATTCTTGAGGCACGTAAGGTTTATCGTGACCTTGAAAACAAATATAAAGAACAACTTCGGGATGAGGCAGAAAAAGTGCGTGAGGCAGGCGGTCTTTTCATTATAGGTACAGAGCGTCACGAGTCACGTCGAATTGACAATCAGTTACGCGGTCGTGCAGGTCGTCAAGGTGACAATGGTCAAAGTAAATTCTTCTTGTCCGCAGAGGACGAATTGCTTCGTCTTTTCGCAGGTGACCGTTTCTATACAATTCTTGACACATTCAAGAGTATGGGTGACATTCCTGTTGAGGCAAAGATTTTCACAAACACAATTGAAAGTGCACAAAAAAAGGTTGAGGGCAACCATTATGCTATGCGTCGTAACGTTATTCGTTTTGACGACGTTATGAATGAACAGAGAAAGAAAGTTTATGACCAGCGTAATCAAATTCTTGACGGTTATGACATTCACTCTGCAATCCTTAAAATGATTGACGGCTACATTGACGAAACAGTTGATTTCTATTGTCCTGCATCAAATGAAGTTAAAGACTGGAATATTAACGGACTTATCAAGAAACTTCAATTCCTTGCAGATAAGGACATTCAGGGCAACTACGAAACAAATGCCGAGTTTAAAGAGTATTTCTATAACAAGGCTATGGATATGTATAATGCCAAGTATGAGGAATACGGCGAAAAGATTATGTCAGAACTTGAAAGAAAAGTTCTTCTTCATAATGTTGACCTTCGCTGGATGGACCACCTTGATGCTATGGAAGAACTTAAACGCGGAATTTATCTTCGTTCTTACGCTCAGCAGGACCCGGTTGTTGCATTCCGTATGGAAAGTTACGATATGTTTGACGAAATGAATGCACTTATCCGTGAGGGTACAGTCATTACACTTCTTACATTCCGTCTTAAGAGTGAAGAAGATATTAAGCGTGAGCAGGCGGCAAAAATTACTGCAACAAATGGTGCTACTGACGGAAGTGACAAAAAACGTCCCGTTAAAAAAGGCGGAAAAGTAGGCAGAAATGACCCTTGCCCATGTGGTAGCGGTAAAAAATATAAAAAGTGCTGTGGTAGGGAGGAATAACGTTGAGCGATAAAAAGAAACTTAACAATGAGTCAAGCGATTATCGTGAAGAAATGGAAGAACTTGCACGAATTTTCAAGGAAGAACTTGATAAAGCGGTGCAGGAATCAGAAGAATCTGCGGTAGTTGATGACCTTGATGAAGTAGAAGTTGAGGGCTATGCAGTTTCAATGGGTGAGGCAAAACCCGTAAGAGAATTTACTGAAGACGAACTTTGCGAATGCTGTGGGGAAAGAGCAAGAGGAACTGAAAAAAATCCTAACAGTCCGTTTTGTTCTGAATGTGAAGCAATTCTTGAAAAATATCCTTATGACTGGAAAGGTGCAACGGCTGCGATTGTAATGCTTTTTGTGACACTTGCGGCAGTTGTGTGCTTTATAATAAACTTGCCGATTTTCTCAAATACCATTGAGGGTGAAAAAGCATACAACGATAACAACCTTTTTACTGCAATCAACAAATACAACAAAGCGGTTGAATCAATAGACGAAGAGGATGAAGGCGATTTCCTTAACGTGTATGAGAAACGTATTTTTGCAAACTATTATTTGCTTGATATGGACTCTGTTCTCAATGATACAGGCTCATATTTCTCTGATTCTATACTTAAAATGCCAATGTATAAAGACATTAACAAGATTGCAGACGAAATTGTCAGTATGCAGGCAACAGTACTTGTTATTCAGGACGTGTTATCAAATTACTCTGACATCTCTGACAACAATTATGACGAGGTAATCGGTGCTATTGATGCTCTTTCAGGTCAAAAGATTTATGTTGATAATTCTTTATATCATCTTGAGACAGAAGAAGATTTTACACCGACCGGCAAAGAAGATGTTTATGTTGTTGACGAAGCATGGCTTAATATGTATAAGTATTCAGCGGCTCAGTATATTGGTAAAGACGATAAGGTTATAGCAGGTTTTCTTGCAAAAGCATCAGAACAATCTGAATATCTTTCAAGACTTGTAAATCCGTTGCTTGCGGCTACTTATGTAGGTACAGGTGAGTATGAAAAGGCTGAGGCGTTGCTTCCTGAAATCAAAAACAGTAATAAACAAAGCACAGATTACCATATGGTTCAGGCAATGCTTTATCGTTATCGTGATAAAGATTATCAAAAAGGCATTGATGTTTGTATTGAAGGTCTTAATATGCTTTCAAGAATTCCTAACGGCAGTGATTTGGTGGCTCAAATCGGTTATGTTCTTTCAATGCAGAAAACACTTAATTACATTATGTTGAAAGACTATGATAATGCTTATCAGTCTGCACATGAGTGTTATTCTTATCAGTCAGAGTCATATGCCGTTTCAGTTCAGGTAAGAGATATGTACGCTATGCTTGCTATCGAAACAGGCGATACTGATACTTATACTACTCTTAAAGAAGAAATTGAGCAGTACGGCGATATGGCAACAGGATTTTCAAAGGATGTTGAAGATTACAGAACAGGCAAGGTTACACTTCAGGAACTTGCAATGAGCGGAGGTTATGATTTATTATGAGTATAATTTATATAATTGTAAAAACATTGACACTCCCCGGTGCAATGCTTCACGCATTCTTTGAACATATGAGTTGTCGAGCATCAAAAGTGCTTGTTGACGATGCAAGAACAGTTCAATTTAACGAAATGCTCGGTCATATTGACCACGAATTAATTAAAAGAAAAGGTCCAAGTTTTGATATTTGTTTTATTCCATTTTTCTTCAATCTTGTGTTAGGATTTTTAACACTTACTTACGGGGCAACAACAGTTTTGTATCTTGGAAGATATAACGATTGGTTTGCTTGGGTTTGCCTTTATCTTGGTGTTTCACTTTTGACAAATCTTTTCCCACAGATTGAAGACGTTATGATGGTTAAAGAAAACTTCTTCCAAAAGGGCAAAAATAAGATTTCAAAAATTCTTGTGGCACCTTTTTATGCAATCTTTTTTGTAGGTGCAAGACTTGAAAAGTGGGGGCTTACACTCATTACTTCAATCTTGTTCGCATTTGCAACTCCGTATATTTTAGGAACATTTATTCCTGTGGTGTATGGTTGGTTTAAATAAACATAAGCATAAGAAAACCCGACCTGATGGTCGGGTTAAATTTTTGTTATTTAGTTTGCATCTTTGCCTGTAAATCTTATCAATTCCAAATTCGGTGCGTTTTCGGTATCAATTGCTTTGTTGTAATCATCGCAGATGTTACCCCACTGAACTGATGATTTTTCAATAAGCACATTTTTAGCATTTCTAATGAAGAAACCGCTGTTTTTATACTTTTCAACACCATACTGAAGACAAGGGCGTAAATCGTAAAGTCCACAATCCCATTTTGAAGTTTTTGTCATTGTAACGCTAACATTTTCAAATGTCACATCTTCAATCATATTTTCTTCTGTTCCGTGAATAAGCACGCCGTTTTCACCTTTGCAAGTAATGTTACGGAAACGAATATTCTTGATTTTGCCCGATTTTGTGTTTTCATCACGGTTAAATGTTGTAATCACAATCGGCTCTGCTGTTCCCCACCAGTCAGGGCAGAAACGACGAGTTTCAATAATGCAGTTTGAATATGTAACATTCTCAACATTACCGCCGTCACGAATCTGAATTGAAAGTCCACGATTACTACGGGAAATTATGCAGTTGTCAACGATTACATTGCGGAAATCCCCAACACCCTCGGTGCCGATTTTAATTGCAGCGGAAGTTGAAATAAGAGTGCAGTTTGCAATAATAATATTCTCGCAAGGGCCGTATTCAGCGTTGCCCTTTGAAGTTTTAAGGCAAATGCAATCGTCTGCACATTCAACGTGACAGCCAAGAATTCTAACATTAGTACAATGGTCAGGGTCAATACCGTCAGAGTTTGCAACATCAAGGTCGTTGAGAATACGGATTTGAGAAATAAGCACATCGTCGCAACCTGCTGGGTGAAGTGTCCAGAAAGGTGCGTCAACGATTGTCACATCTTTAAATGTGATATTGTTGCTCTTTTCGATATAAATAACCGTTGGGCGTGGGTAGAAATTGCCCGTTACATAGTACTTGTCTTTACGCTCAACAAACGCGTGGCCGTTAGCGTCAATAGTTCCCTCACCTGAAATTGTGCATCCGTCAGCCTCATAACCATAAATGAACACAAATGATGGTTTGCCCGTAACGGGATTGCCAATTAAGGCGGTTTTAGGGTCGTTTATCATATTGCAAGGACGAATGTAGCCATCAATATTGTCGGTTGCTTTAAGGCGAGAGCCTTTCTGAAGATGCAACTCAACATTTTTCTTCATTCTGATTGAGTCGGAATAATACGTTTTTCCACTTGTAAGGACAACGGTACCTCCACCGTTTTCTTCCGCCTTATCAATAGCGGACTGAATAGCAACGCAGTCGTTATTAACACCGTTACCAAGTGCACCAAAATCTTCGGGATAAAAATATAACATAATGTGGACCTCCACTTAAAAATCTGCAAAAAGTATAGCACAATTAACATTAAAGGGCAATACAGAAAATAAAAAAGGACGGCGAACCGTCCTTTAATTTATTGATATTAACCTGCAATAGCATAGAGTATTCCATAAACTACAGAATCGCACACAGCAATAATCGGGAGAATTGTAAAGATAAGTTTTTCTTGTTTTTCATTTTTTGGTTTAACTGTTGCTGCAAGCCAGATTACTACAACGGGGAAAATATTTGACAACAAAGAAGTTATCATTGGCAAAAGAGAAAAATCGTTGACAATAATATTCTTTGCAATAACCGAGATTATAGTAACAACTGCTGAAATTGTTACCCATATTGCAAGAAAACGAAGTTCTTTTGACTGCTTTTCATCGTCGCCTAACGCTGCCGCATTAAGTAAGCGTGCACAGAAGTATGCTGCAAGAACATCTACGCCTAAAGCGATAATTGAAGTTATTGATGTAATGCCAAGTGAAATGCCCGCTGTTCCCATTGGGTTGGCACTTTGAACTGTAGTAAGAACAAATGTTGATATAACACTTACAATTGATAGTGGAATACTTGCAGCTATAGTGGGCCAGGAATAGTAAAGAAATTTGTACTTCGCTATATTACCTTCAAAAGTTGTGTGTTTTGTAATGTATTTTACGAAGTGTATTCCAAATAACACGATAATTACAGAAGTGAATGCAGTATCGAATATATTCCAAACGGGACTTATTTCAATAAGGTTTATATCTTTGTTTGACATTGAAGATACAAAGGAAAGTACCATTTGCACAATTGAATACATAAATTGAGGCAATCCCATAATTAAACCTGCAATAAATGTTGCAACAAAGGACGCAAGCACAAAATAACGCATAGGTTTTTGTGGTGTCTTTTTCAAAGGGGCTGCAACCGGTCGGGTGTAATCGGGTGTAGAGAAGTAGTCTTCCGGCAAAGCATAGTGCAAGATGAGTCCTTGCCTTATTTCAGTAGGCACTGTGCCTGACTCTTCAATGGTGCGAAGTTCGTCTTCACTCATTTCAAGAATTGCTGCCAAATCTTTTAAGTAAAGCCCTTGTTCAGCACGAAAATCAACTAATGTTTTTGCCATAATAAACCCTCCTTATATGTTCTGATTTTAATATATCATATAAAGATATATTTTGTCAAGAATTATAGGGTTGTAGAACAGTTCAATAAATTTGCAAAAGAAAAGGGCGATTATAAATCGCCCTTACATTGTGAGTTTATTCAATAATTTCTTCAACAACGACTGTAACAATATCATTATCAACAGTTGCGAAGCCTTTTGTTGTTGTGGCAGAATATACGGTTTCTCCATTAAGAAGAGCAGTCACATTACCTTTTTCAAGTGAGAAAAGAGCCTTTACGTGACCTTTTCTTATTCCGTAATTTCCGCCGCTTTTACCATTTGCATCGTCACAAATATTCAGGTGAACAGAGTCACATTCAACAGGTGTGAGCGAGCCTTTAGGGGTAGCAATAATCAGTTGCATATCAACACCCCTTTATTCTTTCGACTTGGCATAAACGTCGTCAATTGTTCCGCACATTAAGAAATGCTGTTCTGCAATGTTATCACACTCGCCACCAAGAATACATTCCATACCCTCAAGTGTCTTTTCAACAGGAACAAACACACCTTTATAACTTGTAAAGCTTTCAGCAACGTGGAACGGCTGGCTCATAAATCGCTGAACGCGACGAGCACGTTTAACGGTTGTCTTGTCTTCTTCTGAAAGTTCATCCATACCAAGAATTGCGATAATATCCTGCAAATCAGTATATTTTTGAAGAATACGTTGTGTTTCTTTAGCAATACGGAAATGTTTATCACCAACAAAGTCAGGTGAGAGAATTCTTGATGATGATTCAAGTGGGTCAACTGCAGGGTAAATACCAAGTTCAACAATTTTTCTTGAAAGAACTGTTGTTGCGTCAAGGTGAGAGAATGTTGTTGCAGGAGCAGGGTCAGTAAGGTCGTCAGCAGGCACATAAACCGCCTGAACTGATGTAATTGAACCGTTACCGGTGGACACAATTCTTTCTTGCAATTTACCCATTTCAGATGCAAGTGTAGGTTGATAACCAACTGCTGACGGCATTCTGCCGAGAAGTGCTGAAACTTCACTACCTGCCTGAGTGAAACGGAAAATATTATCAATGAATAAAAGAACGTCTTTATGAGTGTTTTCACGGAAATATTCAGCCATTGTAAGACCAACAAGCGGAACACGAAGTCGAGCACCTGCAGTTTCGTTCATCTGACCGAAAACAAGAGCAGTTTTATCAATAACCCCTGACTGTTTCATTTCGTTCCAAAGGTCGTTGCCTTCACGCGAACGCTCGCCGACACCGGCGAAAACAGAGTAGCCGTTATGCTCAAATGCAACGTTACGGATAAGTTCCATAATAAGCACGGTTTTACCAACACCGGCACCACCGAAAAGACCGATTTTACCACCGCGAACATAAGGTGTCATAAGGTCGATAACTTTAATACCAGTTTCAAGGATTTCTTTTGATGCAACAATGTCAGCAAACGGGGGAGCAGGGTGGTGAATAGGCCACTTAAAATCAGTTTTGATTTCTTCGCCGTTATCAATAGGCTCGCCTATAACATTTACCATTCTGCCAAGTGTTTCTTCGCCGACACAAACTGAAATCGGCTCACCTGTATCTATTGCACTCATACCACGTGACAAACCGTCAGTAGGGTGCATAGAAATACATCTTACCTCACCGTTGCCAAGGTGTTGAGAAACTTCAACTACGTGCTTTTTGCCGTTATATTCAATAGTAACTGCGTGAAAAATATCAGGAACTTCAGTTGCATCAAAAAGAATATCAACAACGGGACCGGTTATTCTTAATACCATTCCTACAGAGCCTCTTGACATTGAAATTCCTCCTTACTCATTATGCTCAGACGCAGTTTCAAGCACGTCGGCCGTAACTGCACTCTGGCGTTGTCTGTTGATTTCACTCTCTAACTGCATACAGTATTCTGTTGCGGTGTCATAAGCCGAACGCATTGTCATAAGTGTTGACGCGTTAGCCCCGAGAGCGACTTCAAGTAACAATTTATAGAATATTGACTGAAAAATTACGGGAGCAACATTTTCAATCACCATTTGTTTGTCGGGCATAAGCAAAGTGTTGCTTTCGCCTTGTTTTATATCGTCATCACAGAATAATTCTTGAACACAAGGTGTTTGTTTCATCATATTTGAGTATTTTTGATAAATAACCTTAACTGATGATATTTTCTGTGATTTTCGTAATTCGACCACATAACTTAAAAGCTGTTTTGCCTCTTCATACTCGGGAATATCACCGAAAATAAACGAGTTTTCATAAGCCATTTGCTTATGGTTGAAATGAGTGATTGCTTGTTTTCCGCAAGCAATAAGAATATGATTTTTATCTGACTTTTCTAATTCTTCATCGGCAAATTTTAATAAATCCGAATTAAATCCACCGCACAAGCCTTTATTTGATGTTATTACGATATAGCAAACGGGTGCATTCGGGTTCATAGGGGGCAAAGCACCTAACAAGTCGGATTGGTATTCTTCATAAAGTTTTTCGCATTGGTTACCGTATTCGTTATAGTTATTATAGATTGCGGTAAGTTGTGAAATCTTTATTGAAGAAATTGTCTTCATTGCCTTTGAAATTTTCTGCGTTGACTGTATGCCACGCAGTTTCTTTTTTAATACTTGAATTGCAGGCATAATTAAGACCTCTTTGCGTATTCAGTCAAAGCAGTTCTGACCTGACTCATAACATCATCAGACATTTTTCTGCCCGATTTCAATACTTCAACAATAGCAGGACAGTTATTGTTGAAGTATTCATACAAACCACGTTCAAATTCTTCAGTTTCATAAAGTTCAAAATTCTTTGAATAACCTTCAGAAACTGCAAAGAGCAACAATGCTTGTTTCCAGTCCTCAATAGGACGGTAACGGTTTTGCTTAAGTGCCTCCATAAGACGCTTACCGTAATCAAGAGTTGCCTTTGTTTCATCGTCAATATCTGTACCGAACTGTGTGAAATCTTCAAGTTCGCGATATTGTGCAAGTTTTGTACGAAGATTTGAAGATGCTTGCTTCATAAGTTTAGTCTGTGCGGCACTACCAACACGTGAAACTGAAAGTCCCACGTTAATAGCAGGGCGTTGACCTTCGTTGTAAAGTTCAGCATCAAGGAAAATCTGACCATCAGTAATAGAAATTACGTTGGTCGGAATATATGATGAAATGTCACCTGCAAGAGTTTCGATAATAGGCATAGCAGTAATTGAACCGCCACCAAGTTCTTCTGACAAGTGAGCAGAACGTTCAAGCAATCTTGAATGAAGATAGAAAATATCACCCGGATATGCTTCACGACCTGATGGTCTGTGAAGAAGAAGTGATAATTCACGGTATGCAACGGCGTGTTTTGACAAGTCGTCATAAACGATTAAAACATCTTTGCCTGCATACATAAAGTATTCAGCCATAGCTGCACCTGCGAATGGTGCAATATACTGTGATGCAGCAGAGCCCGATGCAGTAGCTGCAACAATAGTTGTATATTCCATAGCACCATGCTTTTCAAGAGTTTCTTGAATTTCAGAAATAAGTGTTTCTTTTTGACCGATTGCAACGTAAATGCAGATTGTGTCCTTGCCTTTTTGGTTAAGGATTGTATCAATAACAATTGCACTTTTACCTGTCTGACGGTCACCGATAATAAGTTCACGCTGACCTTTACCGATTGGTACAAGGGCGTCAATAGCCTTAATACCTGTATGAAGTGGTGCGTCAACGGGTGCACGGTCAAGAATTGCAGGGGCATTACATTCAATCGGGCGTCTTTCAGTAAATTCAATTGTACCAATTCCGTCGATTGGATTGCCGACTGCATCAACAATTCTGCCAAGCAAACCTTCACCTACGGGAACAGATGCAATTCTGCCTACACGACGAACAGGGCTACCACTGTCAATATGTTCGTATTCGCCGAAGATAACGCAACCGATACGGTCTTGTTGAATATCAAGCACCATACCACGTTCGCCACAGTCGAATTCAACAACTTCGCCGTACATAATATCTGCAAGACCATCCATCCAGCAAATACCGTCAGAAATAGTCATAACACGGCCTAATTGGTATTTATAAATTTTAGGAGCAAAATCAGATGCCATTTCTTTAAATTCTTCCAGAAGTTCGGCACCTGCGTCTGTATCTTGAATAGGCACTTTAGTCAAGTGCTTTTCAAAATGGTAAAGTTCTTCTTTGATTGTAGCATCATAAACTGTGTCACCGATACGAAGTCGAAGACCACCGATAAGTGATTCGTCTTCACGCACCCAAAGTGAAGTTTTACCGTTTACGGTGTTAAGCAATTTTGTTGTTGCCTCGTCAACCTTTTTAACGAGTTCTTCATCTAACTTATAAGCAGATGTAAGAGTTACATAAAGTACATCGTGTCTTTTAAGATATGCCATATCACCGGGTGTGAGTGAAATTTGTGAAAGTATTTCGTCAATAAGTGCTGTTTCTTCTTCACGAGCCTTGCTAAGATATGGTTCGGTCTTGAAAAGTTGGGCAACATTGACACTCATGGCACCCATAAGACTTTTGCGTGCTTTTTCAATAGTTTCACGGTGTACTTCGTGACATTCTCTTGCACCGAAAGTCTGGATTTGTCTGATTTTATGTTCTGCATCTTTTTTTGCTTCAAGCACAGCAGAATTGTTGTTCAAATTATTTTCAGGCACACCAAAAGAAACCTCTTCAAAAGTTGGCAGAGGGGTTTTCTCAATTTCTTCTGCTTCGCGGATTTCGTTTTCAATTCTTTCACGGCGTGTGCGGAAAATTGACAATATCATTTTCTTGCCAAAAATTGCAACAATACCTACAAGAATCAAAAAGTTTATTATTACATATTGAATTTCCATATTATTTTACCCTTGGTTGAGTGATTAATCTTTCTGCGAAGATTTCTGCAATCTGTTTTGTAGAGGTTTCAGCGGTAGCAAGAATTTTTGAGTATTCTTTAGCACATTCTTCGCGATATGTTTCGTATGTGTTAAGACGAACAACTCGTGCATTTTCTACTGATTTTTTACTGTCAGCCTGAATTCTTTCGATTTCCATATCTGCGTTAGCCTTTTGCTCTTTTTCAAAAGCCTTTTTCTGCTCAACAAGTTTTGACTCGTATTCGGCAGTAAGTCGCTGAACTTCAAGCTGTTTTTCTTTTGCTTTTTCTATACGACTACGGCGTTTTTCCATAACCTCCAAAACCGGTTTGAATAACCAGTTGTGAAGAATAAGCATTAACAGTAAAAAGCAGATTACAGTCCATATTACAACGGATATCTGTATGCTCATAAGTATCTGTACTCCTGATTAGATTTTTGAAACAAGCATGAAAGCGATAAGCAAGCCGTAGATTGTAAGAGCTTCCATAAGAGCCATTGAGATAATAAGTGTTGAACGGATGTCTTTTGCAGCATCAGGCTGACGAGCAATACTTTCCATAGCTGCTTTAGCAGTCATACCTTGTCCGATAGCGGGACCAATTGTACTGAGTGCGATTGCAAGTGCTGCTGCAATTGCGATTAAAGATGTTGACATAATAATTACTCCTTTATATTAAAAACTATTTTTATTCTTCTTCAGTGGCTTCGTCAAGATAAATGGATACAAGCATTGTGAAAACCATTGCCTGTAATGCACAGAAAAGTAATGATAAAGCCATCATAACAACGGGTGCACCGATTGGCAAAATTTCATAAAGCTGATGTGTAACCATTTCTTCGCCGAAAATATTACCGTAAAGACGAAGTGCTAATGACGCAGGTTTAATGAATTCGTCAAGCACAAGTAAAGGTAACATAACGAAAATTGGTGATACAAAACGTTTGAAATAATGTTTAACTCCGTGTTTAAGTCCTGAACCCTGCAAGAATACGAATACGATTACACCAAGTGCGATTGTAACTGAAAGTGACGCTGTTGGGGCTTTTACGTAATCTGTCATTCCAACGCCGGGAATAAGACCTGAATAGTTGCCGAAGATTATGAAAATGAATAAAGATGCCAAGAATGTGAAATTTTGACGTGCTTTCTTCTTGCCTAAAAGGTCAGTGAAGAAGTTGTCAAGGTATTCAACGCCCGTTTCAATTATGTTTTGGAATTTGCCGGGACGCTCTTTAAGGTTTGATTTTACAATTAACGAAATAATTGCAACAATACCAAGAATAATCCACATAGCAATTACTTCGCCTGTAACGTCAAGAATGCCAAAAAGTTTAATTACTACTTCTGACGCTTCACCCATTATCTTCACCCTCTTTCTTTACTTCTTTTGATTGAACTGTTTTATTTAATTGCAACAATTTGTGTGTGAAATAAATCATTGGAACTGTTACACCAAGAACGGCACCGATAAGCATATACCAAGTGTCCCAAGGGGTAACCGTTGACACGAAATAAACTGCCACAATATATAATATTTGCGTAATTTGTCTTATGATTGTCCCTAAAGCATATTTTTCGGGTTGCTTTTTAAGTATTAATTTTGAAAGCAAAAAGTTCAGATATGCAATAACAATTCCAAGTGCAAAGGTAATCACTGCACCAACAATGTTTTCATTCATAGTATCACCTACTTTTGCAATTCTAAATTATAGCACTATATTTTCCCATTTTCAAGGAAATGTTGCACAAAATAGAGTGTCAAAAAAAGTAAAAATCCCGTCATTTTTTAACGGGATTAATTTGATTATATTTCTATGTATTTTATATTGTGTTTCTTGGCGTATTTTATGGGATTTGAGCCTGCGGGAGCAGTTATAACCAATTTTTTGCATTTAAAGAAAACATTTTCACCAATTTGGCGAACACCTTGTGAAAATGTTGCAGATTCAAGCTCTATGCAGTCACGAAACGCATTAGGGTCAATAAACTTTACAGTTTCAGGCACAACAATTTCCTTGATTTTATCACAACCCCTAAAGCCGTTAAGCCGTGTAAGATTTTTTGAAAGAGTTACTTGTGTCAGGTTTTTGCAGTGTGCGAAAGCTCCACTTCCTATAACGGTGACAGAATCGGGAATTTGTATTTCTTCAAAACTCTTACAACGATAAAATGCCTGATAATCAATTTGTTTAAGCGATTGGGGTAGTTTAGTATTTTGTAAAGACTTGCATTCCCAGAAAGCGTATTCCCTTATTTTTTCAACTGAATCAGGAATTGAAACATATTCAAGATTCATACAGCCACGAAATGTTGAGGGTTTAATTTCTTTAAGATTTCCTAAAATTGTGACAGATTTTAGTCTGGGACATTCCGAAAAAGCACCTTTTTCAATAACTGAAACACTTTCGGGAATGGTTATAGAAGTTAAGTATTTGCAATATGCAAACACAGAAGCACCAATTTTTTCGACAGAGTTTGGAATAATGACTTCTTTTACCCATCTTGACTTAAAAGCACCTTCAGCAATTCTTTTGACACCATACGGAATTTCAACAATTTCTTCATCGTAACAGAAAGTCCCTTTTAAAACACCGTCTTTTATAAAGAAATCAGCCATTTTTCACATCTCCCAATCTTTAACAAAGACATTATAACACATTATTCGACAAAATAAAAGCACTTCCGAAGAAGTGCTTTTTGGAGATACAAAAACATGATATAATAAAAAGAGATTTTTTGTAATAAAACCATTTTTAATGTTTCTAATAGTTGAAAGCAAAAAAATTGGCGATTGATTGATGCGAATATAATAAAAGTGAAAGGGGTGACGGCTTTGGATGATTTAGAAAAAATGTGTAATCTGCATTATAAATATGTAAAAAGTTACGCTTTGTCTTTGTGCCTTAACGAAACTTTAGCAGAAGATATAACGCAAGAAACTTTTTATAATGCAATCAAAAAGATAGATACATTTAAAAATGACTGCAAAATTGAAACATGGCTTTGTAGTATTGCTAAAAATATTTTCTTAAACCAAAAACGAAAAAAGCAGACGGAAAATATTTTGGATTACCCCAATTTGGTAGCAGATGGTAATATAGAAGAAGACATAATTAAAAATGAAAAAGCAAAAAGAATTTTAGCTGAAGCCGTAAAATTAGAAACGCCCTATAAAGAAGTTTTTTATATAAAAACCTTAGGCGATATGCCATACTCAACTATTGCAGATGTTTTTGGTAAAACAGAAAATTGGGCAAGAGTTATATATTTCAGAGCAAAAAAACAAATTGAAGAAAGGATGAGTGATGATGAGTAAAGAAACCTGCTTTTTAGTAAGAGATTTATTACCTCTCTACATAGATACCCTGTGTAGTGATAATTCGGCAAAAATAATAAAAAATCATTTAGAAACTTGCTCTGAATGTAATAAAGAATATGAGCAATTAATAAATCAACCGGAAATTAAATTTGTGAATAATACTTCAACCGAGCTTATAAAGGGAGTTGGCAAAATGTTTAAGAAAGACAAGAAAAAAGCAATAATTAAAACTGTATCAATCTTTTTAGTTGTATTTCTTTTATTAGGTGCTTTTGCATTCTTGAAAGTGCCGTTAATGTTATATGAAAACAAATTCAGTGGTGTTTCAAGTGCTTGTGAGGTTTTGGAAAGCGGAGACAGTGCAAAGAGTAATTACAGTAACGAATACTTTGATTTGTATATAGATGCAAAGCTTGGCAAATATACAGAAGAAAAGACGGACTCAGGAGCATATATTCTTGATTTTGGCAATGATAAAAATATCGTTATTTATGATGAAAATCAGGGTGTGCCGGTTCCGACATTGGATGAACACAAAGCATATTTAAAAGATTTGAAATATCCGATTGTTTATTCCTTTGTTAAAAAAGGTATAGAAAACTACGGGTATAGCACAGATGTTGCGGTAACTTATAACTACAAAATGATGAAAGATTTCATCTCGGGCAAAGCACCGAAAGTAAAACTGTTTTCTTCATTTGAGAATTACACAAAAGCATGTGCGTACTATGCTTGTATGGAAGTAGCAATATTCCCGTCAGGTAGCAAAAATGCACATGATATTGTTTCTGAAAATGACAAGGCAGTTGGAATAGGTCATTACCATATTTCTATGGACGATGGTGCTGACTATCATCTTAATTCAACAGATAATGGCATTGAAAGTTATCAAATATATTTTCAATCTAAAGAAGATTTAAGTAAGATTTATGCTATCAGGGTTACGGGCTTTACAGAAGCGGAAACAAAAGAAATCTTCAAATATACAGTACTTAAATAAATCTTAAAAACACAAAAATCCGTTTGACAGAAAACCTGCTAAACGGATTTTTTTGTGTTTGGAGCTTGTGACGGGACTCGAACCTGCGACCTGCTCATTACGAATGAGCTGCACTACCAACTGTGCTACACAAGCAAATATTAAATTGCAAGTGATATTATATGACATTCACAAAACTTTTTCAAGTATTTTTAATGCATTTTGATTTTGTTTGTGATACAATACTCATATAGTCCGAAAGGGGCATGTGATATGACAAAAGTTGCATTTGTTACAGGTGGGGCAAAGGGTATTGGCTCTGCTATTGTGAAAAGATTTATAAAAGATGGTTACAAAGTTGCCTTCACTTATAATAATTCAGAAGAAAAGGCAAAAAAGCTTGTTGACGATTTAGGTGAAAATTGTAAAGCGTATAAACTTGATATTACTGACAGTAATGCTGTGAATACGGTGATTACAGATGTTGAAAAGACTTTTGGTGAGATTTCTGTGCTTGTAAATAATGCGGGAATTGCCGAGCAAACACTCTTTACTGATATTACTGATGAAATGTGGCACAAAATGATTGAAACAAATTTAAGTGGTGCTTTTTACTGTTCCCGTGCGGTGCTTAAATATATGATTAACCGCAAGTGCGGAAAAATTATAAACATTTCATCAATATGGGGCGAAACCGGTGGCTCTTGCGAGGTGCATTATTCAGCCGCAAAAGCAGGACTTATCGGTATGACAAAAGCCCTTGCCAAAGAAGTGGGACTTTCTGGAATTACTGTAAATTGCGTGTCCCCCGGCGTGATTTTAACTGATATGACAAGTCATTTTGACGAAGACACAATGAACGAGTTAAAAAACGAAACACCACTTAATAAAATCGGTACTCCTGAAGACGTTGCAGGTGCAGTCAGTTTCCTTGCTTCAAGTGATGCAGATTTTATTACAGGTCAGGATTTGGCTGTAAACGGCGGAATGAATATATAAGTGCAAAATGCAAAGTGCAAAACGCAAAACTTTATTGTCATTGCGAGCCAGTGCTCACACTGGCGTGGCAATCTCCCGGTCCTTCCGGCATTTTTCGTTAGAAATCGTAACATTTTACCATTCAACGGGGGGATTGCCACGGCCCTTCGGGCCTCGCAATGACGAGGTAATCTTTCCGCTAAACAACAATTTATCTTTCTTACGGCTGTTCTACCACGCCGGCGAAGAGGGGGAGGTTATCGTGACTGGACACCACGAACAGGAAGGGGCGGTCCAGAACAAAGTCTATCTCATCGTCGGGACAGGGGGCTCCATCGGGTTCGGCCTCTATAACGGTGTAAGCTGCGGCCAGGACACCTTCCTCGTCAATGGCCACGCGTACCGCGTGATCGATTTCCACAACAGCCAGCCGCGGCATATCCGTTATGGGGGTAAAATCGGCATCATCGTGGGAAAATACATCCGAGATTCCCAACTGTTTCATTCCCTCAATCAAATCGGTTTTGCTGTCGATGTCAAACTTCGGCAGACTGAGGTTGAGCCAGACATACTTCTGGCTTTTCCATTCATAGGGGTTCTGTGTCAGCTGCAGATACTCCGCACTGTTCAGAATCTCTTCCATGGATATACCTTCATCGGGAAGAATCAGCCACATACTGCCGCTGCTCAGCTTCAGTTCCACGGCACTGAAATTGGTGCTCCAATAGTATTGGGCATCGGTGGCCTGGTTCATAAAGGGAGCCGTCAGGTCACCGCCTGGACTGTGGAAGACGCGATCAGCGGTTTGGGACAAGTCGAAGCTGATGTCCCAGCCTGCGGCAAAGTAAGCGGTGGAAGCCAGAGCGAAAACGGTGCCCGGATCCAGTTCTGTGCTTTTGGTTTGCTCCTCCAGCAGACCTCCGGTCTGCTCGTTGAGCCATTCCTGAAGGAGTTTGTTCATTTCATCTGCGCCCAGATCGCCATGGAATACGGATGCGTAGTAGCTGTCTGCGAGGGCTTGGGCGGCCGCGTCTTTATATGGGAATGCATTATCCAGCCATAGGGAGTTGGCAAGCAATGAGGTGGTTTCGCCATCGTCACAATAGTGGGCGTTCCAGATGTGGTCTACCTGCGTCCGCAGGGAGCTGATGGAGTCCACACCCAGAAGATCCAGAATCTGCTGTCG
>JAZQBM010000008.1:0-268051 GCA_045545735.1 Candidatus Fimenecus sp. | reverse complement strand
GCATAGGCATCGGGGGATACAAAGGCGGTGAATTGGTTACCGTTATGATAAGAGTTGATCCAGAGATCATGACCCTCTTCCCAAGCCACGTTTTTTCTTTCTAAAGTGTGTATATCAAAGAGCAGATACTGCGTGAGGGTGTATACCTCGGCTTTGCTGACGGTAACACCTTCGGCAGCTTCATAATTCACCGTAACCTTTGCCAAGCGGTGCTTGAGGTCAAAGGTAATAGGATCGGTTGTGGGATTGCCCGACCAAATGGAATTCAAATGGTCGTTTTTACGAAGATTTTCGAGGGTGGATTGGTCTTCATCAATATACCATGTATCCCAAACATAACCGGTATCGGGGTAGATCACCACCAATTTGTGCTCGCCGGTGCCATCCCAATAGAGGGTCCTATCGGGTGTCCAGGTAACCGTACCATCCCCGGCAACCGTTGCGGTAAAGGCATATTCCTCCCACTCATTATCGCCAGAAACCCGGCAGAAGTAGAGCTTGTCGCCCGTTTTCCATTCAAAGTCGCCTGCATTGAAGCTGACCACGATCTCCATTGCACCACAAGCGGTACAAACGTGGTTTTCGATGGTATGGGGTTCGTTATCCACTTCCACCTTGCCACAGGCGGTGCAGGTCGCCTTATGGGTGCCGTCGCCGTTGTCGGTGTAGGTGTAGCTATGCTCCGTGTGCTTCAGAACTTTTCCCTCAGTGGTTTCGGAATAGCTGTGCACTGCCACGCCGTTCACGAAGAAGTAGTGATCCACAGGCAGCTTGAGAACGTCGCTGACATTGTATGTAGCGGGCTTCCAATCATCGGTATACAGTATAACATTCAGACCGGCTTCGGGAATCGTCGCATTGGTCAAATCAAGAACGCCGCCATACGCGCTGCGCAAAGAATTGTTCAGGGTAACACCGCTGCCAACAACGATTCTCGAACCCTCATAATTAGCGCTCATAAGAGGATTTGTTAAATTGATAGATCCGGTACCGGTAATTGTTAATTCACAGCCACTGGCAACAATCAACACCGCATTAGAATTACTACCTGTGAGAGTGTGTCCGTTCAGATTAAGGGTATTCGTTGTCTCCTTAGTAAAGAAACGTAATGCAAGTATTTCAATATCCGCCAGCAGGGTAACGGCTTGGTCAGCAGTATTATTTTCTACCGCCTCACACAATGCGTCAGCCGTCAGATAATAGGTGGTGGTGCCGCCGATCTCGACCTTTGCAATGGCAACCGAGGCTTGACAATCACCGCAGATGCCGGTAGTGGAGTCGAAATTGCTGTGCGCACAAGCTGCGCCGCAGACACAGACGCCGTCACCCGTAATATCGTGGGCTTCGGTGACATCAGCGTCGCACTTAGCGCATTTGAAGCTGTGGGTGCCGTTGCCGTTATCGGTGTAGGTGGTGGTGGGATCGACATAATGTTCTTCATTTACCTCTTCCACATAACCACACTCGTTGCAGGTCTTCTTATGGGTGCCGTCGCCGTTGTCGGTGTAGGTGTAGGTTGCACTATCACCATGCCACGTCTGGCCCTCCTTTAAGATGGGATAATGGATGCCCTGCGTCCAGTACTCACCCAGCATGTGCCAAACTACACGCATTTCGCCCCTGAGATCTTCCCCGGTTACACTTGTGATCTCTACGTTATCACTACCGGGTTTCAAAGGTGAATCGCTGTGTACAGCCTCAAGACCGTCATCACCGAGGTAATAGCAATTCTTGATTGCTTTAACGCTGCGAAGGGTGCCGAATGCGCCAAGAAACGCCTGCTCGGTCAGATTCTCACCGCGCTCAAACCTACCTGCAAACAGGCAGTTTTCAAGCACAGTCTGTGCGTTCGTGTTGGAAAAGCTCAGGAATCCGCCCATATAAATGGTTGCGGTATCATTATAGTCACCTGCGTAATTTGTCTTTATTGTACCGTAGGCTGCGCAGTTACGGATAGTAACTTCACTTGAATTCTCCTGAATCTTTCCGATAAAGCCGCCCGCGCCGGAGTCCACACGATACTCGCCTGCATCAAAGGTGCCGTACCAAGCGCAATGTTCAATAAGGCTCTGATGGTTTGCATAACCCACAAAGCCGCCTATCATACCAACGCCGTGTGCCTTTACGGTAAGATTTACATAAGAATTGATATTCTGAATAATCGCGCCGTTTCTTTCAAGGTCAGTTTCACCGTTGACACCGCAGATAGAGCCGATAACACCGCCGACATAATCGACCTCGGTGTTCACAACTACCTCACCGAAAATGGTGAAGTTCTTGACTGTACCGGTTCTGACTTCACCGAAGAAGCCAAGTCCCGCTCTGTCGCCTTCAACATAAAGACCCCTGATGAAGCAATTCTGTCCGTCAAAGATACCGCGGAAATTGTTGCTGTTTTCACCTGTGGAGCCGATGGGTGTCCAAGGTCTGTTTTCAAGGTCAATATCTGCTGTGAGAACTGCATTTGCTGTTCTGTCAACAGTATTTATGTAGTTTGCGTACCAGAAGAGCTGACCTGCATTGGAGATCGCATAGTAGCCAACATAGTCGGCTTTCAGGTAGAAAGATTCGTAATTCTCATTGGTGACAAGCGTAGCAGGCTGATAGGCATCGCACTCAGTACAGAAGCCGTTGTCGTAGCTACAAATGTGTTCACCGCAGATTTCACAAACTGAACCTGTCTGATTTTCGTGGGGACACTCATAATCGCAAACATCGCATTTTCCGTCGGTGTAGGATGTATGCTTGCAAATTATATAAAATATCTCGCTATCTGCAAGTGTTCCTACGTCTGCACATTCATAGACGGTTTCACCATCAACCGTAAGCGTAAAGCCACAATCTTCAGGATGTTCTCCGTAAACCCAACTGAAAGCATAAATACCGTCTTGTCGGAGAAATGCTGTGAAGGTTTCGCTTGCACCGTCTTCAAAGGTTGCAGTTGCAACCTCTGTATATGCTCCGTCAACAAGCTGTTTAACAACAATCCCATTTCCTCTCCAACCGTCGCTGTAGCTATCGGTCATAGTGATGGTAACAACGATTCCTTCTTCTCCGCAAACATCACACTTGTCGTTTGTAAAGTTTTCGTGAGCACATTCAAAGCCGCAGACTGTGCAGAAGCCGTCTGTGTAGCTTTCGTGATGACATTCAAAACCGCAGTTATCACAAAGGTAGTCATTCTTATCAGTCCAGTTGTGGGTGCAGTTCATTCCACATCCATTAGTGCAACTGCCGATCATATAATCTCCCGATTTAATATACTCAATATTATGGGAACCCTGTTCACCGTATATTGTTTTTACATTCGTATATTCTTTACCGTTGGCTGTGGCAGTAGCAGTATATGCAGTGGTATCTGTTTCAAGACAGTTTTCAGCAGTTTTTTCAGAAATTTCAATTGCGGCGTCCACAGTCATTGTTGCGCCACCATCTGTGGAAGTAAATACGGCAGTAGCGGAAGAAACATCATTCCAACTCCAGACAGGCTCACTAACTGCCATACAGGTAACGGTAACGACAGGTTTCTTCTCATTGCTTGCATACGTATCAGCGGTGTAGAAACTGACGGACTTGCCCGGGGAGGTGGGAAGATTACTCGATTTCGCATTGCTTCCTTGATAAGCAAGGAGCAAGGCACAATAACGATTCGTAGTTCCGTATATCCTCAGATCTTCATAAGAAGAAATGTCAATATCGACACTTTCTATTTTCAGGTTGGTATAAGCTACCTTGTAAAGATAATTATTATGCTTTACATATTGTGTAACACCGGATGAATAGATAATGAACGCATCATCTGTCACTTCAGCCGCCTCTGTTGCCGCAAAAGCCGGCAGTACCGACATGGGAAGCATTGTCACAACCATTAAGATTGAGAGCATGATTGATAAGAATTTTTTCATTGTTTATTCTCCTTTCGGGAAAGAGTTTTGGGTGTGTATCTGAAGTTCATCGAAAACACTTTGCACCGCCTCTTTTGCAACGGTTGCAAAATCAATTTTTTCGATAAAGCTGATTGCCTCGGTGATTTTTTCATCTTCTGCCTTATAAATACGTAGAAGCATTGTTACGAGTCGTTTTGCTTTGGCTTCAATAGTAAAATATATACCGCAGGGTACTGTCATATATGCTCTCATAATGCCCATTGAAGCGATTTCAGTTTCGTAGAAGTCATTCCACGTAAAATTTTTAAATGTTTCACTGAAGGAATCATACATCATATCGGTTCTTCGTTTAAGAACCTCTTCACTTGTCTTCGGCATTGAATAGCCTGAAAGGTAAAGGTTACGCATATCCTCATTCATTTCCGCCATATAAAGCTGTAACACCTCATTAGCTATGAAGATAAGCACTTGGTCGTAGGTGAGCTTTTTTGAGACTGCATCTGATGCCGACGTAACACCGTCGAGGAATTTTGTGACAAGCAATCCTAAAATTTCCTCTTTGCTGTTCATTTCATAAAGTATCTTTGATTTAGGCACACCGGACAGCTTTGCAATGTCGGTTATTTTTGTTCGCTCATAGCCTTTCTGAATGAACAAAGCTGTTGCAGCTGTGAGGATTTTTCTGTGTAATTCTTTGCTTTCAGCTTCGCTTCTAAAGTTCGACAAATCATCGCTCCTTTCAAAAGGGTTTAGCACAAAGTAAACCCGGGTACAGTTTATCTTTATTATATTTATCAAAGGGTGCTTTGTCAATAAAATACGAAAAAAACGAACAATATTTTTAATAAATTCCAACCGCTGAGGATTTTACTTCCCGATTGAAATTAAAATTATGAAAATCACATTTTATCATTATGGGTAGAAACAGCTTTGAGAGGTGAAGTCGGATTTAATGACAAGGGTGCTCATAGAAAATAAAAACGGTGACAAATACGACTTCAGCATAATATTAACACTGTATATCTGTTTCGCACAGGCAAAATCTCTTACTTAAAAATTCTTCTCAGACAAAGAAAAAAATCATACTATATAAACCAAATTTCGCTGCAGCTAACCACAATATATTGTATGATTTTTTTGAATTTTACTTTTTATTCGATAGATTTTTTTGAAACGAACTGATGTATTATCCGAGGAAAATTAACAGATAAAAACTAATTTTAACAGCTTTGACAGCGTTTCCGTTACTTATTCTTCAAGGATATCAACGTTTTTGTCGAAAATTGCAGCGTTTTTGCAAAAACCTTGATTTAGATATAAAAAATATTATATTCTACTTTCATATAAAAACTTTAATAAAGAGAGGAATTTAAAATGAGAGATAAGATATTCAAATACACTGTTACACTGAGAAACTATGAAGATATGTTTTACAGAGAGATATGTGTTCAAAGTAAACTTCCGATAAAAGACTTCTGCTATATAATTTTAGCATCTTTTGAAGCCTTAGCAAATGACCGTCTTTTTGTCGGTGAAGCCAAGCAACCAACTATGTATATTTATGATAACCTGATCTTAAATGATGTAAGCAAAGATACTGTTGATTGTTTTAGCGAAACAAAAGGGCAAAAGTTTTATTTAGTTTTTGAACGAGGATATAAATATATTTTTGATGTTCAACTTGAGCAAGTTAAAAATGTTTTTTACGATAATGAAGAAGAATATCCGAAAATAATCGCCGGAAAAGGAAAATGTATTCTCCCCGGCATCGCACCTGAATGTTACAAGAAACTTATTGAAGTCCTTGATGAAAAAGGACAATCAAAAATGAAGTATTTTACAACGATTGAAATGTTAGAGCCGTGGGACTATAGGAATTATGATTTAGAAACTGACAATAAAAATTGGTGGATGTATATGAATTACATAGAATCGTACTACAACGACTACAACGATGAAATTAAGATTGAATACATTACTAAATCATAATGACATTTGAAATTATGTATATGATTATAATTCCTGCCACAATTAAGTGACAGGAATTATTTCTTTAGTTTGAATTATAAAACATTAGAGCATCCACTCTTACGCCATTTTGAATAACCTCAAAATGACAATGAGGTCCCGTTGAATATCCGGTTGAACCACAATCTGCAATTACCTGTCCTTGCTTTACTGTCTGTCCGACAGACACATGAAGAGCAGAACAATGAGCATAAAGAGTAGAGTAAGTGTCATCGTGTTTAATCTTTACATAATATCCGTAAGAGTTATGCCAAGTTGCAGTTACAACAACCCCATCAGCCGCAGCAAGAATAGGTGTACCTAGAGGAGCTGCAATATCTGTGCCACCGTGAGTTTTTATCTCACCCGAAATCGGGTCAACACGAGTGCCAAACGGAGAAGATATATATTGGTCGTGTTCAAACGGCCAAGCAAACATACCTGTGCCGACAAAAGAACTGCCACTTTGAATAATCTGTCCACTCGCTCCGAGAAGTTCTCCCCACAAGTCAGAATATTCATCACTCATCAATTCTTCTAACAATGCTTTTTGTTCATCATCAAAGTTATATAATTCTGATATTTCATCTACACTTAACTGAAGAATTGACACTGTAAGAACTTTCTTTGTTACATAAGTTGTTGTTTTGATAGAATTGCCGTTCTCGTCTGTTGTAACGGTAGTTTCTGCAACAACCTTAGGTGTAACTATGCCGGTCATTGTGTTCATATCTTTCATAATGCCCCGAAGCAAATCAATTTTAGTGTCATCAAGAGTTACAACCTCAAGTGGATTATCACCTGAGGTTGTTTTTACTGCATATACCGCAAGAACGTCTTTCCAATTTATCGAAGTATTTCCTTTCACTTCAAGTAAATCATAAGTGTAAGATGCTTTCATAGCAGTGAGATTTGCATAGTGTTCAGATGTGAGTTCAGATATAGCCTGCGACATTGTTTTATTTGTACCTGTTGTTTCATCGTTTGCAAGGAAGATACCGAAACAAGTACCGCCAATAGCACCGATTAAACAAATAATGATTATTACAACCACAGCAGGTACACCACCTCCGGCAATAATAGCTCCAATACTTTTTACACCTGCAACAACAGCCTTTCCCGCTTCAACAACAACCTTTGCTGCAACCTTAACTGTTTTAATAGTTACTCTTGCAGTTGCCTGTGCTGTTTGCTTTGTTCTCTTTGCAACTTCAGCAGTTTTCTTTGTTGTTGATGCAGTTGTTTTTACAGTTTTCTTTGCTGCCTTTGCCGTCTTATCAGCCTTTTTGATAGTTTTTGCAGTATTATCAAGACTTCTCTTTGACTGCTTTATTTTATGAGCATCTTTATTAACTGTTTTTACAGTTTGCTTTTCAGCACCAAACTTTTTTATATCGGCTTTACCTTTTGTTTTAGGTGACGATTGCTTTCTTTGGCGAGGTTTTTTAATCTCGTCTATATTTGTTTCTGTCTGTTCTTTTACTTTAGGCGGTGCCTGAGTTTTTTCTTTAACAGCAGGTTTATCTTGCTTTTCTTTAATAGCTTTAGCATCGCCTTTATCAGTTCTCGTCTGAGTAGTCTTTTTACCGTTCTGTGTTTTTACAGGTTCAGATGTTTTTTCAGCATTTTCCGAAGACTTGGTTTTTACAGTTTTCTCTTTTGATGAAGTTGAATTACCGGAATTATTAGAACCACCTTCATCACCTTTAGGTTCTGTTGACTTTTCTTTAGAAGCAGAGGATTTGCTATCTTCTTTTGGAGTTTCGTTGTCTGCTTTTTCTTCAGTTATTGTTTCTTCCGAAGTATTTTCAGACTGCATTTCTGCTTCGTTTTCCGCTTCTTCCTGTGCTATTTTCTCAGCTTTCTTTTCTTGGATTTTTTCTTTTGCTTTACTTACACCTTTACGAACTGCCTTTTCTGTGCCAACAGCAACAGTTTCACTACCTGTTCGCATAGATTCTGATACCTTGTCAGTTGCATACTGTTCAGGTGATACATTATCCGCCTGATTGATATTTTCATTAACGGTGTCTTTGGTTTTAACACCGATATTCTTCATTCTGTCACCGACATTTACAGCAGTATCGTGAACCTTAATTTCTTTAACTACTTCACGAGTCTTAATACCTTTACCCATTTGCACCTCCTATATTTTTTTATATATTTTTGTATTAGTTAATTGTGTTAAAATGCATAGCCTTATCAACGGGAGCAAGAAGAACTCTGCCTGTTCCTCTGTAAACATTTACAAGACCTTCACCGGATGCAGCAGAACCAACAAGAGTTTTGCCTGAACGCTCAACGGTGAAATCAAGTGATTTACTCCAAGCAATCGCAAGATTACCGTCAACCTTGAGAACATCGTTGTTGAGCTCAATTTCAATAAGTTCCTCTTTTGGACATCTTGATTCAATGGCAAATATGCCGTTACCTGTGAGTCCGAGATTAAAAAGTCCCTCACCACCGAGAGCCGCAGATGAAATATTTGTACGCATTACTGCTTTCTGTTCAAGTGCTGAATCACAAGCAAGGAAAAGTCCGTCATCAAGAACAACAGCGCCGTTCCAATCGGCTGTGTTCATAAGAATAATATGCTTATAGGTAGGTTCAAGAACAAGTGTACCGTTACCTGTGTATTCAGGCTTGATTGCACTTTCTCCCGTAACCTTTCCACGGAGTGCTTTTCCGAAAAGATCTCCGACACCCTTAATACCTGTGGTTGCGTTTACATTACCGACAGACCACTGCATAGCTCCTGCCTGAAGCGTAATATCTGAATTTTTAAGGTCGCAGATAAGCTGTCTCTTTTTCACATTCATCTCGTTACAATAAAAAGCGAGCATTGCCGTTGAAGGTGTAACACTCAAATCTTTCTTGTATTCGATAATTGTAAAGGGTCCTTTTTCATCAAGAACCCTTACATCGTCATTATTCTGAAAATTCTTTATTTCGTACATAAGTTAATACCTCTTTCTTTTTATTCGCCCATCTTTGTGGACATAAGTTTATACAGTTCCGTATTCTTCGGGAACTTTCTTTCAAACGGCACAAAGGATGAACCAACCTTAACAAGACCGTGACCGACTTCAACATTTGTAATGTGCGTCATCTGCGTTTCACTAATCTGTAAAAGATTTGCAAGTTCCTCTCTGTCCGTTGAACCCTGATTGAGCATTATAATGAACTCTGAGTTGGCAAGCATTGTTCGTGCTGTGTGGCTCTGTAAAAGGTCATCAACATTCTGTGTGATACCGGTGCAATATGCACCGTACTTACGAACTCGTTTCCAAAGAGTGAAAAGGAAGTTCGCAGAGTATTCGTGTTGGAAAAGAAGATATATCTCATCAATGAAGATATATGTTTCTCTGCCCTCAGCTCTGTTCTTTGTGATACGATTTAAGATGCTGTCAAGAACTACAAGCATACCGATAGGCATTAACTGACTACCAAGTTCAAGAATGTCATAACAGATAAGTCTGTTTTCAATGTTTACATTAGTTTTCTGTGCAAAGGTACTCTGTGAACCTGAAGCAAAAAGTTCCATAGCTGTTGCAAGTTCCGTAGCTTCGGGTTCAGGCTGCTTTCTTAAATCGTTGCAAAGGTCAACAAGTGTGGGAACTTTGCCTGTATAACCTCGTTTGATATAGTTCTTGTAAACATTGGTAAGGCAACGGTCAACAATAGATTTCTGAATTGCATCAATACCGTCTTTGCCCATAACCTGCTCAAAGAGAGAAAGGACAAATTCAGCCTTAAATGCAATAGGACTTGCACCGTCAGCATACTCCTTGTTTATATCAAGACAGTTGATATGGTTTTTACTCTTCGCAGAAAGTTCGATAACCTGACCGCCCATTGCTTCAACAAGAGCAGAATATTCTCTTTCAGGGTCAATAATCATAATGTCAGCATCAGTTGAAAGTAACAACTGTACTAATTCTTCTTTTGCAGTAAAGGATTTACCTGAACCCGAAACGCCAAGAATGAAACAGTTACCATTAAGAAGGAACTTACGATTTACAATAATCATATTTTTAGAGATAACATTAACACCTTGGAATACACCGCCATCGTGCTGAATCTCCTGAACCTTAAAGGGCATAAAAACAGCAAGGCTTTCTGTTGTGAGAGTACGCCTTGCTTCGATTTTATTTATTCCTATCGGTAATGTGGCATTAAAGCCATCTAACTGCTGATATTTAAGAACGCCAAGCTGACACATGTGCTTTCTGCCTGTTGCCTGAATTGCTTCTGTATCGCTGTTAAGTTCTTCAAGTGTATCGGCTGTGTGCATAACTGTGATAACAACCTTAAACATCTTTTGGTCACGGGTTGTAAGGTCATCAAGGAATTCTCTGATTTCCTTTCTCTGCTGTTCCATATCATAAGGAATTACAGAAGTATAATTGTTATTGGCGTTCTGTTTTCTCTGATAGTTTGCAATGTTTGTTTCAATACCAAGTGCCTGCTTTTCACCAAACTTCTGTGCTTCTTCTGTTGATACCGGGATAATATCGAAGTTAAACACCATATTTCTGTTTGTATCTGTGAGTTCCCATACAACACTATCTTTGATATATGAGGGATAATCACGGATGAAGAGAACTCTACCAAATCTATCACCGATTTTGAAGTAATCTGACTTAAACTCAAAACCGTCAGGTGTGATATAGTCTTTGAAACTCTGTCCCTTCTGCATTGTATCTCTCAAATCAAAGTGATAGTCTGCTGATTCTTTAGGTCTGCAGAAATCGTGAATAATGCGAAGTCTTTCAGTTAAATCAAGGTCGGTACACTTTGAACCGAGCCTTGCAAAGTGAGCAATCAAATCTGCACCCACACGATTAAAATGGCTTCGTGCTTCTTCCACCGTCTTTTTCTGAATTGTAAGTGTTACATATTTATCCTGAACAATAGCATTTGCTCCGTTTGCTATCATTGTGAGCATATCATTGATTTCTTTACGGTATTTGTCCTTATCATCATTTGCCTTTTCAAGAAGTGCGATTTCTTTAAGTTCGCTGTTCTTGAGTTTTCTGTTTATGATTGTAATCTGACTTGAAATACCGTTTTCAAGTGAGTTCAAAATCTCACTGTAACGAAGGAAGTTTGCTTCTTTATCTTCCTTACTTGACACCGCATAATTTATATCGGTAAACTTAAATGTTTTTGAGTATCTGTCTTTACCTGTTAAAAAGATACCGTCTGAATAGACGGCATCAATTTTAATTACATCCTGAACAGACTTGGGGACAGACATTCCATCCCCAAATAAGTCATCGAGTCCTGTTTTCTTTTTTATTGTTCCTATGAGGTCGAACATCGTCACCATTCCTTTCAATTTCGTCATAATAGTTTTTTGAAATAAATTTCAATTCCTTTGGCATAAGGATTTCACTCTTAAGATAAGTGATTAAAACCTTTTCTGCCGTCATTCCGTGGTACTTAAAAAAGCCGAGGGTTGCAAAAGGAGCTGCACCTACAATACACACCCAACTGAGTGTTTCAATACCGAAGAACGGTTTAAGAAGAAAGTACAATCCTACTGCAATACCGCAGGCTAAAACCGAGAATACGAACTGACGGAGATTAAGACCGAAATATACCGCTTCACTGTAATCTCGTATTTCACGGTTAATCTTTACTTCCATTTATATAATCAACTCCTTTATAATCCCATCATTTCTTTAACTACTCTGTCACTCATTTTTACTGTTCCAACAAGTACAATCATATTAAATATAAGCTCACCGACATAAGTCCATACCTGATTTACTGCTGCTGCCGATTCATCAACAACAGGTGGTGATGAAGCAAACAACGAGAAGATAATGCAACCGAGTACAATAATTGCACCCTCTAAACAAACTGCCGCATAAGATTTAATGAAACTCTTACCGACAGATGATGAAGTTTCACCTGCAAAAGCAGATAGGGGAACGGGGGCAATCGCTGTATATAGGTAAATCTTAAAGAATCGTCCGTAAACTGTCATAATCATAATGAATGAAAGAACAGTTATAAACAAACTGCCTATAAGAGTTACTGCCCATAGTGGTACGCTTTCCCAAAATCCGCTATCTTCTATTGCTGTTACTATTGACTCAGGTAGCACCATTTCATCTATTCTTGCAAGTCCTGATGTTGCCATAATCTTTGCAACAATGCCCTGGACTATATCAAATAACGCCATCATCAATTCAAGACCATAATCAATAGCTGCTTTTGAAAGTATAAAACGGATAAACATTTTTAGAGCTATTTCCGGTCTTTTCATTTCCGCAAAGTTTCCGCAGGTCTTCATAACACCTACAACGAAAAAGAGCACTAACAGTGAATATCCTATTGCTTGTAGTGCTCCGTGAATGTTAGTGATTACATTCCATATTGTACCGTCTTTAAATTCTTCGGGGGATTGAGTGATGAGAAGCCATATTTCACTTAACTTGTCGTTCCAAGTTGCGAGTGCGTTTTGTAGGTTTTGCACTACCCAATTACTTGATTCTTCCATCAAAGACCTCCCTTAATAATAAAAGAGTGTACGATTTTAATTCGTACACTCTCATTACTTATGGTTTTATTTGTATAATTTCTTTGTTATTTTCTTTTGCATAAAGAACAGTTTTTCCTGTTCCTGACGGAGAACCGTTCCATACCGCTATTACATAATCAGATTTATCAACCATATATCGGTTTCTTTTATGCATACAATCAGCAGTATAATGTGTCTGCAAAAGGGTTTCTTTGTCTGACATTTCGATTATTGAGAAATATCTATCTCTATATTTTTCTGTCCACTTGTTTGCTTGTGTTTCACAAGGAATTGCACATTCAAGGGTAATATCTTGATATTTCTTTTTAAGTTCAAGAACAATCTCAGCCGCAATCATATCCACACCAAGAGCCATACCTGAAATAAAATGAGTAACACCCTTGTCCTCAATAAGATAAAGAATACTTTTCTTCAACTCATCTTTAAGTTTTAAACTTTGTGAAGATGATTCATCCCAAAGATACGGAATTGATTGTGGACGATGTCCGGTGAAACATGCAATTATTTTGTCGTGTTTTGTCATTTCTTTTGCTCCTAACTAACTTAATTATAACAGAACTAACTCTGTTAGAGTTAGTATATATCATAATATTTGAAAAAAAAGTCGAAATCAAGGAGCAAAACAAAAAATCTGCAACTTTTGTTGCAGATTTTAGATATTAGCAGTTGTTATCAAAGCATTAATAACTTCAAGAATTCTCTTTTGTTCGTTCTCAGGAAATGTTGATAAGGTATCTAATAATGCAGATGTTTTTCTTTCATAGGATTTCTTTATTACATCAACTAAAATGTCATCTGCCGTACAATTGATTTCATTTATGATACTGACTAATTTATCAAGACGAATTAATTTTACTCCTCGTTCTACTGCTGAAAGGTAATTAGGTGAAATCCCCACTCTTTCTGCAAGTGCTTCTTGTGTTAATCCTGCTTTGATTCGATATTCTTTTATTCGTTTTCCAACTAATTCTCTATCCATTTTCATCATCTCCAAACTAACTGTAATAGAGTTACTTTTGCTCTACCAGTTATAGTATAAAGCATAAAATGGATATAATACAGAAACAGCAAGAGTTAGTTGTTCTCTGCGAGCGTTAGTTATCCGACGATAAGGTTAAGAATTTCTTTTGCAAATGTGATTATAATACCGCCGGCTACAGTAAGGAAGCCGTTAGCTCTCTGTGAGGGGTCGTGAGATTTAAGAGAAAGACCGACCTGAACAATACCGAAGCCGAGAAGGATAAGACCTACAGCTCTGATAAGTCCGAAGATGAATGTTGAAAGATTGTTTACTACTGCAACGGGATCATCTGCAGCAAATGCAGTTACACCGCAAACGAAAAGCATTGTAAGGCAAAGAATAATACCCACATAAGCCTTAAAGCCTTTTCTCACTTTACCCTCCATAGGAGCTTTCTTTGTTTTTGTGATTACATTTTTACTCATATTTTTATTCCTCCAAATTTAATAAATATTCTTCAATTTCCTGACTTGAATAGATAACAACATCGGATTTTGGTAAATCATCAATGTTTATATCGTCAAGTTCGTCAAAAAGCATTTCAAGACTTGAATAATCTTCAAAGCCGTGAACATAATTTTCACCCTTACCGTCTGTTGTGTCTTTGACATTAGGGTGTTTCAAAATATCATACTTTAAGTCCTGCACAGGTCTTTCACCACGAATAAAAAGAAGTGCGTACTTGTTATCAAGCATTCGCACTTCATCAGGAGTTAAAAGTTCTCTGCCGGAAATCTGATAGTTTGTCGAATAACTACCGTTTCTTCCTCGTGATTGTCCGTAGGTGTTTGTGTCTATTGTTTCCTTACCCAACAGTTTAGAAACATATTCGTGTGTTGATTGCTCGTTGCCACCGAGATACAAGAACTCATCACAGTTACCGACTATGCTTTCCCACTGTTTCTCAAACAAAGCTTTTAACTGTGCCATATTCTGAATAATTATTGAAACAGATATTTCACGGGAACGCATAGTTGAAAGTAATTTATCAAAATCATCGGGTAGAGCAATATTAGCAAACTCATCCATCACAAAATGAACATGAACAGGAAGTCTGCCTGTATGAACAAAGTCTGCCTGATAATATAACTGTTGAAAAAGTTGTGTATAGAGCATACCTACAATAAAGTTAAAACTTGTATCATTTTCAGGGATAAGTGCAAACAAAGCTGTTTTTCTTTCTCCGATTTGGTCAAGCTCAAGCTCATCAAAACAAGTCATACTTGCAAGAGAATCAAGATTAAACTTTTCGAGTCTTGCAAGAAGTGTGATTTGAATCGACTTCAAGGTCTTTGTTGAACCACTGTGATATGAACGATAATATTTAAGTGCGATATGGTCAGGACACCTTTTTTCAAGCTTCTCAAATATTTCATCAAGAGGACTAATAGTTACCATATCCTGACTTCCTCCTTCATCATCGGGAAGTTCTCCGGCTCTAATCATTTCAAGAACCATTGAGAAGTTTTGCTCCTCCGGTGGAGCTTCGTAATGAAGGTATGATACAAGTGCTTTTAAAAGCATACTTGCAGCTTGGTCCCAAAACGGGTCGTTACTCTGACTACCTTTAGGAGTTGTGTTCTTAAAAAGATTTGTTACAAGTCGCTGTATATCATTGTCATTATGAATATACACAAATGGGTTATAACAATCGCTCTTTTCCATATTGATAAGGTCAAGAACTTTAATGTCATAACCTTGTTTTTCTAACATACCACCTGTATCACGAAGCAACTCACCTTTAGGGTCAAGAACTATAAAAGAAGTATTAGCCTGCATAATGTTTGGTTTTGCATAGAAACGGGTCTTACCCGCACCCGAACCACCGCACACCAAAACATTGAGGTTTCTTCTGTGTTGTCTGCCATCAAGTCCGATTGCTGTGTTTTGAGTTAAAATCTTGTTTTTTGTAACTTCTTTATCCACATATTTCTTCTTTATTGTTTCAGGCTTTCCCCATTTAGCCGAGCCGTGTTCTTCTCGTCTTCGATAATTTTTATCATTTGAAAGATAAATACCGATACCAAGAGCATACGCTAAAATGAGAATGAGGACAGTTTTTAGGCTGTCCTCACAAATAGAAATATTAAAAGGATTATTAAAGGCTACTGAAAGATTTTTTATTATCTCAACAAATCCACCATCAATATACGGAGCAACTAACAACCCTAACCATATTACAGGTATAAGACCACAAGCATAAAGTATGAGATTAGTTTTTGAGAATTTATCGCTCCTCACGGTCAAACCTCCTCTTTCTCAGAAGTGGAGCATCAAGAATTATTTGTAACAGCTCATTAACATCTTCAATAGGCATATCTTTTTCAATCAACATGTTACGAAATTCGTTGATACCGTTAATCATCAAATCGTGTTGAAAAGAATCAACCGTTATTACTCTTTTAGCTTCTCTCATACAGAACACACCGCCTTATCTGTCGCCGTGTTCTCTGTTTTTAGGTTCAAGTGCTTTTCGTACAGTATTGGCAATCGTATTTGCATGGTCACGAGCTTGTGAAAGTTCTGCTCTCTTTTCTTTTGCTTCAAGATTGGAAAACTTATCACTTAACTCTGTGATAGGTTCAGGTTCAAAGCCTGCTCTCGAAGTTGCAATATATGAAATTGCCTGTGCTTTAAATTCGAGGTTTTCTCTGTTGAAATCACCATTGTCAAGTCTTGCAAAAGCAATTTCCTTTGAGAGAGCACGGACAATATCACCACCTTCTAAACCCTGACGAATAAAAATCATTTTAGCTTCAGGCTGGTAATGAGCATTTATCCCTTCAGGAAGCTCATTACTGATTTTAACAGGCACAGGTGAAGTTGTAATCATCGCTTTAACAACCACACGGGCATCGGGAGTTTTCGCTCTGTTCTGTCTTGGTCTTGCGTTGGTCTGTGAAATATCAAATACCTTCTTTGCATTATACGGAGTTACTGTCTTTCCGTCTTCTCTTGTATATTCCTTGCCCGGTTCGAGAATAATAATTCCTGTTTCGCCCTTGTTGATAAACACATGATTTTTCTGCCAAGTTTTTGAATCGCAAAGCCTTGTTGCTTCAGGATTCTGATATGCAACTAACAGAGCATTGCTAACAGAGTATCTGTCAAACTTACTCTGAATATCAAGATATGCCATAACAGTATCGGGATTATTAAGTTCCTCTGTTGCTGTTTCAAGCATTTCATAAGCCAATGCTCTGTTTTCATTTCTCTTCTTTATCCAATCATCCTTTGAATAAGGCTCCATTGTTGTCTGCTTTTCGTTACCGAAAAGTTCATCGAGTTCTGCCATTTGTTTTGGCTCCTTTCGTTTTTGATTTTGTTTTCTGCGGAGTTGTTTTTTCTGTCGCAGTATTTCTTCTTTCTTCCTTAATTCGGTTAAGCTCTGCTCTGACCGATGGTCGTGAAGATTTTTCATCCCGTGTATGGCGTCGGAGTTCTGACACTCCGGAGGAAGGCTCGGACGCTCGGGATTTTTCCGTCTTCGCCATAGAGGGGTTTTCAAGATAACTCTTTTCTGTCTGTTGAGGTTTTGAAAAGAGCTCGTCAATAAATTTATCCTCTGCACTTTTTTCAGGTTTTTGTTTTTCAGGTGATTGCTTAATATCACCTTTAGATCTATCAAGACTTGCACGGACAGTCGCTTTATTGTTTGCACCGAGATTAAATCTTTGGAAGATACGGTTTACTTTTGCCGAGTCTTCAGCACGAACCATAATGTCACACTTACCATCATTCTTATCTCTGTCTTTAAGCACATGATACATTACACCGTACTTTTTTGCTTCCTGACAAAACTTTTTTAAGTCTCTGTCTTTAAGTTCAAAAACTTTAATCGGCTTATTAGACTTTAACATCGTATTAAGTGAAGCTCTGCCTTTTGTTCTCTTTGTATCTTTAAGAGAGGCAAGGATAAGTTTTACAAGCCTTTCAGCTCCGTCCATTGACATCTTACCTGCAACCTCAACGCCTTGCAATGTCATTCTCACGATTTGTTCCGCTGCGTCTCCTGAAGCGTTCATCTGTACTCATCTCCTTTCGTTCTTTATCATTCATAATTTCATTTATTTTGTTTTCAATTTCAGGTTCTTGCTCCTGTATTCTGTCACAGATACGAATATCTTTTCTCAAGATTTTCATTCTTTCTGTAAGAAGAGATATTTCATCTTTGATTTTTGCAACCTCTTTTTCATCACCTTTTCTTGCTGCTGCCTTCATCATTTTGCGATAACGCTCTCTTGCTTCATCACATTCTTGAAGCTCACTCTTACAAGAATCTTTATATTTTTCAAGTTGTTCAGGTGTTTCAATATCGTTATCACATAAAAGATTTTGCTGTTCAATGAGTTTATCGAGCTTACGCATCTCATCAATAAGGTATTTATCAATCTCTCTGTTTGTGTTTGGTTTTTTCTTTACATATTGAACAACCGTTACAAAAGAAACATACACTTCTCTGTAATTAGGTTCATTAAGAGGTTCAAAAAATTCCTGAACAAGATTGTCTTGCTCAGGAATATCTATTTTATATCTTTGCCATTTTGACATTAATCGTCTTTCGATATCTTTCGGAGTGTAACCATCGCCGAGAGTTTTTAATCTTCTCGGTCTTTCAAATTTAGGATGTGATATAGTCGGATACTTGCGTTCAAAGTTGAAAGAGTATCCGAGTTTTTTCATTTCGGTATAAAAACCTCTTTCACTTGTTGTTTTTAAAATGCACTCATCAATATCTCTTTTAATGATTGCATCCTTTGTCCATTCACCGTTTTTCTCTGCCATATATAAATCGTAAGGTTTGCGACTTTTCTTTTTCGGATTTTCTATAACTGATAATTCATTCTCCCTACAAATATCATCAGAGATTTGACGAAGGTTATAATAACTCTCCATACAGTCATTAAACTTCTTTCCCGTTTCAACACAAACAGAATTAATTACAATGTGGTTATGCAAACAATCAGTATTAAGATGAGTTGCAACGACTGATTCATAACCATTAAATGCTCGCTTGACAAATTCAACACCTATATCGTGAATCAATTCAGGTTTTCCTTCTCCGGGAGCAAAGGATTGAATAATATGATATCCGAGATTACCGTCTTTCTTGTTATACAATTTTTTTGTATTCATCATTTCGGTAAAAGCAGTTTCTAAAGAGGTTAAACCAACTTCTGATACATAGAACTGTTTTTCAGTCTTCAAATCATCAACTGTGTAATTAAGAACACTATGCAAATCCAAGAATACTTCTTCATAATTTTCATTTTCAGTTTTAAGTTTATTACTGACATAAGCTAATGTTCTGTCAAGATGAGTGTGAATAGGAATTATATAAACTATTGCCATTTATTATTTTCCCTGTTCAAATAAAAAGCTGAATGCATTTTCTCTTCTACAGTTCTGAGTTCAGATAAGTGTTTTTCTAATTCAACAGGATTTAAAATTCCGTTTGTTCTTGCGATACGAAGAATTTGGTTTATATTATTTCCAAGACATCTTAACTGATAAATCAATTCACCATAATTTGCGGGAGGACCTTCGGGTGGAGAATAACCTAAAATGATTTCTCTTATAAGTTGCGACTTTGAAAGTTTTGTAATTTTTGAAAGTTTGCATAAAGCATCTTTTTCCTCTTCATTAAGATAGATATGAAATTCATATTTTCTCTCGCTCACAACATATCAATCCTTTTCTTTTGAATTTTTCTACCAATACTGTTGCGGTAATATTAGAGGCAAACGCCAATGCTATCAACGCAACATAAGCCAATGTGTCCATTGGAATCATCTCCTTTCTTCGGGGTGTTAGGGGTGAAAACCCTTAACAAGCGGGTAAAATGTCCCATTTACCCAATGCTTGTTAAGACTTAGCCGCAGGCTTTTACCCTTTAATACAGTTCGTCGTAAAGATACTCTCGCTCTTCAGAACAGTAGTCGTCATCACAATCTTCATCGCAGTTCTCACAAGGGTTTTCCGCCGAACTCTCTGCTTCGCAGACAATAGAAGCTATATCATCTTCGGTGAATTCAACAAGGTCTGTGTTGAATAAAATATCTTTTGCTTTAGCTATTGCTTCGTCACCGCAACAGGCGTTTATTTTCATAGGTTTCTTAAATGTTACTGAAACTGTTACATCATAACTTTTCATTTTCAATTCCTCCGTTATCTTTCATAATCTTTATTTTTATTTGGGTTATATGGAACCTTTGTTATTCCATCTCCGGTTCTGTAAAACCTTTCGGGATACTTAAATTTTTTGATATATTCTTCTGTTTGTCTATCAGATAAGCTGCCGAGATTATCTTCAATTACTCCGCAAATAAAACAAGTACCCGAAATTACATCTTGAACTTTGCCAGCTTCATCACACAACCCTCTGTTGAATGGCAAGTTCCTTTCTTTACCTTCTCGGTTATGAACAATTAAAACATCATCAAAAGAAACAATATCAATATTTCCGCTGACAATTTTCTGCATACCTTTAAGTGATGCATCTATTTCTGTTGCTCTTGCAACCTTGCCGGGCTCGAGTAAAACTACTTTAATTTTTTCAAGTTCAGATTCTTTTGCTTCAAAAACAACTTCTGTAAAGTTATCCGCATCAAGAATATGGTCTCCCTTGTACCATTCATCGGTTACAACCTGTTCTGCTTCTTCCTGAGTTTCTGCTTCAACTTCAACCGTCTTTTTCAAAGTTTCGGTTATTGTTACTTCAAATTTTTTCATTATCTACAAGCGACCTCCTTTTCAAAAGTTCTGTATGGTAGATTTTTTGAATAACATAAATAGTCATTAACATCTTTACCTACGGGTACAAAATGTTTTTTTACTGTGTATTTATCTTTCAATAAATTGCTTATTACCTCTGCAGCTTTACGCCCTGCAGAGTCATTATCCAAATGAAGATAAACAGTTTTTAGTTGCGGATTATCTTTGAGTACAGTTTGTAATGAGAGTGGTATCTGTGCATTATTCATATTTTTTGTCGGCTTATATACTCCGGATAAAGAAACAAGGTTCTGACTTTTGAAATCAGAACCCTGCTCGTATAGAAGTGTTGCATAAGATAATAAATCTATTGCACCTTCAAAAATATGAATATTTGTATTTTCTTTATTTACTAACCGAAAAGGAAAAGTCTTATCACTTCCGTAAGCATCACCGATATATCTGTACTTTTCTGTACCACGCATACCTGCATATTTAGGAATATTGTTTTCGTCATAGCCGACAAAAACAATATTGTTCATCGGCACACTTTGATAGAGCATACCGTGTTCAATGAAGTAAGAAATAACATTTTCGTTAATTCCTCTTTGTTTCAAATACTTGATAGCAATATCATTGTTTTCTGCTTTGCTCGGAAGTATTAGATTTCTTTTTTCTTTCGGTTTTGGGTTTTCAAATTGTTTTCTTAAAGCACTTTCATCATTTGCAATTTGTGAAACAGCTTCTATGAAAGTCATATCACGAACTCTCATAAGATAGTCAACAGCACTTCTTCCGCCAATACCTCTTGACCACCACATCCACATTCCGTTTGATATTTTCAAACTGTCGTGAGTTTTTGTAGTGTAAGTGTTACCTGAAATTCTCACAAGTTCATTAGGTTCATAAGTCTGCAAATAAGTGAGAAGATCCATTTCCTTTGCTCTGCTTATAGCACTTTGAGAATAATATGCCATTCTATCTACTGTCCCTATTTGCTCTTACTCTTGCAAGTTTAATAAGGTCATTGGCTTTATTCTCAATACAATCACGAATTTCATTCATATGGTCGCCCTCATGTTTTTCCCAAGCAAGGAATAATTTATCAAGAGGTTTCTTTTCTTTCAAAAGAGCTTTACACTGTTTTGCATCAAGGTCATTTTCTTCAAGTGACAATAATATATCTTCACGAATAACAAGTTCATAAGCATACTGAATAATATTTTCGGGAGTCATAGTTTTTAATGAACTTATAAACTCCTGTTGCTCTGCATACACTTTTTCATAAAGTGCAGTGTTTAACTGTTCAAGTGTCATTTCCATTTACCTCCTCCCTGAGCTTTGAGCAAGAAAGAAGTTCTGCCCTAAAGCTCTGTTTACATTCTTTAGGACAATTACAGCAGTTTCCATTGTGTTCAATTTTGCCGTTTTGATTTTTATAAAATGACATTTCATCGTTTTCAATCACATAGAATCGTCCTCCTTGTTATTTATAGAATTGATAATACTACGATACATTTCTTTTTTCTCTTCGGAGCAAGGTGAAATAAACCTAATTGACATTCTACTTTTTTCAAGTTTATATTTAACTCCGCCATCCGTATATTCTTCTTTTAATTCGCAACATTCAGGATGTTCTTGTGCGAATTTATAAAGTTTCTTTTTGAGTTTGTAGTTATATGTGAAGATTGTTGCAGTAGGAGAATAGTCATCAAAGTAAATGTCTGTTGTCTGCCATCGTTTTTTTGGTATTCGTGCCATAAATCACTCTCTTTTCACAAAGTATTATAAATAGGGCATTTTTGAAGAAAAACTGCCCTTTGTACTACGGGCATTTCTGCACCATTTTTGCCAATTAGACGATAGATTTTCTCTAAACGATACTTTGTTCATTAAGATAAATCCTATTTGACGATTGTTGCATTTTGCCCGTAGTAGTGCGGAAAATAAAACATTTATAATCTTTTTTCTTTTCGAATTGTAAATAAATTGTAAACAAACAGTTTTTTTGTGTGACTTTTTCTTTTTTTCGACATATATAAATAGAATCAAAAAAATTTTTTATTTTTTTTCAAAAAAAAGTGTTACTTTTTTGCAGTTTCGACACTTTATATAATGAAGAGAAAAATAAAGGAGTATTTTAAATGAAAAACGAAAAAGAAATTACTGACAGACTTGCAATATCAATACGAGGACTATGGCATATCGAGTCAATGGAAGAAAAGAAAAAAATAATAAAGCGTTATGATAATTTGTATCGACTTTTTCTTCTTGTCAAAAATCGACCTGAGTTGTTTAAGCCTGACGAATTAGATAAGCTTAAGAAAAAAAGGCAGGAGCTTACTCAAGAAGAAGAAGACCTAATTAGTGAAATCTTTGTTGCATTACATATAGGATTAATAAGTGACCCAATTGAATATTCTGTTGAAGAAATGGAAGATTATCGCAAAAAAGGTCTTTACTTTGCTAAAGAAGAACTTGAAGATATGCTTGAGTGGCAATTTCATACAGAAAACCATAACCCTGAACTTGTAATATTGCTTGGCGATTATTTAGAGAAACATATTTATTTTGACACCATTGAAGAAGCTGAGAAAGTGTGGGATGAGTATGATGCTTCTCATAAAGAAAAGCATCATACTCCTACAACTTATCTTTCAACTGATTTATCTCTAACGGATTTGTCTCGTTCTTCCTGTTCAACCTCACCATCAACAATTTCATTTTCGTGATGGTCCATATCAAGAAGTGCATTGAGTTCTGCTAACCTCTCCATTTTCTGTGAGAGTTCTTCTTCCTGCGGGAATGGTCTTTCTACTTCTGCTTTAGCATTTTCAAGCTGTACCTTTGTGTCTGTAAGTCTTTCCTCACAAGCCTTTAATTTATCAGGCATAGAAGATATAAGGTTATCAAGACGGGTAATGTTACCGTAAATATCAGCACCGAGAGATACAGAATGCCTGAGCGAACCGACAAGAGTTAAAACATATTCTTTCTCAAAGGAATTGAATGAAAGTTCCATATTAAAACCACGATACGAACCGATTGCTTTCGGGTCAGGTGATGTCATCGCCTTACAAGCCACCAAGATAGCTGAACCTGCTCCTTTCTTTTCGTCATAGGTAACATCTTCAACTACCATAGGAGAGAAGTTATCAACACTCGGGAAGGTGTTTTCTTTCGCTCTTTGAATATCTGCATTGTACCCGGCAATTCTTTCTTCGCCCTCTTTTATCCTTTGAGGATAATATTTTATAATCATATCCTCAAGACTGTATCTCTGACTTAAATGGTTCTGTTTCAAAAGCTTGAGTTTTGATACTGCAACGTCCAAGTCCATTTTTTCTTTGATATAAGGATTACCCGTTGCAAGAGCTTTAATTTCGGCATAAGATAACGCCTGCTCGTCAACATCTTCTGCTGAACGCACAGGCGATTTTGAAGTCATAATCTGACCTATAAACTTTTGCTTATTCTCAACCAACTGATAAAGGTAGGCATCGAATGTCTGCTCTGTAACATAACTGTAAATCTCAACTTCAGGGTTTTCATTACCTTGTCGGATAATTCTACCTTCACGCTGCTGAAGGTCAGCGGGTCGCCAAGGACAATCCGTATGATGAATTGCTATAAGTTTCTGCTGAACATTAGTACCTGCACCCATTTTTGCAGTTGAACCTATAAGAACTCGAACCTGACCTGCTCGGACTTTTCCGAAAAGGTCTTTTTTCTTTGCTTCACTATCTGCATTATGAATAAAGGCTATTTCACTTTCCGGTACACCTTTAGCAATAAGTTTTTTCTTAATGTCATCATAAACATTAAACTTACCGTCATTATGCGGAGTAGATAAGTCGCAGAAAATAAGCTGAGTTGACTTCTGGGGAGTTGTTCGCTCCCAAATACCATAAACATTATCAACACAAGCTGCAACCTTGCTGTTCGGGTCATCCGGTAGCATTTCATTGAAGAGTCTTTGGTCAAGTGCCAACTTTCTGCCGTCATTCGTAATAAGAAGCATATTATCAACACTTGAATCAACCATCTTGTTTCTTACCTTCTCGGCTCGTTCTGAAAGAGATTCAACAATTTTCTTTTGATGCTCTGTCGGTTTAACTGCAATATTATGAAAGTTTGCTTTAGGGACGGGAAGATTAAGCATATCTGCCGTCTGTATATCAGCAACCTGTCTGAACATCATCATAAGCTCAGGGAGGTTATAGAACTTGGCAAATCGTGTTTTAGCTCTGTATCCCGTACCTTCGGGGGCAAGCTCAATAGCAGTAACAGTTTCACCAAAGGTTGATGCCCAAGAGTCGAAATGCTGTAAGTGCTTATCTTCAAGTGCATCATACTGAAGGTATCTTTGCATTGTATAAAGCTCTACCATTGAGTTTGAAACAGGAGTACCTGTTGCAAAAATAACGCCCTTGTTTCCGGTCACTTCATCAAGGTATCTGCATTTCATATAAAGGTCAGATGACTTCTGTGCCTCGGTTTGAGCTATACCACCGACATTCCTCATTTTTGTATATAAAAAGAGGTTTTTGAAATTATGAGCTTCGTCCACAAAGAGTCTGTCAACACCGAGTTCCTCAAAGGTAACAACATCGTCTTTTCGGCTTTGGTCATTTAGCTTATCGAGTTTTGTCTGTAAAGATTTCTTTGTTTTTTCAAGCTGCTTAACGGTGATTTTTTCACCTCTGTCATACTTAATTTGTTGCACACCGAGAGTGATTTCGTCAATCTGTCGTTGAAGCATTTCTCTCTGTCTTTCAATACTAATAGGGATTTTTTCAAACTGTGAATGACCTATGATAATTGCATCATAATCACCCGTAGCAATACGAGCACAGAACTTCTTTCGGTTCTTCGTTTCAAAATCCTTTTTAGTTGCAACAAGAATGTTAGCAGATGGATACAACTGCAAATATTCAGATGCCCACTGCTCTGTAAGGTGGTTAGGAACTACAATAAGCGATTTGTTGCAAAGTCCGAGCCTTTTGCTTTCCTGTGCTGCAGCAACAATTTCAAATGTTTTACCTGCACCAACAACATGAGCAAGTAAGGAATTACCACCGTACATAATTCGTGCAACTGCATTTATCTGATGAGGTCGTAAAGATATTTCAGGGTTCATACCCGAAAATGTGATATGACTGCCATCATACTCACGAGGTCGCATTGAATTGAATAAATCGTTATAAATTCTTACAAGTCTTTCTCTTCGGTTCGGGTCTTTCCATATCCAATCCTGAAAGGCTTGTTTTATCATTTCCTGCTTGCCCTGAGCAATGGCAGTTTCTTTTTTGTTGAGAACAGGTTTCTTATTACCGTGTTCATCTTCTACATAGTCAAAGATACGCACATCTTTAAGATTGAGAGTATCTTCAATAATTTTGTAACCGTTAATTCTGCTTGTACCATAAGTGTTATTAGCAACAACATTAGTACGGTCATAAGACTTGTTTGCAATAGTCCATTCACCTGTAAGCTCGGTATATTTTACTTTAATATTCCATTGAGCATAACGAGGTGTCTGCAAAATTTCATACACAAATCTCTCAACATCTTCAGGCGGGAGCCACGTTGCACCCAAGCGAACAGAAATTTCACTTGCTGTCAAATCTTTAGGCTGAACCTTTTCAAGCATTTCCACATTGATGTTGTAATCATCGGGGTAAAGCTCTGCAGTTCTTCTTGCAAGTTCAAGTTTCTTTCGTACATTGCCTGACAAGTATTCATCTGCAGGAAGATACCTTTCATCATTGCTATACTCATTTGTGTATTCCGGGTTAAGGAAAATTACACCTTTGAGCTCTTCAAAGAGTTCCTGTTCCGTCTTTCCCGTAAGCTCACACATAAAGTCCATATCAACATTTGCTTTTTCACCGATTGAAACAGCAAGTGCTTCACTTGCAGTTGAAACAGATGTTACCTTAATATGAGGTTTGATTGTTCTCTTGGTAAACATATCCGCTTTTCGTTTAAGTTCACCGTTTTCACCTACGATTTCAAGAGAACATAAAAGACAATATGAACTGTCATCGGCAAAGGCTAATCTGTTCGCTCTTGCATTAAGAAGTCCGTATTTTTTTGTAAAATCGTCATACAAGGTGTTTAATCTGTCCTGTGCAGACTTGATTGAACTGTCGGGGTAGTCATCTGTCTGTAATCGTATAAGTTCTCTTACGCAATCACGGATTTTAATCATTCCCTTAATTCTGTTTTCGGCAGTTGCAGAAACATCAACAGGGTTCATTCTGCTGTTCTGACGATAATATATCTTATCCTCTACAACAGTAAAACTAAAATTCTTCACATTCGGGTCTGCGGGAACTGAATTATCTTCAACTTCACCGATTTCCGAAATATCAAACTCTGTTATCTCTGCGTGAATGTTTTGTACTGCTTCACTTAAAAGGTCAGAAAGATTTCTGTCCTCATACGGCTTACAAGTCAAGGAATGACCGAACTGCGAGGACTCCATAACCATTTCACCGAGTACCATTTCGGGATGGTCTATGAAATACTTGTTGTATTCATTACCGTTCTCATCACGGTCAAGGTGAACCCAATCGGGTTCATCGTTTACAAGAGTATCTCTTTTCTGCAAGAAGAGAATATCAGAAGTTACCTCCGTACCTGCATTTGCCTTAAATGTGTTATTCGGCAAACGAATGGCGCCGAGAAGCTCGGCTCTTTGTGCAATATACTTTCTTACATTTGAGTTTCTCTTGTCCATAGTACCCGATGAAGTGATAAATGCAATAACACCTCCGGGGCGAACCTTATCAAGTGTCTTTCCGAAAAAGTAATCGTGTATGAGCCAATTATTCTTGTCATACTTTTTATCAATTACTTTGAATTGTCCGAAAGGCACATTACCTATTGCTACATCAAAAAAGCTGTCGGGGAGTGATGCGTTTTCATATCCCTGAACTGTGATACCGGACTTCTGATACAACTGCTGTGCAATACGACCTGTCAAGCTATCAAGCTCAACACCGAAGAACTTACTCTTCTGCATATTGTCAGGAAGCATACCTATAAAGTTACCTGTACCGCAAGACGGTTCAAGAATATTACCTTCACTGAATCCCATATTACCGAGTGCTTCATACATAGCACGGATAACTACGGGAGGTGTATAGAAAGCAGTAAGTGTGCTTTCTCGTGCTGCAGCATATTCTTCGGGAGAAAGTGTAACGATAAGTTCCTTGTATTCATCTGCCCAATTTGTTTTGCTTTCATCAAAAGCATCAGCAAGACCACCGAAGCCAACATACTTTGAAAGTATTTCCTGTTCTTCGGGAGTTGCAAGACGGTTTTCAAATTCGAGCTCGTGTAAGAGATTGATAGCAGCCATATTATTACGGAATTTCTCTTTCGGACCGCCAACACCTAAATTATCATCCGTTATTCTGAAATTGTGTTTTTCACTATCGGGAATAGTAGGATGAAGTGTTGTTACCTTCTCCTTCTTTTCTTCCCAAGTGGGAGGAGTAAGAGTAGATTCTTCCGTCTTAATTGTTTCTACAACAATGTCATAAGGTAGTCCGTTTTCTACGGCAGGATATTCAGCAACCTTTTCAGTTACATATTTCTGTTTTTCAGGTGCCAAATGCTCACGAACAAAACCTATCTTTTCAACTCTGTTTATAGGGTAAATTGATGTTGTATCACGCATTGATACATCACCGAATACAGGGTCAATCTTTTCGATAACAAAAGTGCTACCGTCAATAATGACCTCTTTCCCGATAAGCTCTGAATCAGGTATAAATGAGTTTTTCTCTCGCTCCTGTTTCAGTTCTTCTATTAAATTAAGAGCTGTTTGCTTATCTTCGGGTTCTGTTTCTTCGGCTGATACAATGCTTTTCAATTCTGCAATAGCCGAATCTAATGATTGTGGATTTTGTAAATCAAAAGCAAGTTTGTCTGCCGCATCATCTTTTGTTTCACCAATTTCAAGTGTGTCTCTGAAACCGTAGAAATCATAGTTTTCAAAAAAGTCAACAAGTCTTTCTGAAAGAGTTTTTTCAAGATAAGGACTTGGTATTCTCTTGAACCCTTGTGGAGGTGGGTCTAAATCTTCAACAAATTTAGTTGAGATTGTATTACCGTCCTTGTCCTGATACAGAACAACCTCCATAGGTGTGCCGTAATAGTTTTCTTCCTTAATATCCTTTACAAACTGATATTCGCTCGTATATTCGATGCTTTCACGAACTTTACCGTCTGTATGAAGATAATCAATTCTTCCTACAGGTTTGCTTTCTACGGGGGCTTCCTTGTTTTGAGAAACAATCGTATAGTTTTTTCTCTCACCGTTTTCAAGGGAGCATACTGCAACATCAAAGCCTCTGTCTGTAAGCATATTAAGATAAGTTTCAAGGCGGTGCTTTGGAATGCCACACATATCAACAGTAACATTATCACCGATTGTTCTGTGAGTGAGCTGTAAGTCAAGGGTTTCTGCCATATCCTTCGCATCTTCACCAAGAGCTTCAAAGAAGTCACCAACCTGATACAAAAACAGTTTATCTGCGTTTTCCGCTTTAAGCTCGTTATACTGTTGCCAATAGGGATTTAATATGCTGTCCTTAACAGGTACACCGTAGCTTTCTGACAATTCTTTGAAATCTTTGAGCAGTTCATCTCGAATACCAAGAACAGAACCGTCTTTTTCAAAAACAAAAGCTTCTTTTACAAGGAATTCATAAAACTCTTTACCACTCCAGATATTATCATAATCTCTTGCTACAAGAATACCGCCCTCATAAGTCAGGTCAATATCATCAATCTTCAATGCTGACAGAACATCGTATAAAACTTCTGTTTCTTTGCTTTCCGGCTGAACAAAAGTTAATACGGGTGCTTCTGCATTCTTTGCTTCTTCAACAAGAGCCTGCATAGTTTCCTTTGTGCAATCAGTTAAATCAACAGCAGAGTGGAAATATTCATAATCATCCTTGTACTCTTTTGTGCCGTAATCCGAAAGTGTCTGATGAGCAACTGAACCGAGATAATCAAAAAACTCTTTTTCATCGGTATGAAGCTCTGCTGCCTTTATAATATCTTCATAAGAGATAAGGTTATTAACAAACTGTCCCTTACCGTCATTGCCGTCAGGATTGTAATATACCCACTCAACATTATTACTGCCATCATTTATGAAGAAAGCATCTGTATATTCAGCATCAAGTGTTTCAGTTATTTCAACTGTTGGTGTCGGGAATCTGTCAACAACACCCTTGTCAACCTCCATAATAACAATGTTAATGTTATTATTTGCATAAAGCTCTTTCTGACAATAGCTGAGATTAAAATCGAGAACTTCACAGCAAGGAGTTAAGACATTTCCGTAAAAGTTCTTTCTCGGTGCTAAATAATGTGTATGCTTTGAAACAATTTCTGCATCTTTACCGAAAGCAATATAGAACCCACCTGTGTGCATAAGAAGAACACCATCGGGATTTTCTTTTTTAACCTGTTCATACTGAACCAAGAAATCAGGCTTATTGCTTTCATCAATCTCTGTTTCAGGTTCGTTATTCTCAATAGGTCTTTCAACCTCTACTTCAATTCTCAAATGATTGTTTGCAGGGTTTTCTTTTACCTTTTTCTCAAAGTCAGCCTTTGAGAATTCCTTGTTGAATAACGGATATTGGCTGTCATTAAGGATTACAGGGTCTTCAAGTGAAAGAATAGTGTATTCGTCTGCACCGATATAAACAGTATCTCCGAGATTATATTCATATCTGTATTCTTTTGGTGCCTGTTCTTCTTCGGGAGCCTCACGGATAAATTGTCGAATTTCATTCGTCTTTTTCCAAGCTGCTTCTTTTGCCATTTGTTCATCAAGCCATTGCGGATACATTTCCTTTTCTTTCGGACTTAAATATCTGTCAAGTTTTACAAGTTCGGAAATACGCTTTTCAACATAGTTCCATTTAAGGAGAGTTCGCCTTTCGGGTACACTGTAATGGTCTAAAATCTCAATACCTTTAGCATCGTGATTATGCCAATACCCCGTACCGGGGATAGCATCAGTTCCGCCACCTATACCATATTCATTCTTTAAGAATTTGATATTATCTTCCTTTGAAAGACTCTCGGTAAACTGTCGATACACTCGCATTTTACCTTCACTAAAGCCACTACCCGCACCGAGAACATAGTCAATAGCACCCTGCGGTAACGGAAGAATTGCATCTTTTACCTTTGTGCCGATAAACTCAATCTGATTATCAACGCCGGGCAACAACAAAGCCTGTGGCTCTGTCCATTCTTCAATGAGTATCATGCCGAAAACGGAACGCTCAATCTGAAACCATTTTTCCCAAGCTTCACGAAGTTCTGTTCCGTCATCACGCCACAATCTGATAGCATCAGAATAGGCTTCAAAACCTGCTTTAACACCGTTTGAAAGTGTCATTTCATAAGGTGCTGAATTAAAGAAGGATTTAATAAAATCGCTACGTTCTTGTTTGTCTTGGTGACTTTCATAGAACATAGCGATTTCTTCTCTGTATGGAGTTAAAAAAGATTTAATTAACTCATTTTTCTGTTTGTCTTGATGGAAATATTCAATGCCATTCCAACGGGCATCAAAATCGTGTCCGCTTAACTGTAAATCAGTTCCTTCAGAACTGTTTCCTCGGCTGTCATCCTGATGTTGTTCATCATACGAACCCACTGCATCTGATTCTGCTCCTTCAGTTCTTCCGTCACTCCCTGCGACTTCTGCAACTGTTCCATGAGCTGAGCCATCATCTGTTCCGCTTCGGTTTCCGTCTGTTTGATTGTTCTCATCAGCTCGCCCGAAGCTATCATCTGTGCGAAATAGACTTTCCTGTGTTCCTGTAGGAATTTCTTCCTCAGCATACCGTACTTCCCAAGAGTAACGTTCTCCTCTTGCGGTAAGGTCAGGTTCGGGATTTGATAATCTCCCACTTGTCTGTAAGTCATCTGAAACATTTTCATTACTCCTTTCGGTTTCGTTTTTTGTTTTTGCACTTTCATCATACTCTAACGAGAAATTATTATCAAATGTGCGATTTCTTTTTTTCTCATTTTTTTCGATATTTTTTACGGTGCTTTCGATTTCACGAAGTCCCATTTCCGCAATATCACTTACCGCCATACCCATTGCAATAACACTTGAAGGGGTATTGAAATTAAAAATATCTTCAAAATCTTCTCTGTCGTAATACTCGTCAGCATTGATACCGCACCTTGTCATCATCATATATCCGATTGAAGCAGAAAGTGCATTTTTCAAGATAACCGAAATATTGTCATCATCAAGTTCCTCAAGGAAACTGCCGTATTTACTGTCATTGACGGTAGAAAGATAATCAAGAATATTATCTTCAACCATATTTCTTGCAGTATCGTCAATCACGCTTTCAAGTCCGCCATCGGCTGTATCACCGAATGCGTTTGTAAGTGCTTCAGCCACTTCATCGTGATAACGGTCTTTAACTTCCCATCGAGGAACCTCATAACCGTAAAAAGAATTTGTGTCAGAAACATCAAAAACATATCGTAATTTCTGATAACTGCCCGAATAGTCAAACAAAGCAATACCCGTTGCTCCTCGATTAACCCAACGGTGCATTTTCTCATTCCAAAAACCAATCTCTGCACAGGCTGTTGCATCAGGTCTTTGAGAATAGATTAAGATCTGTTCAACGAAGTTGTATTTAAAGTTATTTGATGCAGTCCTTAAAAAGGATGTCCAATTATCAAGATTGCTTGTAACTTTACCTACTTCATCATTGAACATAGCTGTGATTATTTGTAATTTACTCGCCATCAATTGTCACCTCACTGTCTGCCTTTTTCTTTTTGTTAGGTTTTTCAGGTTTTGGTTCTTCTGTAATGACTGATATATCTGCGGTAAGAAAGGAAAACAACAAGTTCTCGTTTACACATTCCTGAAGCTGTCCGATAAGCTCAATCTCTTTAAAAGAAAGACTTTCAACACCCAATAGCTCCTTCGGTGTCATTTTTTCAAGCTGTTCCTCTGTGTTAATGCCAAGTGAAGCAAGTTTTTCAAGCACTTCAAATTTCATCTGAGTTTTGCTTACTTTCATTTTCTTTGCCATTTACCTTCTCCTTTCCATCGTAGAATTCTTCATATACTTTTTTCCAACAGATATTACACACATATCCGTTTCGGAATCTACAGTTTTTACATCCTAATTCTTTTTCATTAACTTTCATTTCTGACGATGAAGCTCACCGTGCTTCACCTCGCTCGTGCTGTTTAGAATGAATAAACTTGCCTTGTTCGTTATAGTTCTGCGGATTAGCAGAATGTGTCTGCCAACCGTTAGTAATACCGCCGAGCATAGCTTCTTTCTGTGCTTTGGTAACGCCCATTTCAGAATTATGTCCGTCTGCAAGCTGTCTGTTTTGTTCAGGTGTGTTACGCTCATCAGTTACATCGACAAATTCTTTTTCACCTTTGGTGATGATAATAAGTTTTTCACTTTCGGGATGAATTGCATAACAAAGTTTTGGAAGAGAAGAACGAATAGGAATTACTGTACTTCCGTTTCTCTCCATAATCTCTGCGAACTCACAGATATGATAGAGTCTGTCACCAACCTCTGTGTGGTAATCGTCTATATATCTGCAGATTTTATATGACCTTTCACCGTCAGAATGAGTGATTTTGATTTTATCACCATCTGGTATTCTGAATATTTCTCTGTAATGAGGGGTTATGAATCTGATACCCTTACTTGCCTGAACAAGCTGTGTTTCAAGATACTTCTTTACATAACAATAACAGTAGAGGTTATATTCACCTCTGTTCGGATTGAGCCTTAACAGATAAGTGTGATTATCTGTATCAACTCTTACGCCGAAATACTGTTTATCATCTCCGGTGTACTGCTTTGCATTATCGTGGCAATACTTTGAAAGACTTGTTCTGTCACCGAGCATTTTGCCGTACTTTTCATCAAGACGGAGTGCATTGATAACATCATCAAATTCCTTTTTGAACTCGTCGGTTTTGAAGAATGAACAAGTATCGTTCCAAGTGGAATAAAACTCTTCTCCGCTTGAACCTAAGTCAGCACGAAGATAACCTATGCAGCCTGTCTGCTGATATAACTGATTGCTCTGTCTGAATGTGTACTTTTCAAGATTCGCTGTAATCGGAGTTATATACAAATCATTCATCGTGCATCCCTTTCCTTTCTCTTTTCGGCTCGCTCTTTCTGAACATCATCTAATCTCTGCTTTGCCCATTCGGGGAGCTTGTCTTTTTCAATGATACCGAGAACATCACGGCGTTCATATCTCGACTCTTTACCACTGTAAAGATTAGTACAGAAGCAGGCTGAACCTCTTGAATTAGGCTCACAACCGAAACCTCCCGTACAAAGCTGCAACTGCATTGTTGCTATCTGATATTCCGGCTTAAATACATCGGCTCTGATAATTACAACCTTATTCTTGATAGAGTCTTCAGCCTTAATAACTGTGCAACCGTCAGCATAAATAGGTGTAGTATCAACTTCGATTTTTGAGATTTCTTCAATAACAAGTTCAGCTTCGTTCTTAATTCGTTCAGCAAAAATCTTTGAGATTTCTGCATAATCGTTTCCGACAAGTGCATCAACATATCTTTCAAATATGCCGTTGTTTTCATAGTTGGCAACAACAAATCTTTCATCTGGAGAAGCATTGTCATCTCTGCCGATTATGATTTCTTTCTTGCCGATTTCAAAGGCGTGAAGCACCTCATAAGTTCCCGCCATTCTTTTTTCTTTATTCAAATTCATCATCTCCTTTGATTTACAAAGTAAAGGGCGACTTTTCAGCCGCCCTTAAAGTGAATTTCTATCGCCCTACATACCAATCATCGTATGCAGAGTCTTTGATTATAATTTTGTTTGATTTATATTCTTTCTTCATCATACCTGAAGGTGTCCACATATCGCTGAGTTCAGCTCTTACGATATAATCTCCGTCAGGATACCAAAGAGGAGTAAAGTGTACATTACCATAAGAACCTGTTGCAGAGAATATCCATTTACCGCCCGAAAGAGCAAGTGTTGTAATCTTTCCGCTGTCCTTTGAATATCCGTATTCGGGGAATATTGCTACACCATACTGAGGAAGAGTATATGAGTTTGCAGGAGCAGTTGAAAAACCACTCTTTGAAGCAGTCGTTCCGTTATTGAGGGACATTGTTATTGCGTAACCTGAATTCATATACCAAGTGCTACCACTCTTGGTTGCAGTTTGAGTATTCTTCGGTTCAATCTTAATGCTATATGCCGTAAGTCCGGTATAATACTGTTTCTTTACAAAATCACCGTTCTCATAAACATACTCCCACCATTCACAAGCTGTACCTCTTGTCGATGTGTCAGCAGGTATTGAAAATCCTGAAGGACCTTTTTTCTCAAACTGTGTATCAGGTGTCTGAACAAACTTATACGGTATTGTTGAGTAATACTTCGTTACCTTGTTGTATGAAGCACCGTCATCAATAATTTCAGCCGTTATCTTAACATCAGCATTATTGAAGCCGATAGGAACCTTCCATTTGAAATAAATGTGGTTAATGTCATTACCGGGAACTATTGCTTTTGTCTTAGTATAGCTGTAAATAAGATTTGTACCCTTATACACACAGAACTTAATTGATACATCTTCTGCAGGGGTATAGTCATCTGAATATGAGTTCTTGAGCCAATAGCTTGTAATTACTTCTGTGTTTTCTCTGTAATCAGCATTAGGAGTTATCGGTTCAAGTGTCAACGGATGCTTAACCTTACAAGCAAGAGTTAATGCGTTATTACTACCATTTGACTCATAATCCGTGTTGTAAATACCCATACCTTCAAGATAAACACCGCCCCAAATATTGATATTTCTCTTGTTCGGTACGATAAATGTGTAGCCATCAACCGTAATTGACGAATTTGCAGGAATTGCATACACACCGTTTATCTGTGTCTTATCATTCTTGAAGCCTTCAACATAGACTTTTACATCTGTGTTGTTCTTATAAGTGTACCTTACAAGAACACTCTGACCTGCTTTAAGATTATTTGTATCAAGAGTTGCCTTTGTTGATGAATCAACAAGATTAATCTTTGTCAAAGCAACATCAGATTTCACTACGGGTAAATCGTACCAAGTTTCTTCAAAGGTGTGGGTTTTATCACTTGACCACCAAGTTTCAAGGTTAAACCTTAACTTATTCTGACTTGTTACGGGAACCGTATAAATGCCGATTGAACTGTTGAGAGTAACAGGTAAAGATTTTGAAATACCTACTTTGTTCTTTGCAGCATCATAACCGTCATTAGAGCTGTAAACATTTGCCCACTTTGAGCCGTTATAATGATACATTGAACCCCTCAAATATTCGACAGCAGACCAAGTATTATCTGCCGTATATTTATAGGCAATCTTGATATGCTGACCGGAATAGAGTTTACCGCTTGAACCTGCAGAACCGTTGTAAGCAACAGTTGTTCCTTCATATCCCGTTGCAGTTACCTGTGTTCTGTGAACCACGGGTTTAATCGGAATATAGAAGGTCTTTACAGTACCGCTTTTCTTGACATTACCTGAAGCATCAATCCAATCGGTTTTAGCTTCAATTTCAAAATACTGCTGACCTGCAGTAATTTTCTTATAGTTACCTGTAAACTGAATCGGGAAATACTGTGATGTTGTGTTTGAACTACTGAGTGTAACATCTCTTGTTGTCCAAGAGCCACCCTTGTATCTTACATACTGTCTTGCAGTAAAGTTTTCTGCTTCTGCCGGGAAATAAATGTTATACCAAATCGTATCACCGATTGTCGGGTAATCTGTCTTATACACATAATCATCAAAGACATTACCTCGTGTATAACCGAAGAGTGTTGTTTTATCACTCTTTGTACCTTCATAAACACTACACTGTTCTACAACGAGTACCGGGTCATATTCCCACTTTGCATATAGTGTAATAGTTGCACCATTTGTTGTAGTAAGATTCTTAACACTCTGCTTATTCGTGTAGTTTGTACCGCTACCATCAGCCTTCGTATTCCATCCCTTGAAGTTGTATGATGTTCTCTTAAAGCCGTTTGCCGTTAGGTTCTTTGCGACATCATAAGTCATACTCATAGATGCAGTTGAACCGCTTGTAGCTCCGTTGCCATCAAACTTAATAGTATATGAAATAGGTTTCCACTGTGCATAAAGGTTGATTGTAGCACCGTTTGTTGCAGTTAAGTTCTTAACACTCTGTTTATCGGTATAGGTTGTTCCTGTTCCGTCTGCACTTGTATTCCAACCATTAAACACATAACCTGTCTTAGTGAAGCCGTTAGCCGTAAGGTTCTTCGCAACATCATAAGTCATTGACATTGATGCAGTTGAACCACCTGTATGAGTATTTCCGAAGAACTTAATTGTATAGGTGTTCGGTTTCCACTGTGCATAAAGCTTCAATGTTACATTCCCGTTCTTAATACCTGAATTAAGAGTTGAAGGTTTTAATGTTGTATCGTCTTGGTCGTAAAGTGTACCGCCCGAAGAGGAAGTTCCCCACTTTGTAAAGGTATAACCCGTCTTATAAATATCAAAGGTACTTGCATTTATAAGACCGCTTGATATTGCAGTATCATAAGTCCAACGCTGATAATATTTTGAACTGCTTGACTTAACATAAATGTCATTAGAGCTTAAATAATAAGTGTCAGAATTTATTGAACCGCTATTTGCATTATAATAAACATCCAAATGATAAGGAACCCACTGTGCATAAAGAGTAACAGAACCACCGTTAGTTGCTGTAAGATTTTTTACAGACTGCTGATTCTTGTATGATGTGCCTGAGCCGTCAGCCTTTGTGTTCCAGCCGTTAAAGTAATGACCTGTTTTCACGAATCCATTTGTAGTAAGATTCTTCGCAACACCGTAAGTCATTGACATAGAAGCTGTTGAGCCACTTGTCGCACCATTACCATTGAATTTAATAGTATAGGTGTTTGGGCTCCACTGTGCATACAGATAGAATGTTGCACCATTTGTTGATGTCAAATTCTTTACACTCTGTTTGTCGGTATAATTTGTTCCTGAACCGTTTGCCTTTGTATTCCACTTAATGAAATGATGACCTGTTTTTGTGTAACCGTTAGCCGTAAGGTTCTTTGTTTGGTCGAACTTCATTGTCATACTTGAAGTGGTACCACCTGTGTTGCCGTTACCATCAAATGCAATAGTATATGAATTTGTTGACCATATTGCATACAGAGTAATTGTCGCTCCATTGGTAGTAGTGAGGTTCTTGATGCTCTGCTGATTATAATAGCTTGTTCCACTACCATCAGCCTTTGTATTCCAACCGGAGAAATAATAACCTGTCTTTGTAAATCCATTAGCTGTTAGCTTCTTTGCAACATCGTAAGTCATTGTCATAGATGCAGTTGAGCCACCTGTATTACCGTTACCATTGAATTTAATTGTATAGGTTATAGGTTTCCACCTTGCATAAAGAGTTACCGTTGCACCATTTGTAGAGGTAAGGTTTTTAACACTCTGTTTGTTGGTATAGTCTGTGCCTGAGCCATCAGCCTTTGTATCCCAACCATCAAAGATATAACCTGTCTTAGTGAAGCCGTTAGCAGTAAGATTCTTTGCAACATCATAAGTCATTGACATAGATGCAGTAGAACCGCCTGTGCTACCATTACCGTTGAAATTGATAGTATAGGTTATAGGTTTCCACTTTGCATAGAGGTTTATTGTTGCACCGTTAGTTGTTGTAAGGTTCTTAACACTCTGCTGATTTGAATAGTCCGTACCTGAACCATCAGCCTTTGTGTCCCAACCATTAAATACATAACCTGTCTTTTTAAAGCCATTAGCTGTCAAAGATTTTGCCACATCGTAAGTCATACTCATTGATGCAGTTGAACCGCCAGTATTACCGTTACCATTAAACTTAATAGTGTAGGTATTTGGTGTCCACTGTGCGTAAAGTGTTCTTGTGCAATCTCCGCTACTTATACTTGAATTCAAATCAGTAGGTTTAATAGTTGCATCATCTTGGTCAAACAGCGTACCACCTGTTGTACTTGTTCCCCATTTCGTAAATCTGTAACCTGTTTTATACAGTCCAAAGGTTGAAGCATTAACAAGGCCGTCAGCCTTTGTAGAGTTATAAGTCCAAGCCTGATAATACCTTGTACTGTCAGATTCCTTATACACATTCTTTGAAGAAAGGTAATACTTTGTGGAATCAATAGAACCACCGTTAGCATTGTAATAAACCTTTAAGTCATAAGGATCCCACTGTGCATAGAGATTAACAGTTGCACCCTGAGTTGAAGTGAGGTTCTTAACCGACTGCTTATTTGTGTAGCTTGTACCTGAACCATTGGCTTTTGTGTTCCATTTAACAAATGAATTACCTGTCTTTGTAAAGCCGTTTGCAGTAAGGTTTTTAGCAACGCCGTAGGTCATTGTCATAGATGCAGTTGAACCGCCCGTATTCCCGTTACCATTAAACTTAATGGTGTAGGTTTTATTTGTGGTTTCGTTATATGCAATACCTGCACCATAACCCTTTGAAATGATGTTATCAAAGGTGGCTTTAGATGAACTTCCGATTGCACTTGCTGCAGTCCATAGTCCCTGACCGTCAGGTGTATAAAGTTTATTGGGCCAAATACGGTTTGTGTAGTTAGAAATAAATCCCCAAGTTTTGGAAGTACCGTTACTTGTACCGCCTGTACTTGAACCTCCCAATACACTTCGTCCGCAATAGGCTATTTCTGAAACTGTCAATGCCTGATATTCACCTGCAAGACAAACATCAAACAGAGGTTCAATAATAACCTTGTCGCCGTAGTTCATATTGCTTACACTACCGACACCGAGCTTTGAAAGCACTTTGTTGATATTGGCTTCATAGCTCTGCCAAGTTTCAACGCCACTCGGATTCGGGAGTGTTGTTGTAAATCCCATTGAACTTTCTTTATAACAGTTTGTTTGATTGTAGGTAGTTGTTAATTTTGCATTTTTGTTTGCTATAATCTGTTTCTTGTTGTACTTTGTTGAAAATTTTGCGGAAGTAGAATAGGCATTGTCACCGTTTGATGTGTTTCTGTAAACATCAATAACTTTAGTGACTTTCATACCGCCCGATGAATTAACCGCAGAGAAACGATAACCGACAACACAAGCCGAATCACTTGTGGATCGGATAACATAACCCGTTGAGCTGCCGTTTACCGCATTTGTACTACCGCCTGCAGAGTCACCGTCCCAAGAGAGGGCAAATGCAGAATACGGTATTGCAGAAAGTAAAGTACATAAAACAAGGAGGATTGAAATTACCTTTTTAATATCTATCATCTTCCTTTCATTAAAAATAAAAGCTCGACTTTTACGCCGAGCTTAATCCGATTTATATTTTAATGTGAATGACAAGTTTTTCCTTTTACTGATTTGCCACATTCGGGACACTTTGTATCAACTGTAAATCTCACACAAGTGTCACCGGAGCCTGTGCCGACCTTCTTGCCACATTCCTGACAATATTCACAAGGGTCACTCTTTGCATTGTAGCTTTCACACTTTGTAGGGTCATAACACGCATTTCCCCATTCATCGTAAGTGTAGAAGCTCTTACAAGAGTGAGAACCGCAGTGGGGACAGCCTTTGTTTTCAAGGCTTACAATAAAGTCATGTGTTTCTTTACTGTCACAATGATGTCCCTTTTTACCGCAACTGTACTCATTTACACTATCGTTACCGTTATCTATTACCTCATATCTGTTGCCCTGTGATACTCCTGTAGGATTACCCTGTGTTACGGGTTCAGCAGGTTTAACAGTAGAGGTCTGCTGTGTAGGCTTCTGAGTAGTGGTTACTTTTTCAACTGTTGGTTCTTCAAGTTTAATAACTGTCTCGTTTTTTTCGGTAGTGCTCTCTGAATTGTCATTTTCTTCTGTGATGTCATCATCAATGACAATATCGCCAACCGTTTCTGCCTGTTCGGTTGTAGTATCGGTTGTAGGTTCTTCTGTGTCCTTGCCGACAAAGTTACCAATCATTACTGCTATAAGGATTGATACAGCAATAATACCGACAATGAGAGCAGCGATTATTTTGTTGTTTTTGTTTCCCTTTTTGTTGGGGTTACTTGTAAGAATCATCATTTTTGTTTCCTCCTGTGATTTAGAATTTTTCGGTTAATATTGATGTTACCTCTATGGGTATATTCGCAGATGGGAACTGATGACCTGCAAACCATAACGGAATTGAAATCGTATAATTTACTACAAGTTCAAGTTCGTTTGCTTCTCGGAAGCTGAGAATGGGTTCTGTTATGTGATACAGTTCTTTTCCGTCTGCATCATAACTATATAACATTCCGTCCTCTATTTCCAATGTGCAAAATGATGTGAGAGATGTGCGAAATTCCTCTGTATCAATCGCTTCGGTATAGTCATTACCTTGCTTGATACTGTTATATATTTCGGTTGAGTTTTGAGTAAGAAAACTGTCAAGCACAACCTTTGTATTTTCCCTCATAAGGTTTACCTTAGATATGGATGCAGAGTAAGTGAAAATCATTGCGAATATCATCGCAAAAATAAGAATAAAGATACAAGGAACAATATATCCCTCTGCCTTATTTGATTTTAACAGCTTCATTTATTACACCTACTTCCAATACTTTTCCGATATGCCTGACCTGTGGCTTGTAACTGTTACGGGTATTCTGAACATACCAAGACCTTGCACATAGGTCTGCACCGAAACAAAAACATCCATTTGATCTCCGAGCTGAACACGCTCATAGGTTGCATTGAAGTAGCTTTCTGCATCAGTATCAACCTCAAATTCAAAGAACTGATTTTGAAGGCTCTCAACTCTTTCATCAAACTCACTGTCAAAGCACCCGTTAAAGGTTGCAGTTTCAATAAGCTGACCGCTTATCTCGTCAAGATCCTGCTTGAGAGTCATAAACTGAAAGATGTTAAGGACAACAACGAGAACCATCATCATAGCAAATATACCGATTACAACATCAATATAACCTTCGCCCTTTTTAGATTTAATAAATTTCTTCATATATACACCTCCGTTAACCGAACAGAACGCCCATAGAAGAAACAATCTGAGCGAGAATAACTACGATATATATGAGCATAAAGCAGAAAAGCAGACACATTGAAAGTTTCTTTACCTTTCTCGGTATCTTCTCGGCTTCAAGTCTTAACTGCTGTCTTTGAATATCAGCAAATTTCATAGAGAGAGATTTCCAATACACCGTATTGACATCACCTCTGTTAATAGAGATGAGTCCTCGGCAAACATCACTCATTAGTGGTGAACCTACTCTTGCTTCAAGTCTTGTTATCGCAATTTCATTGTTACCGGAGTGCATATCAGCAGCAGTAATATCAAGTTCGTGCTTTATTTCAGGTCCCGCATTTTTAGCAAAGGACTCAATCATTTCAAGCACATCCTTACTGTGCATCAAGGACTTTTCAATCTTAAAAACAAATCTCGGAAGTTCATATTCAATCTTTGCTCTTTTTGCCCTTATTCGGTTTGAAATACCCTTCATATTCATTCGGTACAGAATGAAAGCAAGGAATAAGATTATCGGACAAAGTATGGGGAAAATAAAGAGAACGGGAATAGCGAATACACCTACAATGAGAGACTTAACAATGGCATTTGCCATAAACATTTCGGGTGTAATATCCATTTGAGCCGTTCTTAAATCTGATTCCAACTGAGCCTTCTTAAATTCATTCAAACGAATTTTACGGGCAATAAAAGAAGCAACAGAGGAAAGCCAAACATCAATACTGCTTGTTTTCTCTTTCTGTTGCTTTGCAAGGTTATTAACTGCCTTTGATGTTCTCATATACGGAATACGGAAACGGTCAGCCAAAATCATAAATAAGCCGATTCCGACAAGAACACCGATACATATTTTCATTATCATTTGACCGCCTCCTTATCTTTTGAATTCTACGGGTTTTGTGAACTTTAACATAAAGAAGTATGTTACTACTATCACAATACCGCATACACCGAGTACGATTTTACCGGGTGTTTCAAATATGAGTGTATGAAACCAATCTTTGTTAAGAACATACAAGAGAGGAATGTTACCGACAACAAGACCAACCATTGTGTAGTATTCTGTTCTTACGGCTGACATCATTGTATTAAGTTCACTGTTTACGATACGAACATCAGTAAGTTTTGAAACAATAGGCTGTAAGGTATCTTTCATTTCTTGGTTGTCCTGGCACTGTATAAGGGTGTCAACCCATTCACGGAAGATTTCATCATCAACCTTCATTTTAAGGTTATATAGTGCCTGTTTAACACTTGAAGACACCGCCATAGCATCACCAATAAAAGCCGTAAAACATTCTTTAAGTGGTGGCTTGATGTGAGGTAGGTTTTCCTGTACTGCCATAATGATATTACCATCTCTTGAATATGAGGTGGTAATAATAGAAAGTGCAGTTTCAAGTTCTTCCTTTGTCTGCTTTTCATAGATGTTTATAATATTACGAACATAAACAAAAGGTATCATTGCGAATGCTACCGATAAAGCAGGGATAAGAAATACATTATTTATTAAAACAGCAACTACAGCACCTACGGCAAAAAGAACCAATGCCGATGAACATACAAAGGCAAACATTCCTTCTTTGCCACAAGCCTTTAATGCCGATTGCAGATATTCAAGTTTTGCACCGGGGCCCGTTTTCTTTTTACCTGCTCTGAGTGCTCTCGCTCTGTCACGAATATTAGGTTTTTTTGATACAACAGAACTTAAATCTTGTGTTATCTGTTGCGGGGTTAAATTAAGAAAACATACGATTGCTATAATGAGAAATATAGATGCAATCATAGGGAGATACATTAATAATCAGCTCCCTTCTTTAAGAATTTGTTTAGTTCCTCCTGCGGTACACCAAACTGCAGGAGTTTTCTTTTGAGATTGTCTGACATTATTTCAGGCTGTTCAAAATAGCCTTCGGTAACATATTTACCGTTTACGATTTCGTTTTTGGTGATATTAAATCTGAATAGTGTGTGATAAACTCTGTCACCGTTAGGAAGTATCTCACACTCGGAAATATCCATAATCTTTCTTTCGTTGTTCTCTAACTTATGAGAGTAAACAACAATGGGAAAAGCCTGACCTGCCTGCATAAGTGAAGTCTTGAAGTCGATGGGGAAACGCTTCTGACAAAGAAGAGCAATTCGCATATGTGCTGAATCAGCAGCAAATGCGTGAACTGTTGATACAACGGTATGACCTGTAAGACTTGCTTCAACTGCTGAATAACATTCAACATCTCGCATCTCACCGACACATACTATATCGGGATTAAATCGAAGAGAAGCTACAACAAGGTCTTCCTGAGTTATATCAAATGCAGGGTTATCGGAAGGACGGGAAAGAGTATGGACTACATTGTTTACTACTTTGCCTTTCTTTTTTCGGACAAGTGAAAGTTCTCTTGAACCTGTTTCAATGGTGAACACTCGCTTACCATCGGGAATTGTAGTGAGTAGTGCATTAAGAAGTGTTGTTTTACCTGATGATGTTGCACCCGCAACAACCATAGAAACGCCGTAACGCATACACATACAAAGGAAATCAATCATCTTTTCAGTTGCATTACCGGAAGAAATAATCTGTTTTCTGTTAATTCTTGACGGATGCAAAAGTCGTATTGAAACACTAACTCCCACTTCATCGTCAACAAGAGGTTCTTTGAGTGCCGTAATACGGGTATTATTAGGCAAATGACCTTGTGACATGGGAGTGGAGTTATCAATAATCATACCTGAATGATGAAGCAAACGCTTAACAATATCGACAGCGTGTGAGGGAGAATAGAAATGCTCCTTTGCTTTTATTGTTCTACCCGAAGTATAGGTAATAGCAATATCATTCCAAGCATTGATGTTGATTTCTTCAATATTATCTCTGCCGAGATATTTGGTAAGAATGGAGTATTCAGCCATTTCAGAATAAAGTTTATTGCTCAGTTCGGTTTGTGTAAGTCCTTCAACTACATAACCGGTGTCAAGAAGATATTTGTCTATATATGACCTGAGCTGTGGCAATTTACTTGAATCGGAAAGTGCCGCCGCATAACGAGAGGAGATATGCTCCTGAATCATCGATAACAGCGGCACAAAATCAATGATTTTCTGCATTACTTAATCTCCGTTCACTTTGATTTTGTTTTCTTAACCTTTTTACCCTTTACAACGCAATATGCAAGAGCAATACCGGACACGATGAAAGTAGCAACAGCAGGGAAAAACTTTCTTTTATCTCCTGTCTGCGGAATTTCGGGGACTTCATCATTTACCGCTTCACTATCATCTTCCACGGTTTCGCCGTCCTCAAGAACTTCAAAAGTAGCACTTTCAACTTCCTCTGTGCTTTCGCTATCTGTATTGTCGGAGCCTTCAGCTCCTTCGGAAGATTCAGGCATTGTTGTTTCATCTGCTTCGGTAGATGTTTCCACATCAGTAGTTGCAGTTTCGGCATTATCACTCACTTCCTCGGCTGTTGTTTCTTCGGGGATTGTTGTATCTTTTTCGGTTGTTCCTGTTTCGGGAATATTGGGAGTTTCTTCGTTATTCGTAGCAGAAGCTACAACAGAAGAAGCAGTTGCAATAACTGCCATAGCAATAAGGACACCTATAATCTTTTTCATTCTGAATTCTTCCTTTCTCTTACATAATCTTGTTTATAATCTTTGAAAGCTCTGTGCGATATTTCTTATCCTTTGCTCTTTCGTAAAGCAGACCGTCAAGATGCTGACCTCTTATCTGTTTACTGTAAGGCAAGATATATGAAATGTTCTTCACATTGGTTCTTACATCATCAACAGGTGAATAAAGCTCATTCTCATTCACATTAAGAATTCTCATTGCTCTTTCAGCATTGTTTCCGAAAAGTTCCTCGTTTGATGCAAGATAGACCATACTTTTAAGGTCAGGTGAAAGCACCATAATAACCTCGTGTGCATTTCTCAATGCAATCTGTGAGATAAGGTCATTTTCTTCGTCCGTACAATCCACAAAGACATATCCTGCCATTTTGTGAAGCACCTCAAAAAGTGCATTTACCTTATCTTCCGTAAGCGTTGCAAAATCGTATTTGTTTTCTCCCGCCTTATATCCAAGACAACCGAAGTTGTTCATAGCCTTAACAGTTACAAGGTGGTTCAGTATATCCTCCTCATAAATATCTGTCTTATCGAACATCGTACCGAGAGAGAAGATACTGTCAGGCGTGTAATTCGGGAATAAAACACCTAATGCAGGGACTTTCAAAGAAGGTGAAAGATAAATTACTGCTCCGCTTGTAGTGGCGCAGTAAAGCTCCTGTGCCAATTTCAGAGTAACGGTTGTTTTACCGCTACCGGGTGAACCGATTACAGCAATAATCTTAGCCATTCTTATCAGCCTCACTTACATTCTTTTTTGTGAAATAATCGTCCTGTGCTTTAAGGAACTTATCTGCAGTAGCATCGTCACCTCTGTAAACGAGAGCAACGTGCATTACTGCACTTTCCTCGTAGTTTGCAAGGATTTTTGCCTGTTCAACAGACACAAGAACCGTAATTGTTGTAGGAAGCTCAAAGCTGCCGTCCTCATTTTCAACAACATCGTTTTCATCAATACCGCCTGATGTGGTTGTAGTGATTACTTTGACATATTTAAGAGAAGCCGGGACTTCTGTGTGGTTGTCTTTATCGGTAACATAAATGCTTACAATATCACCGTTTTCAAGCTTACCTGAAAGACCGCCCGCAAATGAGTTTATAGTGATACTCATAGCAACCTTATCACCTTTAAGTGAAGCCATAACATCGTTAGCTGTGTTTGCATTATCAGTTATCTTGCTTTCGGTTGCGAAGTCGCCTTTGAATATATCTGCTGTTGCAAATTTACCGACAACTGATTTCTTGTCCTTAATTACCTTTTCGGGGAGTGCAGAATTTGAGATTTTCACAATCTCAACATCTGTGTCTTTAATCTCTGTTCCGTGAGATACATCGACTACAAAGCGGACTACCTCAGTTTTTTTGTCAGAAATATTGTTTACAAGGGGTGACACAACAAAGGTTACTGCAACCGCAAGAATAATACAGACGATACCTATCGCTGTTCTGTTTTTCATTTCTGTTCAACTCCTTTATTACAAAAATCTCGTTCTATTACTTCGGGAGGTGAAGTAACAAAAGTTATAAATGTTCTGTCAAAATCTTTCTTTGACACTGTAAGTTCTTTACCGTTTGAGTAAATGAGTCTTACATTGTTTTCATCGATTATTTTCCAATCGGTGAGAAAATCAGGTTCCTTCTTCATTGCTATACCTCCTTTAGCAGAAATACATCAGCATAAAGCCAATGCTTAAATACGGAACGAGTGGAAAAGGTTGTTTTTTCAATTTTTTCTGTTTCTGAATGATTAGATTTACTATCACCGAAACAAACAGACCGATAACAAGACCTGCTATGCTCTTTGAAAAGCCAAGCAAAAAAGCACAGGCTGCAGATAACTTAACATCTGCTCCGCCAAGTCTGTTTCCGCTTACCATAGCACAGATTAACAACACTCCGCCGATAGCCAAGCCACTGAAAAGCATCATCGGAATATCTGAAAGTGTTACACCTATAAAGCCTGTAATGAATATCAAAACTGAAATGAAATCTTTAACTTCGTGTGTCTGTATATCTGATACCGAAGCATAGAGTAATATTTGCAAAAGAATAATGCCTTTGAGAAGTTCTGTTGACCAACCGAAGGCAATTAGCAGACTTGACACAAGAATAATACTGATGCAATGATATATTGGGATTTTTTTGCTTTCTTTGTTGTAACCGGGTGTTTTACTGATTACAACTTTTGAAATCCTGTGAACTGCCAAGTAGAAAAGAAAAATACAAGCGAGCTTCACAATGGTGGTTATAACTTCTTCGGGATTGAGTTCCATTAACCTTTCAGGTGAAATCGGTCTTATCGGTCCTATTGGTTGTATAAATTTAGTCATAGTTATCAGTCCTCACAAATTGGGGCGAAGCAGTGTTTCTGCTCCGCCCGTTTAAATTATTTAGCCTGCGTAGTTAAAAAGACCTTCGACCTTTTCGGTTACGGTAGGCATGATTGTGTCGTTGAAGAGTGCATAGAGAAGTGTGAGAAGAAGAGCACCGATTACAACGGCGATGAGAATCTTAACACCTGTGTCAACATAGGCTTCAGCAACAGTACCGTCAAGAACTGCGTGAGCCTTTGCTGCCATTTCTGTTTCCTTTGCTGAAACAAAACCCTTTACCTTGTTTGCTACACCTGTAGCCATTGACTTGATTTTCTTAAACATAATTTTTTACCTCGTTCTTTCTTAATTTTTGTTTTCGCTTAACCTGCGTAGTTGAAAAGTCCCTGAATCTTGCTTGTGACTGTGGGCATAATTGTTGAATTGAAGAGAGCGTAAAGACCGCCGAGAAGAAGAGCACCGATTACAACGGCGATGAGAATTTTAACGCCTGTGTCAACATAGGCTTCAGCAACAGTACCGTCAAGAACTGCGTGAGCCTTTGCTGTCATTTCGGTTTCCTTTGCTGAAACGAAACCCTTTACCTTGTTTGCAACACCTGTTGCGATTGACTTAATCTTGTTAAACATAATTTTTTACCTCATTCTTTCTTAAAAATTTAGAGCACCCGTATTTTTTCGGATGCTCTTTTGTGATAGATTGTTTTGTTTTATTGAGCTTTAACCTGCGTAGTTGAAAAGCTCTGTGATTTTCTGTGTGACAGTGGGCATAATTGTTGAATTGAAGAGAGCGTAAAGACCGCCGAGAAGAAGAGCACCGATAACTACGGCAATGAGAATCTTAACACCGGTATCTACATACGCTTCTGCGATTGTACCATCGAGAACTTCGTGAGCCTTCTGAGAAACCTTTTCTGCACAGAAGTCCTTTACTGCCTGAACCTTTGTCTGAATGAATGTCTTTGCTTTGTTAAACATAATTTTTTACCTCGTTCTTTCTTAAAATTTAGTTGTTTTTGTTGATTTCCTGCTCATAAGCAGCGAAAAGTGCTTCTTCAAGTTCTTTACGCGCCGAAGAAGAAATTGGATGACATACGGGTCTTGTAACTTCTTCACCCTTTGCTGTCTTCCAACTTGTCATAGGCATAGACATATATCTGCCTTTTTCGTTTTCGACAACGCCAACACCGTGAATTACGACTGCATCATCGATAACAATGTTTGCATAAGCCTTTGTAGGCTTATCACCTTTGAGGATTTTCTTGATTTCTACTTTGATATTCATTTTGCATTTTCCTTTCTTGTAGTTACTAACAGAGTTAATATTTCTTATTCTCGGTTAGTACAGTTAGTATTTAATAAAGGGGAGAGTGTGAGAGGGGGAAAAGAAAAAAGGCTATCGAGCATCCCTTTCCCTGCGTCTCTGTTGGACACGGTTATAGTAGTCGATAGCTTTTAATACATATTCGCACTGTTTTTCTTTCGGAACAGATGCAGGAATTGCTTTTGATATGCGATTATCTCTGAACGGAGATTTTTCTTTTTGATTTGGTTTCTCCTCATCCATAATCGTATCAATAACATCCTTTGACAATCTGCCTTGTTCTGCGAATTTTCTCATTCGCAAAGTCTGTGCATGTGAAGGGGTTGCATCTGCAAATTCAATAGCTTCAAAAAGCCACATTTGTGCTTCAGGAGTGAAATAGGATATTTCTACCGCAGGTCGCATTGCGATTTGCTTTTCATCCACAAGGTCAAGAAGTTCGGGAATAAGGTTGGTAAGACGAATATATCTGCGGATTTGCTCACGGCTTTCACCGACTTCTTCTGCCAAAATCTCATTTGTCCTGAGTTTTGAAGAATTTGACTCCACCGGTGTCAGATTTTCTTTTTTCGGTCTGCCTGCTTGTCTGTTCATTGCATCAAGACGCATTTTGAAAGCAAACGCCTTCTCTGAGGGTAGAATTTCATCTCGTTGCAGATTACTGTCCACCATTGAAAGTATAGCTTCATCCATTGTAAGTTCCTGAACTCTTGCAGGTATCTTTTCAATATTTGCAAGTTCAAATGCTCTTTTTCTTCGGTGTCCGGACACCATTTCGTATGTCCCGTCATCAAGTGGTCTTACAAGTACGGGTTGAATTAGTCCTCTTGTTTTTATACTTTCAACAAGTTCAAACATATTTTCATCGTCTTTAACCTTGTACGGATGGTCAGGGAAATCGTGAATTAAAGAAATGGGGATTTCCATAAGCCTTTCTCTCTTTAAGTCTTCACGACTTTCATCTGTTTGAAACAAATCATCGAATGAGCTCAGATGAACTTTTGACACGCTGTCTTGTTTTGCCATCATTCATTACCTCCTTCGTAAAATTTGCATAGGCTTCAGCTACTTTACCGTTTTTATCGTGAAGATAAATGCTTTTGCCTTCTGCTGCTGTTTCAACAGCTCTTATTGAACGGGGAATAACAGTGTTAAAAACAGTTGGGTATTTTCCGTACTGTTGTCTTATAAGGCTTTCTAAACCTCTGCCGAACCTTGTACGATTATCGACCATAGTTATAAGAATGCCGTCAATTTTAAGGTCGGGGTTTATACGCCTTTTTACTCTGTTTATTGTTCCGAGAAGCTGTTCAAGTCCCTTTGCCGATAAAAACTCCGGTGTTGTAGGAATAATGACGCTATCTGCCGAACAAAGAGCATTAAAGGTCATCATACCGAGTGAGGGCATACAATCTATAAGAATATAGTCGTATTTGTCCCTTACTGTATCAACATAAGATTTCAATACTCTTTCTCGGCTCATTTCATTAACTAATCGGACTTCAATGCCTGATAATTCGATATTTGAAGGCATTAAATCAATTCCTTCTTCTGTCCTTAAAAGAGCAAATCCCGATTTAAACTCTTTATCGTCAACAATTCTCTCCATAACATTTGCGAGTGTTGAATCGAGTTCATCTGGATTTTTAACACCTAATGAGAGCGTAAGACTTCCCTGTGGGTCGGCATCAATCAACAAAACTTTTTTGCCTTGTCGTACAAGTCCAGCTCCCAAGTTTGCTGCAGTTGTAGTTTTTCCTACACCGCCTTTTTGATTTGCGATTGCAATTACTTTGCAATTATTCAAGTGCATACCTCCTAAAGTTAATTGCTAATATTCATATGCGAATATCTGCGACATTACATTCCTCCTTTTCAAAGAAATGTTTCTTCTCAATCAAACTAAATGCCGATAATCTGATTGAACACATACCAAAGAGGAAGCACAACATTAAATGCCAAACCTCTACCGATGTTATAAATGATTGCTGTAGTAATCATTCGGTTTACCTCCTTTACTAAAAAAGCCGTTACTTTTTTTCGTAACGGCTATGTAACTTTGTTGATATAGGTAGGGGTTTTAAGGCATAAAAAAAAGACCTATTTTTTCAGAAGTTAATCTTCCTTAAAAATAGGTCTTATGTATGGAAATATTCAATTTATAGTTAATTCCCCAGTTCAAAACCGAGTGGTCTTAAAAAATGGCGATTTTGGTTCTATCGGTCAAAGGTCAAAAAATTGCCCTTAAAAATGCTGAAAACCCTTGATTTCTCAAGGGTTTTCGGGGGGAGGTTCTAAAGTGAGACCTCATCATGGAGGTGGCAATCGGATTTGAACCGATGAATCAGGGTTTTGCAGACCCACGCCTTACCACTTGGCTATGCCACCATATTAAACTTTTGATAAAAATAGGACACAAGAAACTGGGAGAATTCTGTGTCCTGTTTTTTATGGAGCGGATGACGAGGCTCGAACTCGCTACCTCCACCTTGGCAAGGTGGCGCTCTACCAGATGAGCTACATCCGCATACAATTGGTGCCTCCGATCGGAATCGAACCAATGACACGGGGATTTTCAGTCCCCTGCTCTACCAACTGAGCTACAGAGGCAAAAAATGGCGACCCGGAACGGGCTCGAACCGTCGACCTCTAGCGTGACAGGCTAGCGTTCTAACCAACTGAACTACCGGGCCATTTGGTGGGAACAACAGGGCTCGAACCTGTGACCCTCTGCTTGTAAGGCAGATGCTCTCCCAGCTGAGCTATGCTCCCACATTTTTGCTGCTGTTTTCAGCGGCTCGTATAATTTACCACATTAAAAAAGATTTGTCAACACTTTTTTTCAAGTTTTTTTAATTTTTTTCAAAAAAGTTTTTTATACATATAATTTTGTATTTTTTAATAATCATCTTGAAAATATTGGCAAGGTTTAGTATAATACTATAATATATGCGGCAAAAATATTTTGTGCCGTAAAAATTTTTAGAAAGGGGCGTTTTCTATGTGTGAAAAGCCAAAGTTTTACATCACAACAGCCATTGCGTACACATCACGCAAACCTCACATCGGCAACAGTTATGAAATCGTGTTGACCGACGCTATTGCGAGGTACAAACGAATGCAGGGCTTTGATGTTTTCTTTATGACAGGTACTGACGAGCACGGACAGAAAATTGAAGAATACGCCAACGAAGCTGGTATCAGCCCTAAAAAATATGTTGATAAGGTTGCAGGCGAAATCAAAGGTATTTGCGACCTTTTGAATACAACTTACGACCATTTTATTCGTACAACTGACGATTATCACGAAAAGGCAGTTCAAAAGATTTTCCAAAAACTTTATGACCAAGGCGATATTTATAAGAGTGAATATGAAGGTCTTTACTGTACTCCTTGTGAGTCTTTCTGGACTGAAAGCCAATTAGTTGACGGCAAATGTCCTGACTGTGGCAGAGAGGTTAAGTCTGCTAAAGAAGAAGCATATTTCCTTAAGCTTTCAAAATATCAGAAACAACTTGAAGAATTCATTGAAAGTAATGAAAACTTCATTTATCCTGAAGCTCGCAAAAAAGAAATGCTTAACAATTTCATTAAGCCAGGTATTCAAGATTTGTGCATTTCAAGAACCTCATTCAAATGGGGTGTTCCTGTTCCATTTGATGACAGACACATTGTTTATGTATGGTTCGATGCACTCTTAAACTACATTACAGGTATCGGTTACGACCCTGACGGAAGCAGTGAACAGTTTAATAAATATTGGCCTGCTGATTGCCATATTATTGGTAAGGATATCGTTCGTTTCCACACAATTTATTGGCCTATTACTCTTATGGCTCTTGGTATTCCGTTACCTAAACAAGTATATGGTCATCCTTGGTTGCTCCAAGGCGAAGACAAAATGAGTAAATCTCGCGGTAATGTTATTTACGCTGATGATTTGACAGAAATTTTCGGTGTTGATGCTGTACGTTACTATCTTCTTTCAGAGATGCCACACGCTCATGACGGCTCAATTACTTATGAAGCAATGATTGACCGTTTCAATACTGACCTTGCAAATACACTCGGTAACCTTGTAAACAGAACTATTGCAATGCAGAACAAGTATTTTGACGGTGTTGTTCAATCACCTACTTGTGCTACTGAATTTGACGAAGACCTTAAGGAAAGTGCAAAGAAAGCACTTGCAGGTTTTGATAAGTATATTTCAGAATACAAGATGAGTGATGCAGTTGAATGTGTAATCAATTTTGCACGTCGTTGCAACAAATACATTGACGAAACAATGCCTTGGGCTTTGGCTAAAGACGAGGCACAGAAAGGAAAACTCGGCACTGTTCTTTATAATCTTCTTGAGGGTATTCGCGTGCTTTCTGCACTTATCTCTCCAATTATGCCTGAAACTGCTGTTAAGATTGCAGAACAGTTGAATGTTGCACCTGCAACTTACGAAAGCATTCAGGAATGGGGCGGACTTGAGAGCGGTATTACAGTTGGTACTGCAACTCCTCTTTTCTCAAGAATTGACGGTGAAAAGTTGATTGCTGAACTTCAGGCTAAAAAAGAGGCTGAAGAAAAGGCAAATGCTCCTGCACCAAAAATCGAGGGACTTGCAGAAATCGGATTTGACGATTTTATGAAAGTTGAACTCCGTGTTGCAGAAGTTAAGAACTGTGAGCCAATTAAAAAGGCAAAGAAACTTTTAAAACTTACTCTTGATGACGGCACAGGAACTGACAGAATTGTTGCAAGTGGTATTGCAAAATGGTACAAGCCTGAAGACCTTATCGGCAAAAAGGTAGTAGTTGTTGCAAACCTTAAACCTGCAGTTCTTTGTGGTGTTGAAAGTTGCGGTATGATTCTTGCAGCAGATGTTACTGAAGAAGATGCAAAGGTTATTTTTGTTGATAAAGATATGCCAAACGGAGCGAGAATAAGATAATGTATCACAACATTTTTGATTCACACGCACATTATGACGACGAGCAGTTTGACACAGACAGAAACGAACTGCTCGTTTCTTTTAAAGAAAATGGAGTTTCCGGTGTCATTTGTTGCGGAACAAATATAAAAACAAGTGAAATTGCAGTAGAACTTTCTCACAAATACGATTTTGTGTATTCTGCAGTAGGGTTTCACCCACTTGATAATGACGAATACAACGATGGCGATTTGGAAAGAATAAAAGAACTTGCAAAAGATGAAAAATGCGTTGCAATCGGTGAAATCGGACTTGATTATCACTACGAAAAAGAAAGTCGTGCAGAGCAATTAGTTCTTCTTGAAAAACAAATAGGACTTGCAAACGAACTGGGGTTGCCAATCATTTTTCACGACAGAGAATCCCACGAAGACACACTTAACATACTCAAAAAATATAAGCCTAAAGGCGTTCTTCACTGTTTCTCAGGTAGTGTAGAAATGGCAAAAGAGATTATAAAACTAGGGTTTTATATTGGTCTTGGTGGTGCGGTTACATTCAAGAACGCAGTTAAACCTTGCGAGGTTGCAAAATTTGTGCCAAGTGATAAGCTTCTTATTGAAACTGACGCACCGTATATGGCTCCTGTACCATTCAGGGGTAAAAGATGCGATTCACTACACATTCCATATACTGCTGAAAAAATTGCAGAATTGCGTGGTGTTACGGCACAAGAAATTCTTGATTTGACTGACAGAAATGCCAGAATATTATTTAATATCAGGTGATTATTATGTTAAAACATATTGTAATGTGGAAATTTAAAGATGCAGAAGGCAAAACTAAAGATGAAAACATTGAAATTGTCAAAAATGGTCTTGAGGCACTTCCCCCACTCATTCCACACATAAAAAAACTCACATTTCTAAAAAACCAAGTAGAATGTGAGAGAAATTTTGATGCACTTTTAGTTGTTGAAACCGAAAACGAGGAAGAACTCGAAAAATACAAAGTTCATCCCGAACACAAAAAAGTTGCCAGTTATGTTGCAAAAGTAACAGACGGCAGAGGTGCAGTTGATATTTGGGAATAAACGAAAAACGCTCAACATAAGTTGAGCGTTTTCTTTTATGCTTTTTAAATTATACAAGCGGTACGCCATCAGCGTCTGTTGCGATGCTACCTGTTAAAATCTGAATGAATTCAACAAATGCCCAGATACCACTAACCATTGAACCTGCACCACAAGTAAGAACTGTAATTAAAAGCTGTGCAATAGCCTTTTTCTTATAACCAAGATAGAAGTTGTGAACGCCAAGTGCACCAAGGAAGAATGCAAGAAGTGCTGCTGCAATCTTATTCTTACCGCCTACTGCAAATGCTGCCTGCTGTGATGTTGCTACGCCACAAGCAAGACAAACTGCTGCACCCGGTGCTACTTCTTTACCACAGTTCTGGCAATATGCTGTGCCAACACCCTTTGCTGTTCCGCAGTTTACGCATACAGAAGCCATATCATCCATCTGTGTTCCGCAATTTTTACAATACATAATAATTTCTCCTCTCATACTGATTTAGATAATATATATCAGCAATTTAATGATAACATATGTTTTTATTTGGTGCAAGAGTTTAATATGATAATTCGACAATTTTTTTGTTTGTATTTTTATTTTTTTATGGGTAAAAATAAAATAAACGCAAATGAAAGGAAAGACTGATTTGGCTAATCGTGTTGGAAAATATACATTACTTTTACCATCGAAACCATCAATTCACGGTCACGCCGCTGTTGTAGGCAAAGCCGAGGGCGAAGGACCGTTGGCAAAAGAATTCGACTATTGTTACTCTGATGACACTATTGATGGTTGTACGTCTTGGGAAAAGTCAGAAAGTGCTTTACAGTATGAGGCGATTACACGTGCTATTGCAAAGGCGGAACTCTCCCCTAAAGATATTGATTTGATTATGGCTGGCGATTTGCTTGACCAATGCATTGGCACGTCATTTGGTATTCGTGAACTTGAAATCCCGTTTTTAGGGCTTTATGGGGCTTGCTCAACAATGGCTTTATCAATGGCGTTGGCATCAGTACTTGTAGATTCGGGTGCGGTGAATTATGCGGTTGCATCTACATCTTCACATTTTGCATCTGCAGAACGTCAATTCCGTTTACCGTTGGAATATGGTGGTCAACGTCCGCCGTCAGCACAACGCACTGCAACTGCATCAGGTGCATCTGTAATTTCTGCCAATAAAGAAAATACTCCTTGCGTTGAGGCTGTAATCTTTGGCAAAATTATGGATTTAGGCATTAAAGACGCCAACAATATGGGTGCTGCAATGGCACCTGCAGCGGCATCTACAATCGGGGATTTCTTAAATGATACCAACACTAGCCCCACCGATTACGATATGATTTTGACGGGAGATTTGGGCAAGGTTGGTGCAGAACTGCTTATAGAATTGCTTAAAAAGGACTACGGCTATGATATTTCGTCAGTTCACGGAGATTGCGGACTTATGATTTACGACCTTGAAGGTCAGGACGTTCACGCAGGTGGTTCAGGTTGTGGTTGTAGTGGCTCAGTTGTGAACTCATATATTATGAGAAGACTAAAAGAAAAAGAACTTAACCAAGTACTTTTTGTTGGTACGGGTGCATTACTCTCTCCTACTTCTACAATGCAGGGCGAAAGTATTCCGTCAATCGCACACGGAGTTCTATTAACATCGGGGGAATAATAAAATGAATATAGAAAAAGAAATTGATGCCGTTTATAAAATGGCAAATATGCTTAGAATGTTAAATTTACTGAAAACCGCATTGACCGTTGGGATAATAGCCTTTACCGTTTTCAGTATTGTGGGTATATTTTTTGCAAAAGATTAATTTTTTGGACTGCAAGTATAAAAATACTTGCAGTTTTTTATTGCCAAAACTTGACAAAAAGTGGCAAAATGTATTATATTAAATATAGAATAGAACAAAAATCAACAAAACATACATTAAAACCACAAGAAAAGAGGTATTTTTATGTTATACGGTACAGTTAAAACTATTGACTATGCGGGAAGAATTGTTCTTCCAAGAGAATACAGAACAAAAATGGGACTTGAGCCCGGCACAAAAGTTATTTTGCACGAGGTAAACGGCAAACTTACAATTGAAGCAGTTGCTCCAAAATGTAAGATTTGTGAATGTAACGAGATTGTTGATGACGAATTGCCAATTTGCAAAGAATGCCTTGAAAAAGCAAAAAACTTTAACAAGTAATATTTTAAGCATTACAAAAGCCGTTCCAAAATGGAACGGCTTTTGCTTTTAACTCGACCAACTTTTGTTACGCTGGCGTGTGTATCATCTATTTTAGTTTTCATCTACATAATCACAAGCGGCAAGAGCTGCTACTGCACCATCACCTGCGGCAGTAATTACCTGACGGATTAATTTTGTACGGCAATCACCTGCTACGAAAATGCCTTTTGCATTTGTAAGGCAGTTTTCATTTGAATTTACATAACCGCGTTCATCAAGATTAACAAGTTCTTTGAAAGCGTCATTCTGTGGAACAAGACCGATTGCAACGAACATACCGTCAAGAGTTAAATCTTTAACTTCTTCTGTTGATGTATTTTTAATTGTAATTCCTTTGAGTTCATTCTCGCCTATAAGTTTTTCAACAACTGTGCCGAGAATAATTTCAACGTTAGGCTTGTTTTGAAGCTTTTCTACGAGTTTTTGCTCACCTGTGAAGAAATCAAGGTTTTGAATGACATAAACCTTTTGTGCAAGGTCTGAAAGTAAAATAGCCTCTTGTAACGCAGAGTTTCCGCCACCGATTACTGCGACAGTTTTGCCCTCATAGAAAGCACCATCACAAACGGCACAGAATGAAATGCCTTCACCGATAAGGTTTTGTTCATTCTCAAGCCCTAAAAGTCTGTGTTTTGCACCTGTTGCAATAATAACGGATTTACCCTCAAATTCACCTGAATCAGTAACAACTGTTTTAACATCACCGTCACGGATTTCAAGTACTTCTGCACATTCAACTTCTGCATCCTGATTAAGAACTTGCTCAACAAGTTTTTCTGCAAACTCGTTGCCTGTTACTTCGTTAAAACCCGGGATGTTTTCAACCTTTGGCGAGTATGTAATCTGCCCACCAAAGCTACCCTTTTCAATAACAAGAACTGTTTTATTTGCCCTACGAGCATATAGGGCAGCGGTAAGCCCCGCAGGGCCACCGCCAACAACTATAATATCATACATAAAATTATACCTTAAGCATTCAAATATTTCTTAATATCTGATACACCTGTATATTTTGTTGCTACACCATTTTCAACAACTACAAGTGTAGGTGCTTGCTTAATGCCGAATTCGTTAACCAAATCAACATTTTCATTAGCAAGAAGTTTGTTATAAACTACGCCTGCTTTGTCAAGTAATGAACAAGCAATCTTACAGTTAGGGCAAGTTGCAGTTGTGAAAAGCATTACGCTATCCTGAACACTTGTTGTTTCTTCCTTCTCACATTCGCAAACTTCATTTTCAGTAATATCGTGTGTAAGGTGAGAATTCGCAATATCGTAAACTTTTCTGTCTTTGTATTCCTGCGCTTTACCATCATTCCAGTTTTTAACAGGACGATAGTAACCTGTAATTCTTGAGTAAACTTCTGCTTCTTCGCCACAGTGTGGGCAAGTGAATGCTTCACCTGCAATATAACCGTGATTTTTACAGATTGAGTAAATTGGTGAAATTGAGTAGTATGGAAGTCTGTAGTTAGATGCAATCTTCTTAACAAGATTTGCACATGACTGCCAATCAGGAAGTTTTTCACCAAGGAATGCGTGGAATACTGTACCTGATGTGTAAAGAGTATGAAGTTCGTCCTGCATATCAAGAGCTGTAAAGATGTCTTGAGTATAGCCAACAGGAAGATGTGAACTGTTTGTGTAGTAAGGTGTTTCGCCTTCTTTTCTACCTGCAGTAATAATGTCTGGGTAGTATTTAAGGTCGTGTTTTGCAAGACGGAATGCAGTTGACTCTGCAGGAGTAGCTTCAAGGTTATAAAGGTCGCCGTAAAGTTCCTGATAGTCTGAAAGACGTGTTCTCATATGATTAAGAACGTCTTTTGCAAACTGCTGTGTCTTTTCGTTTGTCATATCTGCCTGAATCCATTTTGCGTTAAGACCAGCTTCGTTCATACCAACAAGACCGATTGTTGAGAAGTGGTTGTTGAATGTACCAAGGTAACGCTTTGTATATGGATAAAGACCTGCATCGAGAAGTTTTGTGATAACGTCACGCTTAACTTTAAGTGAACGTGCAGAAATGTCCATCATCTTGTCAAGACGAGCATAGAAATCTGCTTCATCTTTTGCAAGGTAAGCAATTCTTGGTAAGTTGATTGTAACAACACCAACTGAACCTGTTGATTCGCCACTACCGAAGAAACCACCTGACTTCTTGCGAAGTTCGCGAAGGTCAAGACGAAGACGACAACACATTGAACGAACGTCTGATGGCTCCATATCACTATTGATATAGTTTGAAAAATAAGGAGTACCGTATTTTGCTGTCATTTCGAAGAGAAGTTTATTATTCTCTGTTTCTGACCAGTCAAAATCACGAGTAATTGAATATGTTGGAATTGGGTATTGGAAACCACGACCGTTAGCATCGCCTTCAACCATAACTTCGATGAATGCTTTGTTAACCATATCCATTTCAGCTTTACAATCTTTATACTTGAAGTCCATTTCCTTGCCGCCAACAATACAGTTGAGTTCTGCAAGGTCGTTTGGAACTGTCCAGTCAAGAGTAATGTTTGTGAATGGAGACTGTGTACCCCAACGAGATGGTGTATTTACGCCATAGATAAATGACTGAATGCACTGTTTAACCTCTTTATATGAAAGGTTATCAACTTTTACGAAAGGTGCAAGATATGTGTCAAATGATGAGAAAGCCTGAGCACCTGCCCATTCATTCTGCATAATGCCAAGGAAGTTTACCATCTGATTGCAGAGTGTTGAAAGGTGAGCCGCAGGAGCAGATGTGATTTTACCGGGAACACCGCCAAGACCTTCTTGAATTAACTGTTTAAGTGACCAACCTGCACAGTAACCTGTAAGCATTGAAAGGTCATGAATGTGAATATCAGCATTTCTGTGAGCGTTGCCGATTTCATCATCATAAATTTCTGAAAGCCAATAGTTAGCAGTAACAGCACCTGAGTTTGAAAGAATCAAGCCACCAACAGAATAGGTAACTGTTGAATTCTCTTTAACACGCCAGTCGTTAACATTAAGGTAGTTATCGATAATTGCCTTATAGTCAACCATTGTTGCGTTAAGGTTACGAACCTTTTCTCTTTGACGACGATAAATGATATATGCTTTTGAAACATCATCATAACCAGCCTTAATGAGAACTGATTCAACACTGTCCTGAATATCTTCAACTGCGATGTTACCATCTTTGATTTTTGGTTCGAAATCTGCAGTAACTTTAAGAGCTAAGAAATCGATAATATCAGGGTTAAACTGTTTGTTACAAGCCTCAAATGCTTGTGTAATAGCGTCTGCAATCTTTTTAACGTCAAAATTTGCAATTTTGCCATCTCTTTTAAGTACGTTATACATATTGTGTCCTCCCTTGTTGAATTAAAATTTTCTGTGTATTAAAAGTAAATCCCGCTAATTTTTCGGGTTAGCGAGATTTATTATAGTACATATATAGTGTTTTGTCAATAGGTTTTTACACAATATATTGTGTTTTTTATGGAATTTTAAGAAATCCCCCTGATTTCAACATTTGGTATGATTTCTGTCGCTTTTTCACGCATAATCTTAAGTGTATCAAGGGTTACAGGGGTTAAAAAGTCACCTATAAGGTCACCTGAATCAACAAAATTCTGCAAAAAGTACTTGTGTGCACCATTAATCCATACCACAATATCTTGTATATCGTCAATTGTGTGAAATTCGTTGACGATTGTTGTTCTGAACTCAAAATCTATATTACCATTAATTAAAAAATCTACGCTTTCTTCTATTTTGGACAAATCAAGATTATTTATTCCTGCAGTTTCTTTGTATTTCGCTTTACTATTTTTAATGTCCATAGCAACGTAATCAACAAGACCGCTATTAACTAAATCTTTGAGTTTTTCGGGAAATGTGCCGTTTGTGTCAAGTTTAACTGAATAACCTAAGTTTTTGATTTCTGTAATGAATTCTTTAATATCAGGTTGTAAAAGTGGTTCGCCACCCGTAATGCAGACACCCTCTAAAATGCCTTGACGCTTTTTGAGATAATCAAGGATTTCTTCTGTACTGAATGTATTTTCACTATCAATATGAGTTACAAGTGATGCATTGTGACAAAACGGGCAACGCAAATTACACCCTGCCGTGAAAATTGTGCAAGCAACTCTGCCAGGGTAATCAAGTAATGTTAATTTTTGAAAGCCGTTAATAATCATAAAAAATCTCCTTAGATTTTACTAATCTCTATTTTAACACATACAAGTAAAAAAATAAAGCACAGACCGTAATCTGTGCTAAATTTTTATTACATTCTTTTGTCTTTTTCATATGATGCTTGCACTGCATCCATAACCGCTTTGTCGAATTCTTCATTTTGAAGTGTTGCAACACCCTCAATAGTTGTTCCACCCGGCGAGCAAACGCTATTGATGAGTGCCCAAGGGGAATCGCCACTTTCAAGCATCATTTTTGCACTACCTAAAACTGCTTGTGCAGAAATTTTAAGTGCGTCTTCACGCTTCATACCGTTCTTTTCTGCACCGCGAGCCATTGAATCAATAAACATAAAAGCATATGCAGGAGAACAAGCCGCAATCACCGAGAAAATTGAAAACTGACTTTCAGGAAGTTCAATTACATCGCCGAAACTTTGACACAGCCCTTTTACAAAATCGAGAAGTGCATATGTAACTTTCTCGTTTTTGCAAACTGCACTCATTGATGCACCCACTTGTGCATTAATATTCGGCATAACTCTAATAACGGGTGTATTGCTTTCAAGGAATGAACAAAGGTAAGAGATTGTTTTTCCCGCCCCTATTGACACAAGTGCATTGTTGTTTTCAGAAAGTGCATCTTTGATTTGTGGTAAAACTTCAGGGAACACTTGTGGTTTTACTGCAAGGACTACAACTTGTGCTTTTTCTGCAATTTCTGTGGCAGATGTTAAAACTTCTACACCTAAACTTTCTTTAAGTGCGTTTGATTTTTCTTCACAAGTGTCAAAAACGCATATTTCTGCACCGTTTACATATTGTGATTTGACTACCCCATTAAGAATAGCAGTAGCCATATTTCCGCAACCTATAAAACCAAGTTTATACATAATTATTCAACGTCTGATGTGCAATGTGCACACTTTGTAGCGTCAATAGCAATTTCACTCTTACAGAATGGGCAAACCTTTGTAGTTGGTGCTACTTCTTCTACTACTTCTTCTGGCTTTTTACCGATTGAAGTAAGCTTGTTAAGTCCCTTAACGAGAAGGAAAATAACGAATGCCATAATGAGAAAGTCGATTGTTACTGCAATAAAGTTGCCGTATGTAAGAATTGCTGCACCTGCTTCAGTTGCTTCTTCAATTGTTGCATATTCGCCACCATCAAGTGCTACGAACTTTGATGCAAAGTCGCTGCCCTTTGTAATAAGACCGATAAGTGGCATTACAAGGTCATTAACTATTGATGTTACGATTTTCTGGAAAGCACCACCGATGATAACACCGACTGCAAGGTCGATTACGTTACCACGCATAGCGAAGTCTTTAAATTCTTTTAAAAATCCTTTCATTGTGAATATCCTTCTTTCTTATAAATTTATGTAATAATTATATCATTATTTTTATAGATTTCAACATTATTTTACACCCGTCAAGTCAAAATCAGGTATATATTTTGTTTGCGATGATGTTTTTTCTTGCATAAAGCCGTTCTGAAAACCCAAATCAATAAAATAATCAACCACTTTATTGTATTCTGCAGTAGTGAGCCGTCGGTTTAATTCTTTGAATTCCGCTATTTCGCCATATGGTGTGTACTGACTCATAATACTTATGTATGTGTCGCTCGGCAGATTTTCTTTAATCCACAAAAGTATGTTTTTGCTATCATCTACATTCTTGGGCAAAACAAGATGACGTATTATAAGACCTTTTTGAATTATACCATCTTTGAATTCAGTTTTCGGTTGTTGACGGTACATTTCAAGTATTGCTTTACTTGCTTTTTCAAAATAATCGGGGCATTTTGCATATTTTGTTGACTTTTCACTACTGAAATATTTTAAGTCAGGCAAATAAACATCAACTAATCCTTCAAGTTTTTTGAGAGTTTCAACGCTATCATACCCTGACGAGTTGTAAACTACGGGAATTTTCGGCTTATACTGTGTGAGTGCATCAAGTATAATATGTGAAAAATGGGTAGGGTTTACAAAATCAATTGTATGAACTCTCCTATTTTCTAACTCTTTTATAATCTCAATAAGGCGGTCGGTTGTGATTACTTTGCCCTTGTTTTCATGGCTTATAGGGTAATTTTGACAAAAGCAACATTTAAGAGAGCACCCTGAAAAGAAAATTGCTCCCGTTCCACGCTCACCACTTATACAAGGTTCTTCCCAATTATGAATATCCGCACGGGCAAGTACGGGATTTTCGGGCATTTTGCAAAAACCGTTACCAATATATTCAGTTCTTTGGGCATTACAGTTTCGCGGACATAAGTTGCAAATCATACTCTCACCCCTTTTTCTATATGGTATTGTAACACAAATTCACTTGCTAAACAACAAAAAATGGTATATACTTATTATATTGTTTTTATGAGGTGAAAATATGCTTCTTACAGTTGATATTGGTAACACAAATATAAATCTCGGTATTTTTGACGGTGATACTCTTACTATGAGTGCTCGCATTTCTACTGACCGTCAGAAAACTGACGACCAATACGCCGTTGATTTTGTAAATATCTTTTCAGTTTACAATATCAAGGCAAGTGATATTGAGGGCTCTGTTGTTTCATCAGTTGTGCCTGAAATTACGGTACATATTAAAAACGCAATCAAGCGTCTTACAAATAAAAAAGTAATCGTACTCTCCCCCGGTGTTAAAACGGGACTTAACATTTTAATTGACAATCCTGCTCAACTTGGTGCTGATTTGGCAGCAGGTGCGGTTGGTGCGGTAAACGAATACCCATTACCTGCATTTATTGTAGATTTGGGTACTGCTACAAAAATCTGTGCGGTTGACGAAAATCGCAATTTCAGAGGTTGTATGATTGCTCCAGGCGTTGCAATATCATTAAAAGCACTTACTGATACAAGTTCGCTTTTACCTGCAATTCCGCTTGAGCCACCAAAAAAAGCCTGCGGAACTAACACTATTGAAAGTATGCAAAGCGGAATTGTTCTTGGCACGGCTTCAATGATTGACGGCATTATTGAACATTTTGTAAAAGAACTTGGCGAGCCACAGACCATTGTTGCAACAGGAGGATTAGCGTCATTCATTGCCCCTGTATGCAAGCGAGAAATGGTTTTAGACCAAGACCTTATTCTTAAAGGACTTAAAGCGATTTACGAGAAAAATAAATAATTATTCGTCAAATTTTGCATTGTATCCTAATTTTCAGGAACAGTAGCAAGGAGGAATATAAATGGCAAAAACCACAAAACGAGCAAGAAAAAGAAAGACCTTGTTCCTTGCTCAAAACGCCATACTCACATCTCTTATTGTGCTTATGGCATTCACGCCAATCGGGTATTTACCACTAGGACCTGTAAAAATGACCTTTATTATGGTACCCGTTGCAGTTGGTGCAATTACTTTAGGCGAGAAATCCGGTGCGTTTTTAGGACTTGTATTTGGTATTACAAGTTTTATACAATGCTTCGGACTCGACCTTTTCGGCACAACACTATTTGGCATTAACCCTGTTTACACATTTATTATGTGCATTGTACCACGCGTACTTATGGGTTATCTTTGCGGTGTAATTTACAAATTTATCGCAAGAAAAAAGAAAAAATTTGCATTAATATTTGCAAGTTTTATGGCACCTATTCTCAACACACTTTTCTTTATGAGTTTATTGATGATTTTCTTTGGAGAAAGCGACTACATAATGGGAATTCGTGGCGGTGCTGACCTATTACCATTTTTAGTGGCATTTGTAGGTCTTAACGGAGTTATGGAAGTTGTAACGACAACCGTTATTGCCCCACCCATTGCAAGTGCAGTTAAAAAAGCTACACAGAAATTCAAATAAAAAAGAGAGCTTGATGCTCTCTTTTTTATTTACACATTATAGTATTTTTTCATTCTGTTCTTTTTGAGTATATGAGCGATTATGATTACTACCACAACTGCGATTACTGAAAAGAATGCGGTGTAAAGTCCGCCCGTATCATTTTCACCTTTGACTTTCATCCAAAGGTTATTCATATACTGCAAAGTATCAGTTGGAAGATTATGAAATTCCTGTGCATTTTCAAGATTTTCAGGGTAAACCGCTTCACTATCTGCAAGGGAATAATCTTCATTTTCTAAAACTGCTTTATTAGGTGTTGCGTAGTAGATATATTCCGCATTTGCAAGGGCAATTTCTGGCTCTAACATAAAGTTTATAAACGCCTCTGCACCTTTTTTATTCTGCGATGCACTTGGAATACACATAGCGTCGTAGAAGGTATTTACGCCTTCTTCTGGGAAAGCAAAAGCCAAATCCGGATTATTTTCTGCCATCAATTCATAGTCACCCGCATAATATGTTGCAAAAGCGTATTCTCCGCTTTCCATTTTAATGAAAACTTCATCCATTACATATTCAGGCTTTACTTTTTGACGTTGCTCTAATAAAAGTTCAGCTGCAGCGTCCCAATCTTCTTTTTTAGTAGTGTTTATGCTTTGTCCCAATGCAAACTGTGCAATCGCAAAAGCATCACGGGGGTTATTGAACATAAGAATTTTGCCTTTATACTGTTCATCCCAAAGAACACTCCAACTTGTTGGTGCTTCTTTAACATATTTTGTGTTATAAATAAGAATTGTTGTACCAACGTTATAGATTACACCATAATCGCTGATACCATCTTCTACAAGGTAACCATATTTATCTTTATCAAAATACTTATCGTAGTTGGGAATATTATTGTAATCAAGTGGCAAAAGCATATCTTCAGAAATAAGACGCTCAACCATATAATCTGACGGAATTATAACATCGTAACTTACGCCACCGCCCGAAAGTTTTGAATACATATTTTCATTTGACTCGAATGTAGTGTAGTTTACATCACAACCCGTAAGGCGTTCAAATTCTGAAACCACATCAATTTCTTCGTCGTCAATATATTCGCCCCAGTTATACACATTAAGTACTGTGCCTTGAAGACCAAGATTTTTATAATAGTCGATTGTTTCTTGTGAAAAAATTTCGTCTTCTGCATAAACGGGAATTATAAATGCAGAAACAATCACAATAAAAGCGATTACTAAAGAGAGTAGTTTTTTCATTCATTACCCTCCTTTTGCTTTTTTCTCTGTTTTTTATCAGAGCGGGACTGTGCCACATTCATAAGAATTAAAAGCACGAACATTGCACCGAAAATAAGAGTTGAAAGTGCATACATATCGGGCTTTACGCGTTTCTTTGTCATTGAGAAAATATGAATTGGCAAAGTCTGAAAATCGGGACCATTTGTAAAATAACTGATAATGAAATCGTCAAGTGACAATGTAAACGCCATAATTGCACCTGCTACAATTCCGGGGAGAATTGCAGGGAACACAACCTTGAAAAATGCTTTTACGGGATGACAACCCAAATCCTGTGCCGCCTCAAAAATTCTGTTATCTGTCTGACGAAGTTTCGGCAAAATTGACAGAATGACATAAGGCAACTGGAAAGTTACGTGGGCAATCAGAATTGTACCAAAGCCCAAAACATCACGTTTATTAAGCATTGCTCCTGCAAACACGAACAAGAGCATCATCGAAATACCTGTAACGATTTCGGGGTTCATCATAGGAATATTTGTAACAGTCATTACAGATGACTTTACAAATTTATTACGCATTGAGTTAATTCCCACGCTTGCAAGAGTGCCGAGTACCGTTGCGATTGCAGCAGAAATTACTGCCAACACAACCGTATTTTTAAGGGCATCCATAGTTGCTTTGTCGTGGAAAAGTTTTTCATACCATTGAAGTGAAAATCCTTCAAAAATGTATGTGCTTTCTGTTCCGTTAAATGAGAACACCATCATTACAACCATTGGTGCATAAAGGAACACGAAAACGAGTGCTAAATAAATTTTTGATGCGAGAGATGTTTTTGTCATATAAGCACACCTCCGTCATCATCACTGTCAGTAAAGTAGTTAAGCACACCAAGACAGATTAAAATCATAACCATAAGCACGAGCGAGAGTGCCGCACCCAAGTTATAGTTGTATGCGGTCTGGAACTGCCCTTCAATTACGTCACCAATAAGTGTAATCTGACCGCCACCAAGTTTTTGTGTAATATAGAAAGTACTTACACTTGGCACGAAAACCATTGTTACACCGCTTGCAATTCCGGGTACTGACAAAGGGAATATAACTTTACGAAGGCAATAGAACTTGTTACAACCCAAGTCCTGAGCCGCTTCAACAAGAGAGTTGTCCATTTTAGAAAGGGCGGTATATAAAGGCAGAATCATATAGGGTAAGAAGTTATAAACCATACCTAAAATGACCGCTCCACCTGTGTTGAGCATCTGTAAAGGCTCAATACCGAACAGTCCTAAAAATCTGTTTATTACACCCGATTCGCCTAAAATTGTAATCCAAGAATAAGTACGAATTAAGAAACTCATCCACATAGGCAACATTACAAGCATTGTAGCAACTCGTTGGAATGATGCCTTGGTCTGTGCAAGAGCATAGGCAAAAGGATACGCAATTAAAAGGCAGATAAACGTTGCAACTGCACCGTAACTGATTGACAGAATAAAGGTGTTTGTGTAATCCCCAATCTGTGCAATATTATTGGTAGTAAAGTTGCCGTTTGCATCTGTAAAGGCGTAATAAATAACCATTATGAGCGGTGCTACTATAAATAACACCGACCAGAGCATATAAGGTGCATTAAGCATCTTCTGAAGGAACGAGGACTTTTTCATTATTCCTCCTCCACCTGAGAAAGCTCGTCAAATTCATCACTGAATGAACTGTAATCGCCGTAAAGACCTGAATACTGTGATTTTTTCATAATGTGCATTTCATCAGGGTCAATAGAAATGCCAATTACGTCGCCCACTTCACTCTTTTCAGTAGTCTGAATCATCCACTTGAAGTTATCAATGTCAACAATAATTTCGTAATGAACACCTTTAAAAGTTACAGATGTAACTGTACCCTGTAACATACCTTTTTCAGGAGCTACAACGTCAATGTCTTCAGGTCGGATTACAACGTCAACAGGTTCATTATGTTTAAAGCCCTTATCAACACATTGGAATTTAATGTTATTAAATTCAACAGTAAAATCCTCTTTCATAACACCGTCAAGAATATTACTTTCACCGATAAAGTCAGCAACGAAAGCATTCTTTGGCTCGTTGTAAATATCAAGCGGGGTGCCGATTTGCTGAATTTCACCGCCATTCATAACAACAACCGTATCAGACATTGAAAGTGCTTCTTCTTGGTCGTGAGTAACATATATAAAAGTAATGCCCAATTTCTGCTGAATGTTTTTAAGTTCAATCTGCATATCTTTACGGAGTTTAAGGTCGAGTGCACCAAGTGGCTCGTCAAGAAGCACAACTCTTGGATTAACCGCCAATGCACGTGCAATAGCAACTCGTTGTTGCTGACCACCCGAAAGGGAGTCAATACGACGAGGACCGAAACCTTTAAGATTTACGAGAGTAAGCATTTCGCTCACTTTTTCTTTGATTGCATCTTCTTTCCACTTTTTAAGGCGAAGTCCGAACGCAATATTTTCATAAACATTCAAATGCGGAAATAAGGCATAACGCTGAAAAATGGTGTTAACCTGACGCTTGTATGCCGGCACACCATTGATATTTTTTCCTTCGAAAATAACATCACCACTATCCTGCTGTAAGAAACCTGCAATAATACGCAAGGTTGTTGTTTTACCGCAACCCGAAGGTCCGAGCAAGGTAATAAACTCACCGTCACGGATATAAAGGTTAATGTTATTGAGTATTTTTTGATTGTCAAAGCTAACGCTTATGTTTTTGAGGTCAATAATAACTGGATTGTTTTTCAATTATGCAGCCCCTTTCCAACCGATAGATATAGTTGGGATTGAGCGACTAAAAACTCAAATCGCCCCACCCTAATTGGTATAAAATAAATATAATGAAAAATTACAAAAAAGTCAATAATTTTGACAAATTTCCTTAAAAAAATCAACCAATAATTTCTGCCAATTTGTCAGGATTTCTTGTAGTGATATTATCGGGACCAAAAGACAGAATTTTATACATATTATATTCGCTGTCAACGGTCCAGATTGACACTAACAAGTTATTTTCGTGGAAAATATCAACTAACTCTTTTGACGCACTTTTATAATTAAAGTTTATGCCGACAGCCCCTGCATTTTTCACTTTTTCAACAAGAGAAAGCAGATATTCTTCATCAGTATTTTTTGACTTGTCAACATCTACATTGAGATAATACTGAATTTCAGGACTATTCTTTTTTACTGCGTCAACGAACTCATCTTTAACGCCTGTATAGAAAATTCTGTCAGCAACATTATTTTCTTTTGCTAACGGATACACTTTTTCGAGAGCATCAACAGTTTTTATATCAACATTTGCTTTTGCATCTTTGAACATACGAAGGTATGCGAATGCTTCGTCTAATGTTACCTCGTCACCTACGGGTTCGTCGTGAGCAAGTACAGGCTCGCCGTCTTCTGTAAAATACAAATCAAATTCAATAATTTGTGCACCATTTTCAATGCCCATTTTAATAGATTCAAGAGAGTTTTCTTTTGTACCCATACAACCAGTATGAGCCGTAATTGTAAAGCCTTCGGGAAGATTTAATTTGGTGTTTTTATATTCATTCAACTTCATTGTTCTCACCCCGAAGAATACTATTGTTGATAAAATTGCAAGTGTTAAAATTATTGCAATTGGTATTATTACTTTTCTTTTCATATAATCACGTCCACAACATTTATAAAGCTATTTTAATCTCAATTTTTATATAAATCAAGTTTTTGTTGATTTATTTTAGTAGTGAGTATATAATTATTTTGATATAGGTCAAGGATGTCGGGGAATCAGGTGTAAATCCTGAACGAGTCCGTCGCCGTAAGCAGATGAGCGATTTTCATACTCTTTGCCACAAGAGTAAAGTCATTGAAGAAATCTTTGAGAAGACGAAAATCGCATTTTAGTCTGCGAAGTCGGAATACCCGGTTCTGAGTTGTTTTTGCTGCGAAAACCAGTATAGAAACAAGCCAAGTATCAAAAAAATTAAATATTAAGGAGATTACAGGTATGAAAAATGTAATGAATTCAAAAGTAGTACTGTCTGTTCTCTCGCTGGTGCTTATTGTGGCTATGGCACTTACTTTTTCAGCGTGTGGAAATGATAGTAACACAAACAATGATGCAAAGGTTGAAAAAACTTTTGTGTTCAAGTTAGTAGACCTTGACGGAAGTGAAAAATCCTTTGACATCAAAACAACAGCCACCACAGTTGGCGAGGCACTTGTTGCCGAAAAACTAATTTCGGGTACAGAGGGCGATTATGGTCTTATGGTTGATACCGTAAATGGTATTAAGTATGAGTACAATGCTGATGGTGCATACTGGGCATTTTATGTAAACGGCGAATACGCCATGAGTGGTGTTGACACAACTGAAATCGACGAAACCGCAACGTATTCGTTTGTGGCGACAAAGGCATAATATGAGAAACGAAAAGTATAAAAAGTTAGTAGATATTATTGTGTTTACTATGTTAGGCGTAATAATGTTACTGTCAAAGTTGTTGCTTGAGGGTCTGCCTAACGTGCATTTGTTAGGTACGCTTATTACTGCATACACAATAGTATACAGAAAAGACGCCTTAAAGCCCATTTACATATTTGTTCTATTGTCGGGGCTCGTTTATGGGTTTGGAGTATGGTGGGTTCCGTATTTATATATATGGACTGTTCTCTGGGGAATGGTAATGCTTTTACCAAAGAATATGAAGCCTGCGATTGCAGTTCCCGTTTATATAATTGTTTCGGGACTTCACGGACTTTTATACGGCACACTTTATGCCCCTGCACAAGCTCTTTTATTTGGACTTGACTTTAGGGGAATGATTGCTTGGATTGTTGCAGGATTTTCATTTGATGTTATGCATTGTGTTGGTAATGTAGTATTGGGAATTCTGATTTTACCGATTGCTACGGCACTACAAAAATTTCATAAGTATTAAAAAAGACCGATTGGGGATTTTTCCTCAATCGGTTTTTATTGTAATTTTATCAATTAAAATCTATTGTGCCATCAAGATACAAATCAAGTGTAATTGCGTCAAATCCGTCAATTGCGCCGTCGTGGTTAATGTCCCCTGCATAATACTCTGCTGTATCTTTTGTCGGGCAATTACCCAACATTGAAGCGGTTACAGCTTTACTATAATCAGTTGCATTTGTTGTATTAGAGCCATCAATGTCGCCACGCTTTGCAAACATATATGTCTTTGATACGCCTGTTGCGGTTTTTGTTACCGTAAGTTCACCACCTGTAACATCTGTAAAGCTTGTAACACTTCCCGAGAATCCACTTGGTAGAATAAACTTACTTTGTAAATCTGTAATATCTTTACCCACAAAAATTACATTCATACTATCTTCAACAGTAACGTCACCCACATTATTGTTTAACATCATCATTCCGTAGGTATCTTTAGAAAGTGTAGGGTAGTATAAAATCTGACTTCCACCACTATAAAAAGCACCTGTTGCAATATGAACATTATCATCAGTTTTATCAGTATAATGTGGAGCAATTGTTTCACTACCATTTAACAAATAATCATTAAACAAATAATCCCCTTGGTCATTCCATGTTGCATCAACAAGATACCAATTATTATCTTCCATCTGAACATAATTCCACTTGTGAGGATTATTTGGGTCCTCGGCATAACCAAGCACCATTATGCACGGAATTCCCTCGCGGTCACAAAGAAGTTTGAATACTTCAGCGTATCCCTCGCACACGGCTCTTCCGCCAAAGAAAACGCCTGTTGGCTCATGTGCCATTGTTGCATCTAAATCATAAGTTGTTATACCACATATATAATCGTTAATTGATTTAACTTTTTCATATCGTGTAATGCCATTAACCTGTACTTCATTAACCGCAACCAATAATCTGTCATAATAATCCTGCACAACGGTATAATCAGCATATGCAGTTGTATTTATACTTATTGGAATAGAAAGTGGTGCAAGTTTTACAAGATATCCGTTGTCAATTTCGGCATAACCATATCTTATTGAAAAACCACTATAACCTGCATACCAGAAAATCTCTGGATTATCTTCCGCCGCAAATGCCAAAGCGTTCGGGAGTGCTTCGTTAAGCACAGCGACAGCCGCATTAGCCGCATCATTAACTGTTGCACCAACACCCATAAACGGCGAATCATTTATATCATAATCCAATTCCAACGTTGCAGTCGGACCCGCACTAACAAACTTATTATAAATATATTTTCCCGCGTCATTTAATGAATCATAGAAACGCCAACCAACGCTTTCATTATTTGTTGTGCTGAAAAAGTCCTGTGCATCTTTTCCCGGAACAAACAATGTATCGCTAACGTGTTCGGGGTCAACAACTGTAACATCTTTCCCGCCCACATATGTAGTACCATAGCCATCAAAATAATCATTGTCTGCAAATGATATAATCGGCATTGTGCCTAAAAAGACACAAAGTGCCGTTATGATGCACAAGATTTTAGAAACCGTTCTTTTCATAACAACACCTCGTTCTGTTATTTATTATTTATTATTTATTAGTTTTATTTCTTATCAAGGAAATTTGAAAGTTCTTCCATAAATGCATTTACATCTTTGAACTGCTTATAAACTGATGCGAAACGAACATAAGCCACCTGGTCAATTTCTTTAAGTTGTTCCATAACAAGTTCACCAACGCGAACAGATGTTACTTCGCGGTCAAGTGAATTCTGTAATGTTGACTCAATTTCACTGACTGCTCTTTCAATAGTTTCCATTGAAACAGGACGTTTTTCGCAAGCAGTAAGCATACCTTTAATGAGTTTTTGTCTGTCAAATACTTCACGTGTTTTGTCTTTCTTGACAACAACAATCGGCACGCTTTCAATTATTTCATAAGTAGTAAATCTTTTTGCACATTTGATACACTCACGACGACGACGGATTCTTTCGCCCTCATCAGTTGGACGCGAGTCAATAACCTTACTTTCTTCAAATCCGCAAAATGGACATTTCATAAGAACACTTCCTATTTTTATACTATATTTTACTATATATAGTATTGTATCACAATTAAATGCACAATGTAAAGGGTTTAAAGCAACTTTTTAAGTTCATTCATAGCGAAAGTGAGTTCTTTGTCACTTTCAAAGCCGTTTTCGTAAAGTTCAATGATATAATCGCCCTTGTAACCACAGTTTTTCATAAGTTCAAAGAAATTTTTGAAATCGAAATCACCATTTTTGCAAGGTACAAAGCAGTCTTTTTCGCTATTATGGTCACTTATATGAATGTGACGAATATATTTATGCAATTTTTCAGCAAACTCAAATGGATTTTCGCCTGTTCTTATTGACTGTTTAATGTCAAAAACCATATTGAATTCGTCGCCGATATATTCACCCATACGCAAGAGAAAATCAGGGCTTTCGCTACGATAATGCACAACATTTTCTTGGCAGATTTTAAGCCCTTCCGCCTTGCCCATACGGATTAACTCACCGAAGCGTTCAAAATATTCTTCATCAGAAATACTACCGGGTTTTTTAATGCAGTGCATAACAAGAATTTCTGCACCAAGTGTGTGCATAACATCAAAATGACGTTTGAAAGAAGTGTCTTTCGCCTCAAAAAACCTACGTTTATATGAACTAAAAAGATGAAAAGATTCAGTAAATGAACCCATTGTATGCACAGATGCCACTTTCACACCATTTGATTTACAGATTTCTGCCATATTCTTTACAAATGCAGGTTCAAATTCAGAATTGGCATTCATAAAAATTTCAATTGTTTTTGCACCTGTTTCGCACGCTCTTACAACGGATTTTTCGGTTTCAAGAGGATAAAAACAAGCAGATGATAAACCTATGTCCATAAATAATTCCTATCTTTTAGTTACCTTTAATGATACGGTCTGCGTCTGCATTCCGCCACCTGTTAAAAGTCCGCGATTAATTCCGCAATCGGCAAAATCGCGACCGCGACTGATAATAATATAATTTTCGTCGGCAAGACGATTGTTTGTAGGGTCAACACCGTGCCAGTCTCCGTTATGATACACCTCAACCCACGCGTGAGTTTCCCCCTCGCCTACCATCATACCAACCACATAGCGTGCAGGGATTTCGGCTTTACGAAGAAGTGCTAAAAGTATATGTGAATAGTCCTGACACACACCCGCACCATTTAAAAGTGCTTCTTCGGCAGTAGTCACAACACTTGTTGAGCCTGCTTTATACACAATATTAGCACGGATTGCACGGGTAAATTTCATAGCGGTATCAACTGCATCATCAGAGATGCCCACTTGAATTCGCTCAAACATTTTATTGAGTTCTGCACCGCATTTTGTGAATTTTGTAGGGTATTTGTAAACAGGATTAAGGTCATTTTCAGGAGTAATATGGGCTCCCGTTGTTACTGTGCCCGTAACGTCAACGGTAAATTCATTATGCATTGTAACAATTCGGTCAGTTACAAGAATATTACCAAATCCGTCGTTTGAATAAGTAAGTTCATTTTCGGGGAAAACGGTAACTTTAATATCTTCAATGTGCTGATTTTCACACTCTAATGGAATACAACGGAGTGTATAACAATGCTTGATTACGGGCATTGAGAATTTAATTGACATATTGTAAGAAAAATCTAAAACTGCCATTTTACATCACTCCCGTCACGAAAAGTTGTGCCAACTCGTTCTGAATTGAGAATTTATACGGAGTATAGTCCTCTTCTTCCAAAATCATACGAGTAAGTCGCTCAATAGAATGAGTATTGAAATCAATGCCCACTTTATAAAGTCGGTTAAGCATTATTGAAAACTCTTTTTTGAGCAATTCCGCGGGATAGTCAAGACGGGTATAAAGGTCAAGACGTTCAATACTTCTGCCGAATTTAAGAATATTTCTTGATGCCTCTGCCTCAATATTGTCATCAGCACTGCCCCAGAATGCAAAAATCCAGTCAGTAACTTCTTGCACTTTAAGAAGTGGAGCATTACTGCTACTGCTTTTTTCCATAATATCAACCGCAAGTTGAAGATATGACAAAGTATCGGAAGAAATTACATTTCGCATTTCAACTGCATTGTCATAAGCGTGAAGAAGTGAAGAATAAATTGACGCAGGGTCATTAGCATCAAATAAAAATGAACTAATAAACTCCTGACGGCAAGAGTAGTTATTTGCAATTCCCAATCTGCGACAAAAATTTATGTATTCTTCATCATTAATATCAATCATAATGTCATAACATTCAGTAAAGGCTTTAAGAGTTGTGAACACACGTTCAACATATCTTCCCAACCAAAAAAGATTGTCACTTGATTTTATCGAGATAATACCCATGTGTCTTTAAAGCCTCCTCCCTGAGATGAATTTACAACAAATGAATTTGCATCTTTTGCAAATCGGGTAAGACCTGATTTCCATACAACAGGTTCTTCACCCATAAGCACGAATGCACGCAAATCTGCTTTTCTTTCTGTTGCAACTCCGTGTTCAACTACTTTTAAATCATTAAATTTAATAATTTCTTGTGCTATGAATCTACGTGGTTCTTTTTGGATTGCTTTTTTTAGCTCATAAAGACGTTCTAATGACAACTCGTTACCGAATACAACGCCATAGCCACCTGACTCTGCAACATCTTTAACTACTAATTTATGCACATTTTCGAGTACATACTTCATATCTTCTTCGTAGAACGGCAAGTATGTAGGTGCATTTGAAAGTATCGGCTCTTCGCCTAAATAATATTTAATCATTGCTGGCACATAGTAGTAAATGCCCTTGTCGTCGGCGACGGAGTTACCCGGTGCATTGACGAGTGCCACATTACCTGCCCTATAAGCGTCCATAATATGAGGAACACCAAGAAGTGAATCTGCACGGAAAGTCATAGGGTCAATGAAATCGTCACCAATTCTGCGATAAACCGCACCTACTCGCTGACGTTTGCCTGAATACTCGCTGTAATAAAGTACGTTGCCCTCAACAAACAAATCCTGTGGCATAGCAAATACTGAACCTGTTTTTTCAGCCAAGTATGAATGTTCAAAGAATGCAGAGTTAAATCGACCTGGGGTAAGCACTACATTAATTCCGCCTGTATTTACGTAATCGAGAGTATTGCGAAGTAAATCACCGTAATTACGGTTATCAATAACACCATTTGCACGGAAAGTATCGGGACTTGCTCTGCGACAAAGTTCACGTGCTATCATTGGGTATGACGCACCTGACGGTATGCGAAGATTGTCTTCAAGCACATACCAACGCATATCATTACCCTGCACTAAATCGATACCCGAAATGTGACTAAAAACGTCTTTAGGTGGTACTGCACCCTCGCACTCCATCATATACCCTGCCGCACCATAAACAAACTCTTCGGGAATAATTTTATCCTTGATAATCTGCTTTTTAGTATAAATATCTTTAAGGAATATATTTAGTGCTTTGACACGCTGTTTTAACCCGCGTTCAAGGTATTGGAACTCATCCTTTGAGATAATACGCGGTACTGCATCAAATGGGAAAAGTCGCTCATTGAATACATTGTTTTTGTAAATTCCAAACTTTACGCCGTATCGTGCTAAAAGTCGGTTAATTTCATCGGTATGTTCTATAAGTCCGTACAATTTTTTCACTCCCGAAATTCAAATAAAATTATACAATTATATTATAGACTTTTCTAGGATTTAAGTAAATGAGAGAAATCAACAAATATATTGGCGTTTTTTTGACAATATAACTATTAAAAAAAGGGTGATTCGTAAATCGCCCTTTAATTTTGCACTTATTCAATTGGTTTTGAAACTTCAATCCACTCTTTATAGTTTGAATATTTTTCAAGTTCGGGTATTGTGAGTTCAATGGCACTGTTTGAGCCACCAACGGCTGGGAATACAGTTTCAAAACGTTTCATTGATGTATCAAGATAAACCTCAACTCCGTCTTTAATACCGAATGGACAAACGCCACCGATTTGGTGACCTACATACTCTTCTAATTGGTCAGGTGACATCATTTTTGCTTTTGTGTGGAAAAATCCCTTGTATTTTGAGTTGTCAACCTTAACATCCCCTGCCATAAGGATTAAAATTGGTTGTTCCCCTACCATAAATGAGAGAGTTTTTGCAATTCTTGCACCCTCAACGCCTAATGCCTGTGCCGCAAGTTCAACAGTTGCACTTGAAACCTCGAATTCCTGCACTCTGTCTTCCATACCGAATTGACGAAAATATTCTCTACCTTTTTCTATGGACATTTTAAATCATTCCTTAAAAATATGGGCGAGTTACCTCGCCCAATTTGTTTTTTAGTTAATTTCTGAAAGTTTAACAGGTCTGCCTTCATTTGCTGATTTTTCAGCAGCAAGGGCAATCTTAACTGACTGAAGACCTGCGTGAATACCAACAGGAGTTTCCTTGTTGTTTACACAGCAGTCAACAAACTGTCTAACTTCTTCTGCAAAACTACCCATATATCTTTCAAGGAAGAAATAGAGTGGTTTTTCGCCTGTTACACCGTTTGCATCTGAAACAACTGCAGTTGAAAGTGTATCGTTAGCAGTTGCAACCATACCTTTTGAGCCGAAAAGTTCTGCTCTTTGGTCATAACCGTACATTGCCTGACGAGAATTGTCGATAACTGCAAGAGCACCGTTAGCCATTTTCATTGAGATGATTGCTGTATCGAAATCGCCATATTCACGAATACTTGGGTTAATAAGAGCATCCGCATAAACATAAAGTTCTTCAACATCACTGTTTGTAAGGAAGCAAGCCATATCAAAATCGTGAATAGTCATATCAAGGAAAATGCTTGCTGCACAGTAGCCAACAGGTGGTGCCTGTGGGTCACGAGATGTGATTTTAAGAATTTGTGCTTCACCGATTTTGCCTTCATCATATGCTTTACGAACTGCTGCAAAGTTGTGGTCAAAACGGCGGTTGAAACCAACTTGGAATTTGCATTCAGGATGGCATTTCAGAGCGTCAGCAATTTCAAGAATTTTATCAACTGTATTTGCAAGTGGTTTTTCACAGAATACGTGTTTACCTGCGTTAATAGCTTCAATAGAAATTGGAGCGTGAGTATCAGTTGATGAGCAAACAAGAACTGCATCAATGTCAGCGTCTTCAATGATTTTTGTATAATCTGTGTAGATTTTTTCTACGCCAAAACCTTCGCAGAAAGCACGAGTTTCGTCATTCATAAATGGGTCTGCGATTGCAACAACTTCAGCACCCTTAACGTGATATGAAATTGATTCAAGGTGCACTTTACCAATACGGCCTGCACCGATAATACCGATTTTAAGCATAATAATTTCTCCTTTTTATTATTGCAGGCGTGGAAGCCTGCCACTACGCGTTTTTTATTAATTTGTAGGATTTTTCTTGTAAGACAATGTGGCGAAGGCGAAGCTGTATCAGGTATACCGCGAGCCGAACGCCACGAAGTATTGCGAGAAAAAGACACAAATTATATAGTTCCGTCCCATGTGCTAACGGCTATATTTGTCTTTTCTTCTTCGTCAAACCAATGCTGAGTAACTGCTTTTGATTCTGTGTAGAAACGGTATGCATCCTTACCTAAGCAGTGTAAATCGCCGAAGAATGACTGCTTATGACCTGAGAATGGGAAGAAACCAACAGGTACAGGAATACCAACGTTGATACCAACCTGACCGCCATCTGTGTAGCGAGCAAACTGACGTGCAAAGTAACCACTTTGAGTGTAAATAACTGAACCGTTTGCATATGGGTTGTCGTTCATAATCTTAAGGCCTTCTTCAAAATTCTTACAACGCTTGATGCAAAGAACAGGTCCAAATACTTCTTCGTCACCGATTGTCATATCAGCTGTAACCTTGTCAAAGATTGTAGGTCCGATAAAGTAACCGTTTTCGTAGCCCTCAACCTTAACATCACGACCGTCAAGAACAAGTTCCGCACCTTCGTCGATACCTTTCTGAATGTCAGCGAGAACTTCTTCGTAATGCTTTTTATATGTAATTGGTCCGAGTTTTGAATCTTTTTCCCAAGATGGACCAACTTTAATATTCTTTGCCTGTTTAACGAGTTCTGCAACAAACTTGTCTGCAATTGCTTCTTCAACAACACAGCAAGTGAGTGCCATACAACGCTGACCTGCACAACCGTAAGCAGAGTTAATAACACCTGCTACTGTTCTTTCGAGTGCACAGTCTGACATAACAAGAGCGTGGTTTTTAGCCTGTGTTAATGCCTGACAACGCTTGCCTGCAGCGGCTGCACGAGAATAAACTTTAAGACCAACAGGAGTTGAACCTACAAATGTGATACCCTTAACGTCAGGGTGGTCAAGGATTGTATTTACTTCGTTTCTTGAGCAAGTGATAACATTGATAACACCATCAGGAACGCCTGCTTCTTTATAAATTGCAGCAAATTTCATTGCTGTTTTTGGTGTAAGAGATGCTGCTTTAAGCACCATTGTATTACCTGTTGCAATACAAGTTGGAGCCATCCAACCGAATGGAATCATTGCAGGGAAGTTAACAGGAACAATACCTGCAAAAACGCCGAGTGGCTCACGATATTTAACAGTATCGTAACCATTTGAAGCGTCCATAAGGCTTTCGCCCATCATAAGAGATGGAACCTGAGTTGCAAGTTCTGTACCTTCTTTTGCTTTAAGAACGTCACCTTCTGCTTCGCCCCATACTTTACCGTTTTCACAAGCAACGCACATTGTAAGTTCTTCCATATCGCGAATGATAAGTTCACGGATTTTGTAAAGAATTTGTGCTCTCTTGATTGCAGGAGTTGCTCTCCAGCCCGGATATGCTTTCTTTGCAGCCTCGATTGCTTCGAGAACTTCATCATTTGTACAGCAAGGTGCTTGACCTACAACTTCACCTGTGCTTGGATTGTGAAGGTCATACCAAACATCAGTTTTTGAGTCTTTGAACTGACCGTTCACAAAATATTGTAATTTTTCTACTGCCATATTTATTTTCTCCTTAATTATAATCCTGAAACCTCATTAATGTACTTGCGAGCCTTAAGTGCATATTCGAATGGGTTTGCGATAGCTGGGTCCTGTTCTGCTTCAACAAGAACATAACCTTCGTAGCCTGTTTCTTCAAGAACGTCGAATACAGGTTTGAAGTCGATTACGCCGTCGCCCGGTACTGTGAAAGCTCCTGCACGAACGCCCTGTAAGAAGCTCATTTTTTCTGCCTTAACTTTTGCTACAACATCAGGACGAATGTCCTTAAGATGCACGTGACGAATTCTCTTTGCATATTTTTTGAGAACTGCCATATAGTCTTCACCGCAGTATGCAAGGTGACCTGTGTCAAAAAGAAGACCAAAAAGTTCAGGGTCTGTATTTTCCATCATTCTGTCAATTTCTGCTGCAGTCTGAACAACTGTACCCATATGGTGATGGAAGCAAAGTGCGATACCCATATCTTTTGCAACTTTACCAAGTTTGTTAATACCTGTGCAAAGCATATCCCATTCTTCGTCATTCATAACATACTTGTCATCAAAAATTGAAAGGTCTGTGCCTTGAATTGAGTGACCTTGTTCAGAAATACCGACAACTTTTGCACCCATTTCTTTAAGGAATGTGATGTGCTCGATAAAGTCTTTTTCAACTTCTTCATAAGGTTTTGTAATAAGAAAACTTGAGAACCAAGCATTGCAAATCTGCATTCCGCGAAGTTCAAGTGCCTTTTTAAGTACTTTTGTATCTCTTGGGTACTTGTTACCAACTTCACAACCTGTGAAACCTGCAAGTGCCATTTCAGAAATACACTGTTCGAATGTGTTTTCTGCACCAAGGTCTGGCATATCGTCATTTGTCCAAGCGATAGGTGCAATACCGAGTTTTACTTTTGACTTATCAAGCATATTAATATCTCCTTGCTTTGTTTTTATTTTCTTCCTTCTCTGCGAAGGCTTTGTTTACTTTTTCATTAGTTGAAACAGATGGAACACCGGTATGCCACCAAGCACCGTAACCGTCAGTCATTGACTTTGGAAGTACTTTAATGTCAATAAGTGTTGAAACTGTCTGTTTCTGTGAATCAATAAGAGCGAACTCTAATTCTTCCATTGTTTTTGCTGTGTATGTCTTGCAACCATAAGCCGCAGCAGCCATAGCAAAGTCAATTGGAATAAGGTCGCCTAAAAGGTCGCCGTTGTCATCACGATAACGGAATTCAGTAGCAAGATTGCCGATACCGTTTGACATCTGGAGATTGTTAATACAACCAAATCCGCTGTTATCGAAAAGAAGAACATTGATTTTCTTGTTTTCTTGAATACTTGTTACAAGTTCAGAGTGAAGCATTAAGTAACTACCATCACCGCACATTGCGTAGCTTTCGCATTCTGGATGAGCCATTTTGCTACCTAATGCACCTGCGATTTCATAACCCATACAAGAATAACCGTATTCCATATTGTATGAATAACGCTCGTCTGAAGTCCACATTCTCTGCAAGCAACCAGGGAGTGAACCTGCAGCACCTGTGCAAAGAGCATTTGCAGGGATTAACTTTCTAATCATAGCAAGAGCCGCTGTCTGTGTAATTACACCGCCGATTTTCTCAACAAATTCAGGGATTGTCTTTTCGTCACGAGCAGAAATTAGTGGTTTGAAATTCTCGTCATACTTATAATTGCTAAGGAATTCCATTTCCTTGTCCCAATCTGCTTTTGCGTCTGCGATTTCAGTTGTGTATTCAGATTTATAGTTTGCTTTGCGAAGTTCATCGCCTAAAGCAAGAATACCGAGTTTAGCATCTGCTACCATTTTAACTGCATCAAGTTTATATGCGTCAAAACGAGATGTGTTGATTGTAACCATCTTAACGTCATCTTTAAAAAGTGACTTTGAAGCAGTTGTAAAGTCAGAGAAACGAGTACCAATACCGATAACCACATCTGCATCTTTTGCCATTACGTTACCTGCAGAGTTACCTGTAACACCAAGACCACCAAGGTTGTATTTATCAGATGAAAGGCAAGCAGTTTTACCACTTTGAGTTTCTGCGAAAGGAATATTAAACTCTGCACAGAATTTTTCAAGTGCCTCGCCCGCTTCTGAATAGCGAACACCACCGCCACAGATAACAAGTGGTTTTTTAGCATTTTTAACAACTGCCACAACGTCTTCAAGTTCTTCACATGCTACTGGCATACGAACAATTTTATGTACGCGTTTTGCGAAGAATGAGTCAGGGTAATCGTAACTTTCGCCCTCAACATCCTGACAAAGACAAATTGCAACCGCACCTGCATTTGCTGTATCTGTAAGCACTCGCATAGCATTAATCATTGCAGACATTAACTGTTCCGGACGTGCGATTCTGTCCCAATATCTTGTAACTGCTTTATAAGCGTCATTTGTTGTTGTAGCAAGTGAATTTTCCTGTTCAAACTGTTGAAGTACAGGGTCAGGCTGACGAGTTGAGAATGTGTCAGCAGGGAACAAAAGAAGTGGTACATTATTAACTGTTGCAGTAGCCGCCGCAGTAATCATATTAGCTGCACCGGGACCGATTGAAGATGCACAAGCGATAATCTTTCGTCTGTTGTTCATCTTTGCAAAAGCAGTTGCAACGTGAGCCATTCCTTGCTCGTTTTTGCCTTGATAAACTTTAAGTCCGCCCTTGTCAGAATCAAGAGCTTCACCAAGACCTAAAACAATACCGTGACCGAATACTGTAAAAATTCCGTCAACAAATTTTGTTTCAACGCCGTCAAAAGACACATACTGATTGTCAAGGAACTTAACAAGTGCCTGAGCCATTGTCATTTTTGCCATAATATCATCTCCTATTAAAAGGTTTGTTTATTTATACATCTAACAACCACTTATGAGCCGGGTCGTCAATTCGTGTTTTAATCCAAGGGTCATTTTCCAGATGTCTAATCATCCACACATAGCACATTGAATAGCCGGGAGCGGCAACTTGCTGATGTGTTTTCATTGGTGTAATACAAAGAACACCTTGGTCTTCTACTTTATAAGCATCATCGCCGTTAAATCCGACACCAAAGCCTTGTGGTTTATCAAATTCATAATAATAAACTTCGGGTTGTGGGTGATAATGTGGTGGGTAACTTGACCAGCAACCCGGTTTATGAATTACTTCGCCTAAAACCATATTTGAATATGGTGCATTTTCATAGTCAAACAATGTAAGTACTTGTCTGTGTGCAGTACCGTTCCATTGGTCTTTGCCAAATTCCTGCAAAATTACATTTTCAGGGCTATACCAAACAAAACCGAAATCATTTTCATTATCAGTCTGCTGAACAAGAATTCTGCTATCTGCATTTGCAGTAACTGTTACTTCGTTATTTTTTGAGAAATGAACGCAGTAAGGACGCTGGGCAAACTGATTTTCACGCTTTGCGTTTTCTGTTTTACCGTCAAATTTATAATCAACGTCACCTGAAAGCAAAAGGATTGCAGTTTCGTTGTTTGCGTCACAGATTGTAACACTCTCACCTGCTTTTAACACCTTTGTTTTGATGTTCATAAGCATATCTGCATTTTTGCCATTCATTTCACAAAGGATTTTTTCGTTGTTTTCGTTAAATTTTGGATTTTCGTACATATAATCACCTTTATAAATTAAACTCTTTCTTTATCATCCGTAAGCGAACCACTCGCACTAATCGGTATTGCTTCACCTAAATATGTTGGTTCGGGTTGTGCAATACAATAAACGAAATCTTTTGTTCGTGCGAGCCACTCACGCATATTGTTATAAAATCCATATTGCATTTTGTCGGCAGCAACACCGTAAGCATCTATACCCAATTTACGAGCGTCATAGATTGAACGGTAAAGGTGATATTTTTGAGTGACAATCACCATTTTTTCAACCCGAAAAACATCGCGGGCACGATACATTGACTCATAAGTTGAAAGCCCTGCGTGGTCCATAAACACATTATCGGCAGGAACACCCGCTTCAATGGCACAGTCTTTCATAATGTTGACTTCATCATATTCTTCACGTGCGTGGTCGCCTGTCATTAGAATTCTATCAGTGCAACCTGTGAAATACACCTCTGCACCAAAGTCAAGACGTTCCTGAAGCATTGGTGATGGTTCTGTACCCCAAATTCCTGCACCCATTACCATTACACAATCAAAATCGTATTCACCGACTTCTTCCATTGTGAGAACATATTCACTGGCATAAGACACCATATAGATATTAATGCCTGCAACTGCAATTCCAACTAAAAGGAATATGCAAAGTACTGTGGCTATTATTCGTTTGAAGATTTTGTTCTTAAATAACTTTTTCATAACTTTTATATTGATGAAAATTCTATTGTATATGTACCCGGACCATCTACACTCCAAGCCATACTTCCTGAACTCTGCTCGCCAATGTTGAGCATACCGGTACTTGTGCTTGTTTTTCTGACAATATTTCCGTTTGAATCTTTCATTACCATTCGCACAGTTGCTATTTTTTCTTCATCTATACCATCATCACAGCGTTTCATAGTAACACAGATATCAAACAGATAATTTTCCTCATCATACCAATAGCCGTTTGCAACAGACGCTTTTACAACCTCAAACTCTGCACCGAATGCAGTTACCTTAACAGGAAGTTTCTGAGAAAAAACAAACTTTGGAGCCGTCTTTTGTGGCTTTGTTGTAGTAGTTTTAGTTGTTGTTGGTTTTTTGGTTGTTGTTGGCTTTGCCTCAGTAGGTTTTTGTGTTTTTTCTGTTGTTTGTATCTCTGTTGTAGTTGTGGTTGTAGTAGTTGTTGTCGTAGTTGTGGTGGTCGTAGTAGTTGTATTTGTTGTGCTTTCTGTTGTAGAAACATCATCTACAGAAGTTTTATCGCCACCACAAGAGGTTAACGCGAAAAGCATTGATACAGACAATAATACTGCACAACATTTTTTAATGCTTTTTTTCATATCTTTCAATCCCTTGTTTTTTTATTACGGAAAAAATACCACCTTTTTGAACAGATTTTTCGTAAGACAATGTTGCCGAGGCGAAGTTGTATCGGGTATACCACGAGCCGTAAGCAACGAAGTATTACGGAAAATATGCCAAAAAGAATTAAGCTCGAGCTATCATTTCGCCATACTCTTCTTTTTCTTTCTTGATAAATTCTTTAACTGCATCAACTGATGGCATATCTTGTGAACAAGCGTGGCTTGCTACGAGCATTGCTGCAGATGCTGAACCAAATTCAAGTGCATCAATAATTTCCCAACCTTCAAAAATGCCATAAAGGAATGCAGATGCGTAACCGTCACCGCCACCGAATGATTTAAGAAGTTTTACAGGGAATGGCTTGATTGAATAGCTTTCGCCGTCATTTGTATATGCGGTTGAGCCCTCTTTACCGTGTTTAATAATTACGATTTTAGCATTCTGAGAGTGCCAATATGCTGCTGACTCTTTATCTGTCATACCTACTTTGATAAATTTCTCTGTAAGGTCATACTCTTCACGTGAGCCGAGAATAATATCTGCCTCGCGAGCAACTGAAGAATAATAAATTGCGATTTCGTCACTATTTTTCCAATTATATGCACGGTAGTCAATATCAAAGATAATCGGCACACCGTTTTTCTTAGCCAAAGCTACCGCTTTAAGGGCTGCTTCTCTTGATGGGCTTTCAGCAAGGGCAGTACCAGAAATGAGAATTGCTTTTGCACTGTTGATATAATCTTCGTCAATATCAGCAACGTGGAGTTTTAAGTCAGCTGCCTCATTACGATACATAACGATAGAGCTTTCTGTTTCTGACTTGATTTCAGTAAATGTAAGACCAATTTTTTCACCGTTTTCGCAACGCTTAATATGAGAAGTATCAATACCCTCATTATCAAAATAATCTGTTACGAATGTGCCAAGCTGGTCATCAGAAACACGAGCGAAAAATCCGCACTTTTTACCAAGACGAGCAAGACCAACTGCAATATTTGCAGGTGAGCCACCTAAATATCTTTTAAAAGTTGTACTTTCGTTAAGTGGGCAATAGTAGTCAACAGGATTTAAGTCAACTGCCACACGACCTAAAAGGATTAAATCATATTCTTTGCTATTATCAAATTCAATATATTTCATAATTACAACTCCTTAATTATTCATAAAACTAAACACTTTAATATGTCTTTTTACATTTTCATAAACACCCATTGACATTTGTGCACTCAATTCAAAATAATTTGCCTTTTCAAGTGGCTTGCAATAATCAAGAGCATATTTTGCAAGGTTATCAAAACTTGCTGTTGCAATATTGATTTTTCTTACGCCAAGCATAATTGCCTGTTGGAACATTTCGTCAGTAATTCCTGTTCCGCCGTGAAGCACAAGCGGTGTATCAACAATTTTATTAATATCGTCAAGCACGTCAAAACGAAGATTAGGAAGTACGGGGTAATTGCCGTGAGCGTTACCGATTGCAACTGCCAACGCATCAACATTTGTTTCATCACAAAAAAGTTTTGCATCGTCAGGGTTTGTGCAAAGAATTTCGTGAGCTGCACCGTCGCCCTCATTACCGCCTACAACACCAAGTTCAGCTTCAACAGTAGCACCGTATTTATCAGCCATTTCGCGAACAGTTTTTACTGCCTTGATATTTTCTTCAAGCGGTAAGGTTGAACCATCAAACATTACGGAAGTAAATCCCATTTCAAGAGCTTTTTGAACAGTTTCAATTTTAAGTCCGTGGTCAAGGTGAACTGCAATATCAACTTTTGCATTTTTTGCAGCTGAAAGCATCATAGGTCCCATAAGTTCAAGTGGTGAATTTTTAAGTCTGCACTCGGCAATCTGTAAAATTATAGGAGTATTGAGTTCTTCTGCAGCTGCAACTGCACCCATAACCATTTCCATATTGCCAACGCTGAAAGCACCCACTGCAACATTGTTTTTTTCGGCATTTTCAAGCAGTTTTTTCATTGGAACTAACGCCATAACAGCACACTCCAATCCATTTTATTATAATCAATTTATTGTATCACTTTAAACACGCAAAATCAATGTTTTATAGGTAAAAAATAGCAGAGTTTTTCTGTGAAAAATTACGAAAAAACAGCCCGTTAACGAATTCGTCAACGGACTGTTGATTTTTTATGATTACTTAACCCATTTAAGTTTCCACATAGCAAATGCACCGAGTACTGATGCCACAATGCCAGGGAAGAGAAGTGTACCTGCGTCGAGTGAAGGTGCAACAAGCAAAATGCCGAGCATAACAAGGATTGGGAAGATTGAAATTTTCCAATGCTTTGAGAAATATCCTGCTGCCAATGCACCGAAAAGTGCAGGTTGAACCTGTTTGAAAGCAGGCATTAAAAGTTCACTACTTGTAAATGCGGGAAGGAAAGGCTTGAACACCAAAACACCGATTGCAATTATAGCTGTTGTAACAATTGAAGATGTTGCAATTGCGATTGTTGAAATTACTTCGCCCTCTTCACTGTTTGCCTTAACTTTTGCACCTTCCATCGCACTGATTGCACAAGGAAGTTTAAGGTTTGTAATGTTACCTGTTACAAATGAAAGATATGTACCGCCTGCACCAAGCATTGGTGTATAAATTAAAACTTCAATAACTGCAAGTGACCAGTAAAGCGGAATAAGTTTCATAAGACCATTCATAACACCGCTTAATGATGGCCACACATTCAAATACAAGCAAATTGAAAGTGGGAACATAATAAGCACGCAAAGTGCTGTAATACTTGAAATTCTACCCCAAGTATGAACGCGGTCAAAATATGATTTTTCTGTGTTTTTCTTTTTACTCATAATTAACCCCTCCATTCCAAGATAGCAATTTCAGGTGGTAATACATTATACATAACAACTGCAACCACCATTGCAAGAATCATACCGATTGGCATAACGAACGGTTCAAGCCATGTAAGTTTGAATTTATTTGCAACTTTTTCAAGAATCAAAGAAGCCACAACTGCCACAGCAAGTGTAATTACTGACAATACACCTGCACCGTCACCAAATGTTTCAGGCTTACCTTTACCTGCAATAGCACGTGCAACGAATGCACCGATAAGACCGATAAATACTGCAGGAGTTAAAAGGTCAATAAACCCTGCAATACCGCCTGATTTTTTCTCTTTCTTTTCTGTTGTACCTTCTTCTGTTTCATCTTTTTTACCTAAATTAAGTACTTTCTTATGTAAAGGTTTTGCAACGAATGGTAACAAAACAAGAGAGAAGCAGATACCAAGAGTCATAACCCACGCAACACCTGCGAAAACTTCAGGGTCGGTAATAACAGATGAAATACCACCCTCCTGACCGAATGCAGTCATAGCGTCACCTGCGGCTTTTGTTTCATAGAGCAAGTTGCCGAGAACTGACAATCTTACCCAAGGAATAACAAGACCTAATGATGGAGCTAAAACAATAACTGTAGCCAAAACCGATAATGCTGATGGAATTGTGAAAACTGCACTTGATGTAACTGCATCACGCAATTTTTTCTTATCAATGCCTAATTTTTGACCTTGTTTCCACGCTTTAACAAGGAAGAAAACAGACTGTGCAAGAACGAAAAGAATTACGCCACCGGCAATCAAGTACAAATCTGTACTTTCTTTAAAGTCCATATCTTTCATCTCCTAAAAAATTTATGGGTATATTAAAACATTTTTTTGAAAGAAAATCAATAAGTAAATAAAAAGAATGTTGACAAATTCTTATAAATACAATATAATATTTAAAAATTAAATCACCACTATCGAAAAACAGTGAAGAAAACAAGACATAAAATACTCGCTTTCAGAGAGTTGCCGTTTTGGTGCAAGGCAACACAGTGTTTATGTGTATAACTCATTTCGGAGTTGCATAAGTGAAATCATAGCTTATGACGGTTGACCCCGTTACAAAGTCAGGCCTTGTTGGAGGTCGTAGAGGTCGGCAAATGCCGATGAATTAGGGTGGTACCACGGTAGAATTTTTCCATCGTCCCTATCAAAATAATTGTTTGATAGTTGGGCGATTTTTCAGTTTTAGGAGGAAAAAATTATGAGAAACGGTTGCGAAAAGTATATTCCATTTCAACCAATTAACATTCCTGACAGACAGTGGCCGACGAAAACCATTGAAAAGCCACCTGTATGGTGTTCAGTTGACTTGCGTGACGGTAATCAGGCACTTATTGACCCGATGAACTTGCAGGAAAAAATTGAGTATTTCAAAACTCTTATTAATATCGGATTTAAGGAAATTGAAGTTGGTTTTCCATCAGCATCCGAAACAGAATATGAAATTCTTCGTACTCTTATCGAAAAGGGTTTAATTCCCGATGACGTTACAATTCAGGTACTTGTTCAAAGTCGTGAGCATCTTATCAGAAAAACATTTGAAGCTATTGACGGTGCCAAAAATGTAATTATTCATTTCTATAATTCAACTTCAACTTTACAGAGAAAAGTTGTTTTCAAGAAAGATATGGTCGGTGTTATTGATATTGCCGTTCAAGGTGCAAAACTCATTAAAGAGCTTACTGACGAATTGAAAGCAACAAAAGACGTAAATATTCGTTACGAGTACTCACCTGAAAGTTTCTCAGGCACAGAAATGGACAATGCAGTGCTTATCTGTGAAAAGGTTATGGAAGCACTTGATATTGATGAGAATAACAAAATTATTCTTAATCTTCCTGCAACTGTTGAGGGCAGTACACCAAACGGTTACGCTGACCAGATTGAATATTTCTGCAGAAAACTTAAAAATCGTGAAAACGCAATTATCAGCTTGCACCCTCATAATGACCGCGGTACTGCAGTTGCAGCCGCTGAACTTGGTCTTTTAGCAGGTGCTGACAGAATTGAAGGCACTCTTTTCGGCAACGGTGAGCGAACAGGTAATGTTGACATTGTTACACTTGCACTTAATATGTATACACAAGGCATTGACCCCGAACTTGATTTCTCACACATGAATGAAATTAAAGAAATGTTCGAACGTACTACAAAAATGCCTGTTGACCCAAGAAAGCCATACGGCGGCGAACTTGTTTTCACTGCATTTTCAGGTTCTCACCAAGATGCTATCAACAAGGGTAAGGAATATATGCGAACAAGCGGTACAGAATTCTGGGAAGTTCCATATTTACCTATTGACCCTGCTGACGTTGGTCGTGAGTACGAGCCGATTATTCGTATCAACAGTCAGTCCGGCAAGGGCGGTGTTGCATACATTATGGCAGAGTACGGCTACAATATGCCAAAAGCTATGCACCCCGAATTCTCAAAGATTGTTCAGAAAGTTTGCGACGAAAAGGGCAAGGAACTTGCAAAAGAAGAAGTTTACTCACTTTTCAAACAGGAATACCTCAATGTTACAGGTCCTTACAAACTTCTCAGTTACAAATTCTATGAAGAACGCGAACACGGCGAAGACCAGTCAAGAGTACACTTTGTTGGTACTGTTCAGTACAACGGCAACGAGCCACAACAAATTGAAGGTATCTCCGCAGGTCCTATCGGTGCATTCTGTCAGGCTATGAACACAATCGGTCTTGGTAATTACCACTTCATTAATTACTCAGAACACGCAATTTCTGTGGGCTCTGACTCAAAGGCTGTCAGCTATATTCACATTACAGACCCTCAAGGAAAAGATGTTTTCGGTATTGGTATTTCACACAATATCAACTATGCATCAATCAAGGGTATTCTTTGTGCAGTTAATCGTTGTTTACCAAACGTTGTAAGGGAGGACTAAAGTTATGAAAGAATATAATATTGTTGTATTAAAAGGTGACGGAATAGGTCCTGAAATTGTTGACGAGGCTCTTAAAGTGCTTGATGCGACAGGTGAAAAATACGGATTTAAGTTTAATTATGATTATCAGTTAATTGGTGGTGCGGCTATTGACGCTACAGGCGAGCCTCTACCTCAAGCAACAGTTGATGCTTGCAAAAAGGCTGACTGTGTATTCCTTGGTGCAGTTGGTGGTCCAAAATGGGATGTACTCCCAGGTAATCAACGTCCTGAAAAAGGCCTTCTTGGAATTCGTGGTGCTTTAGGACTATATGCAAATCTTCGTCCTGCAAAGATTTTTGAGCCACTCAAAAGTGCATCACCAATTAAAGACAGCATTATCGGTGACGGACTTGACATTATGATTGTTCGTGAACTTACAGGTGGCATTTACTTTGGTGAACGTGGCAGAAAAGAAGTTGACGGCAACCCTGCGGCTTATGACACAGAAATGTATTCAGTTCCAGAAATTGAACGAATAGCAAGAACGGCTTACGAAATGGCTATGAAACGCAACAAGAAACTCACAAGCGTTGACAAGGCAAATGTGCTTGAAAGTTCAAGACTCTGGAGAGAAACTGTAATTAAAATGTCTGCAGAATACCCCGAAGTTGAACTTTCACATATGTATGTTGACAACTGTGCTATGCAGTTAGTTAGAAATCCGGGTCAGTTTGATGTTATTGTTACTTCAAACATTTTTGGTGATATTCTTTCTGACGAGGCATCTATGATTAGTGGTTCAATCGGTATGCTCGCATCTGCTTCACTTGCAACAGGCAAAATGGGACTTTATGAACCAATTCACGGCTCTGCACCTGATATTGCAGGTCAGCAAAAAGCAAACCCACTTGCTACAATTCTTTCTGCAGCTATGATGCTCCAATACTCATTTGATGAAAAAGACGCAGCAAAAGCAATTGAAGATGCAGTTGATGAAGCTTTGAGAACTGCTCGTACACCTGACATTTATGAGGACGGTTTCAAGAAAGTTACAACAAGCGAAATGGGCGACCTTGTTGTGTCATTACTTAAATAATTATGAAAACACTTTATATTAGTGATATGGACGGCACTCTTTTGCAGAATGACGGCAGAATGAGTGACTATACAAAAGAAAGATTAAATGAGTTTTACAAAAAAGGTATTCCTTTTTCTGTGGCTACGGCTCGCAGTATGGTAAGTGCTATGCCGTTACTTGATGGTGTGCATTTTGCTGCCCCTATCGTACTCATGAACGGCGTTTTTGTGTATGACACAGAAACGGGCAAAGCGGTAAAATACCACGAAATAGAACATTCCGCTTTGCAAAAAATTCTTGATTGTTTTTATGAGAAAAATCTTCACCCATTTATGTTCTTGTATGGTGATGATTACAAATTATCAATCAAATACACCGAATTTGACAACGAGGGTATGAAAGAATTTTACGATATGAGAGTAGATATGCTTGAGGGCAGATTTACGCAGACTCACGACCTTACAGACATAGAAAAAGGGCAACACCCTGTTTATGTGAATTACTACGCATTGCCCCAGTATCTTGATGAAGTTGTAGAAAAATTAAAATCAATCCCTGAAATCGGTTTTGCGTATTATAAAGACAGTTATTCTGATGACTGGCTTGTTGAGATTTATTCAAATACTGCATCAAAAGCAAACGGTGCTAAAGAGGTAGCAGAAATTGTTGGTGCAGAAAGCATTACCGCATTTGGTGATAACCTTAATGATTTAGTAATGCTTGGCGGTGCAGATACTGCAATTGCGGTAGAAAACGCCGTCCCACAAGTCAAAGAAATAGCAAATATTATAATCGGTACAAATACCGATGATAGTGTTGTAAAATACATTGAAGAAAAAGAAAACGCTTAAGGTAAAATCCTTAAGCGTTATTTTTATACAATTGCTGTAAGCCCATTAAGTGCCAAATCAAGATAAAGTGCGTCAAAACCATCAACTGCACCGTCGCCGTTCAAGTCGCACCTGTGAAGCATATAATTGTCAGTAACTTCTGCAGTTGCAGATGCAATTTTGACGAGCAAATCATAATCATCTTCAGTCACTTTGCCGTCACCGTCAGCGTCACCCTTTATAGTTGACGGACCAATATTTTTAAGGAACAAGTCAAGAATTATTGCATCCATTCCGTCAATTGTGCCGTCTTCATTCATATCACCCGCTAAAAGAATTGCGTAGGATTGATACTCTTGAAGTGCAGAAACTGAACAAAGGATTTTATAATCAGTTTCATCCATTGTGCCGTCAAAATTTACGTCGCCTTTTGTCATTGTATTCAAATCAATAAAATTAATGTCATTTTCAGCTGCATAGGTTTCAGCGTAAGTATCAGTATAACCGTAAATTGTAACATTTGTTCTGTCAGTAAAGGCGTTTTCGTGAATGCTTGTGACAGATGCAGGAATCACCGCGTTTTTATCACCTAACGCACCGCTGATTATATGCGTTGCACCGTCTTTTATAACTGTTTCCGCCCCACTTTTTCCAACTACGCGTGCACCCATATAAAGTACACCGTTTTCCCAGTTTTCAGGGTTATTATAAAAACCTGTATTGTATATTACATTCGCATTAAAACTTACAGTTTCAGGAATATTAAGTTCTTCAAGTGAAGTACAACCATCAAAGGCATAATTACCAATAGCAACAAGTGATTGCGGTAACTCAATCTTTTTTGCGTTTTCAGAGCCTGCAAAGGCATAATCAGCAACTACCGTTGTTCCAATCTTTATTTTATATGTTCCGCTGAATTCACATTTTATAAGTACTGTTCCAAGATAAAGGTAATCTAGTTCGGGGGCTAAAATATCCTCCCAATAGATTGTATCCTGCAAACCTGAGCCACCAATGTTTATATCACCATTATCCGTCGATGCTCTCTTAGGTTTCCAATTGCTTTTATCATTATAATATGCAGTATTGTAAATTGCCTTTTCACCCATATGGGTTATTGTTGTAGGCAAGGAAATTGTCGCAAGATTTGAACAGTTCTCAAACGCACTTGCACCTATATCTTCAATGCCCTCGCTTATAGTTATATTTGTTATCGTTTCATTATCTTTGAAAGCATTGTCACCTATTTTTACAACTTGTTGCCCGTCAATTTCGGCGGGAATAGTGATTGTTGAGGCCGTTCCGCCATAACCCGTAATCACAATTTTTTCATCGACAATTTCATATATAAAATCATCATAAGAAAGAGCAAAAGACGGTAAATTAAATGAAAATACGCATAACAACATTACAATTGAAAGAATTATTGATATTGATTTTTTCATTTCTGCACCGTCCTTTCACAAATTATGTTGTTATTGTAACATTAAAGTAGTTTTATTGCAAGAAATAAAAATATTAACCAAAACAGACTGTAATCAATTCAATAAGCTATAATTTGCAGAAAAAAGGTGGGAAATCTCCCACCTTAACAATCAATTCAAATAGAATTATTTGCCAGCCATTTCAGCTCTTGCGAGTTTAATGTTCTCTACAAATCGCTTACCTGTTTCTGTAATCTTCTTGTAGTCGCCTGTCTTTGCACCTGCTGTAAGTGATGAACCTGCACCAACTGCAACGGCACCTGCTTTAATCCATTCACCAACATTGTCAGCGTCAACGCCACCTGTTGGCATCATTTTTGCATATGGAATTGGTCCCTTAATGTCTTTGATAATCTTTGGTCCAAAAAGGTCAGCAGGGAAAACTTTAAGAATATCTGCACCGTTTTCCATAGCAAGAAGTCCTTCACGAACTGTCATAATACCAGGCATCATTGGAACTCTGTAACGGTTACAAAGTTTAAGTGTTTCAAGGTCAAGTGCAGGACTTACAATGTACTCTGCACCTGAAAGCATAGCAATTCTTGCAGTTGCTGCATCAAGAACAGTACCTGCACCAAGAATGATTTCTTCTGGTGTGTATCTCTTTGCAAGTTCTTCAATAACCTTGTCTGCGTGTGGAACTGTGAATGTAAGCTCAATTGCAGCCACTCCACCTTCAATACATGCATCAGTAATTCTGATTGCTTGGTCAACTGTTTCTGCACGAACAACGGCTACGATACCACAGTCTTGAATTCGGGTAATAATTTTTTCTTTATCCATAATTACATCTCCAATAGGAAAAATTTATTTCATTCAAATTATCGTAAGATAAGATTGTTTTTTCGCAAGACAATGTGGCAGAGGCGAAGCTGTATCAGGTATACCGCGAGCCGAAAGCCACGACGTATTGCGGAAAAAGAACTTATCTTTGTACGCGAGCACCTGCACCGCTAACAATTGCATTTACTTCTTTAAGTGATGCCATTGATGTGTCACCCGGTGTTGTCATTGCAAGTGCACCGTGTGCAACGCCGTAATTAACTGCTGTCTGTGCGTCTTCAGTTGTCATAAGTCCATAAATAAGACCTGATGCGAATGAGTCGCCACCGCCAACACGGTCAAGGATTTCAAGACCAGGGAGTTCAAGTCCCTTATGAACTTTGCCGTCTGCATAGCAGATTGCTGACCAGTCGTTTACTGTTGCAGTTTTAACTGTACGAAGTGTTGTTGCGATAACTTTAAAGTTAGGGTAAACCTTAACAACTTCTTCAAGCATCTTGTAGTAGCCCTCAATATTGAGTTCTTTAAGATTTTCGTCATTACCCTCGATTTCAAAACCAAGACAAGCTGTGAAATCTTCTTCGTTACCAATCATAACGTCGATATATTTTGCAATTTCTTTATTAACTTCTTGTGCCTTTGCTTTACCGCCGATATCGTTCCAGAGTGATGGACGATAGTTAAGGTCGTACGACACGATTGTGCCGTATTTCTTTGCAGTTTTAACTGCTTCGATTGCAACTTCTGCAGTTGACTCTGAAAGTGCTGCAAAAATACCGCCTGTATGAAGCCAACGAACACCAAGTGTACCGAAAATGTAATCCCAATCAATATCGCCTGCTTTGAGCTGTGCAACTGCTGTGTTACCACGGTCAGAAACGCCAACTGCACCGCGAATACCGTAACCGCGTTCTGTAAAGTTAAGACCATTTCTTACGGTTCTGCCGATACCATCATATTTAACCCACTTAATAAGTGATGTATCGACACCACCCTGAAGAATAAAATCTTCAAGAAGACGACCAACTTCGTTATCTGCAAATGCAGTTACAACTGCAGTTTTCATACCAAAACAACGGCGAAGACCACGAGCAACATTATACTCGCCGCCACCTTCCCAAGCACGGAAATTACGAGCAGTTTTAATTCTGCCCTCGCCCGGGTCAAGACGAAGCATAATTTCACCAAGTGAAATCATATCAAACATACAATCTTCTTTTTTTCTGAGATTTAAGTTCATAATTATACCTCCAAATTAAACGCCTGAGTAAGCTGAAAATCCGCCATCTACGCAAATACTAGTTCCGGTTATGAAACTTGAGTATGCTTCATCGCAAAGGAACAACAATGCACCTGAAAGTTCGTTTGCCTCACCAAATCGTTTCATTGGTGTTGCGTTGAGAATCTTATTTGTTCTTGCAGTTGGTGTACCATCTTCATTCCAGAGAAGTGCTTTATTCTGGTTAGTTGAGAAGAAACCGGGTGCAATTGCATTTACACGGATACCAACGTCTGCAAAATGAACTGCCATAAATTCTGTAAAATTCTTAACTGCTGCTTTTGCTGCTGAATATGCAGGGATTTTTGTAAGTGGACGGTAAGCATTCATTGATGTTACCATAACGATACAAGTATTTTCTTTTTCTGCCATATCGCGTGCAAAAACCTGAGTTGGAATTAGAGTTCCAAGGAAGTTAAGATTGAAAACGAATGAAATTCCGTTTGCATCAAGGTCAAAGAATGTTTTAATATCGTCATTCTTTTCAATTAAGTCAATCTTTTCAAGAGTTTCTTTTGTAGTTGTGCCTTTTGGATTGTTTCCGCCTGCACCGTTGAGAAGAATATCGCAAGTGCCAAGTTTTTCGTTGATAATTGCACGAGCATTTTCCATACTCTCTTTTTCAAGTACGTTACAACCAACTGCGATTGCTAAACCGCCGTCAGCGTTGATTTCGTCAGCGACTTTTTGTGCTGCTGCTTCGTTTAAGTCAAGGACTGCAACTTTAACGCCCTGTTTTGCAAGAGTTTTTGCGAAATCACCGCAAAGGACACCGCCACCGCCTGTAACTACTGCTACTCTGCCTTTTAAATTCTCATGTAACATATTATTTGTTTCCTTTCTCAACTGCTTCAAACAATCCGTTTATGTATGTAGCACCAAGTGCTCTGTCAAAAAGACCGTAACCTGGTTTTCCTGTTTCGCCCCAAATCATTCTGCCGTGGTCAGGACGAACATAGCCATCAAAGCCTGTATCTACAAGTGCTTTGACTACCTCATACATATCAAGACTACCACAATCTGAAAGATGTCCGCTTTCTTCAAAACTTCCGTCTTCCATAATTAAAATGTTTCTGATATGCATAAATGCAATTCTGTTCATTGCACTATATTTTCTAATCATTTTTACCACATCATTTGATTTTGCACAACCTAATGAGCCGGTGCAAAGGCAAAGACTATTTGCCTCACTATCAACAAGTTTCAACATTCTATCAATGTTTTCTTCGCAAGTGATAATTCTTGGAATACCAAAAATTGGATATGGCGGGTCATCGGGATGAATTGCCATTTTAACGCCACATTCTTCTGCCACAGGAATAACTTTTTTAAGGAATTTTTCAAGATTTTTCCAAAGCCCCTCTTCACCGAGCTCGCCGTAAGCAGAAATCAATTCTCTAACTTCTTCTTGACTATAACTTGAATCCCAACCAGGAAGATGAATGTCATCTTTAAGTGGGTCAAGGCCTTTCATCTGTTCCCAATACATAACAAGACTTGTTGAGCCATCCTCTGCCTCTTTATCAAGTTGTGTACGAGTCCAGTCAAAAACAGGCATAAAGTTATATGTTACACATTTAACACCATATTTTGCACAACGACGGATGTTTTCACAATAAACCTCTAAAAGTTCGTCAACATTATCTCTTCCAAGTTTAATGTTTTCGTGCACAGGAATTGATTCAACAACATCAAAAACAAGGCCATTTTCTTCGCACTGTTTTACCATTTTCTCGATTGACTCTTCCGGCCAAACTTCACCTGGTTTTACATCATAAACCGCACTAACAATGCTTTTCATATTTGGAATTTGACGAATGTATTGCAACGAAATCGGGTCGCTTTCGCCATACCAACGGAATGACATTTTCATAAATTTCCCTCCAAGTTACCTATTTTACAAAATAATTTTATCACTATAATTTTTCTATTTCAATGTATTATTTATTGCTAATTTAGAAAATTTTTATTGCTCGTCCTTGAAATTTTCATCATCTTCCCAATATGCAACGTCATAAGGGTCATTATCAGGGTCATAAACATCCCAAAGTTCGTGTTGAAAATCTTTTGGTGGTGCGGGACATTCTGCGATTGCCTCAACTTTCATTCCCCTTGACCAAATTGACGGGTCAATACGGATTGTATAACCACAACAAGACGGTGTCAACCACTCGTGCATAGGTGCTTCGGGCAACGCATACGTCTGCATAAGTGACATAATAACACCACCGTGAGTAATAACTGCTGTATTTTTAACTCCTGCTTTAATAACACCCTCAACAATCTTTTCAAAGCAGTCACAAATTCTGTAATTAAAACGCACCTGACTATCGCCGAATGGTGCGGCTTTATTTGGGTTTGAACCGCTAAGCCACTCTGCAAAATCTTCGTCGTCTTGCAATTCTTCTGCAGTTTTTCCCTCAAATTCACCGAAATCATATTCACGCAAATCGTCTAAAATTATTGGGTTTTTATCGGGATAAATTTCTTTTGCAGTTTCAAGGCAACGCTTTAACGGACTTGAAAATACCGCATCAACTTCGGGGTATTCACCGTAGTTTTTCATAATATCTTTAAGTTGTGCTTTTCCCTCATCACACAAAGGCTCATCAGTATGGCCTATATATTTACCCTCAAGGTTACCTTTAGTCACAGCGTGACGAATTAAGTGAATTTGGTAAGTTTTCATATTTAATCTCCTGAAATTTTGTAAATTCACACAATATACAAATTGTTGAATTTGGTATATAATTCTTATACTTTAAGTATAAGGGGTGCTTTTGTGAGTACATCAATTTCTACTCGTTTAGTAAGTTTAAGAAAAGATAAAAATTTAAGTCAGAAAGAAGCCGCCCAGTATCTTGGTGTTTCACAGGCTTTGCTTTCTCACTATGAAAAAGGAATACGCGAATGTGGACTGGACTTTCTTTGCCGTGCTTCAACATTTTACGATGTGAGTACTGACTATCTTTTAGGACTTTCTGACTCAAAAATGATGTCCGACGCATTATTCGTTGCTGATGAAATTCCACAAGACAGCGAAGTGAGAATGAGTACGGTTTTCCGTTCATCAGTTTATATTCAAGAAAGACTTGGTGTTTATGGCAGAAATCATTCTTCAAAAATCAGAAGTATATATATTCTGACAATTTATAAAGTTTATCTGTCAGCACTGCTTCAAGGTGCAATTCCTAATCACGAAAATGCTAAAAAAGAATTAGCACCGTTCATTACGACAAACCTGATTGACCATATTATCAACTCACTTGTTTTCGAGGGTGATAATAAGCCAAAAAGAAGTGAACAGTTGCCAAAATCTATGGATACAATCATCAATGAGGCAACACGAATTATTGACAAAGAAATTGCAAGAATGTATAAATACTCAACAAAAGAGTCAAAGTAGTTCTTTGTAGATAAGACTTTTCTTAATTCCCGTATCAGCTGCAACGGTTTTTGATGCCTCATTTACGCTGATACCTTTATCTACTAATTCTTTTGCAAGTAACACAGCCTGTTCGAGTGTAACGGGCTGTTTTTCTTTTTGCTTTTCAGCACCTGCAAGAATTAAAACATACTCACCGCGTGGATTTTCAACATCAAAATAATCAATTGCACCCTTAAGGCTTGTCCGCATAACTGTTTCGTGAATTTTTGTAAGTTCTTTTACAATTGCAATCTGGCGGTCACCGAAATACGAATACATATCTTTAAGTGTCGCCTTTAATTTATGAGGTGCTTCATAGAAAATCATTGTACGGGTTTCGTTTTTAAGTTCTTCAAGGTGTTCTTTACGGCTTGGCTTATTTGTACTTAAAAAGCCCTCAAAAGTAAAACGACCGCTTTCCATTCCGCTGATAGCAAGAGCCGTTGCAAATGCGGTAGGTCCGGGAACAGACTCAACGGGAATATTGTTTTCGTGACACAAATAAACCAAATCTTGTCCCGGGTCAGAAACGCAAGGCATTCCTGCATCAGTTACAATTGCACAGGTTTCGCCGTTTAAGATACGTGAAATAATCATTTCGCCACGTTCGCGGCGGTTATGCTCATAATAACTGATAAGCGGTTTCTTTATATCAAAAAAGTTAAGTAATTTTTGTGTTACGCGAGTATCTTCTGCCGCAATAAAATCGACAGTAGCAAGGGTTTCTTTCGCTCTTGGAGAAAAATCTGAAAGGTTACCGATTGGTGTGCCTACCACATAAAGTTTACCTGTCATTTTAATTCTCCTTTCTGTATTTTTCGGTAATACTGAGCATTTCTCCGCTCAAATTACCATCATCATTATACGCTACAAGTGGTGCTTCAACCTTAAGCCCGTTTTTAGCACCGCGTTTACCCTCAATCAGCACAAGCCAAGGCTGAGTATCGCCTTTTTTAGATACAAAACGAAGTCGTTTCGGCTCAATACCGTTGTTACGCATGGCCACCATAGCGTCAAACACTCTTTCAGGGCGATGACAGATACAAAATTTACCGCCAAAACGCAAAAGTCGTGACGCACTTTTTGCAATATCTTCCATATTACAGAATGTTTCGTGACGGGCAATAGTTGAACACTCGTCTTCATTTTTAATTCCACCGTTTTCAATTTTATATGGCGGATTCATTGTTACAACGTCAAAACTACCTGCATTGAAGTCGTCAACATCTTTCAAATCTCTGTTATAGATTGTGATTTTTTCTGTATTATTAAGTACTATTGAACGCTCAACTTGATTGCAAGCATTCTCTTGAATTTCAACAGCAGAAATACTTTTGCATTTGCCGTCGCGAAGCCATAAAAACGGGATTATTCCACACCCCGTACCAAAATCGCAAGCCGTATCATTAGGTTTTGGATTTGCAAAGTTGGCAAGTAACATAGCGTCTGTGCCGAAAGTGTGTTGTTTTGATACAACAAGACCTACACCCTCGCCTAAATCTTCAATATGTTCATTTTCTAAAAGAGCAATTTTATCAGTCAACATAAATATCCTCAACGTCTTCCATACTGCGAATGGTTGTAATCATAAGAGAGAGTGAGTCGTCATTTTTAGGGAATACTAGCACTTTAATAACAGATGTATCTTTACGGCGTTTGAATTTTAAATCTTTTGTTTCAGTATAAACAACTTCCATTGAATGAATTGTGCCACCGCACTGCTTGATTGTTTTTGTAATAAGTGGAATTTGCACACCAACATCTTTAATTTCAATAAAGAGCAATTTGCCGGCAGACCCACGAACAATAAATCTTTTAAGGGAGTTAAGAGTTAAATAGATTACAAAAGTTGCAACGAATGCACCTGCATAAAATCCTGAACCCACCGCAATACCGATACAAGAAACTGCCCAGAGAGATGCGGCAGTTGTAAGACCTTTAACTGAAAAACCCTCACGAAGAATTGTACCTGCACCAAGGAAACCGATACCACTTAAAACTTGTGCACTCATTCGTGTAACGTCAGTTGTAAGTCCTTGTTCTTTTGCGATATAGACTGATGTAAGCATTACAAGAGCTGAGCCGACTGACACGAGAATATGTGTTCTGAAGCCTGCAGGACGGTGTGAATGTTCACGCTCATAACCAATAAATCCGCTGAGCAATGCCGCAAATCCTAACTTTATAAGGGCATCAACAAAAAAGCGTACCTGGTCAAAGTTCCACACCCATAATGCAATTTCTTTTACAGATTCCCAAAATTCTGCCAATTGACTCATCTCCATTTATATTTTTCTTAAATTTGGTAAAACAGAAAGGACTACTGCCCAGACTGCTTGATATATTATAATTTGCCATACGCCTATTTGTGCAAGTCCCGAAAGGAATGCAAGCAAGGCTACAATAACAACGCCAATGAATGATGCAACTAACTGAACTGTTCTTGAAACAGTTACATAAGAACTTATTGCAAAGGCACTATGAAGTGCAGAAAGCATAGTTTTAACTCTGCCGTCGTGAATAATCTTTGCGTCACCGCGTTCTCTTTCGGTATTCTTAACTTTTGCAAACATTTCGCCTGCAACAGGATTGATAATCTTAACTACATTTGAGGGAAGACCGAATTCACGTTCAAGGAACTGCTCTGTAATATTTGCGTCAGATGTTCTGAAGAAGATTGTAAGACCATCTTTTTCAAGTTCACGCATATATTTTGCTGTTTCTTCGTTCGCTTTATAAACAACAACGAACATTGCTGAAATTTTACCCTCAATTGCAAGGTAAATTACGTTTTTGCCATTTGATTTGTATTTTTCTTCAAGTTCTTTGTCAGGCGTTTCCACATTATGATGAACTAAAAGTTCACGGTTACCAACAAGAACTCTGTGATTGTGAATCCAACAAGAACAACCAAGTTTTTCTTCATATGAGAGAGATTCCACAGGGAAAAGAAGTTCTTTTTTGCCTATAATTACACCCTCAAAAACATCTGCAAGAACACCACCTGACGCGATAATTACAGATGCAGTATAAAGGATTGCCTCATCAATACGCATTTTGTGGTATAATTTCATACCCTCAATATTACAGCCACCGCTTACAAAAGCATCACAAGCATCAATCATAACACCGTTAGAATTTACCGCATCTTCAACTGCACTGTAACCGTTGATTACTGTACCTTCTGCATTGAGTTTTTTGTTCGCCGCGTTAATATTCACCGCTGACAAAAGGCTTGCTGCAACAGGAAGTCCCATAAGAATAATGCCCGTAAATGTACTGATACCTGCAAATAAATTCTTCGAAACTATGCCATAAATAAGGCCAATAATCACCGCTATAAGACAAATTGCGGGAACTGCAATTTTAAAGAGTGGTCCCGTAACTTCAGCTGAACGTGAGAGTTCAACAAAGCGTGCAGGGAAATCTATTTTTGAAGAATACTTAATGTCAGGGTCCCCAAGCATAAGTCCGCGGGCAATTTCGTTTGCCGTATCTTCATCAGGAATATTCTGAACACTAAAACATTCGTGTTCTTCATCTGACACTATGTAGAAATTTTCAATATCATTTTTGCAACGGATAAGTTCGCCTGCAGTTTTCATTATCATAGGAACAAGCGACGCACCCGCCATAAGACAAGCGGTTGACTCAACGTTATCAGTAAATGCAAATCCTACAACACATTGAACAAAACCTGCGATTGCTGATACAGAAATTACGGTATCCATATCAACAACTTTATTCTTCAAATTTTTAACTGTATTTGTAATGCTACGGAAGTTCATACCTATCGCAACAATAAGCAAGAGCATTTGCACCGCAACATAAACATATTCATTATTGCCGTAGATTTCAAAATTACCGTTTTCAGCACCTGCAACAGCGGCTAAAACTGCCATTACAAAGCAGATAACAGAAAGTGCGATGGTTTTGAATGTGAGCGTTCTTTTTTCTTTTTCAAACTCATCTTCTACACGAGTTTTTTCTTTAGGTCCGAAATATTCGTGAGCAATATTCTGTTTTTGACGGTCAAAGCGTTTTTTGGGGGCAGATTCTTCTTCAACTTCTTGTTTGAAAAGCACACCATCTGACATAAACTGCTGCACCTTATCTTTTCTCGCCTCACGAAGTTCTGCTTCAGCCTGTTCTTCAGACTGAATAACTACAGGTTCATCATCAACTGAAAAACCGTCAAGCATAATCTGATTATCAGAAATTACTTCTTCGAACTCGGCTTTAGGTAAGTCAAGTCTTGTTTTTTCCTGCTCTAATTCGTACTCCGCAGGAACAATTGTAGGCAACGGTTCAATTCCGTCAGTATTAGTAGATACCTGCTTGTTTTTCTTCACCACAACGCCGGGGGTTTCAATAGTTTTCTGTGGTAAAGATGCAAGCAAATCTCTGTGCTCCTGAGTTTTTTCAAGATTCTGCACCGGCTTGTTCATAAAGTGCTTTCTATATTTTTCTTCACCTATGGCAGAACTTGAAAGCGGTTGGGCTTCACCTGTAGTGGTTCTTGTGACCTTATTTCCTAAATTATGTGAGATATTAGGATTATATGCCCCACGAATTTCCACTTCGTTGAACATTCTTGTTTTTTCAATAGAAATCTGACCGCTTACAGATTTGAGTTCTTCTTTTTCTTCAACTTCTGTTTCTTCGATTTCATCAGGTTCATTTTCGAAGCCGATTTCAACACCGTCAGACAGAAATTCCATTTGACCGCTGTCAGAAACCTGCACATCCACATCACCCGAGGTTTCTAATGCTTCGTCAATTTCTTCAGCAGTTGTAATTTCATTAATATTAAGTGAAAACTCTTTTTTCTCTTTTCTGAACGCAGGAACAACAACTGTTTTTTCAGTTGCTACAGGTTCTTTTATTTCATCACTTGAAATTTCTGCTAAAAGAGAGTCGATTTTTTCCGCTGAATATTCGACATCAGTTTCTTCCCCAATATAATTTTTTGCTGACGCAAGGATTTCATCAATCAATGAATCAGGTATTCTTTCTGCCATAATAAAATTCCCCCGAATAGTTTATTATAGTTAAATTTAATTATTTTCTGCTATAAGCGAACTCATACATCAAAATGCCTCCGGCTACTGATGCGTTAAGTGAGTTGATTTGCCCTTTCATTTTAAGAGAAACAATAAAATCACACTTTTCACGGACAATCCTGCTCATACCGTCACCCTCTGAACCGATTACAAGCACCGCCGCACCGTCAAGGTTTACTGAGCGTGCATCTTCACCGTCCATATCAGCACCATATACCCACAAACCTTTTTCTTTAAGTTCGTCAAGAGTTGATGCAAGATTTGAAACACGTGCAACTTTCATGTATTCAAGAGCACCTGCACTTGTTTTGCCTACTGTGTAGTTAAGTGACGCACTTCTACGTTTTGGAATAATAATCCCATGAACACCCGCCGCCTCGGCAGTACGGATAATTGCACCTAAATTATGCGGGTCTTCAATACCGTCACAAGCCACAATGAATGGTGCTTCGCCTCTTTCTTCAGCAACTGTTAAAATTTCTTCAACAGTTGCATAATCGTGAGCGGCACAGATTGCCACAACGCCCTGATGATTAGCGTGACCACACATAAAATCAAGTTTTTTCTTGTCAACTTCCTTGATTACTGCACCTTTTTCACGACATTGACCGATAATCTTACCAACAGAGCCGTTTTTCTCACCCCTTAAAACAAAGAGCGTGTCAATTTCACGACCTGACTTTATAAGTTCAGTTACGGCATTTCTGCCGATTATTAAATCCTTTTGTCTTTCTTCATTAAATTTATCAAATTTATTGTCCATTTTCCTACTCCGTTCGGGCATAGTTACACATAATATTTTTAATACCTTATTATAACAAAAAACACAAGATATTACAATATAAAAATTACAATATCTTGTGTTTTTTATAACTTTTTTTGTTATATTTTGTATTTGCAAAAGAAAAGACGGAGAAATCCCCGCCCTTCCATATAGTATTTATTTTAATAATTCTTTAATTCGGCTTTCGTGTGCTTTTGTTTCGTATTTAAGTTCTACTCCTACATATTCACTATCTACAAGTCTAATTAAATAATCTGTAAATAGTGGGTTAAGTGGGAGAAGCGGCCCTGTGTGATATGTTGCAAAAAGGTTGTTTTTGTGGACGCCCTCAACTTTAGTTTCTTTATTCATACCCACACCCGTTTTCATTGTAAGGAATGGGCATGGGTTTTCGCCGTAAGAATGGCTTAAAAGATTTTTAAATCCCGCAATTTGCATACCGTCAAATTCCCCTACACTACAATCGTTATAGCGAAGTCTTGAAAACTGCTTTGCGTAATATGGGAAGAGTTTAAGACAATCGTGTTTTTCGCCTTTTGCGTCTTCGATGTAATCACCGAAAATCTCAAAAGCATTACCTGTTGCAAGAATTACGCCGCCGTTTCCAATGCGTTTCTTTAAATCGTCACGGTAATTTTTAAGTCTTTCAATTTCAATTAGTTGATGTTTTTCCTGACAAGGTCCAATAAGCAAAACATCAACCTGCTCACTTATAAATTTTGGCTCATCAAAAAGTGAAGTTTCAACTATCTGGGCATCATACCCAGCAAGAGTTAATTTCTTTTTAAGATACTCTGCATTTCCGCGGTCGCCGTAAAGGTTGTTGTATTCGGGGTAAAGCACTTCAATTACAAATTTTTTCATAATTACTTGTCCCCCTTTTCTTTTAAAGCGTTTTTGATTTTTGCAACTACGCTTGTAGCATAAAGTTCAAAATAAATTACAATACTTCTGTCCGCATTTGCATTTTTACTGACTGCATTTGCCAACTCATCATAATTCTCGAAAAGAACAAATTTTTCTGTGTCAAATCCTTTGATTTCAAGGCATTCAGCCAAATCATAGCAACGAGAGCCACCGATATAAATATTCTTGATTTTATCGCTTGTGAGTGGTGCAAAATCAGTATCATAAAGCCATGAAATATCTTCATGACCATGAACTTTGTCGTTACTGTCAGTAATTAAAAGCACAACATCTTTGTTGTTTTCCGTGCTGTCAAGGTATTTAAGACTTTGTGAGCAAGAAATAGGATTCTGGTTTTTTGAAAGCATTGAAATCACTTCAACTCCGCCGAATTTGTTCTCTTGAAAACGCCCTGTTTTTGATGACAAATCTTCGATACTGTTTTCAATTACTTGGAGGTCAATTCCCATAAGACGACAGATTGCACAAGCACCTGTAATATTGAAAACATTGAAGAAATTGCCTTTTTGATATGGTAAAACAAGGCTTTCGCCTTTGTCCCCGTTGAATACAAAAGTACCATTTTCAAAGTCAACATCGCTTGCGAAATATGTGCTTTGTGGCATCTCAAATCTGCAAGAATTACACTTTGGTACGCCGATATGATTGTAATGATAAAACTCGTATTGAAGTTTATGATTGCATTTAGGACAAGCAATCAAGTCGCAAACTGTATCTTCACATTCTGTTGTACTTCTTTCAGTTTTGTTTACAGAGAAGAATACGCGATTACACTTTTCTTCGCCCAAAAGCCCTGAAATACCGTCATTAGCATTGAGGACAAGTGTAGTCTTTTCGCTGAGATAATCATTAATTTTATCAAAAATAAATCCGCTGTGACCGTTACGCATAATTGAGTCGCGGAAAAGGTTTGTGCAAAGAATATAATCGGGAACAAATTTTGTGTAGATGAACTGTGATGAACGCTCGTCAACCTCTAAAACAGCAACATCAGCAGTTACCTTACCACCTAAAGTGCATTCCGTAGCAAGAGCAGTTACAAGACCAGGTGCCATATTTGAACCTTTTGAGTTGTTTACGACGGTTTTACCGCTATTACGAATAATATGAGTAAGTAAGTTTGAAGTACCCGTTTTACCGTTTGTACCTGTTACGCTCACGGTAGTTTCAGGCATAGCGAAACGTGAGAGTGCATCGGGGCAGATTTTAAGCATAATTTCGCCCGGAAGATTTGTACCTCTCTTAAATATTTTATCGAGCAAGAAAATTAACACCTTGCCCACGATTAAAGCAATTAAAAATCTTAATTTACCCATTTTATTCTTCCTTTTCTTCTTGTTTTTCCACTAACTTTGACAAGTAATAAGCATTCTTTTGTGAGTTGTTTATAAGTTCTGCAAAGCCTTTAATAAGCACAGATATAACCCAACCCACAGCAGCCACAACAGCACCTATGACCGCACCGATTATTCCGCTTATAACCCCGCCGATTATCAACATATAAGCAGCAAAGACAACACCAAAAATCACACCTAAAACCAGTGCAATATTAGAAACGAAAAGCACCATATTCGCAACGGGTGACGACGGATTTTCTTGACCATTGAATTCCGTTATTTCTTCATCAACAGTATTTTCTTTGTCCTGAAGCTCCGTCTTTTCTTCTTGTTGAACCTGTACTTCAGCGTTTTTTTGTGCCTGTACCATTTCATAAATGGGATTAAACTTTTTGCAAGTTATACAGTTAGAAAGTTCTTCCCAACATACTTTATGATATATTTCCCAGCAATGAGGACACTCAACCGCATTTTCTTCATCAATTGGCTGATTACATTTTGCACATATAAGGTTTGCCATTAAACATCTCACCTTTCTGTAAAATATTATAAAATTTACAGCAGTTAAAGTCAATAAAAAAATACCGTCAATCCTTTTCAGAATGACGGTATTTCAAAATAAATAAATCAAAGAATACTAAAATTAACTACAAGGGCTGCAAATACAATTGAAACCATTGAAAGAAGCTTGATAAGAATGTTGATTGCAGGACCTGACGTATCTTTGAAAGGGTCACCTACTGTGTCACCAACAACTGCACCTTTATGTTGTTCACTACCCTTACCGCCGTGAACACCTGATTCAATGTATTTCTTCGCGTTATCCCAAGCACCACCTGAGTTTGACATAAAAATCGCCATTAAGAAACCTGAAACTGTAGCACCTGCAAGCATACCGACAACGCCCTTATAGCCAAGCACAAGACCTACAATAACAGGAACAGCAATAGCAACGATTGTAGGAAGCACCATTTCACGAAGACTTGCTTTTGTGCAAAGGTCAACGCAAGATGCATAATCAGGTTCTGCTTTACCGTCCATAAGACCAGCGATTTCTTTAAACTGACGACGTACTTCTTTAACAACACTTTGTGCAGCTTTGCCTACTGAATCCATTGTAAGTGCGGCAAATACGAATGGCAAACATCCACCAACAAAAAGTCCAATAAGTACTACTGGGTTAACAATATCAAAACTTAAATCAGCAGTAGGGTCAATACTCTTAATCTTATCAACATAAGACGCAATAAGAGCAAGGGCTGTGAGTGCCGCCGAACCGATTGCAAAACCTTTACCTGTTGCCGCTGTTGTGTTACCGAGAGCATCAAGAGCATCTGTTCTTTCACGCACTTCAGGTTCAAGTCCTGACATTTCAGCAATACCGCCTGCATTATCAGCAACAGGGCCATAAGCATCAGTTGCAAGAGTGATACCGAGAGTTGAAAGCATACCAACTGCTGAAAGTGCAATACCGTAAAGTCCCATTGATGCACTTTCGCTACCACCTGAAATGAAATAAGAAATAAGCACGCTGATACCTACAATAATAATAGGAAGAGCTGTTGATTTCATACCCAAACCAAGACCACCAATAATAATCGTTGCCGAGCCTGTTTCACTAGTTGCAGCAAGTTTCTTTGTAGGATTATAACTGTCAGATGTGTAATATTCAGTAGATTTACCTATAAGCACACCAGCTAAAAGTCCTGAAAGAATAGCAACATAGAGCCCCCAATTTTCTTTACCCAAAACTAAAAGTACGATTGGCAAAGAAACAACTGCAATACCTACGGCACTTAAATTTGTACCTCGACTGAGAGCTTTAAGAAGAAGTTTCTGTGAAATATTTTCACCTGTACGTACAAAGAATGTACCGAGAATTGACATAATAATACCAACTGCAGCCAAAAGCATTGGAACTGCCATTGCTTTAACATCACCCCCGAATGCAGAAACACCGAGAGCAGATGCAGAAATAACTGAACTTACGTATGATTCATAAAGGTCAGCACCCATACCTGCAACGTCACCAACATTATCGCCTACGTTATCAGCAATAACCGCAGGGTTACGCGGGTCATCTTCAGGAATACCTGCCTCAACCTTACCAACAAGGTCAGCACCAACGTCAGCCGCTTTTGTGAAAATACCACCGCCAACACGGGCAAAAAGTGCCATTGAAGAAGCACCCATACCAAATGTAAGCATTGCACTTGTGATTTCAGTCGCAGGAAGGTGGAATACAAACTTTAAAAGGAAGAACCATACTGAAATGTCTAAAAGTCCAAGACCGACAACGGTAAAGCCCATAACAGAACCTGCTGAGAAAGCAACTCGAAGACCTTTGTTAAGACCTTCGCGACAAGCATTAGCAGTTCTTGCGTTTGAAAGTGTTGCAATTTTCATTCCTACAAAGCCTGAAAGGCCCGAGAAAAGACCGCCTGTAACAAAAGCAAACGGCACAAACCACGTGAGAAATCCTGCTGCAGCCATAATACAAAGAACTACAAACATTCCGCCAAAGAAAACTGCTACAATTGAATACTGTCTTTTAAGATAAGCATTTGCACCCTGACGGATTGACTGAGAAATATGCTTCATTCTTTCTGTTCCCTCAGAAAATTTAAGCACCTTCTTTGCAGTAAACAACGCAAATAAAAGTGCAATAACTGAGCCTAAAAACGTGAATAATACTAAATAACGTTCCACAATACTATTCCTTTCACATATAATTTCGTATTATATAATTATATACTGAAAAAATACATTGTCAACAGTTTAACAAGTAAATTTTAAAAAATTACGAAATATTCACATTATTGTTCTTGCAAAAATGCTCTGTTTTTGGTGTTTTTTACAAGAAAAATGAAGTTTCCACTATTTTTTCTTGCATTTTCAAAGTTTATACAAAATGCCGTTCTGAACAAACAGAACGGCAAGCATTTACTATTCATTTGTTTTCAATTGTTTTACAACCTGATTTCCATAAACGGCAACACCCGTTACAAGAACACCTTGCACAACACTATGAGGATTTAGCCCTAATATAGCAATTGTTCCCACTACTCCGAAAAACAAGAGTATTAATGGTATGTATTTATTCGGAATTTTTTCAGTGTTTTTAACTATCATTCCTATAACATTAAGCACGGGTATAAGCACAAGTGCATTTTCTACAATATATTCTATCATTTTTCCTCCTTAAAAAAGACTGCTTACGAACAAACCGCAACCTGCACTAATAAGTGCGATGACGACTTTATCCCATAACCAACCGGGACGCTTTTTCAATGCTTCTATGCTTTCTTTTAACTCCCCTAAAGTTAAAAGCATACTGTCGAGTTTTGTTACACTTTGAACTTGTGCAAGCGTTACATCATTGATTTTCTTGTAAAGGATTTTTACATCCGCTTCAAGTGTGTCAAGTCTGTGATTTGAAACTTCATTTTCAGACATTTTTTCACCTCATATCGTCGCGGTCGACAAAGCCTGTTACGTATTTGCCGATTGGCTTACGTTCTACATTTGAAAGCGAATTTGTGACTCTGTATCTGCCTTCAAAGTAAATTCCGTCGTAAATATAATAAGTTCCGCTTAAATGATTTGCCACAATATTGCTTGTCGCAGATGAATAGAGTTTTGCGTTTTTTAGCACTACTTTTTGTCCTGCCGCAAATCCGCGTTTTGGCGGTTTAGCCTCTATTTCAGCACCAAAGCCGTTAAGTCCGTTGTACTTCATAATTGACGGATAATTTTTGTAGGATTCGTCCAAATCAACATTTGTTTCAATTCCGTCAACTCTGCCCTTTGAAGTCTTCTGCCACATACCGTAAGTACGTTCAAAAGTTGGTTTTTCACTCCATTGAGCAAGCCAGATATCATACTTTTCAAAAATTTCGTCTGTAAAATAGTTGTCAAGCCAATGCTTGTTCGCATAAATACACACATAATAACCGTAACTTTCCATTTTCTCACAGAATGCTTTCGCAAGTTTTGAAACCTTTTCTTTGCCTAACGCAGAAACTCGATTTTCTTCCATATCGTAAGCAATAGGATATTCAAACTTCTTGCCCTTAATGATTGAGTAGCAAAGTTCAGCCTCTTTAACTGCATCTTCAACAGTTGTAGCATAAGAATAATGGTACGCACCAACGGGAATACCCACTTTTTTCGCACCCGCATAATTTGTTTCAAAGAATTTATCTTTTTGTCCTTTACCCCAGCCAAAACTTGAGCGAATCATAGCAAACTGAACACCTGCATTTTTCACGCGACTCCAATTGATTTCGCCCTGCCACTTTGAAACATCTATTCCTTTATAAACTGACATAATATCAACTCCTTTTTATTCAACAACAAAATTCCCAATATACGAATTCAATTTCACAAGTTCTGTTCGTATTTCTTCAATAGCCTTAGCTGTACTTTGATTATAGGTACACCTTATCTCTGCATCAGTATTTGTAAAAATGCTCATATTTAACGGTAAAGATTTAAGGTCACTTACGTTTCCGTTTTCATCTGCAAGTGCAGATTGAGTTACTGTTGGCGAAACAAATTCACTTGCTGTTTCACCGAATTCAAGCATTGGGTAAAATGTTGCATCTACCGTTTGACCACTCATAACGATAATCGATATAACACTTCCCGTAATATTTGCATTTTCAATGGTTTTACCATTACCATAATCCTGATAATTTGCACTTGCAGAAGTACCATTTTTTAATCTCAAAAAGTAAGTTGTATTCGACGCACCTTCGGGACTGCCACTTAAAGTAACTTTATGAGTGCCTATAGCATAATTTGCGGTATAGTGCAAATAAAAAATTGCGGCACTTGTTGCAGTTCCGACTGCATATACAGAACCGTCATCGTTGACGGTAAACGAAACTCCATTTATTTCATAAGTCTGTCCGGATACGTGTTTACCATTAAAATATGCTTTATTATCAAATGGAATTAAATTTTTACCTCTTACATACACAGTTTCATTTGCAGTTGTTTTAATGTCAAGCGAATGTTCAATAGACGAAACATCTTCAACCACAATTGGATTGCTATTTACTGTTTTTTTGATTGCATCGGCAAAATTTTTGTGTGCATATTCCAGCGAAACTTCGCCTGTGTCACCCTTGTCACCTTTATCGCCTTTTTCTCCGGTTTCGCCTTTATCGCCCTTATCGCCTTTGAATGTACCAAGACGGATTGCCTCAAGTAAAGCATTTACTGAAAAGTCATTCACCTTTGCAAGTGAGTTATCGGTATCAGGCGAATAATCAAACTGCAAGCAAAATCTGTGAGGTTTGATTACCTGAACAGTATTGCCGTCGTCATCAATTGAAACAATATTAAAATAACACTCAACACCTTTTAGCGAACTCATTGTTATCGGTATATTGTACGTAACAGTATTTGTTTCTGTGTTAAATTCAAGATATTCGGTTCGCACCTTTGTGCCGATAAGTGAACGATATTCAAGGTAATACTTATAATCACCTATATATGCATTGTCGATATAGAAAACAAGTTGCGTTGCATTATGTTCCCACATTACTCCTGCATTTTCTGTATGCACTTCGTTTAAAACTTCGGGCGATATATCAATAGAAATTATTTTTGTTTCCATTAAGTTTCTCCTTTGTAATATTTTTTCAAATGAGAAGCAGTTTCTTCAAGTTCTTTTTTGATTTCATAGAATTTACGCAAATCAGATTGAAGATTTTTAACCGCATCCATATCCCCCAACTGTTTCGCCTTGTTAATTTGTGCCTTGCAGTTATCAATAAAATACTGTTGTAATTCAGCGTGTTTCTCGTATTCTCGTCCTAAATTTTCAATTGACATTGTTTTTTTGTTCAAACTGTTTCTCCTTAATAAAAGATATTAGTTCATTTGTTGATTTTGGCAAGGCATCAGCATCATAAATCAAGACATATTTAAGTGATGTTTCCAACTTATTTTTAATCACGTCAATATGCCTGTAAATACTGGAGCGTGTAATGTTATTTCGTGACGAAATCTCCCCTAATGAAAAATCGCCACTCCAATAATCAATTGCCAAACGTCTTTCTTCATCGGTTAATTCATTTTGCATAACCTTTTGAACAACATCAAGCAATCGTTTTTTCTTGTTATATACAAGATAACCAACTCCGTTACGAATAGAGTTTTCGTCAACAAGTTCAAGATTTTCAGTAAGATAAAAATATTCATCCGTTGACATTTCCCGTATTTTTATGTCCTGTAGCAAATAAAACTCCCCTTTCAAGAAAAATAAAAACCACCGTTAAAATTATTAACGGGGTTTTCTTTCGAACATTTGTTCGCCTTGCAATTATTATTGTAGCAGTAATTTTTTATGTTGTCAAGAGGTTTATAAATTAGAGTTTGTAGGGATAAGTGTAAAATGGAAAGTGGAAAACGGAAAACGAAGGAACTGCGTTGCGATTATAGATTGCGTCGCAGATGCTTAATTACGCATTACGAATTACGCATTACGAATTGAGTTCGACAAACTCTAATTTGTTAAACTGATATAAAAAATAAAAAAGACGGAAACCATAAAGATTTCCGCCTAAATATCAATTATGAAATTATGTAAAAGACTTATTCAGCGTCTTCGCTCTTTTTTCTTGTGAGAACAAGTGCTGCACCAGCTACAAGTGCTACTGCTGCAACTGAAATAACAGTTGTGTCACCTGTGTCAGAAACTAAATCGTCATCGTCGCCACCTGTTGTGTCGTCACCGTCACCCCAAGGGTCGTCTGTTGGGTCATCTGTTGGGTCGTCTGTTGGTGTGTCATCGCCACCGCCGAAAATCATATCACCAATAGTTCCGAGAATACCGAGGATTGTGTTAAGGAAGTCGCTGTCGCCACTATCATCTTCGTCTCCGGGAAGAGTTTCACCTTCTCCATCAGGAGTAGTTGATGATTCATCGTCACCGCCTGAAAGGTCAGGAATTTCAATACCCATGCTCTCAAGGCCTGCTTCAATCTGAACAAGAGCAGCTGCAAGAGCATCAGCATCATTTGAATTATCAATAAGTGCTGTTAAAACTTCAGGAAGAGTTTCAACTGTAATTAAACCTGCCTGGAAATCGGCAACAACTTCTGCAGCAACAGCAGCAGGGTCAGCATCTTCTGCATTAAGAAGTTCTGCATAATATACGCCGAGTTCTGTTGGGTCAGTAGGTTTTGTTGTTTCATCTGTAGTTGCAAAAGCTGAGAAACTCATAACAAAAACCATAGCCAATGCAACAACTATAGAAATAGTCTTTTTCATAATAATCATTATCCTTTCGCGTGAAAATTCGGGTATTACACCTCTATTCTTGTTCATTATAACCAACTTGCACGAAAAAGTCAACCATTTTCTTGCAAAAATTTGCGTTTGAAAAAAATTAAACAAAAATAGAATATGTTTGCATATTTTCTCACTAATTTTATGAAACTAACACGGAAAAATAACTACAGGAGGTGCAAAATTATGCTTTTTAAGAGAAACAAACAAGAAAAAATTCAAAAAACAAGAAAGAAAATTGATAAATTAAGTGAAGAAATCTCTGAAATTTGGAATGGCCAAGACGAAAACGGTCAGTTCGATACTAACGGAAGTTACACGGGAAATCCGGATGGTTTTGACATTCCCGTTCAAGACGCAGACGACCTTTAATTCGTAATGCGGAATTCGTAATTCGTAATTATTATATATTATTGTATATATTTTTGGCAAAAAGTATTGATTTTTGAAAAACAATATGGTATTATTCATTATGGTAAGAATATCCGTATTGACAGAGAGTGGGGCGACCCGCTCTCTTGAGTTTATTAGGACATTTTTCAGACAATTTAATATTTGGAGGTTTTTATGAAAAAGAACACTGCCTCAGTGGTTTGGGACATTGCCAAGCCAATCGCAGACGAATTAGGTCTTATTCTTTGGGATGTTAAATTCGTTAAAGAAGGTGCTCGCTGGTACCTTCGTATTACTATTGACAAAGAAGACGGTGTAAGTATTGACGATTGTGTCGATATGCACCACGCTATTGACGGACCTTTAGATGAAGCTGACCCTATTGAGCAAGCTTATAATCTTCAGGTACAGTCCCCTGGTATTGAGCGTGAGCTTTGCAGGGATTTTCACTTTGAATGTTATTTAGGCGAAAAAATTCAAGTCAGACTTATCAAAGCTTTTGAGGGCAAGAGAGAATACAAAGGTATTCTTATTGACTACGACAACGACAGCGTTACAATCGCTATTGATGAAGAAACTGAAATGAATATATTAAAAAAAGAAGCATCTTGGATTAAAGCAGACGATTTCGGTGGAATCGGCGATATTGATTAAGGATTATTTCTTAGGAGGTTTTATAGAAAATGAACAAAGAATTTTTTGAAGCAGTTGCTTTAATGGAAAAAGAAAAAGGTATTCAGGCTGAATATCTTTATGACAAAATCAGCGAAGCAATTATTAAAGCAGTTAGAAAAGACTACAATAATAAAGATGTAGTTGCTTGCGACATTGACCCTGAAGCACAGACAATGAGAGTTTACGTTCACCTTAACATTGTTGAAGAACTTGAAGATTGGGATACAGACATTCTTGTTGAAGACGCAAAAGAATACCGTGCAGATGCAAAGGTTGGCGAAACTCTTGAAATTGACCTTGACACAATGAAATTCGGCAGAATTGCAGCACAGACAGCAAAGCACGTTATCCGTCAGGGCATTAAAGATGCAGAACGCGGTCAGGTAATCCGTGACTTCCAGTCAAAGACTCAAGACCTTGTTACTGCAAAGGTAAGCCGTATTGACCCAATCAACGGTAATGTTACTCTTGAAATCGGCAAAGGCACAGCAGTTCTTCCAAAAGGCGAACAAGTTCCTGACGAAACATTCACAGAGGGCGAACTTATCAAGGTTTATATCAGCGAAGTTAAAGATACAGAACGCGGACCAAGAGTTATGATTTCAAGAACTCACAAAGGTCTTGTAAAACGTCTTTTCGAACAGGAAGTTCCTGAAATCTACGATGGTGTTGTTACAATCCATTCCATTTCACGTGAAGCAGGCATCAGAACAAAGATGGCTGTAAGCAGTTCTGACGAAAACATTGACCCAATCGGTGCTTGCATCGGTCAGCGTGGTGCTCGTGTAAACAACATTGTTGAAGTACTTGGCGGTGAAAAGATTGACATTGTTAAATACAGTGAAGACCCTGCAGAATTTGTAGCAGCTGCTCTTGCTCCCGCGAATGTACTTAGCGTTGAAATTATTGATGCAAATGCAAAATCTTGTCAGGCTACTGTTCCCGACCACCAGTTATCTCTTGCAATCGGTAACAAGGGCTTAAACGCAAAACTTGCAGCAAAGCTTACAGGCTGGAAAATCGACATTAAACCTGAAAGCGGTTTTTATGAGGGTTGATTTTCATAAACACTAATTTTGAAAGGAGACATAAAGCGTGAAACAGAAAAAGATACCAATGCGAAAATGCACAGGTTGCGGTGAACAAAAGCCTAAAAAAGAACTTGTGCGAGTTGTTAAAACTCCGGACAGCCAAATATTACTTGACCTTACAGGCAAGGCATCAGGCAGAGGTGCTTACATCTGCAACAACGCTGAATGTCTTAAAAAAGCCAGAAAGTCCAAAAGGATTGACAGAACATTTGAAATGACAATTCCTGATGAAATATATGAACAAATGGAGGCACAAATCGGTAAAGATGATGAATAATAATATTAACGGTCTTCTTGGTCTTTGCCGTAAAGCTAACAAGATAGCCATTGGTCACGATGCGGTAATCACCTCAATCAAACAAGGCAAATCACATTTGGCACTCACCTGTCAGGACGCGTCGGAACGCTTGAAAAAAGAAATTGCAGATGAATGCAGTTTTAAAAACAGAAATATAAAACATGTTGATGCACCATTCACTATGAGTGAATTAGGATTTGCAATCGGTAAAAAAGCAGGCGTTATTTCAATTGACGAAGAAGGCTTTGCAAACAAGTTATACAGTATTATAACGGGAGGTTATGAATATGGTGAAAAAATATAAAATTCACGAACTTGCAAAAGATTTTAATATTCAAAGCAAGTATATTATAGAAAATCTTTCAAAACATTTCGAGGGCGAAAAGAAATCACAGACTGCCCTTGACGAAAAAGAACTTGATTTTCTTTTTGATTTAATTACAAAAGAAAACTCAGTAAAGAGTTTTGACGAATACTTTGCGGCTGTTCCGCAAGAAAAGCCAAAAGCCGAACCTAAAAAGGACACAAAGAAAGCAGAGAAACCTGCTGATAACAAAAAGCAGAATACTCCTGCTCCACAGCAGAAACAAGAACAGCCTAAAAAGAAAGAGAAAGACCAGAACAAACCTATGCAGGCTCGTACAAAAGGCGAAATGCGTCATATTGATACAAGAGCAAACTCTTTCGATGCTGAAAAATACAATGAAAGATATGAAAATATTGCTCCTGCTAACGCACACCAGAGCGACAACATGGTTAAAAAGCAGAAGCTTAAACAAAAGAGCCAGCAATACCGCAAGCAAGGTATGAGAAGTGGTAAGAAAGAAACAGAAGCCGAACGTCTTAAGAGAATTGCGGCTGAACGTGCAAAGAAGCCACCTGTAATCACAGTTGGTGACGAAATCACAGTCGGCGAACTTGCATCTCGTCTTAAAATGACAGCTGCTGAAGTTATTAAAAAACTCTTCTCACTTGGTATGATGGCAACAGTTAATGAAGTTATTGACTACGATACAGCTGAAATTGTTGCGACAGAACTTGGTGCAAAGGTGAACCGCGAAGTTGTTGTTACTATTGAAGAAAGAATTATTGATGACTCAGAAGACGATGAAGAAAATCTTCTTCCACGTGACCCGGTTGTTGTTGTTATGGGACACGTTGACCACGGTAAAACATCGCTTCTTGACGCAATCAAAAACACAAATGTTACTGCAACTGAGGCAGGCGGTATTACTCAGCATATCGGTGCTTACAGAGTAAACCTTAACGGTCAGTACATTACATTCCTTGACACTCCCGGTCACGCGGCATTTACTTCAATGCGTGCTCGTGGTGCTCAGGCTACTGACGTTGCAATTCTTGTTGTTGCGGCTGACGACGGTATTATGCCACAGACTATTGAAGCTATTAACCACGCAAAAGCTGCTGAAGTTGATATTATTGTTGCAATCAACAAAATGGATAAACCAGGTACAACAGTTGATAAAATTATGCAACAGCTCACAGAACATGGTCTTGTTCCTGAAGAATGGGGCGGTGACATTATCTGTGTTCCTGTTTCTGCAAAAACACATATGAACATTGACAAACTTCTTGAAAACGTACTTCTCACAGCAGAAATGCGTGAGCTCAAAGCTAACCCTAACAGAGCGGCTAAAGGTATTGTTATTGAAGCTCGTCTTGATAAGGGTAAGGGCCCAGTTGCTACACTTCTTGTTCAGAATGGTACACTTCATTCAGGTGACATTGTTGTTGCAGGTACTGCAGTAGGTCGTGTTCGTGTTATGGTTGACGACAAACACCGTTCACTTAAAGAAGCGGGTCCGTCGGTTCCTGTTGAGATTATGGGTCTTGACGAAGTTCCACAGTCAGGTGACGTATTCAACGCAGTTTCTGACGAAAGACTTGCTCGTGAACTCGTTGAAAAGAGAAAGCAGGAAAAGAAAGAAGAACAGTTCAATCAGTATCAGAAAGTTACTCTTGACAACTTGTTCTCATCAATTAATGCAGGTAAAATTAAAACTCTTAATATTATCGTTAAAGCTGACGTTCAGGGCTCAGTTGAAGCAGTTAAGCAGAACCTTGAAAAACTCTCTAACGAAGAAGTGCAGGTTAAAGTTATTCACGGTGGTGTTGGTGCAGTAAGCGAGTCTGATATTATGCTTGCAAACGCATCAAATGCTATTATCGTTGGTTTCAATGTGCGTCCTGACCCAGTGGCTGCTGAAATTGCAGAGCGTGACGGCGTTGATATGAGAATGTACCGTATTATCTACGATTGTATTGAAGAAATTGAAGACGCTATGAAAGGTATGCTTGCACCGAAATTCCGTGAAGTATTGCTTGGCCGAATTGAAGTTCGTAACGTATTCAAACTTTCTTCTGTTGGTATGGTTGCAGGTTCTTATGTTCAGAACGGTAAAGTAACAAGAAACGCACAAATCCGCGTTGTTCGCGACGGTATTGTTATTGCTGAAGATGCTATTTCATCACTTAAACGTTTCAAAGATGACGTTAAGGAAGTGGCTTCAGGTTACGAGTGCGGTATTGGTCTTACAAAGTTTAATGACGTTAAGGAAGGCGACATTTTTGAAGCCTTTATTATGGAGGAATACAGAGACTAATGGCAGGTTACAGAGTAGGCAGAGTTTCAGAAGATATTAAGCGTGAAATTGTTGCCGTAATCCGCGAGCTTAAAGACCCAAGAGTTAAGGATAAAATCCTTACAGTTGTTCGTGTTGATGTAAGTTCAGATTTATCTTTTGCAAAAGTTTATGTAAGCTCAATGAGTGGTATTGACGATGCGAAAGAGGCTGTTAAAGGACTTACATCAGCTACAGGTCTTATAAGACGTGAGGTTGGCAATAAACTTCATCTTCGCAAAACTCCTGAACTTAAATTTATTGCCGATGATTCAATTGAACACGGTATGGAAATATTCAAGAAAATTGAAAGTACAACAAATACTGACCATATTGAGGATTAATTTATGAGGAAGATAGATGTTAGAGAGTGTGCATCACTCTTAAAAGAATATGACAATTATCTTATTCTTTCACATCGCAACCCTGACGGCGACACTTTAGGCAGTGCTTTTGCCTTAAAGCGTGCGTTAGATTTAATGGGTAAAAAAGCATTTGTAAAATGTGTTGACCCAATGCATCACAAATATTCTTATTTGTGGGAAGGTATTGATAACACAGAGTTTACATTTGACAAAGTAATTGCAGTTGACGTTGCCGACAAAAAACTTTTAGGCGAAAGTTTTGAAAGTCTGTATGGCGACAATGTATGGTTGTGCATTGACCACCATATGTCAAACCGCGAATATGCAGAAAATCTTCTTTTAGAAGACAAAGCTGCTGCGGCAGTTGTAATTTATGAAGTTATTTGTGAATTAGGTGTTGCTATGACACCAGAAATTGCAAGTTGTGTTTACACAGGCCTTGCAACTGACACAGGCTGTTTTATGTTTTCAAACACAACACCTACCGTTCACAGAATTGCGGCAGATGTTATGGAAAAAGGTGCTGATTATGTAAACATCAACCGTCTTATGTTTGAAACAAAATCTTTATCATATTTGCGACTTGAACAAATGGCAGTTTCTTCAATTGAAAGTTATTTTGACGGTAAATGTGCAATTATGACAATTACACGCAAAATGTTTGAAGAAAGTGGCTCAAGTTCAACCGAATGTGACGGTATTGCGGCACTCCCACGTAAAATTGAGGGCGTAAAAATCGGCATTACAATCCGCGAACGTCACAACGGCAGTTACAAGGTTTCAATGCGTACAGTTGAGCCTTACGACGCAGCAAAAATCTGCGGTAAACTTGGTGGTGGCGGTCATAGTGCGGCGGCAGGCTGTGAATTCGAGTGCCCACTCGATGAAGTTAAAGCAACATTACTCAATATTATAAAGGCGGAATTTTAATGACAGGCATAATTTGTCTTGACAAACCCCGCAATATGACATCTTTTATGGCTGTTAAAAGAGCCTCAAGAATTCTTGGTGTCAAAAAAGCTGGGCATACAGGCACGTTGGACCCTATGGCTACCGGTGTACTTGTTATTATGCTTGAACACTGCACCCGTTTTATTGAACTTCTGCCTGAACACAAAAAATCATACACTGCAAGAGTAAAATTAGGTATCACAACTGATACCCTTGATATTACAGGCGAGGTTTTAAGTAAAAGTTCCGTAAACGTCACACTTGAGCAATTATTAAGTGTTGCTGAAAATTTCAAAGGTGAGATTTTGCAGACTCCACCTATGTATTCTGCATTGAAAAAAGACGGCGAACGGCTTTATGATTTGGCACGTAAAGGTATTGAAATCGAGCGTGAACAGAGAAAAATCACTATCGAGAAGTTAGAAATCTATGATTTTGACGGTGTAGAGTTTTCAATGGATGTCACTTGTTCAGCAGGTACATATATTCGTTCACTTTGTGATGATATTGGCAGAAGTTTAGGTTGCGGTGCAGTTATGACGGAACTTCGTCGCACTTCTGCTAACGGGTTCAGCATTGAAAATGCCGTAACACTTGAAGAATTAGAAAAACTCGTAAGCGAAAATGATGCTGATAGTGTAATTACATCAGTTGAAACTGCACTTATGAGTTACCCTGAAATTACAGTTACCAAACCGCAAGCAAATCGTTTTCATAACGGCGGTGCGTTAGATTATGAAAGACTGCACGGCGAGTTCCCAGTTGGGCTTTACCGTGTGTATTCCCCTGAAAGAAAGTTGTTAGGACTTGGGGAAATCAAGGAAGATAAAAGCGACTTAAGTGTTAGGAGGGTGCTGATAGACGAATGAATAAGCTTGCATTGGCTCTGGGCACCTTTGACGGTTTGCACAGAGGTCACTTAAATGTGTTGAATGAAGCAAAAGCATTTGCGGACGACGGGTTCACCCCTGCAATGCTTATGTTTGACATTCATCCGCAAGCAGTACTTAAAGGTATTGCACCACCACTTCTCATAACAAGTGAAGATAAAGAAGAAAAAGCAAAAGAATTAGGCGTTTTGCCTGTTCACTTAAGTTTTGAGGAAATTCGCAATCTTTCTCCCGAAGAATTTTTGCGTGATATTCTCATTAAAAAGCACAATGTTGGTGCCGTAATCTGTGGCGAAAATTTTCTTTTTGGTAAAGACGGTGGCGGTAATAGTAAAATTCTTTGTGAATTATGCGAAAAGTATGGTATAATTTACAAAATGGCTAAAAGCATTGAATATAATGGTGAAATGATTAGTGCTACAAGAATTCGCAAAGCATTGGCAGATGGTGATATTAAAACTGCCAACGAAATGCTTGGTCGTAATTTTTCTTACGATTTTCTTGTGGTTGAGGGCAACAAAATCGGCAAAAAGATTTTTGGGTTTCCTACAATCAATCAGCATTTCCCAACGGGCTTTATAAACTTAAAGCACGGTGTTTATGCTTCACAGTCAACAGTTGACGGCAAAATTTACCCGTCAGTTACAAATTTTGGTTGTCACCCAACAATTGGCGGTGACAAGGTGCTCAGCGAAACTTGTATTTTAGGATTTGACGGTAATCTTTATTACAGAAAAATCAAGGTTGAACTTCTTGATTTCTTGCGTGCAGAAAAGAAATTCAACTCTAAAGACGAGTTAAAAGCACAAATTGATTATGACAGTAAACAAGCTATCAAAATTTTTGATAGTATTAATAAAAACTAATAAAATCACAATGAAAGGGACGATTTTATGACACAATTTTATAAGGCATATTGCCGAGTTTTCCAAAAAGTTATGATGGTTATGGAATGCTTTTTACCTTGGGGCGAGCCATTTATGCTCACAGGACCCGGAAGCATCCGTAAACTTCCTAACCTTATCAAAGAAAAGGGACTTAAAAAAGTACTTATCGTAACTGATAAAGGTCTTACAAGTCTTGGACTTCTCAATAGCCTTTATGAAGAAATGGACAAAGCAGGCGTTGAGTACGTAGTTTATGACGGCACTCAGCCAAACCCAACAATCGAAAACATTGAAGAAGCAAAAGATATGTATATTCAGAATGGTTGTCAGGGTATTATCGCATTCGGCGGTGGCTCACCAATGGACTGTGCAAAGATTGCAGCAGCAAGAGTTGTTAAACCAAATCAGCCTGTTGAAAAAATGCGTGGACTTATGAAAATTCTTCGCCCACTTCCACCATTCTTTGCAGTTCCAACAACAGCAGGTACAGGTTCAGAATGCACACTTGCAGCAGTTGTTTCTAACTCAAAAACACACGAAAAGAATGCTTGTAATGACCCATTCCTTCGTCCAAGATATGCAGTATTTGACCCTGAACTTACAGTCGGTCTTCCACCACATATCACATCAACAACAGGTATGGATGCTCTTACCCACGCGGTTGAGGCATACATCGGTAAATCAAATGTTAAGTCAACAACTGCTTATGCAGAAAAGGCAACAAAAATGATTTTCCAGAACCTTGAAACTGCATACACAGACGGCAAAAACATTGAAGCAAGAAACAATATGCTTCTCGCTTCTTACTATGCAGGTATGGCATTTACACGTGCTTATGTTGGTTACGTTCACGCAGTTGCTCACAACCTTGGCGGTCAGTACGGTATTCCTCACGGCCTTGCAAATGCAGTAATTCTTCCTGTAATGCTCGAATCTTATGGCAGTGCAGTTTATGCACCACTCGCAAAACTTGCTGATATTGTTGGTATTGCAGGCGATAGCGAAGAAGCAAAAGCAAAAGCATTTATCGCAGAAATCTACGCTATGAACGAAAGAATGAACATTCCAAAGGGCTTCGCACAGATTAAAGAAGAAGATATTCCGATTATCGTAGAACGTGCCCTTAAAGAAGGTAACCCACTCTACCCTGTTCCTGTAATCTACGGCGAAGAAGAAATGACAGCAATTGTTAAGTCATTGATGATTAAGGAATAAATAAAAACCAGTAAAAAAAGGAACTCTCGACTTGAGAGTTCCTTTTTTGTTTTACTTGTCACTTATTTTTGCAATACTTTCTTCTAACATACTTAACTTTTCATTATATTTTGCGAGTTTTTCGCGTTGCTCGTTTACAAGTGCTTCAGGTGCTTTTGCAACGAAGTTCGCGTTGTTAAGTTTGCCTGAAACGAATGCGATTTCTTTAAGCACGCCTGCTTTTTCCTTTTCAAGACGTTCTAATTCTGCCTTAAAGTCAACGAGTTCATCAAGCGGAATGAAAAGACGAGCATCTTCTGTGATAATCGCAACTGCCTCATCATTTTCGTATCCCTTAACAATTTCAACTTCACTAGCTGAAGCAAGTCTTACAAAGAAGTTTGCACCTTCAGAGAAAGTTTTTTCATAAGATGTTTCAATGAAAATCTTTGCTTTCTTTGATGGTGGAACATTCATTTCTGCACGGCGGTTACGAACTGCCTTAATTGCAGTCATAACTCTTTCCATTTCAGTTTCGTCAGCCTTAAATGAAAGTTCTTGGGTAAATACAGGCCATTCTGAAATCATAATTGAATCGCCATCGTGAGGTAATGTCTGCCAAATTTCTTCTGTGATAAACGGCATAAATGGATGAAGCAATTTCAATGTATTTGACATTACGTAAACGAGAACTGCTTTAACAGTTGCTTTTGCAGTTGCACATTCACCGTTAAGACGGATTTTTGCGATTTCAATATACCAGTCGCAGAATACGTCCCAAATAAAGTCATAAAGTTTCTGTACTGCAAGACCAAGTTCAAATTTCTCAAGTGAATCTGTAACATCTTTTACAAGGTCATTGTACTTGCTTAAAATCCATTTATCTTCAATTGCAAGGTTCTTTGGAACATAAGGTGCATATTCGTTTTCGTCAAGATTCATTAAGATAAAACGAGCAGCATTCCAAATCTTGTTTGCAAAGTTACGGCTTGCCTCAACCTTTTCATCAGAGAAACGCATATCATTTCCGGGGCTGTTACCTGTTGCAAGAGTAAATCTTAATGCGTCTGCACCGTACTGGTCGATAATTTCAAGCGGGTCAATACCATTGCCGAGTGATTTCGACATTTTTCTACCTTGAGCATCACGAACAAGACCGTGAATAAGAACTGTGTCAAACGGAACTTGTCCTGTATATTCAAGTGCAGAGAAAATCATACGAGATACCCAGAAACCGATAATATCGTAACCGGTTACAAGTGTATTTGTTGGGTAATAGTGCTTCAAATCTTCTGTCTGTTCAGGCCAACCAAGTGTTGAGAATGGCCAAAGTGCAGATGAGAACCAAGTGTCAAGTGTATCTTCATCCTGACGAAGATGTGTACTACCACATTTCGGACAAGTAGTAACTGCTGTTTTTGAAACAATTGTTTCACCACAGTCGTCACAATACCAAGCAGGAATTCTGTGTCCCCACCAGAGTTGTCGAGAAATACACCAGTCACGAGTACCGTTCATCCAGTTAAGATAGTTCTTTGTAAATCTTTCAGGAATAAACTTTGTTTCGCCTTTTTCTACTGCCTCAATTGCAGGCTTTGCAAGAGGAACCATACGAACAAACCATTGTTTTGAAACCATTGGTTCGATTGTGTTGTGACAACGATAGCAAGTGCCAACCTCGTGTTTACGTGGCTCAACTTCTTTAAGGTAGCCACCTGCTTTAAGGTCGTGGAGTATTGCTTTTCTTGCTTCCATTGTTGTCATACCTGCGTATTTACCACAGTCAAGAACTTCAGGCTCGTTTTCAGTAGCCCTTCCGCTTGCAATAAGCTCGTCAGCAATTCTCTTGTCTTCTGCACCTGTTAAGTGGCCGTCATATGTGAATGTACGAACAATAGGAAGATTGTTACGCTGACCAACTTCAAAGTCGTTAGGGTCGTGAGCAGGAGTGATTTTAACAACACCTGTACCCTTTGTCATATCAGCGTGTTCGTCACATACGATTGGGATTTCTTTATTAAGAAGTGGTAAGATTACGTGGCAACCGTGAAGATGCTTGTATCTTTCGTCGGCAACATTAATAGCAACTGCAGTATCACCAAGCATTGTTTCAGGACGAGTTGTAGCAAGTTCAAGTTGCTCGCCTGTTTCTTTAACTGTGTAAAGAAGATGCCAGAAACTACCGTCCTGCTCTTCATACTCAACTTCAGCGTCAGAAATTGATGTGTTACAGTAAGGGCACCAGTTAACCATACGGTTACCGCGATAAATCAAGTCTTTATCATAAAGACGGCAGAAAACCTCATTAACTGCTTTACTGCAACCTTCATCAAGAGTAAAACGTTCTCTGTCCCAGTCGCAAGAAGAACCAAGTTTCTTTAACTGCTCGATAATTCTTCCACCGTACTGTTTTTTCCAGTCCCAAGCACGCTCTAAAAAGCCATCACGACCTAAATCTTCTTTAGTGATGCCCTCGTTTCTCATTGTTTCAACAATCTTTGCCTCAGTAGCAATTGATGCGTGGTCAGTACCTGGAAGCCAGAGTGTATCATAGCCCGCCATTCTGTGATAACGAATTAAAATATCTTGTAATGTGTTATCAAGAGCGTGCCCCATATGAAGTTGACCTGTAATGTTTGGTGGTGGAATTACAATAGTGTAAGTCTTTTTACCCTCTTCACGCTTTGCGTGGAAATATTTTTTGCTGAGCCAGTCTTTGTAAATTCTGTCTTCAACATTTTTCGGATTATACTGTTTTTCAAGTTCCTTAGACATATATTTCTTCCTTTCGGTTTATTTATAAAAAAAATCGCCCCATACAAAATGTATGAGGCGAAATAAATTCCGTGGTACCACTCAAATTGCTGTTTTTTCAACAGCCACTTAAAATTCGTAACGGGAATTACACGTTTTCACTTAACGGCATTTCTACTTTAGGCGAAACCACTCGAAAGCTACATATCGATTTAAAGGCTGTATTGTCTTGCACCAAACGACAACTCTCTGAAAGCGAGCTCAATAAATCTTACTCTTTGTCATAGTGTTTAATCTTTTAAATTCCAAATGATTTTAACAGTAAAACTGTTAATTGTCAAGGTTTTCAGTATTGTTTTCTTGATTTTCCTGTGTTGTAGGCGGTGTAGTTACCGGTGGCTGAACGTATGATGGTGGTGTTTGCACAGGAACATTCATATTCTGATTACCATATGGCACCTGACCATTAGGATTATAATACTGTGGTGGAACATTCATATTGTTGTAAGGGTAAACAGGTTGCTGTGCCTTTTTCTTCTTTGAAGATTTTACCACAACTACAATAATTACCACAACAACAATGACGCCAATTAAAAATCCACCGATTAATATTGCACCAATAATAATCAATACAGTTTTTTCTTCATCAATTATTTCTGCCATTACTTCTGCGTCATATACAATAGCATCAGCAAATGTTTCAAGCATTTCATTTCTTTTCACAAGCAAATCTTCTGCATTATAAGCATCTATATCAATAGTTACTTCGTATGCACCACAAACAAGAATAATTTCAGAATAAAGTCCGTCATATTCTACTCTTTTGCCGTTTTCATCTGTGCCATGATAATGATAATAAACATCATAAGCAACTGCATCAAACTCGCCTGCATTCATATAATAATAACTTGAACTTGTTACTTCGCCAAAACTTTCAACATAATCTTCGACCCATTCAAGTGAAGAAGCATTATAAGAATCTGCAATGTCTAATTCTGAATAGAAAAGTGGCAAGTCAACCCATATATCAACATTATTGCCTGTATAATATTCACTTCCGTCTTCTGCAACAGCCCATTCTTCGTAATAACTTTGAAAGTAACCTTCTCCGTCAAATGTAGCACCCTTACTTTCATCATAATTCTGTGGACAAGTTATGCTGAAACCATATTCATCTGATGCAAACGCGTTAATTGAAAAGATTGCTCCAAGCATTAAAATTGCAAGTGCCAAGGAAAATATTTTTGCCATTCTCTTTTTCATAACCAAATCCCCTTTTTTAATATTTACACTGTCAATGATGTAATAATACTTGAATACACTTTGACAGGGTCATTAATAAAATTCTGTTTAACAGTTTCAAGTTGAAGACTGTCAACCACATAAATTGAGAGTTTCATAAGTTCAGTATCGCGGTCAAAAAGCGTGAATGTAATTGTGTAACCGCCGTCGTCGTGCTTTTGCACTTCGATTTTATTTTCACGTTCAACTTTTGCACGTGTTACAAGTCTTATTGCAGAATTAACCGCTTTTTCGCGAACCGTTCGTGGCAAACTTGTCTGTAAAAGTTCTGCAGCTTCTCTGCCACGTTCAGTAACTGTAATCACTTCTTCGCCATCGAGAATATCAGCAGTAATGTTACCTGTTTTAAGTAATTCTTCAATTGCTTGTCCCACTTCAAAAAAGTTTGCAAGGCCGTCTTCCTGCATAGCATCGTTGAGCATCTGTCTTGTCATTGGTGCATCAATGCTTTTAAGAAGATAGCAGATGAGAAGTCTTATATCATCACGGTTACGAAGTCCGCCAAGTTCAATTCCGCCTGTAAATGCATCATATTCCATTGTCTTTACACCTGCAATTCCTTAAGTATTTCTTTAATATCTTCACGAACATAAGTCGGTTTGATTTCGCTGTTTTCAATGTCTTGCATTGTACTTTCACCGCTGAGAACACAAATTGTGTCAACACCTGCATTCACACCCGATGCAATATCAGTATAAAGTCGGTCACCAATTACAACTGTTTCTTCTTTAGTGAATGGTGAACGCTCAACGGAAAAGTCAATCATAAACCCGTCAGGCTTACCGATATAAAGTGGTCTGCGGTTTGTTGCATAATTGATTGCTTCACACATTGCAAAACAGTCAGGCACAAGACCAAATTCAGTAGGGCATCCCCTGTCGGGATTTGTTGCAATATACGGAATATCTTTTTTAGTCTGTAACAAATATGAAACATCCCAAAGTTTTTTGTATGTAAGTTCAGTATCATAACCAACGCAGATACAATCAGTATCTTCATCAGCTTCAGTTGTAATATTGACACCGTATTTTTCCATTTCGGCAATCATTGACTTTGTTCCCATACAATAAATTTTCTTGTTTGGAAAATGCTTGTTAAGATACAAAGCGGTTGCTTGAGAAGATGTGAAGAAGTTATCTTCTGTCACTTTAATTCCCATATTTGAAAGTTTTATAACGTAATCCTTAACTGAACGAGATGAGTTATTTGTGATGAACACATACTGTCCTCCCACACTTTCAATGTGTGCTAAAAACTCATTGACACACTCAAAAAGTCGAGCACCCTCATAAATTGTTCCGTCCATATCAAGTAAGAAAAGTCGTTTATCTTTAAGCGACACTATAATCAATCCTTATCTGTTTGCTTTGAGTTTTGCAAATAATTTTACATTACCCGATTTTACCTTTGAAATAAAAGCACCCTCAAGGTAGGTAAGCCACACCCATTTAAGTTTAATTGGTATAAGCATAATTTTCATTACAATTGAATTTGGCTTTGCGTATTTCAACGCTGTACGCACATTTTCACTTGTAATCATATTCTTAATCTGTTCTTTTTTCTCTTTTGTTGTAAGCGTGCAGGCAGAATTAGTTACATTTTCAATGCAACCCACAACACGCTCAATGTATCTGCGATTTATCATTTCACGGCTCTCGTCGGAATTCACGTTCCAATACTTGTATAAATCAAGCATCCAACCGTGTTCTTCTTCACGTTTTTCAAGCATATCGCTACGGTATTTTGCGGTTTCGCTGTCTGCACGAGCACGCATAAAATGATAATATTTGTTTTCAAGTAAAACCACACGTTCAACGTCGCGAACTACATCTAAATTGAACGGGAAATCATCCCAGAACGTGTTTTTAAATCTTATATTGTTTTCCATTATATATCCTCTTGAAAAAAGTTTGTTCCAAGGTGTATATAAAAGATTTTTGTCAAACATTTTATGAGCATATTCGCGGAATTCCCGCTGGCTTTGGAACACCTTTGACGGTAACGCTTGCTCTTGTGTGTAGTACTCGGTGTCAGAGTAATAAGTATCAATATAATAACCTGCAACAACGAGCTGTGCGTCGTTTTCTTTTGCGGATTTATACATATCTTCGAACATTGTAGGCTCTGCCCAGTCGTCCGAATCCACAAAATAAAGGTATTCGCCTTTCGCTTGCGGAATTGCAGTATTACGGGCACTTGGTGCACCACCGTTTTCCTTATGGATTACGGTTATACGATTATCAAGAAGTGCATATGCATCACAAATTGCACCGCTGTTGTCAGGACTTCCGTCATCAACGGCAATTAACTCCCATTCCGTAAGCGTTTGTGCCTGCAGACTTTCAATGCACTTTCCTATGTAATTTTCAACATTATAAACCGGCATAATTGCGGTGATTTTAATGTTACTCATTACTTTAACTCCTTGTCACAAAGTGTAAGTGCAGATTCAATGCACTTGTCCATATCAAAATATTTATATTGACCTAAACGGCCACCGAAAATTACATTTTTTTCTTTTTCCGCAAGGGCTTTATACTGCTCATACAAAGCATTGTTGCGGTCATCATTTACAGGGTAATATGGCTCATCGCCCATTTCCCAATTTGCAGGGTATTCGCGGGTTATTACGGTTTTCGGCTGATTGCCGAACTCAAAATGCTTGTGCTCAATAATTCTTGTGTATGGAATCTGACGCTCATTATAATTCACAACCGCAACAGGTTGGAATTCTTTTGAGTCAAGCGTTTCAGTTTCAAATCTCAAACTGCGATAATCAAGGTTACCGAGAGCGTAGTCAAAATACCCGTCAATTGTACCCGTATAAACACATTTTTCGGCAAGAGATAAATAATAATTTTTATCTGCAAGAAAATCTGTATTCAAATGAACTTCAACACCGTCAAGAAGTTTATCAATCAACTCGTTATAACTGTTTACGGGGATTCCCTGATAAGTGTCGTTAAAATAATTGTTGTCATAAGTGTAACGAACGGGAAGACGCTTAATAATAAATGCGGGTAAATCCTTGCAATCGCGTCCCCATTGTTTTTCGGTGTAGCCTTTTACAAGTTTTGTATAAATCTCACGACCAACAAGGCTTATTGCCTGTTCTTCAAGGTTACGGGGTTCGCCCTTGATTTCACTTCGTTGTTCTTCGATTATGGCTTTTGCTTTTTCAGGTGTAGTAACACCAAAAATCTGCGAAAAAGTATTCATATTAAATGGCAAGTTGTAAAGTTTACCCTCATAATTTGCCAACGGTGTATTTATGAAATTGTTAAACTCGCAAAATGAAGTCACATAATCCCATACTTTTTTGTTGCTTGTATGGAAAATATGTGCACCGTATTTGTGAACGGTAATGTCTTCTATCTTTTCACAATAAATATTACCGCCCGTATGATTTCTTTTTTCAAGCACAAGACAACGCTTGCCCTGCTTTGTCGCTTCGTGAGCAAACACGGCACCAAAAAGCCCCGCCCCCACGATTAAGTAGTCATACTGTTTCATAGAACACCATTTTAAGTGCAAAATGCAAAATGCAAAGTGCAAAATGAAATTATAAATTAAGAATTGCTGGTAAAATAGATGTAGTTTTGCTTTTCAAGTAACAATACACCTATTTTCACCACGAAGAATTGCTAGGAATTTGGATGGATTTTCGCTTTTAAGGAGGAAGGCTTACGAGTGTAAGTCAACGACGCAAAAGTGAAAATCCGCCAAATTACTGCAATTATTCATAGTCGTCTTCGTTTTCCCAGTTATGATATACATTCTGTACATCATCGTTATCTTCAAACATTTCAAGCATTTTGCCCATGTTCTTGATATCGTCTGGGTTTGTAAGTGTTGTGTATGTGCTTGGAACATACTCAACTTCTGCTGAAACGAATTTATAGCCCTTTGCTTCAAGGTCGTCACGAACTGCACCCATATCATTTGGTTCAGTACGAACATCATAGATTTCGTCATCTGTGATAAAGTCGATTGCACCTGCTTCAAGAGCATCTTCCATAAGTTTATCTTCGTCAATACCTTCTTTTTCAAAAAGGATTACACCTTGACGTGTAAACATAAATGAAACGCAACCACTCTGTCCCATATTACCGCCACATTTGTCAAAGAAGTGACGAACATCAGCAGCAGTTCTGTTACGATTATCTGTAAGAGTTTCAACGATAACTGCAATACCTGATGGGCCGTAACCCTCATACATAATTTCTTCGTAATTGTCGCCACTGCCCTCGCCTGCTGCCTTTTTGATAATTCTGTCAATATTATCATTTGGCACGTTTGCAGCTTTTGCTTTTGCAATTACGTCCTTAAGTTTTGAGTTACCTGCAGGGTCTGGTCCACCCTCTTTAACTGCAACTGCAATTTCACGACCGATTTTTGTAAACACTTTAGCACGAGCGTTATCGGTCTTCTCTTTTTTTCTTTTAATTGTGCTCCATTTTGAATGTCCTGACATAAAAACATACCTCTCGATATTAAAATATTATAAATCAGTTTATTTTATCATATTACGCTCATTTTTTCAACAGTTATCAACAGCAAAAAGCGAAAAAACTATTTATTATTTTCCTTATTTATGATATACTTGATTTATAAAACTAAAAATCTATTTTCAAGGTGATAAATATGAGAAAATTTATGGGTGACGATTTTCTGTTGACTACTGAAACTGCACAGAAAATCTTTGATAAAGGTGCGAGAAACACTCCGATTTTTGACTGGCATTGTCATCTTTCTCCTAAAGAGATTTATGAAGACAAGCCTTTCGAGAATATTACACAAGTCTGGCTTGGCGGTGACCACTACAAATGGCGTGGTATGCGTGGTTGCGGTGTAGAAGAAAAATACATTACAGGCAACGCTTCTGACTATGAAAAGTTTATGAAATGGGCTGAAAGTTTGCCATATTGCATTGGCAATCCTCTTTACCACTGGACACACCTTGAATTGCAGAGATATTTCGGCATTTATGAACCATTAAGTCCTAAAACTGCAGATATGATTTGGGAAGAGTGTAATAAGCAGATTAAGGCAGGCGGATTTACTCCTCGCTCACTTATCGAAAAATCTAATGTTGCTTGCGTATGCACAACTGATGACGCTGCTGACAGTCTTGAATATCACAAGTTACTTAAAGAAGATAAGAGTTTTAAATGCAAAGTTCTTCCTGCATTCCGTCCTGACAAGTCATTTTTGATTGATACTCCCGCATTCAAAGAGTGGATTGTTGCTATGGAAAAAGCGGCTGAAATGGAAATTAAATCATATAAAGATTTGCTTGTGGCATTAGAAAAAAGAATTGCATTCTTTGACGAAATGGGTTGCAGAGCAAGTGACCACGCACTTGAATATTGTCCATTCGAACCTGCAACTGATGATGAATTAGAAGCAATCTTCACAAAAGCCCTTGCAGGTGGCAAGTTCACAAAGAAAGAACTTGACCAATACAGAACTGCACTTTTACAGTTCTTCGGTGCAAAATATGCTGAACTAGGTTGGGCTATGGAACTCCACTTTGGTGCTATGAGAAACAACAACGCAAGAATGTTCCGTTCAGTCGGTGCTGACACTGGTTTTGACTCAGTTCACGACCATCAATTAGCATACGGACTTTCACGTTACCTCGATTCACTTGATGTTCAGGGCAAGTTACCAAAAACAATTCTTTTCACCCTTAATCCAAAAGACAATTACGTGCTCGGCACAATGCTCGGCAACTTCCAGAGTAGCGAAGCACAATCAAAAATTCAGTTCGGCTCTGCATGGTGGTTTAACGACAACTATGACGGTATGCGTGAACAGATGAAAACGCTTGCAAACCTTGGTGTGCTCGGCAAATTCGTTGGTATGGTTACTGATTCACGTAGTTTTCTTTCATACCCACGTCACGAGTATTTCAGAAGAATTCTTTGCGAAATCATTGGTGATTTGGTGGAAGACGGCAAGTACCCTTGCGATATTGAATTCCTTTCACAAGTTGTTGAAGATGTTTCATTTAACAATGCAAAGAGATATTTTAATTTAGATTAACTAATACAAAATTAAAGAGCAGTTCATCGAACTGCTCTTTTTTACTGTTCTTTTTTCTTTTTGTTTTTGATTATAAAGAATATAATCAAACCTACAATTGCTTCAATGCCCAAAACTGTAACAATTGTTGTTGCTACAATTTTTGATGTTGAAGTTTTTTCTACTATGTCAACTGTCGGTGCAATTGTTTCTTCCGCCGTTGTAGATTCTGTAGTTTCTTCAACAAATGTAGTAGTTTCTGTAGTTGTTTCTGTTGTAGTTTCAGTAGGTTTAAGTTTATTAATCACTTGTTCCTTTTTATCTCCGCATACGGAACATTTTGCCCACTTAAGACCTTTTTCGGTTTCGGTTGCCTGCTTTTCAACTGTCCACTTGCCGTATGTATGGTCAGTTTTTGGAATTGTATCTGTTGTTGTGTAACCGCAGGTGCAAGTGCCTTTTTTCTCACCTTTTTCAGTACAAGTAGCCTTTTTGGTAACAGTCCACTTCATATCTTTGTGTGAACATTTTACGGTTGCACCAGTAGTTAAAAATGAAGATGTAATATCTTTATCATTACCATCAATAGCATCATTGACTGATACTGTAATTTTACCGCCAATTTTCAATACTTTGAGTTTAAAAGTTAATAAAGTTCCGTTTGATTTTACAGTTTCTGCCGAAATACCTGCATATCTTATGCTACCATTTCCAATATTTGCATCAGCCATTAGCAAAGAACTTGTTTGTGTTGAACCTGAAACAAGTTGAAATTCAGATGTATTAAATTTCACAGTGAAGTCAAGTCCACCCAATCCCGAGTTAGCCGTAAGTGCTACTGAAACTGTAATTGTTTCACCTACAGACGCATTACTAGGGGCTTTTACGGAAACAGCATAACTTGCTGCGTTTGACGGAACTATGCTCACGCAAAGCAATAGTACCGTAAATAAAATGCTTAAAAGTTTTTTCATAGTTCACACCTCTGCTTTTAATTATACATTTATCAAGAAAAAAGTCAATTGATACAGTGCGAATGGTACACTTTTCGGTTAATCTGTTGAGAATAATATTCAGTCAGTTGCTTGCCGATAATTCGGGTGTCTCGCTCCATTTCACGAAGAACTGTTATTTTGCTGTTGAGTTCATACAGTTCAATCCCGTTCGTTTCACTTTTTCGGGCAGAATAACCTGAAATTATCTCTTTCAAATCGTCTGCTTGCCTTAAATATTGCTCACCTAATTCATACAATGTCATTTCTGCCTCCTTTCCGCACCGAACATTTGTTCTGTGCGGAAAGTATAATATCACGCAGAATGACATTTTTCAACAAAGGCAAAAGAAAAACAGTCCATTTTTGTGGACTGTTTTTTTAGTTTAGCGTAACAAAAATAAAAGTACTTTTCTGTTGTTGCGTAAAATTGAGTTTATCAAAATTAATTCGTAATTAAGCATCTGGGATGCTAATTATAGAAGTGTTACTAGCTTGATTAGAACATTATCTATAATTGCAACGCAGTTCCAACACTTTGCATTTTGCGTTTTGAACTTTGCATTCAATTCTACAAATTCCACTTTGCAAAAACAACTTATGTCTTTTTTATGGTTTTCACTCTACACTTCGGGCAAGTAATTTCTATCTTCCCTCTGCCTTTCGGCACACGCATAACGGTTTTACATTCTTTACATCTAAAGTATTTATGAGTTTTGCGGTCACGGATTTGATTGCTTAAAAGTTTGATTTGTGCCTTTGGTTTTTCGCTCACACGCAAGTACCAGTTAAGTTCTTTTCTTCTTGCCTCATAATTTCTTGATAAAGAACGAAAAAGACCGTAAAAAATCAAAATCAAACCTATAAAATAAAAATATCGCAAGTGTCTGAAATTGCCTAAAAATGAGAATATAACGCCTGCAATTGACAAAAACAATGTAAATTGGTCACTGCCGTAACGACCTATCATAAATTGTTGTAATTTTGCCATAATCTGTTGTAAAAAGTTCATTTGTATCTTCCTTAAAAATTATTGCTAATATAGTATAACACAAATATTTGGAAATGATTACCGAAAATTTAATAAAGTGTAAACTTGTTTAAAAGATAACTATAAAATTGAGTTTATCTAACAGGGTGAAAAGTGCAAAGTGTCGGGTCTGCGACGCTGATTATATCTAATAATTGCAACGCAGTTCATTCGTTTTCCATTTTCCACTTAGCTCGATAAACTCAAATTTGAAAAAGAAAAAGGCGAGAGTAATCCCTCGCCCTTCATTATTCATTATGCCTTTTTAATCTTATTGAGTTTAGCATTCAAGTCAAGAAGTTGTTCTTTGTTCATCTTAAGACCTGTCATACCGAGCATACCGATAAGACGAAGTACTGTGAATCCGCCCATCATCTGCATCATACCCTCGTTCATTTCCATTCCGCCTTCGCCTGCGTTTTGCTTTGCAGCTTCAGCGATTGGTCCTAAAATCTGTCCGAACAACGCCTGACCTTCAGGAACTTTGAGGAGTTCGCTCATTTTATCATTAAGTGACAAGTAACCATCAACTTCAGTAATATCAAACCAGTTAAGGATTGCACCCTTTTCTTTAAGTCTGTAATCCTCATTGAATACTTCAACTTTACGAATTTCGCTTTCATCACCGTATTCGCCTGCGATTGCCTGAATTCTTGTAACGCCTGTATTTGGAACATCAAAGTAGAAGAAATGATTATCACTTGTCTGCTTGCCAAGGCTTACACCGTTAGCAAACAATTCAACTTCAGGAAGATTTGAATAAACAGTAACTTTTGTTACCTCTTCAACTCTGTCAACATAACGCTTACCGCAAACGTGAACAAATGGGTCATCAGAAAGCCATGCTTTATATGCGTAGAATGAGTCCTTCTTATACTTACGGTCAAATGTGATAAGTCCCTTATGGTTCTGACCATTTTCGCCGCCCTCTGCACGAGCATCAGCACCGAAGTCAAACATATTCCAAACGTGAGTTGCCCAGATATATTTTCTTGAGAACAACTGTTTAATGAGTTCTTCATGGTAATAAGCCTGATATTCTTCTGTGTAGTCGCCCTGTTGTGGATTTGATGTGTGCCAGTTAAGGGCTTCACAGCCGTATTCACTCATACCAACAGGAATGTTCGGGAATTTAGCGTGGAAGTTGTCAAACCAAGGACCATTCATTGATGTGTCGCCACCGTACCAGCCAAAGTAGTGGTTATGTGAAACAACGTCAGGAATCTGAATGTATGGGTCATCAAGACTACACATTGAAACAACTGCAATAGTTGTAAGTCTTGTTTTGTCCATTTCGTGACAAAGGTCGTTAAGAATTTTATGATTTTCAATAAGGTCTTCGTCAGAACCGTTCATTGAAATTTCATTTGAAAGTCCCCATACCACGATTGATGGGTGGTTGTAATTTTGAATAATAAGTTCTTTCATCTGTGAAATTGTGTTTTCACGACCTGTTGGCATATGCTTTGAAATATATGGAATTTCAGCCCAGATTACCATACCGTATTCGTCACAAAGGTCATAGAAATACTGGTCGTGCTGATAGTGTGCAAGACGGATTGTGTTTGCACCCATTTCATAGATTAAATCCATATCTTCCTTATGATGTTCAGGAGTAAGAGCGTTACCAAAGCCCCATCTGTCCTGATGACGAGAAACACCGCGAAGTGGATATTCTTCACCATTGAGAATAAATCCGCGCTCAGCGTCAATCTGGAATGTACGGCAACCGAAACGTGCTGAAATGTTATCGAGAACTTCATCACCATTTACAAGTTCAACCTCTGCTGTGTAAAGGTATGGATTTTTTCTACCGTTCCAGAGTGTAACATCTTTGATTTCAAGAGTGATTTTATTGTCTGTTGACTTGCCTGCCGCAACAATGTTGCCACCCTTATCTTTGATTACATAATTTACTGATTGACCGTCTTTTTTGTTTGTAACGTATGTTTCGATTTCAACAACTGCATCCGGACCTTTAACTGTTGGTGTAACCTGAATGCCGGGGCCACCGTAGTAATCAAGGTCAAAGTGGCTGTCATTAACTGCAATAATATTCATGTTTCTGTAAATACCGCCGTAGAATGTAAAGTCAGCCATTTGTGGATAAACTGTTTCATTTGCAGCATTGTCAACGAGAAGTGCGAGTCTTGTACCTTTTTTGAGTTCATCTGTAATGTCAACTCTCCAAGTACTGTAACCACCGTCATGAGATGCTAATTTATTACCATTCATAAAAACAGTAGCAGATGAGTTTGCACCGTTGATTTCAAGGTAATATTTATCTGCAGTTGGAATTTCTTCCATATCAATATCTTTTACATAACAGCAAGTGCCACGGAAATAGTCGTTGCCACCGTCCTGACCGTCAATAGCATTCCAGCAATGTGGAATATTGACAAAATCCCAATCTTCAGGTGTTACTGCAGGAACAGTATCTACACCTTTACGGAATGACCATTTGCGATTCAAACTGATAATTTTTCTCATAATGTATGTACTCCTTTTCCTTTTTGTTAAAAGTATAACAACTTACCTTTATATTTTAACTTAAAACAGGATTTTTTTGTGAGTAGAATTTTTATTGGTTTGTGTATAATTTTATGGGTAATTAAATTTACCGCATTGGATAAACTGTCATATTACAAAACACACTCTCATAAATATAATTGAAATGCAAAGACGATAAAGGAGAGATTGTATGGAATTCAATTCTAATAAAGAGTGTGTTTCTGTAAGTACTACCGCTTTTCAATCAAACGCGGAACATCCCATTGATTGCGACGTGACCTTGCCCGAATATATGCCTGACATTGTGCGTATTCTTCGTTGCAGTGCCATAGCGGGAGTTCAGTCGCACCAGATTAACGGTGACAGAATTACTGCTGAATGCGAATGTCATGTAAAAGTACTTTACATCTGTGAAGAAGGCAAAATCCGTTGTTTTGACCAGATACTTCATTTTTCAAAGCAGATTGAACTTAAATCCGCTGACGCGATTACTGACATTTGCGTTGGTGCTAAAACCGATTACGTAAATTACAGAGTTTCAGGGCAACGTAAATTTGAAGTTCACGGTGCAGTTACCGTTTTCGCAAGGGCTGACAGCAAGAAAAAATGTGAATTCGTAAGTAGTGTAAACGGTGGTGGTGTTACTGCAAGATGCGAAAACGACGAAATTTGCGACCTTGTATCAATAACCGAAAAATCCTTTGCAATTTCTGAAACTGTTGAAACGGGAGCACTTTCCGAGCCTATCGGTGCAATTATTTCTCATTGTGCAGTCGCTGTTATTGACGAACTTAAAATCATCTCAAACAAACTTTTCTTAAAAGGTGAAATGGTGGTTCGCACAGCATTTACAGGTCAGGAAACTTGTCAGGTACAGACACTTGAAAACACCGTAATCATTAATCAGATTATTGAATCACCTGACATTACTGAAAACTACCACGTTGATGCACTTCTTTCAGTTATGAGCCTTGAAGTGCGTCCAAGATTTGATTCGGCAGGCGACAAAAATCTGCTCGACATTTCAGCAACTCTTGGTTTTTCGGCTTGTGCTTACTGCACACGTCAGATTACTTGCGTAAAAGATGCATACTCAACAAAATACGAGTCACAAGTGAAAAAAAGTGTTATCTACGCCCCCGTCCTTGAAGAAAAGATTGATGATACATTTCTTTGTCGCGGTAATGCAGATTTAAGTACTACAGGAGTTACAAAAGTTCTCTGCTTTACTTGTCAGAACACGACTTCATCATTTGTAGTACTTGAAGACGGAATTGTCATTCGCGGCGAAGTGACAACCGACATTATTTATGAAGACTCTAACGGCGACATTGCTTTTGCACAAAGACAAATCCCATTTGAATACAAACGTCCGTTGCAATCAAGCGGAAATGCACTCACCTGCAAGCCACACTGCACGGCTACTGCGTCCAGTTATGTGATAAACGAGGGGAACAAATTAGATGTACGTATTGAAATACACGTTCACGGATTTGTTTTCAGCGAAAAAGAAAAAAGCATTGTTACTGAAATAAATATTGATAAATCCAAGGCAAAAGCTATTAAGACCGCATCACTTACTGTATATTTTGCAGAATGTGATGAGTCACTCTGGAATATTGCAGAAAAATACAACACCACAGTTGATGCAATTATGCGTGAAAATCACTTAACGGCAAATACCGTTGAGAAAAAGTGCAAATTGCTTATTCCAAAGGTATAAAGGAGGGTTTAATATGAGCAATTCAAGTATTTATAACGATATTGCCGTGCGTACGGGCGGTGATATTTATATTGGCGTTGTAGGGCCTGTAAGAACGGGCAAATCCACCTTTATCAAGAGATTTATGGATTCGGTTGTAATTCCGAATATGGAAGATAATGCAGTAAAAGAGCGTGCAACTGACGAGTTACCGCAATCTTCAGCAGGGCGTACAATTATGACTACCGAACCAAAATTTATACCGGAAAATGCGGTTAAAATCACGCTTCCCGATAACGCAAGTTTTAACGTTAGAATGATTGACTGCGTTGGTTACATTGTGCCAAGTTCTTTAGGCTATATTGAGGGCGACCAACCGAGAATGGTGCACACACCTTGGTTTGAGAACGAAATTCCATTTAATATGGCGGCTGAAATCGGCACTCAAAAGGTAATTACCGAACATTCAACAATCGGTCTTGTTGTAACAACTGACGGAAGTATCAGCGACATTCCGCGTGATGAATATGAAGAAGCCGAAGAACGAGTAATCAACGAATTAAAAGCACTTAACAAGCCATTTGTAGTGCTTCTCAACTGTATGTACCCTAAAGGCGAATCGGCACAAAAACTTTCAGATGAACTTTCAGCAAAATATTCTGTTCCCGTTATGGCGGTAAACTGTCTTGAACTCAGCGAGCAGGAAATCAAAGAAATTATTACACAAATTCTTTTTGAATTCCCCGTAAAAGAAATCGGCGTTGATTTACCACTTTGGCTTGTTTCACTCCCCGATGACCATTGGCTTAAAACGGAAGTAATCAAGAGTGTTTGGGAATCGGTTGAGAATGTTACATACGTGCGTGACATAAGCGTTATGACTGACGCTCTTTGTGGTTGTGATTACATTACTAACGCTCGCATTTCAAATATGGATTTAAGCGTTGGCAGTGCGTGGATTTCAGCCCAGATGAACAACGATTTGTTCTATAAAATTCTAGAGGAAACTACGGGACTCTCTATTGACAGCGAGCAAGGATTACTTTCTTGCATGAAAGAATTGTCTGCAATCAAGAAAGAGTATGAACGTATTAAATCTGCACTTGACGAAGTGGAAACAACGGGTTATGGAATTGTAATGCCTACCATTGACCAATTATCATTGGAAGAACCACAAATCGTGAAACAAGGTGGACGTTACGGCGTAAGACTTTGTGCATCTGCACCGTCAATTCATCTTATGAAAGCGAATATCAAAACAGAAATCGCACCTATTGTTGGTAGTGAAAGTCAGTCGGAAGAACTCGTTAAATATCTTCTTGAGGGATTTGAAGAAGACCCGCATAAGATTTGGGAATCCAACATTTTCGGCAAGTCGCTCAATGACCTTGTAAACGAAGGACTTCGTAATAAACTTTACCATATGCCTACAGATGCCAGAATGAAATTCCAAGAAACTCTTGAACGGGTTATCAACGAGAGTTGTAATGGTTTGCTTTGTATAATTTTATAGTAAAAAAGGCGGGGTCAGTCAAGACCCCGCTCTACCTTATATTACTAATTTTACCAAGATAGATTTATTTTTTGCAAGACGATGTGGCAGAGGCGAAACTGTATGTGCTATACCGCGAGCCGATAGCCACGAAGTATTGCGGAAAAATAAACTATCTTCATTTTGCTTTAATTTTAATTATTTGGTTATAACCCATTCCGCGAACTGTTACAGGAATTCCCACATTTTTGAGGAATGAGCCACTTTTTTCGTACTTTGCACTGCCGATTTTGAACTTATAGATTTTTTCATCATCAAGTCCCTCGAATTTAAGAGGGATTTGTTTTTGCATAAAGCGTGTAACTACTGATGACAAGAACCCTACTGCCTCTGTTTTATCTTCGCTTACGTAAAGATTGAAAAGGATTTCGTCACGGTCAGGGTCAAGTATTCTGTAAAGGTCACCGAACTGCACAAGATGACGGATTTCTTTGTAAAGGCTGATATTCTTCTTAGCACAGGCCAAGTCGGAAAGACTATATTTTGTAAGATTTCCGCCAACTCCCAAAGAACCCTGCATGGCAATATGAAATCTAAAATCAAGGCTCATTGGTGGGTTGTACCAGTTTACATCTGTCACCCAAGCACGCATAACTTTTGTTGGTCTTAAATATGTAAACCATTTCTGCATCATCATTCTGTCAACGGCACTTGTGTTGTCAGAAGTCCAAACTTGGTCATAGTGCATAAGTGCACCATAATCACTACGTCCGCCACCTGATGAGCAACTTTCAATAGCAACGTCGGGGTGTTTTTCTTTAAGTCGGTCAACAATGTTGTAAACCGCTTGAGTGTGTCTGTACCATAACTCTTGTGGACAATCGAGGTTTTCAGCACCTGTTTCGGAAAGTGGTCTGTTCATATCCCATTTAATATATTTGATGTTGTGATTTGTGAGCATTGTATCCATACATTCAAAAATGTACTCCTGCACATCTTCACGTGTCATATTAAGCACTAACTGATGACGAAGTGTGTGTGCGGTACGGGTATCATAATGATACGCCCAATCGGGATGTTTACGGAACAAATCGGAATCGGGATTTACCATTTCAGGCTCAAACCAAAGACCAAAATCCATACCGAGTTTATTTACATTGTTAATTAATTCGTCAATGCCTTTAGGGAACTTTTTCTTGTTTACAAACCAGTCGCCAAGACCTGCACGGTCGTGATTTCTTGCACCAAACCAACCGTCGTCCATAACGAAAAGTTCAACGCCCATTTTTGATGCTAATTTTGCAAGAGCCGTTTGATGTTTGCAATTTACGTCAAATTCAGTTGCTTCCCAAGAATTGTAAAGTACGGGCAAAATTTTGTCGTTAAATTGCTTTGGCAATACGTGATTTATTGCAAAGCGGTTCATTTGACGGCTCATTTCGCCAAAACCTTGAGTATAACCACAGAATACTTTTGGTGTTTCAAAGATTTCATTTGCCTTTAACTCATATTTGAAATCGTGGTCGTTAAGACCTAAAGAAACACGAGTTGTATAGAACAAGTCTCGAGTGCAAAGCACTTTGAAATTACCGCTATATGCTAGCGTTGCAAAGTACACGTCACCCTGTTTTTCATCTGCATTCTGATATGCGATAAAATATGGTGATTGATTATGACCACTTGTGCCACGTTTACTGTCAAATACTAATGCACCGCCCTCAAGGGTTGACTCAGTTTCAACAAATTCACCACCCCAACTACCGTTAGTGTTTTTAAATGTGTAAGGGTAGATTGACGGGAGTGTAAGTTCAGCAGAGAAAACTCTGTCAAGCACGATTTTTTCATCACCTGTATTCTTTATTTCTGCCCAACGGGTGATAATATCGTCATTATCTTGAATTTTATATTTAAGTACAATTTCTAAAGAATAAATCTTGTCTTTTAATGTAATAGTTAAAAGATTGTCTTCAGTCTTTGCCTCAATGAATTCAAGTTCGATTTCGCGGCATTTGTCAGGAAATTGCACTTTCAAGTCGCTTTCGCGATACATTGTACCACCAAAAGGTGTATATTCTTGCTTTGCCATATCAAGACGTGTGTGATTTGAATTTTCATCCCATATATCAGTTGTGTAATAGTCGTTTATATTGCACTTTTTACCCCAATGAATGTGACGGTTATAGCCATAATCATCAATTCCAAGCACATAATGGGTGTTTTTTGTTTCAAGCACAAAAATGTTGTTTTTAAGAGTGTAAATTGCCATATTTTTGTCCCCCAAAGGTCAAATTTTCCTATAAGTTAAGTATAGCAATAATTTGTCAGAATTGCAACGAAAAAGGGTAGACTTTTTAGCCTACCCTTTAGTTTTTACGCAAGGTTTTTCTTCTTTGCAAAAGTAACACATAGATTGTTTAAACTCTACATCGTTTTCGGTTAATTCAACTTTAAAAATTTTATTATAATGTTCAAGACAAAGATTGTTTTCTATATCTGCAAATAGTTCTTTGCGGTGTTTTTTAGCAAATGCTATTATTTGTTCTTCTGTAATGTTTTTCATAATATTTACCTTTTATTAATTTATTCCCACTTGGAAAGAGTTTATCTTACTTTTAAGTATTTGTCAAGATTTTTGCTTATAATATCTTCTATAAGGAGTTGATGTTATGAGTACAAAGCCAATGAAACCTTTGAAAGATAAAATCAGTATTACAGTTGACGGAGATTTGCTTGAAAAAGCAAGAGAATTAGCAGAATATGATGACCGTTCACTTTCCCAATTCATAAATATCGCTCTCAAAGAGTATGTAAAGAAATTTGAAAAGAAAGATTAAGAACATTTAGACAAATTTGAGTTTATCAAACAAACAAGGACAGACCTTTTATGGTCTGTCCTTTGGTTTTAATTTGTCTTAATTTTTAAGCACTTCTTTATAAAGTCTTATATATTCATTTGCGGATTTGCCCCAACTGTTGTCACATTCCATAGCACGCTTAACAAGAATATTCCAACCCTCTTTATTAGAGTAACCGCCGATTGCTCTCTTAATTGTAAAGAGCATATCGTGAGCGTTGTATGTTGAGAATGTAAATCCGTTGCCCTCGCCGTCGCCACTATCTTTGATACTATCACGAAGACCACCTGTTTCACGGACAATCGGGATTGTACCGTAACGAAGTGAAATCATCTGTGAAAGTCCGCAAGGCTCACTCTTACTTGGCATCAAGAACAAGTCGCAACCTGCATAAATTTTCTTTGAAAGTGATGGAATAAAGCCGATTTTAAGTCCCATTTTATCGGGATATTTGTCTGCCATCTCTTTAAAGAAACTTTCATACTGCCATTCGCCAGAGCCGAGAACTACAAACTGAATATCTTCAGTTGCAAGAAGTTCGTCAAGAACTGCTTTAACAAGGTCAAGACCTTTATGACCTACAAGACGAGTAACCATACCCATCATTGGAACATCAGGACGTACAGGTAATCCGAAGTATTCCTGAAGTTTTGCCTTATTGATTGTTTTCTTTTCTTCAAAATCTTCTGAAGTATAGTTTACTTCAATATCTTTATCAGTTTCAGGGTTATAAAGAATTGTGTCGATACCGTTCAAGATACCGGAGAGTTTCCATGAACGCTGATTAAGAATAATATCAAGACCGTGTGAATACCAAGGGTCAAGAATTTCATTTGCATATGACGGGCTAACAGTTGTAACTCTGTCAGCACATTCAATAGCACCTTTCATAAAGTTGCAGTCACCGTCATATTCAAGAAGTGATGCACAACTGTCGGGAAGTCCTACAACATCATTAAGAAGGTCCATACCATATGTACCCTGATACTGAATATTGTGGATTGTGAAAACTGTTTTGATATTTTCATAGCCCGGACGTGTTGCATAAAGTGTATTGTAATAAACAGGTGTCAATGCTGACTGCCAGTCGTTACAATGAATAATGTCGGGTTTAAAATCAATATGAGGAATGATTTCAAGAACTGCACGAGCAAAGAATGCAAAACGCTCTGCGTCATCATAATAGCCATAAAGACCATCACGTTTGAAATAATATTGATTGTCGAGAAGATAATAGATTACTCCACCTGCTTTTGCTTCAAAAACACCGCAGTACTGTCTTCTCCATGCAACAGGAACTGAAATGCTTGTTACAAATTTCATTGTATCTTTAAGTTCCTGACTGATTGTGTCATATAAAGGCATTACAACGCGTGCACCGATAAGGCGTTTGCGGAGAGCCTGTGGAAGACTACCAGCAACGTCACCTAATCCGCCACTCGCTTTAAAGGGAAGTGCCTCACTAGCAACATATAAAACTTTCATTAGATAACTATCTCCTTACCTATGTAAACAGGGTAATTCTCTGCACCTGAGAGAGTTTTGTTAGGTGTAATAACAACGCTCTTGTCAGCAACCACGCAGTTAAGAGATGCGTTTTGTGCTACAAAACCATCCTGCATAACGATAGAATTCTTAACAACTGCACCTTTTTCAACACGAACACCGCGGAAAAGGATTGAATTTTCAACTGTACCATCAATAATACAACCGTCAGCAACAAGTGAGTTCTTAACATTTGAGCCAAGACCGTAAATTGCAGGCATATCGTCACGAACTTTTGTATAAACAGGTCTGTCTGCATTAAAGAGGTCGTCACAGTTTGCAGGGTCAAGAAGTTCCATATTAACCTTAAAGTAACTTTCCATTGACTCAATTGTTGCAACATAACCGGTTGCCTCATAACCGTAAATGTTAAGTTTATCAACGTTACCCTGAATAATATCAGCCTCAAAATCTTTAAAATTCAAGCTGATTGCATCATTAATAAGTCTTTCAAGAAGTGCTTTCTTCATAAGAATTACGTTAAGTGAATAATTAACGTTTTCTTCTGTTACAGGCGAAATTGAAATCTTTTCTGCCTTGCCGTCAGCATTCATATCGAGAACAACTACGTCTGTAAGATTTGGTTTCTTGCCATTCTTATAAACGATAGTAATATCAGCATTTTTTGCTGTGTGATAATCTGCAAGTGCATCAATATCAAGATTAAGAACTGTATTGCAATCTGAAAGAAGAACGTATTCTTCATCTGAACGACTGATAAAGCCCATAATACCCTTAAGAGATGCTAATTTATCAGCATTTCCGCCTGCCTCATTTGTTGAGAATGGTGGAAGAATGAAAAGACCGTCATTTTTACGTGATAAATCCCAAGGTTTACCTGTACCTACGTGGTCCATAAGTGACTGATAGTTGCTTTTTGTAAGCACGCCAACTTTTTCAATACCTGCGTTTACCATATTTGAAAGAGTAAAGTCAATAAGACGGTAACGGCAAGCAAACGGAACAGAACCCATAGTACGAATACCTGTAAGTTCACTAATGCACTCGTCATAAGCATTTGAGAAAACAATACCTACTATATTCTTACCTGTCATCTTATTTTTCCTCCTTTACTACATCTTCACTTACCTGTGCTTTAGGTGCAACGAAAGCACCTTCGTGCACAGTAACACCTGCACCAACAACGGCTACGCCCCAATCGTCACGGTTTGCCATTTCTTCAGGGCTTGCACCTACTACTGCACCTGCTTCAATAACTGCGTTTTCAGCAACCATTGAATACTGAACAACTGCACCTTTTTTAACAACTGTGCCCGGCATTACGATTGAATATTTAACCTCTGCCCCCTCTTCAATAGTAACGTCGTTGAAGAGAATTGAGTAATCAACATTACCATAAACGCGAGAACCTTCAGAAACCATTGAATTCTGAACAGTTGCATCTGCTGAAATATAATGTGGTGGGCTTGCAGGAGTTTTTGCGTAAATTTTCCAACTTGTATCTGACAAATCAAGGTCTACTTTTGGATTAAGAAGGTCAAGATTTGCTTCCCACAAGCTGTCAATTGTACCAACATCTTTCCAGTAGCCGTCGAAAAGATATGCATACATTGGCTCGCCGTCTGCGTGCATCTTTGGAATAACGTTTTTACCAAAGTCGTTACTTGAATTCGGGTCAGCCTCGTCATCAATAAGATACTGACGAAGTTTGCTCCAAGTAAATACATAAACACCCATTGATGCTTTATTACTTCTTGGATTCTTTGGTTTTTCTTCAAACTCACGAATTGAGTTATCGTCATTTAAAATCATAAGACCGAAACGGCTTGCTTCTTCCCAAGAAACTTCAAGCATTGCGATTGTGCAAGCAGCACCCTTTTCCTTATGATATTCAAGCATTTTGTTGTAATCCATTTTATAAATATGGTCACCAGAAAGAATTACAACATATTCAGGGTCATAACGGTCAATGAAGTTAATGTTCTGATAAATAGCGTTTGCCGTGCCTTTGTACCATTCTGTACCTTTAATCTGCTGATAAGGTGAAAGAATGTGAACACCGCCGTTTGCACGGTCCAAATCCCAAGCCTGACCGTTGCCTATGTAGTCGTTAAGTTCAAGTGGTTGATACTGTGTGAGCACTCCGACAGTTGAAATGCCTGAGTTTACACAGTTTGAAAGCGGGAAGTCGATAATTCTGTACTTACCGCCGTATGGAACGGCAGGTTTTGCGATGTTCTTTGTAAGAATTCCAAGACGGCTTCCCTGACCGCCTGCAAGAAGCATTGCAATACATTCTTGTTTTCTTGCCATATTTATTCCTCCTTAATGGATGTTAGTATGTTTTGTTATCTTGTTTTTTGAAGATAAATTGTTGACATTGGTGGCAAATCAAGAGATACACTCTGTTCAAATCCGTGCATAGCCTCTTTTTGCCATTTGATTTTTTCGGGTTGTGCTTTACCTGTTCCGCCGTATTTTGCATCATCAGAATTAAACACAATCTTGTAATTTCCCTTTGCGGGAACACCAATTTTGTAATTATCGCGAGCAACAGGAGTAAAGTTGCAAACTGCAATAATCTCTTTACCTTTTTCGTCAATTCTACGGAACGAAATTACTGAATTGTCGTTGTCGTCCGCTGAAATCCAAGAAAATCCTTCCCACGAATGGTCAACCTGCCAAAGTGGTGCATTTGCTTTATAGAAATGGTTAAGTTCCTTGAAATATGTCTGCAACTGTTTGTGTGCATTATAATCAAGAAGCAACCAATCAAGCCCCTGCTTATAATTCCACTCAATAAACTGACCGAACTCACTGCCCATAAACATAAGTTTTTTACCGGGATGAGCCATCATATAACCCATAAACGCTCTTACCCCTGCAAATTTTTCTTCATATGTACCGGGCATTTTATTAATAAGTGAACATTTACCGTGAACAACCTCATCGTGAGAGATTGGCAAAATAAAATTCTCTGAAAATGCGTAGAAGAATGAAAATGTAATGCAGTTGTGATTGCCTTTTCTGTAAAGTGGGTCCATTGAGAAATAACGAAGAATATCGTTCATCCAACCCATATTCCACTTGTAGTTAAAGCCAAGACCACCCATATAAACGGGCTTTGTAACCATTGGCCAAGCTGTACTTTCTTCTGCAATCAAGAGGCTTCCGTGATAATCACGGAAAACATTCATACTTAATTTATTAAGAAAATCTATTGTTTCAAGGTTTTCGTTACCGCCATCTTTATTGGCAATCCAATGACCGTCATCTCTGCCGTAATCAAGATAAAGCATAGATGCAACCGCATCAACACGAAGCCCGTCAATATGATATTTATCAAGCCAGAACATAGCACTTGAAATAAGGAAAGACTGAACTTCATTTCTGCCGAAATCGAATACTTTTGTACCCCATTCAAGATGTTCGCCTTTTCGCACATCTGCATATTCATAACAAGGTGTACCATCAAATTCATAAAGGCCATTTGCATCTTTAGGGAAATGAGCAGGCACCCAGTCAAGAATTACACCAATTCCGTTCTTATGGCACATATCAATAAGATACATTAAATCATCAGGTGTACCGTAACGAGATGTTGCGGCAAAATAACCTGTAACCTGATAACCCCAAGAGCCGTCGAAAGGATACTCGGTAAGTGGCATAAATTCAATGTGAGTATAACCCATTTCTTTAACGTATGGAATTAACTCCTCTGCCATTTTTCGGTATGAATAGAAATTGCCATCTTCATACTGTTTCCAAGAACCGAAATGCACCTCATAAATATTTACGGGTCTGTCGTATTGGGCTTTTTCACGCTTTGCTTTTTCCCATTTAGCGTCAGTCCATTTATAACCACCTAACTCGTAATACTTTGTAGCATTATCGGGACGTGTTTCCATATGGTAACCATAAGGGTCGCTCTTCATAAGTTTTCTGCCATCTTTTGTTGTAATACAGAATTTATATGAATCATACACTTTTACGTTTTTAACGTACACTTCCCAGATACCGCCCGCGGTTACTCTTTCCGCTCTGTTTGCCTCATCGTTCCAGTTATTGAAATCACCGCTGACGCTGACTGACACCGCATTTGGTGCCCAAGTTCTGAAAACGACTGTTTCTTCATCCACCCTGTGAGCACCCATATATTCATAAGCACGTGCGTTATTGCCCTGATGGAACAAATACACAGGTACCTGAGCCTCATAGTTGTTGTTTTGAGATTCCGCCACTTTTTTCACCTCACTAATATTTGCAACAAATCATAAATCTACTTATACAGATATATTCTATCACTTCAAAAATACGATTTCAAGTGCTTTTTGCACAAAATGTTCAAACCAATAACAAATTTCATTACAGCCATTTGTGCACTTTGTTACAAATTTTACCATTATACACAATAAAGAAACCATTTTTGATATAAAACAACACAAAAAAAGAGCCTGCTCCAATGAGCAAGCTCTTAAAATTCACATATTCAATTAATATGCAACTGTCCACCATTCTTCGAAACCAAGACCTACTGAATAGTCACCCATAAAGAGAATCATTGGAAGGTCGAAATAGTATTCAACAAGATTGCCTGTTGACTTCTCAATCTTTGCCTCAGCCGTTGTTGCTTTATAGTCGCATTTTGGTTCAAGAGAATTGATAATCGGAACATCCTTGATTGGCTCTTGAATTGACTCTTTTGTAAGGATTGTTGCAACTGCACCAACTTTTTCACCTGCTGATGGATTTACCGCACCCTTTACAACAATTGTAATAATGTAGTAATCGCCTTCTTCTTTACATTCAATGCTCTGAATATCTTCTTTTGTAAGACCACTTGTTGCACCTGATGGTGGGAAGTTAGCTGCAATATCAGCACCTGTGTATGTTACGTTTGTATCTTCAGCCTTAAGAAGTGAGCCCATAAGCCCTTTACCTGCACCTTCAATGATAGCGTTTCCGCCAGCATCAACGTGTTCATTATAATTATAAGCATTCTTCTTTAACTGTGTAGCACTCTTTGCATTTGTTTTTACGCCATTAAGAGCCTTTACAAACAAATCAAACTGCATTGTTTTTGAAGTCATAACAGTAGCTGTTGTACTCTGCTCACTATTTGAGTTTGAATCAGTTGAGTTTGAATTTGAATCAGTTGAACCAGATGGATTTGATGCATCTGTATTGTCATCCCAATTCATACTTGGTGTGCTTTCACTATTACCGCCCTGCACTGTTGCGTTAACGCTTGTTGAAGCATTACCGGTCATACTTGCGAGACCGATTTTTGTATATGCTAAAGTTGTTGCACTATAAACTACTGCAATAGCAACGCAAATTGCTGCTGTTTTAAGAAAAAGATTTGTAAACTTCTTTCTCTTATCAACTTTCTTTTCTAATTTAGCTTTATACTGTTCGGGAGTAAGCTGTTTTTTAGCCATTTTTCTGAAACCCCTTTCAAAAATTAAACCTTTACCACATAACTTTACAACAAAATGGGCAAAATGTCAATATTATTCTAAAATTAATCTTCATTTTCGTATTATAAATAGAATCTTTTATTATTGTTTTTCACGCTTTTCTATGGTATCATATTATACACACTAAATGAGTTCGGTTTGTTTTGAGGAACATTATTTATTATTCAGAGGCGTAAGAAATGGAAAATTTTAAGAAAAAAGCATTTAGTTGGAAAGTTGTATTCAAAATCATCGGCAATCTACTTTTTGTGATGAACCCTAAAATCATATGGTACAAGCATCTTGACAAAAAAGGAAAATACGAAAAGCGTGACGCGTTAGGTTTTAAGGCGACAAAAAAATGGGCAAAATTTGTAACCCGTGCCGCAAAAATGAATATTACTGTTGAAGGACTTGAAAAAATCCCAACCGACAGACCATTGTTATTCACACCAAATCACCAAAGTTATGCTGATATTCCGTTGCTTCTACACGTTTTAAAAGATTTTAACTTTGGCTTTATGATGAAACTTTCGCTTGCTGGCGTGCCGTTTATAAGCGGTATCAGTAAAATGATTAAAAGTGTTCCCGTAAATCAAGAAAATCCGCGTGAGGCAGTTAAAGCAATTCACAAAACTATTGAGAATATTGAAAATGGTCATTCTATGCTTATCTTCCCCGAAGGCAAACGTGGTTTTTCAAACACCCCTGACGAGTTTAAAAACGGTGCATTCAAAATAGTTCAAAAGACAAATGTTACTGTTGTGCCAATCTATATTAGAAATGTTTTTAAAGTTTTTGAGGGTAACAACGGTATTATTACACCTACTGATATTAAAGTTACAGTTCTTGACCCTATTGAAACAAAAGATATGTCACGTGCTGATGTTAAAGAGTTGCACGACAAGGTTTACAATGTAATTCTTGAAGAATCAAAAAAGTATAAAGATTAATTTTTAGGCAGTCTGTCAAAAAGATTGCCTATTTTTTGTGTTTTGTAACATTGAATAATATATATTTTTATAGTATAATAAATTAATTATTTATCTCAAGGAGGAAATAAAATGAAAAAGGGAATTATTTTTGACAAGTCAAAAAAAGTATTTCCGATGATTGTTATGGCAATCAGCATTATTCTCGGCATCGCGTTACATATTATGCGACTTAATATTGTTGCAGTTGTGAACGTTGCTTTTATGTGCGTTGTAGCAGCTCTTATAATGCTCGGAATTTTTATTTTTAAAAAGCTTTATGTATGGAACTTCATAAGCTACGGCGTGAACGCTCTCAGCATTGTGCTATATTACGCAATTTGGGGTGCTGATGCAGGCTTTGGTGCTTTCACATCAGGCAAAGCAGGTTGGAGTTCGGTTGAAAACGGTCTTTTTGCAGGAGCAAGCGATTACAATTTCTTTGTTCGCTTAGGCGGTAACCTTTTGATTCTTCTCCCCTGCATTATCTTCTTTGTTGCTCTTTTGCTTATTGGTAAAAAACAGTTTAAAAACAAAAGTGCACACGTCGTTGTTACAAGTATTGTCAGCATTTTACTTGCAGGAACATCTGCATTCTATGTAATTACAATGAACCTCCGTTCACAGCCAAACGTAGACAGACTTTGGGAAAGTCACGACGATTATCTTGATGGTGTTGATGAAGTAAGCGAAGGTAAACCTAACGTGCTTTTCATTATGATGGATGACTTGGGTTGGGGCGATATTTCACTTAACGGTGCCATTTACGATACTCCAAACATTGACAGTATTGGTGAAGACGGCGTTTGCTTCGATAATTTCTATTCAAGTTATTCAGTTTGCTCACCTGCAAGATTCAGTCTTATGACAGGTCGTTATCCATTCCGTGGGTATGCTGATAACGTTATTTACCCAACAGTACAGACACTTTCACCATTTGCATCAACTCGTATTTTCAACTCTATTGAAATGGGTAACAATGCCGATGGTATGCTTGGTGATGAAATTACAATTGCTGAAGTTTTCCAGAACGCAGGTTACAACACAGGTGCATTTGGTAAATGGCATCTTGGTGATTATGGCGAATATCTTCCTACAAATCAAGGTTTTGACTACTTCTACGGTAGCCATCACGTAAATGATATGACACCATTCTATTATGTTGAAGAAGAAAACGGTGCATACGAAATCGTACACGGTACTGACGAATTCTTTAAAGACGGCAAAAAAGACCAGAGTCAAGCAAGCGAATGGATTCACGAATCAATTAACAATTGGATTACAGATAAAGTTACCAATTCTGACGAACCATTCTTTGCATATTATGCAACTCCATGGCCACACGGTCCTGTATTTGCAGGTGATGATTTTGACGGTACAAGCGGTATGGGTACATACGTTGACTGCGTAACTGAATTTGACTACTACTTAGGCGAACTTTTCAACACTCTTGAAGAATTAGGCGTTATGGATGATACAATTATTGTATTCACAAGTGATAACGGTCCTGCTCTTGAAGGTTCAACAGGCGAACTTCGCGGTGGTAAGTATTTAGCATATGAAGCAGGTCAAAAAGTTCCGTTTATGATTAAGTGGAATAACAATAACGGACTTTGGGACGCAGGCACAACAAGAGCACAAAGTTCAGTTCTTGCTGATATGTTCCCAACTCTTATTGAACTTTGCGGAATTACAGGCAACGGCGGTACTGAAAACTACTTGCCGACTGACAGAATCATTGACGGTGTTTCAATGCTTCCTGTTCTTACAAGCGACACCGCAATTCATAATGAAGACCATCCAATTCTTCATATGAAACGCGAAAAACTTAAAGCAATTCAGTACACAATGACAACTGATGAAGTTCTTGCTCGTGAAGAATACAAGGATTATGATTATTCAGTTCTTACTGATAACGACTATGTAACATTCAAGTATTTCCGTAAGATGCAGAATGATAACCCTGCATTCTTCGACAAAACAAGAAAGAACTGGTTGTTCATTCTTAACGACGATAAGAGCGAAAGTTACAACCGTACAAGTACATACCCGACAATCGCAGAAGAACTTAACGAAAAAATGACTGAAGTTATGGACGACTTCAAGTCAAATCGTCGTGGAATTATTTCTTATGAGGCTCAATAATTAAATAAACACTATACCCCATTGAAAGTTGATTTTCAATGGGGTTTGTTGTATAATTAGGTTATAAATAATGTCGATATGCAATCTTCGATTGCTCGATATTTTTGCTATGCAAAATCGATATGTTTTCACTTGCACTCAAACTCGATATGATATAAATTCTCGTTCACAAAGTGAACATATCGAGTTGCTTATAACATATTGAGTTCGCCAGAACATATCGAAAATTCTGCAAAGAATTTATATCGATAATTTTCACAAGGAGTGAAAATTAACTATGCCACCACTTTCAATTATGATTAAGCCTGCATCAAGTCTTTGTAATATGCGTTGCAAATATTGTTTCTACCACAACGTTACAGAACTTCGTGAGGTTTCTTCTTTTGGTATTATGACCAATGAAACTGCTGACAATTTAATAGAAAAAGCACTTGCGTTTGCCAATGGTGAAAGCGTTGCCTTTGCTTTTCAGGGTGGCGAGCCTTTAATGGCAGGGCTCCCCTATTTTGAGCATTTCGTTGAGAAAGTTAAATCTTCAAATAAGCTCAACAGTCAGATTTATTTCAGCACACAGACTAACGGAACACTTGTGACAGACGAATGGTGCGAATTCTTTCATAAGAATAATTTCCTTGTGGGATTAAGTCTTGATGGTGATTTTGAACATAACAAATTCCGCGTTGATGCTAACCGTGAAAACACATTTTATCGCATTCTTAATGCAGCGGAGAAGTTCAAAAAGCATCAGGTTGAATTTAATATTTTAACCGTTCTTACAGGATATTGTGCTGATAATATTGATGATATTTACAAGTTTTTCCGTAACAAAGGCTTTAAGTATTTGCAGTTCATTCCTTGTCTTCGTCCATTTGGTGACAATAGCGAAAGTGAATTGTATATGACACCTGAACAATACGGCAATTTCCTTGTAAAATGCTTCAACTATTACGTAAAAGACTATGTTCGAGGTCAATACACAAGTGTGCGTTGGTTTGATAACATTGTGCACCAGTTTTTAGGTAACAACACGGAACAATGCGGTATGTGTGGTCATTGTATGCACCAATTTGTTGCAGAGGGTAACGGCAATATTTACCCTTGCGACTTCTATTGCACAGATGAGTGGTATCTTGGCAACATAAACGATGAAAATGAAAATTTTGACACTCTCGCACATTGTGACAAGGCAATTGAATTCTTACGAGAAAGCCTTGCAGTACCCGAAAAGTGTAAACAATGCAAATTCTACCCCGTTTGCCGTGCAGGTGGTTGCAAACGCACCCGTGCTGACCGTGACTACTGCGAAAGTTATAAAAAATTCTTCTCATCCTGCCTGCCTCTTTTCCGAGCATTTATAAATGAGAAAAAATAATTTTAATTATATCTGTTCGATAAATTAGAGTTTGTCGAACTAATTAAATGTAAAGTTGAAAACGCAAAGTGGAAAGTGTAGAGTCTTTGAGACGCTGATTATATCTACAATTGCAACGCAGTTCCTTCGTTTTCCGTTTTCCACTTTCCATTTTACACTTATCCCTACAAACTCAAATTTAAACAAAAACAGTGGGGCTTGTTCCCCACTATTTTTATGACATTATATAAAGAAGTGCCATTATGAGCATTTCGTCTGCACCCTCGCTTTTTAAAAGCATAATAAGACCCATAAGCATTGCTTTATCGGGCTCGGCAAAAAGGTTTTCAAGGGTGCTTTTTTCGCTTTTATAAGGCTTATTTTCTTTTTTAATCGGCTTGGGTAGTTCTTTTTCTTCCTTGAAAAACTCTTTAAAACTTGGATAAACGCTGTTTTCAGGGAAATTTGGTGGCATGTTTGTCACTTTTGGTGTAATTTGTGGTTGCTCATAAGTTGCAGTTCTTATATTTTCTCTTGGTTTTTCACGCGACAAATCCTGCTGTGCTTTTTCGAGTACGGCATCAGTATTTTTTTGCATCTGACGCACTCGTGCCATAGCCTTTTGTTGCATATTTTGTATTTCAGAATATGAATACTCATTCATTTCAAAACATTCCTTTCAGCAAGGGCAGAATTTGCATCAACTGTAAAAATTTTATTGCATCATCAGCCTTTTTTTGTCGTTCGCCATTAAGCATTGGTTTTAAATCTGTAATAAGACGGGTGCGGTAATCTTCTTTATTCATCTGTCCCATTACGCCCATTATTTTGTTGACCGTATTCATATCTATAGGAAAATCTGGCGTTTTTACCGTTTCTTTCGGCTGTTCCTGTTTCGGTTCATTACTGCTCATAATAGATTCTGCTACGCTCTTAATTTTTGCCATATCTTCGTCGCTGACTGACGACAACAAACTTTCAATATCAATCATTTTTCCCCTCCGTAAATTTCTTTAATAGTTCTTTTGCCTGTGGAGTTGAGAGCAACTGTTCAAGGGCAGTTCTGTCGCTCATAACCTCCTGCAGTTTCTTACTTTGTGACGGATTTAATTTTTTCATTAAAAAGTCCTGTGCTTCAGCGTTATCTTTTTGATTTTTCATTTTTTCTACTATTTCATCAAAATTATTGTTACTCATTGAAAACACCACCATTATATTGTATAATATAATATGAACTAGAAAGTGGTGATATGCTTGCGAATACTTGTTTTATCAGACTCTCACGGCGATTACTTTACTATGCGTAAAATTATTGAGGCTCAACCTACTGCAGAAGCAGTTGTGTTTTTAGGTGACGGACATCTTGATTTTGAGCGTTGCAAACCACTTTTGGACGGCAAAAGAATTTATGCGGTCAAGGGAAACAACGATTTTCATTGTGATTACCCTAAAAATCAGGTTATAAACGAGGGCGGAATAAACATATACATCACTCACGGTCAATATGAGTATGTAAAAAGTTCATTCGGCAGATTACTTTCTATAGCAAAACAAAATAACTGTCCTCTTGCACTTCACGGGCACACACACGAACAACGTGAAGAAAACTGTGACGGAATTAAGTTTTTCTGTCCCGGTGCAGTAATGAATGACGAATATGGTGTAATTGATATTATTGACGGCGGATATATTTGTATAGGTATAAAAATAAGGTGATATTATGATACTTTTCAAAAATGCTAATGTAGTACTTGAAAACGAAGTTAAAAATCTTTCAGTACTTGTTGACGGAAACAAAATTGTAAAAATTGCAGAAGAAATCAATACAGATGCTGAAATTATTAACTGTGACGGTCTTTACCTTTCAGCAGGGTTTATTGATTTGCATGTACACGGTGGTGGCGGAATTTCTGCTATGTGTTGTGACAGCGACAAGCTTTGCAAAATGGCAAAAGCCCACGCATTACACGGCACAACTTCAATTCTTCCTACAACTCTTGCCGCACCCGTAAATCAGTTGTTAGAAGTTACTGAATACATAAAAAAAGCCAGTGAACAATGCACTGACGCTAATATTTTAGGTGTTCACTTTGAAGGACCATACTTAAATCCCGAAAACAAGGGTGCACAAAGTGAAGAAAACATTCTTTCACCATTAGAAGACGACCCTACTCCATTACTCGAATGTTGGGACAAAGTGCGTATTATGGGTGTAGCACCTGAAATCGACGGTGCTTATGAATTGGGAGAAAAACTCAAAGAAAAAGGCATTGTAGTATCAGTTGCCCACACAAAAGCCGATTATGACACTACAATTGAGGCCCTCGACCACGGATTCTCTGATTTTACGCATATTTACAATGCGTCAACCAGTTGTTTTAAGCGTGGTATATTCCGTGTTGCAGGTGCCGTTGAGGCGGGACTTGTTGACGACCGATACACAGTGCAAGTAATTGCAGATTTGCGTCATTTACCTTTAGGTGTACTTAAACTTATTTACAAGTGCAAGGGTGCAGACGGAATGTATCTCATTACTGACGGACTTGAATTTGCAGCAAGCAACCTTAAAGATGGCGAAATCTGTATGCAAGAAAACGGTCTTGAAGTAGTATACGAAGACAATGTTATGAAACTTGCTGACAGAAGTTGTCTTGCCGGCAGTGCGGCTACTACTGATATGCTTGTGCGAAATATGTACTGCCGAGTTGGTGCACCGATTTATGATGCAGTTAAAATGGCATCAAGTACACCTGCAAGGGTAATCGGCATTGACAGTCAAAAAGGTTACATTAAAGAAGGATTTGACGCTGATATTCTTCTTTTTGATGACAATATCAACATTAAAAAAGTTATGGTTATGGGTAAATTTGTGGAGGAATAATTATGACAATCTACGATTTGAAGAACAAAGACCTAAAAAAGTATTTTAGAGAATTTGCAAAGACCACTTATGGCAAGGTCGTTTTCTGTCTTGCATATGTTGTTCCATTTATTATGGCAATTGTATGCACAGAAACTGCAATTCTTTGCAAAATGTATTGTGGCTCATTTTTCGCTTGTAACAGTAATCTTATCAAATGTCTTATATTTCTTTTAATGTCATTTGTAGTTGGTTCAGCTTACTTTTACCGTGAATTCGATAAGTTTTTACAGGTTAAATATAAGGATAAATAAATTAAAAAATGCAAAGGAACAATAAAAATACCCCTCGGAAATCCCGAGGGGTTAATTTTATGGTTTTTAAAGCCTTACCGCATTAGTCGTTGATGAGCTCGATGATGCACATTTCAGCAGCGTCGCCTCTTCTTGGACCTGTTTTGATAACACGTGTGTAACCACCGTTTTTATCAGCATATTTTGGTGCAACTTCTTCCATCAACTTTTTAGCAACTGCTTCTTTTGTGATGTAAGAATAAACCTGTCTCTTTGAATGAAGACTGCTGTCTTTTGCGATTGTAATCATCTTTTCAGCCATAGCCTTAACTTCTTTGGCTCTTGTAACTGTTGTTTCAATCTGACCGTTCTCAATAAGATATGTTACCATACCTCTGAGCATAGCCTTGCGGTGATCGCTTGTTCTGCCGAGTTTTCTTGTTCCTGGCATGTCAAAATCACTCCTTTATTATTCGTCGTCCCTACGAAGAGAAAGACCAAGTGATTCAAGTTTTGCAACAACCTCTTCAAGAGATTTTCTACCGAGGTTTCTAACTCTCATCATGTCTTCTTCTGTTCTGTTTGTCAAATCTTCAACTGTGTTGATGCCTGCACGCTTGAGGCAGTTGAAAGAACGAACTGAAAGGTCAAGTTCTTCAATTGTCATTTCAAGAACTTTTGTCTTTGAGTCGTCATTCTTGACAATCATTGTCTCTGTTTCTCTTGCTTCTTCTGAAAGGTCAACAAAGAGATTGAGATGGTCTGTAAGGATTTTTGCGCCGAGAGAAACGGCATCCTGCGCTGAAATTGTACCGTTTGTCCAAGCTTCAAGTGTAAGCTTGTCATAGTCAGTAATCTGACCAACACGAGTATTTTCAACTGTATAGTTCACCTTTAATACAGGTGTATAAATTGAATCTATTGCGATTACGCCGATAATTGGCTGCATAAGCTGTTTGTTTCTTTCTGCTGAAACATAACCTCTGCCCTTATCACAAGTGAGTTCCATTTTAAGAACTCCACCGTCTTCAAGGTTTGCGATTACATGTTCAGGATTAAGAATTTCAACTTCTGAATCAACCTGAATATCACCAGCTGTAACCTGGCACTTGCCACTTGCATCGATATAAAGTGTCTTAGGACCGTCACCATGAATTTTAAGGATTACACCCTTCAAATTAAGGACAATCTCTGTTACATCCTCTTTCACACCGTCAATGGTTGAGAATTCATGAAGAACACCTTCAATTTTTGCCGAAGTAATTGCATAACCTGGAAGTGATGACAAAAGAACACGACGAAGGCTGTTGCCAAGTGTTGTGCCGTAGCCTCTCTCTAATGGTTCAACTACGAATTTGCCATAAGTTCCGTCAGCAGATAAATCAAGTGCTTCAATGCTGGGCTTCTCAATTCCTATCATTCAAAACCCTCCTAACTGAGTACAGAAATATTTCCGCTAATGTTATTAAAATTTCAAGCCTATTATTTAGAATAAAGCTCGACGATAAGATGCTCTTCAACAGGAACTGCAATTTCTTCTCTGTCTGGAAGCTTAACAACCTTAGCTGAAAGCTCGTCTGCATTCTTATCAAGCCATGCAGGAACTGGACGAGATGCGTTAGCTTCAAGAACTTCCTTAATCTTAACGCTATCTTTACTTGTGTCCTTAACTGATACTACATCGCCTGCTTTAAGAAGGTATGATGGAACGTCAACCTTCTTGCCGTTTACACGGAAGTGAGCGTGAATTGTGAGCTGTCTTGCTTCTGCACGAGATGAAGCCCATCCGAGAAGATAAACAACGTTATCAAGACGGCTTTCACAAATTCTTAAAAGGTTTTCACCGACAATACCCTGACGCTTTTCAGCCATCAAGAAATATTTATAGAACTGTCCTTCCTGAATACCATAGTAACGCTTAGCAGTCTGTTTTGCACGAAGCTGCAAGCCGTATTCAGAAACCTTTTTACGGTTCTGGCCGTGCTGACCAGGAGCATATGAACGACGCTCGAGAGCACATTTACCAGTATAGCAACGGTCGCCTTTGAGGAAAAGTTTCTTTCCTTCACGACGGCAGAGCTTACAAACCGCACCGGTATATCTTGCCATAATCTGTTACCTCCAAATTTCTGTTATACACGTCTTCTCTTAGGTGGGCGGCAGCCGTTGTGAGGAATTGGAGTTACGTCTTTAATCATTGTAACTTCAAGACCTACTGTCTGCAATGCACGGATTGCAGCTTCACGTCCTGAACCTGGACCCTTAACGTATACTTCTACGGTTTTCATACCGTGGTCAATCGCAACCTTTGCTGCTGTTTCAGCAGCTGTCTGAGCAGCGAATGGTGTAGATTTTCTTGAGCCTCTGAAGCCCATTTCACCTGCACTTGCCCATGATACTGCGTTACCCTGAACGTCAGTAATTGTAACAATTGTATTGTTGAAGGTGGACTGAATATGAACTGCGCCTTTTTCAATGTTTTTCTTTTCACGGCGTCTGCGTGTAGCATTGCCTTTTTTAACCTGAGCTTTTGCCATTTTAAAGTCCCTCCTTCTTACTTCTTCTTGTTAGCAATTGTCTTCTTTGGTCCCTTACGTGTACGAGCGTTTGTCTTTGAACGCTGACCTCTTACTGGAAGTCCCTTGCGGTGACGTACGCCTCTGTAGCAACCAATTTCAACAAGTCTTTTAATATCAAATGCTGTTTCTCTTCTGAGGTCACCTTCAACTGTTACGTTGTGTTCGATGTACTCACGAAGTTTTGAAACGTCTTCTTCGGTCAAATCCTTAACACGTGTGTCTGGATTAATACCTGTTGCAGCAACAATGTCACTAGCTGTTTTTCTGCCTATACCATAGATGTATGTGAGACCGATTTCGATTCTCTTTTCTCTTGGTAAGTCAACACCTGAAATACGAGCCATTTACAGTTGCACCTCCATTTTCAAAATGTGGCTTTATAAGCCTTTTGTTAATATCGTTCCTTAGTACTTTAGAAACGATTGAGCGAAAGTCGCTAAAGATAAATTCAAGCTGCTCTGCAGTTGCAGCTCATTGCGATTTATCTTAGCCCTGACGCTGCTTGTGCTTTGGGTTTTCACAGATAACCATTACTTTACCCTTGCGTTTGATTACTTTGCACTTTTCGCAAATTTTCTTGACAGAAGGTCTGACTTTCATTATAAATTACCTCCTAAAAAATGCTGTCAAAATTTTACTTTGAACGCCATGTGATTCTTCCGTTGTTAAGGTCATATGGTGAAAGTTCAACCGTTACCTTGTCTCCAGGAAGAATTCTGATGTAGTTCATACGAAGTTTACCCGAAATTCGAGCGTGTACTTTATGTCCGTTTTCAAGCTCTACAATAAAAAATGTATTTGGAAGAGCTTCAACGACTGTACCTTCAACTTCAATCATATCTTGTTTTGCCATAAGTTTAAACCTCTTTCGATAATGCTTTTCTCAATGCTCTGTCCGTTAAGAACATACTGTCGGGAATTTGTTTATTTGTTTTTTGAACGTGTTTCGGATTTTTACGCTTCGGATTGTTAAGCGTTCTTTCCTTGCCGTCACACACATAAACGTATTTCTCGTCAAAGTCTATCACACACATAAGTCGTTCATTTTCACGACCTGCAGTACAAATGACTAACTCACCTTTACGAAACTCCATAAGTCACCTCATTAAAGTTTAGTTAAAATGATTGGTTCGCCCTTTGTAATTGCTATTGTGTGTTCAAAGTGAGCGGACAGTTTGCCGTCAAGCGTTTTGACGGTCCAACCGTCAGGCAAACATTTTATTGCTTTTGAGCCCATATTTATCATAGGTTCAATTGCAATTGTCATTCCGGGGAGAAGTCTTTGACCTCTTCCCGCTGTTCCGTAGTTCGGAACTGACGGGTCTTCGTGAAGATGTGTTCCTACGCCATGCCCTGTGTATTCACGAACAACCGAGAAACCTCTTTCTTCGCAATAGGATTGAATTGCAAATGCTATATCGCCGATTCTGTTGCCTGCGACAGCCTGCTCAATGCCTAAATATAAGCTTTCGCGGGTTGTGTCGCACAGCCGCTTTGCTTCATCGGAAATATTTCCGCAAGCAAAAGTAGCAGCATTATCACCGTTATAGCCATTCACTTTTGCACCCAAGTCGATACTGACAATATCGCCATCTTTCAGCACTCTCTTTTTTGAAGGAATGCCGTGAATGACCTCGTCATTTATGGAAATACATGCTGTGGCAGGAAAACCGTTATAGTTCAAGAAATTTGGCTCAGCACCTTGTTTCTTGATGTATCGGTATGCGATTTGGTCAATCTCATAAGTAGTGATACCCGGTTTGACCGCCTCGCCTGCCAACTGTAATGCTTCTGCTGAAATCTGACAAGCCTTACGCATTATCTCAATTTCTTTTGCAGTTCTAAGCACTATCATGTTAATCCTCCAAAGCTTTAAAGACAAGAGCTGTTGTATCAGCAACTTCTTCCTGTCCCTCTACTATTACAAGTTTACCTGTCTTTGAATAGTAGTCTTTAAGTGGTTCTGTCTGTTCATGATAAACGTGAAGTCTGTCAAGCACTGTTTCAGGGCTGTCATCCTTACGCTGAACAAGTTCATCACCACATACGTCGCAGATGCCGTCTTTTGATGGCTTTTTATATTCAAGATGATAAGTTGCACCACACTTTAAGCAAACGCGTCTGCCTGAAAGTCTTGCTGTAATCTTTTCATCTGGAACTTCGATATCAACAACTTTGTCGATTACGATACCCATATTGTCAAGAGCCTCTGCTTGTGGTATTGTTCTTGGGAAACCATCAAGAATGAAACCATTCTGGCAATCATTCTCTGCAAGTCTTTCCTTAATAATACCTATAACAACATCATCGGGAACAAGCTTGCCGGCGTCGATATAGGACTTAGCTTTAAGTCCCATATCTGTACCGTTTTTAAGAGCTTCTCTGATGATATTACCTGTTGAAACAGCCGGAATATTGAATTTTTCACAAATCTTTTCCGCCTGAGTACCTTTTCCTGCACCTGGTGCACCGAGAAGGATTAAGTTCATATCATTTACCTCCAAATTAATCAAGGAAGCCTTTGTAGTGACGCATCATCATCTGGCTTTCGAGCTGTTTCTCTGTTTCAAGAGCAACGCCGACCATAATGATAATTGATGTACCACCAACAGCAAGGTTCATACCATATTCTGTGAAAAGGCCTGCTATCTGTGAGTAGATGATTGGGAACATTGCAACAACACTCAAAAGAAGAGCACCAATAAGTGTCATTCTGTTAAGAATGTTTGTAATGTAAGAAACTGTTGGTTTACCTGGGCGAATACCTGGGATTGAACCGCTATTCTTACGAAGGTTATCTGCCATTTCAATTGGGTTATACTGGATAGCCGCATAGAAATAAGCAAAGAAGATAATGAAAATAAAGTAGATTGTTCCATAGAATGGGTGTGTCTGGCCAAGCCATACAGTTGTAAGGGTATTCCAAACACCGCCTTCTTTACCTGGAGCAAACATTGCGATTGTAGGAAGAATTGAAAGCACTGAGCTTGCAAAGATAACAGGAAGAACACCGCACATATTAACCTTGATAGGCATATGAGTATTCTGACCGCCGTACATCTTACGACCTACAACACGTTTTGCATACTGAATCGGGATTTTTCTTTCGCCGTTGTCCATCCAGACAATGAAGAAAATCATACCAATAAGAGCGATTGCAGCGATTGGAACAAGTACGAAGTAAGCACCACCTCTGTCCATATACTGATAAAGGTTAGCGATTGTAGTAGGCATACGAGCTACGATACCTGCAAAGAGAATCATTGAGATACCATTACCGATACCCTTTTCGTTAATTTGTTCGCCGAGCCACATTACAAGTGCTGTACCTGCAGTATAGCAAAGGATAATTACGATTGCCTGTAATACTGCAGAGAAACCTGTGAACTCTTTACCGTTTGCATCTGTTAAAAGCATATCCTGTGACTTGATGAAGAAGTAGTAAGCTACACTCTGTGCAAGACCAAGTCCAAGTGCTGAATAACGAGTGATTCTTGTCATCTTCTTTCTGCCTTCTTCGCCTTCCTTAGAAAGTTTCTGAAGGTAAGGGATTGCAACAGCAAGAAGCTGAATAATAATTGATGCGTTGATGTATGGTGTGATTGAGAGAGCAAACAATGTACCATAGTTGAATGCATTACCTGTCATCATTGAAAGGTAAGTAAGGAATGTACCTGCTGCTTCTTCGCCGAAGAGACCATCTGTTGCAATATCAACAAATGGTACCGGCATTGCTGAACCGATTCTGTAAATTAAAATTATAAGTGCTGTGAAAAGAAGCTTCTTTCTTAAATCCGCAATCTTCCACGCATTAATAAATGTACGGAACACGGTTAAATCACCTCAGCCTTTCCGCCTGCTGCTTCAATTTTCTGCTTAGCAGATTCTGAATAAGCATTAACCTGAACAGTAAGCTTTTTGCTGAGTTCGCCATTTCCTAATACTTTTACTCCGTCAAGAGCTTTCTTTACAAGGCCTGCGTTTACGAGTGCCTCAATTGTTACTGTTGCGCCATCCTCAAATGCGTTGAGTGCTGAAACGTTAACAGTTGCGATTTCCTTTGCGAAGATATTGTTAAATCCACGTTTTGGAAGTCTTCTCTGTAAAGGCATCTGGCCACCTTCAAAGCCGACCTGCATACCTCTACCTGCACGGGCCTTCTGACCCTTATGACCTTTACCTGCTGTTTTACCCTGACCTGAAGCAGCACCACGACCGATACGCTTTACGTCTTTCTTTGAACCAGCAGCTGGTGCAAGTTCGTGCAATTTCATATTGTGCACCTCCTTAAGCCTTTGTAACCTCTAAAAGATGAGAGATTTTCTTAATCTTACCTTGTGTCTGTGCGTTATCAGGTTGTTCTGAAACGTCACCAATTTTGCGGAGACCAAGTGCATAAGCAGTGGCAATTTGGTCTTTTTTGCTTCCGATAAGACTCTTTACGAGTTTAACCTGAATTTTTTCCATCTTGTCCACTCTCCTTATTCTGTAATCTCTTTAACTGATTTGCCACGGATAGCAGCAACTTCTTCTGCTGTACGGAGCTTTGAAAGTCCGTCGATAGTTGCTCTAACTACGTTGCAAGGATTGTTTGAACGAAGTGCTTTTGAACGGATGTCCTTGATACCTACCATTTCAACAACGGCACGAACAGGGCCACCAGCGATAACACCAGTACCAGGTGCTGCAGGCTTCATAAGAACAACGCCTGCGCCAAACTTACCTGTAATTTCATGTGGGATTGTTGTGCCTTTAAGAGAAACTTTGATAAGGTTCTTCTTAGCAGCTTCAATACCCTTACGGATAGCATCTGGAACTTCGCCTGATTTACCAAGACCGAAGCCTACGATACCGTTACCGTCACCTACAACAACCAAAGCGGAGAATTTCATAATACGGCCGCCCTTAACTGTTTTAGAAACACGGTTGATAGCAACTACTCTTTCCTGAAGTTCGAGTGTTGATGCGTCAATAATAGCCATTACTTTTTTCTCCTTTCCTTAGAAGTTGAGGCCGCCCTCACGGGCACCTTCTGCGAGAGCTGCTACTCTACCTGTGTAAACGTAGCCGCCTCTGTCAAATACAACATCAGTGATGTTCTTTTCTTTTGCTCTTTCTGCAAGGAGCTTGCCAACTTCTTTAGCTGCTTCCTTGTTACCGCCATAATTTGCAAAGTCCTTCTCTGTTGTTGAAGCACTTACAAGTGTAACACCTGCAACGTCATCAATCAACTGAGCATAGATATGCTGGAGAGAACGGAACACATTAAGGCGTGGGCACTCTGCAGTGCCTGAAATCTTGGCGCGGACTCTCTTATGTCTCTTGAGTCTTGCTGCCTTTGTATCTGGTCTGTTAACCATAGCTTTACTCTCCTCCTATTATTTGCCCTTACCGGCTTTACCTTCTTTACGACGGATATGCTCGTCAGCATATTTGATACCCTTGCCCTTATATGGCTCTGGTGGTCTCTTTTCGCGAACTTCTGCTGCGAACTGACCAACCTTCTGCTTGTCAGGACCAGAGATAACGATTTTGTTAGGTGTAGGACACTCAACTGAAATTCCTTCTGGTAATGGCATAATTACCTGATGTGAATAACCGATGTTGAGAACAAGGTCCTTACCCTGCATTGCTACACGGTAACCAACGCCGTTAACATCAAGTTCCTTTTTGTAACCGTTGTTAACACCTTCAACCATATTTGCAATGTTTGTACGTGTGAGACCGTGGAGTGATTTGTTAAGGTTTGAGTCGTCTGGACGAGTTACTGTAATAACTGCACCATCGAGTTCAACCTTCATGTTTGGATGCACTGTTTGTGTAAGTGTGCCCTTAGGGCCTTTAACGGTAACAGTGCTGCCATCTACTTTAACTTCAACCCCTGCAGGAATTGCAATGGGCTGTCTGCCTATACGTGACATTGACTGTACCTCCTCTTACCAAACAAATGCGAGAACTTCGCCGCCTACGTTGAGCTTGCGAGCCTCTTTATCTGTCATAACACCCTTAGATGTTGAAAGGATTGCAATACCAAGCCCTTTCATTACCTTTGGCATGTCTTCACAGTTTGTGTAGATACGTAAACCAGGCTTAGAAACTCTTCTGATACCTGTAATTACGCTTGACTTGTTAGGACCGTACTTAAGAGCGATTTCAATAACACCCTGTTTGCCGTCTTCCTCTACTGTAAATCCTTTGATGTAACCTTCATCAACAAGAATTTGAGCAATCGCTTTCTTCATGTTTGATGCAGGCACTTTCACTGTATCATGCTTTGCGGAATTCGCATTACGGATTCTGGTGAGCATATCACCGATTGCATCTGTAATTTGCATAATGAGTTACCTCCTATAAATTTTAGATTGCTCTATTACCAGCTTGATTTTTTCACGCCAGGAATCTGACCTGCGTGTGCTAACTCTCTGAAGCAAATACGGCAAACGCCATATTTACGGAGGTAAGCGTGTGGTCTGCCACAGATTTTGCATCTGTTATAAGCTCTTGTTGAGTACTTTGCAGGTCTTGCCTGCTTAACTTTCATAGATGTCTTAGCCACTTGTCACCCCTCCTTATTTAGCAAACGGTGCACCCATGAGTGTTAAAAGCTCACGAGCTTCTTCGTCTGTGTTAGCTGTTGTTACGAAGCAAATATCCATGCCACGAACTTTATCAATCTTATCATAATCGATTTCAGGGAAAATCAACTGTTCTTTAACGCCCATTGAGTAGTTACCACGACCGTCAAATGAGTTAGGGTTGATACCTCTGAAGTCACGAACACGAGGAAGAGCAAGGTTGAAGAATCTGTCGATGAATTCATACATCTTGTCTCCACGAAGTGTTACTTTAACGCCGATTGTCATACCTTCACGAAGTTTGAAGTTAGCAACTGACTTCTTAGCTACGCACTTAACAGGTTTCTGACCTGTAATCTGAGCAAGGTCGCCCATAATTGCGTCAACAACTTTTGCGTTGTCCTTAGCTTCGCCGCAGCCTACGTTGATGATAACTTTTTCAATCTTCGGAATCTGCATAACGCTCTTGTAGTTGAACTTCTTCTGAAGTGCAGGAACAACATCGGCTTTATACATTTCTCTAAGTCTAACTGCCATTTTATTGTTCCTCCTTATTAAAACTTAGCACCGCAGTTTGCTTTTTTGCAAACGCGAACTTTATCTTTGCCTTTGCCTTCGTGACCTACTCTTGTAGGCTGTTTGCACTTAGGGCAGATAAGCTGAACTTTGTCAGCGTAAAGAGCACTTTCTGCCTTGATGATACCGCCCTGTTCACCCATCTTGCGAGGTTTAACGTGCTTAGATACCATATTTACGCCTTCAACAATAACTTTGCCTTCTGAAGGGCTAACTTCAAGGACTTTGCCCTTCTTGCCACGGTCTTTACCATTGATAACGATAACTTCGTCACCAGTTTTAACATGAACCTTATTCATTTAGGGCACCTCCTTAAAGTACTTCTGGAGCGAGTGAAAGGATTTTCATATAGTCCTTATCACGAAGCTCTCTAGCTACTGGTCCAAAGATACGAGTACCTTTTGGATTTTTGTCTTCTTTAATAATAACTGCTGCGTTTTCGTCGAAACGGATGTATGTTCCGTCATCTCTGCGAACGCCTTTTACTGAACGAACAACGACTGCTTTCACAACATCGCCTTTTTTAACAACGCCGCCTGGTGCTGCTTTTTTAACAGATGCTACGATAACATCGCCGATGTTAGCATATCTTCTACCTGAACCACCGAGAACTCGGATGCACATAATTTCTTTTGCACCGGTGTTATCGGCAACCTTGAGGTAAGTCTGCTGCTGTATCACAATGATTGCCTCCTTTAATTACTTAGCTTTCTCGATAATTTCAGCAACACGCCATCTCTTATCTTTTGAAAGTGGACGTGTTTCCATTACTAATACTCTATCGCCTACACCGCACTCGTTATTTTCGTCATGAGCCTTAAGCTTAACTGTTTTATTAACGATTTTGCCGTAAAGAGGATGCTTAACTCTGTCCTTGATTGAAACAACAACAGTTTTATCCATCTTATCGCTTGTTACGATGCCGACTAATGTTTTTCTGAGGTTTCTTTCCATTTTGAACGCCCTCCCTTTCCTTAAGACTCACTGCCGTGAAGTTCGATGTCGCGAATTACTGTTTTAACTCTTGCGATATCCTTCTTAACAGCACTGATTCTCATAGGATTTTCGAGTTGGTTGATGGCTTGTTGAAAACGAAGCTTGAAAAGTTCGTCTTTGAGCTCTAAGAGCTTAGCATCCAACTCCTTGGGAGAGAGCTTTCTAATCTCGCTTGCTTTCATTACTGCTCACCACCCTGTTCTTCTTTAGTTACAAACTTGCATTTTACTGGAAGTTTCATAGCTGCAAGACGCATAGCCTCACGAGCAACTTCCTCTGAAACGCCCTTAATCTCGAACATTACGCGACCGGGCTTAACAACTGCAACCCAATATTCTGGAGAACCTTTACCTGAACCCATTCGAGTTTCAGCAGGTTTCTCTGTAATTGGCTTGTCTGGGAAAATCTTAATCCAAACCTGACCGCCACGCTTGATATATCTTGTCATAGCAATACGGGCTGCTTCAATCTGGTTAGATGTAATCCATGCTGGTTCAAGAGACACAAGACCGAAATCACCATAAGTAACCTGAGTACCTCTTGAAGCTTTACCTGTCAAACGTCCTCTGTGAACGCGACGGTATTTTACTCTCTTAGGTAAAAGCATTATTTTGTGCCTCCTTCTTTACGTGTTTTGCGGCTTTCATGAAGAACTTCGCCTTTGTAAATCCACACTTTAACACCGAGTTTACCATATGTTGTATCTGCTTCTGCAAAACCATAGTCGATGTCAGCACGGATTGTCTGAAGTGGAATTGTACCCTCATGATAAGATTCTGAACGTGCAATTTCAGCACCGCCGATACGGCCGCTAACCTGAGTTTTGATACCTTTTGCACCAAGTCTCATTGTTCTGCCGATTGACTGCTTAAGAGCTCTTCTGAAAGAAATTCTTCTTTCAAGCTGTGAAGCAATGCTTTCAGCAACAAGCTGTGCATTAAGGTCAGGCTGCTTAACTTCAACGATATTGATGAAAACTTCTTTATCGCCGCCAAGCATTTTCTTGCATGTTTCTTTAAGTTTTTCGATTTCTGCACCCTGGCGACCGATTACCATACCAGGTTTTGCACAGTGAATGTTGATGCGAACTCTTTTCGCATCTCTTTCGATTTCTACCTTTGGAACACCTGCAGGAGCGAGTGTTTCAAGGAGATACTCACGAAGTTCGTAGTCAGAAACAAGTGTGTCACCGAAGTTTGACTTGTTTGCATACCAACGTGATTCCCAGTTTTTAATAACGCCGATTCTAAGACCGGTTGGATTAACTTTCTGGCCCATAACTTAACCTCCTCCTTGATTATTCTGCTTCCTTAAGTGTAATGTTGATGTGAGATGTCTTCTTATTGATTCTGTAAGCTCTACCCTTGTCGCGAGCTCTGATTCTCTTAAGAGTTGGACCCTGGTCAACTGAACAAGCAGCTACATAGAGTCTTGTCACATCCATATTTTTCATTTCTGCATTAGCCATTGCTGACTTGAGAAGTTTATAAAGCGGTTCACACGCAGCCTTAGGTGTGTATTTAAGAATCGCCATAGCTTCATCACAAGGCTTGTTTCTGATAAGGTTAAGAACAATCTTTACCTTACGTGGTGCAATTCGCACAAAAGTAACTTTTGCTGTTGCTTCCATTGTTCAATACACTCCTTTCGACTTATTTACCGTTATTTGATGTTTTTGAACCTGCATGACCTTTGTAAGTTCTTGTAGGTGCAAATTCGCCTAACTTGTGACCAACCATGTCTTCTGTAACATATACAGGAACATGTTTTCTGCCGTCATGTACCGCAAAGGTATGACCAACAAATTCTGGGAAAATTGTTGAGCTGCGGCTCCATGTCTTAACAGCGATTTTTTCGCCATTTGCATTCATTGTCTGAACCTTCTTCATAAGACTAGCTTCTACGTAAGGTCCTTTTTTAGTACTTCTACTCATTTATGACAGCTCCTTTCCCTTATTTACCGTTACGACGCTTAACAATAAGCTTGTCGGAACTCTTCTTCTTGTTTCTTGTCTTGTAACCAAGAGCAGGTTTGCCCCATGGTGTGCAAGGACCTGGACGACCGATAGGTGACTTACCTTCACCACCACCGTGAGGGTGGTCATTCGGGTTCATAACAGAACCACGAACTGTTGGACGGATGCCCATATGACGTGTACGACCAGCTTTACCGATTTTAACGTTTTCGTGGTCAGCATTACCTACTGTACCAACTGTTGCCATACATGTTGCTGGAACATTTCTAAGCTCGCCTGAAGGAAGTCTGAGAAGTGCATAGATGCCTTCTTTAGCCATAAGCTGTGCTGCGTTACCAGCTGCTCTTGCTAACTGACCGCCTCTGCCTGGATAAAGCTCAACGTTGTGTACGAATGTACCTGTTGGAATGCTTGTAAGAGGAAGTGCGTTACCTGGTTTAATATCAGCGTCAGCACCTGCTGAAACAACATCGCCTACTTTAAGGCCTACAGGAGCGAGAATGTATCTCTTTTCTCCGTCTTCATACTGAACAAGAGCGATATGAGCTGAACGGTTTGGGTCATACTCAAGTGTTAATACTGTTGCAGCACCCATCTTATCTCTCTTGAAGTCGATAATACGGTACTTTCTGCGATTTCCGCCACCGTGATGACGAACTGTAATTCTTCCGTAGCTGTTACGGCCTGCGTGCTTCTTAAGAGGAGCGAGAAGACTTCTCTCAGGAGCAACCTTTGAAAGCTCGGAATAATCTGTAACCGACATGTTACGTCTTGCGTTTGTAGTCGGCTTATAGACTTTAATCGACATTTCTTTCATCTCCTTTGTTTATTTTAATAATGGAGTGGCTCGAAAGCCTGTCAGGAAGCTTTGCGGAGTATGTCGAAACTCCATACCTTACCGCCTGACCTCAAAATCATTACATCATTCCGTCAAAGAACTCAATTGTCTTTGAATCAGCTGTCAAAGTTACGATAGCTTTTTTCCAAGAAGCTTTGTAACCTTCAAATCTGCCGTAGCGTCTGAACTGACCGCGTACGTTCATTGTGTTTACCTTTTCAACCTCTACGCCGAAAAGAGCTTCAACAGCTTTTTTGATGTCAACCTTAGTTGCGTCCTTAGCAACTTTGAATGTGTACTTCTTATCAGCAGTACCCATCATTGACTCTTCTGTAATAACTGGAGCGAGGATAATTTCCTGTGCAAGTTTCATTATGCATAAACCTCCTCAATTTTTGCTACAGCATCCTTAAGAACTACGATTGTGTCGCAGTTAAGAATGTCATAAACGTTAAGTGTATTTACAAGAGTTGTGTTTACACCAGCGATGTTTCTTGCACTCTTATAAACGATTTCATTTTTCTCAGGAAGAACGATAAGTGCTTTCTTACCAGCTTTGATTGCTGCGAGAACATTAGCAACTTCCTTAGTTTTGATTGCATCCATATTGAGAGAATCAAGAACAATCATCTCATCTGCTGCAACCTTAGCTGAAAGTGCAGACTTCATAGCAAGTCTTCTAACTTTCTTATTGATTGAGAAACCGTATGCACGTGGTTTTGGACCAAATGTGATACCACCGTGTGTCCACTGAGGAGCTCTTGTTGAACCCTGACGAGCTCTACCTGTGCCCTTCTGTCTCCAAGGTTTCTTACCGCCACCAGACACCTCTGCACGAGTGAGAGTTGACTGTGTACCCTGACGCTGATGTGCAAGGTAATTAACTACTACAAGGTGCATAGCTGACTTGTTTGGCTCGATAGCGAAAATGCCGTCGTTAAGCTCGATGTCAGAAACTTTCTTGCCCTTTGTATCTACTACTGCTAATTTAGCCATTTCTTAACTCTCCTCTCTTACTTAGATTTAACTGAATCTGCGATAACAACGATACCGTTCTTAGGACCTGGAATAGCACCCTTAATAGCGATAAGGTTGTTTTCTACATCTACCTTAACAATGTCAAGGTTCTGTACTGTAACTTTTTCTGTACCAAGGTGACCAGCCATTTTCTTGCCTTTGAAGATACGAGCTGGGTCGATAACGCCGAGTGAACCACCGTGACGGTGAACAGGGCCTGTACCGTGTGTTTCTTTAAGACGTGAGAAGTTCCAACGCTTAATTACACCTGCTGTACCCTTACCTTTGCTTGTTCCTACAACGTCAACTCTGTCGCCTACTGCGAATACGTCAGCCTTGAGGATGTCACCTACGTTTACGTCTGCTGTGTTCTCGAGTCTAAACTCTTTGAGAACTTTCTTTGGAGCAACGTCAGCCTTCTTGAAGTGACCTGCCATTGGCTTGTTCACTCTCTGAACCTTAACGTCGCCGAAGCCAACCTGAATTGCTTCGTAACCATCGTTTTCGATAGTTTTCTTCTGCACTACTGTGCAAGGACCAGCTTCAACTACTGTAACGGGAATTACTTTACCGTTTTCGTCGAAAAGCTGTGTCATACCGATTTTTTTACCGATAAGACCTTTTTTCATTTGTATTTCCTCCTTTGGTTATTGGTCGGTATTCACCGACTTGACCTTGCTTGATGTGTATCTTACTGATTAAAGTTTAATCTCGATATCTACACCAGCAGGAAGCTCAAGACTTGTAAGAGCTTCAACAGTTTTGTTTGAAGGTCTTAAAATGTCGATAAGCCTTTTGTGTGTTCTCTGCTCAAACTGTTCACGGCTGTCCTTGTACTTATGAACAGCACGAAGGATTGTAACGACTTCCTTCTCTGTTGGGAGTGGAACTGGACCTGAAACCTGAGCACCTGTACGTTTTGCTGTTTCAACAATCTTTTCAGCTGCCTTGTCAACGAGGTCATGGTCATAACCCTTAAGTCTGATTCTGATTTTCTTACCTTTTGTTGCTGCCATTTTGGTTTCCTCCTAATTTTCTGGGCACGTTATTTTACTTGCAACCTAGCCGGGTGTTTCGACCCTGCCATTTTTAAAACCGAAAAATCGGTTCTGATTTTTCGGACGGCGTAAAATAACGCAGAATGCTCCCTGCAAGTACCGAGTGACATAGTTGGGTTATGCCAAAAGGTTTTGAAAGCATTATTGGTCGCCCGATTTAAAATCAGACATACTCCATGGTAATTCCCTGCATCAGCGTGCAGCCACCTACCACTTCATCGCATATCGCACTATGTAAAAATGGGCAGAATTCGCCCTATTCCACGCGTGCCCTAGAATTGTAACATATAATTTGTGAAATTGCAATAACTTTTTGCAAAAAAGTTTGTGAAAATCGCAGAAATTTTTTCTGCATAAAAATCGCCACAATATATAGTGTTTTGTCTGGATTTGCAACACAAATTTTGATAAATTTATAGACTTAAAAATCCCCTATATATAATAGGTATAGCAAAAATGGGGTAAAAAGGCATGAAAATACGGCAGATTTTCACCTGCCGTACTCCAATTATAATAGTTATGATAATTTCTTTAAGAGAGTTTCTCTAATAACTGCTGGGTCGCCTGCACCACGAAGTTCTTTCATACAAGCACCGAAGAGAGCCATAAGAGCTTTTTCTTTACCGCTCTTATAATCGGCAACTGCTTTTTCGTTTTCTGCGATAACTTTATCGATTACACTATCAATTGCAGATGAGTCAAATTTCTTATCGAGTCCCTGTGCTTTAACATATTCTTTCGGGTCAACATTATCTTCAACAACTGCGATAAGAACTTTCTTACCTGCGTTTCTGTTGATTTCGCCACTATCAACCATCTTAATAATTGTAGCCAAAGTTTCTGCTGTCATTGTAAGGTCGTTAAGAGTTTTGCCATCTTTACGAAGAACACCTGCACAGTCAGTAAGAATCCAAGTTGCAGTATCTTTTGGATTACAACCCATAGCAACTATATCGTCAAGCATTTTTGCAATTTTGTGGTTCGAAATAAGCATATCAATTTCTTTTTCAGAAATTCCTGCCTCACGGTAAGCATCTGCCTTTTCATCAACCGCAACTGGCTTATTTGCTTTGATTTCTTCAAGCCAAGCGTCGTCAATGATAATCGGCATAAGGTTTGCATCAGGGAAATAACGATAATCTGCTTCAGTTTCTTTATTTCTCATTGCAAATGTTTTACCGCTTACATCATCAAATCTTCTTGTTTCCTGAACAAGTTCTTCGATTTCATATTCAAGTGCATCAATATGACGCTGTGATTCGTACTTGATTGCACGCTCGATTGCCTCGAATGATGCCATATTCTTGATTTCAGTACGAACACCAAACTCTGTGCTACCTTCAGGGCGAACAGAAATGTTAACGTCGCAACGCATTGCACCCTCTTCGCACTCTGAAATTCCACTCGAACGGAACATAGACTTAAGTTTATTAAGGTATGTTACAACTTCCTCTGCACTACGGAAATCCGGCTGAGTAACAATCTCAATAAGCGGAACACTTGTACGGTTAAAGTCAACGAATGATGAATTACCGCTGTGAACAAGTTTACCTGCGTCTTCTTCCATATGGATTTGCTTAATGCGAATATCTCTTGTACCCTCACTTGTTTTAAGAGTTACGCAACCGTTAGTACAGATTGGATGGTTAATCTGTGTAATCTGATATGCACAAGGAAGGTCAGGATAATAGTAGTTTTTCTTATCAAATGTTGTATATTTATTGATGTTACAGTTGAGCATAAGACCTGCCGTAACTGCAAGTTCAACAACGCGTTTGTTCATAACAGGCAACATACCCGGCATACCTGAACAAGCAGGACAAACGCAATCGTTAGGCTCATTTGCTGCACTGTGACCACCACAAGAACAGAATATTTTTGATTCAGTGCTTAACTCAACGTGAGTTTCAAGGCCCATAACAAGTTCGTATTTCATATTATTTGCCCTCCTTTTCAACGCTGTTTGCAAGACTTAAAAGTGTGCTTTCACTAAAGTGATTACCGATAAGTTGTACTCCATTTGTAACAAGAGCAGGAACACCAACAAGGTTTGGTACTGCTGTGAATACACTTTCTTCGAATACTTTGCCGAAAGCATCTTTAATATCGTATGCTTCGTATGAAGACTTACTGCAAACAGGAGTAAGAATTGCATCGTATTCTTCAAACGCCTTCTGAAGACCTTCTGCAACTACACGACGAACACGAAGCGATTTGTCAAAGCAATCTTTATAACGATTTTTTGAAAGAACGTCAGAGCCGTAAAGAATAACTGCTTTTGTAAGGAAGTTAAAGCCCTCAGTTCTTGTATTTACGTATAATTCGTCAATGTTTTTGTACTCTTTTGCACGATAGCCGAACTTAACACCGTCATAACGAGAAACATTGTTGCAAGTTTCGGCACACATAAGAATCTGCCAAGCTGTGTTTGCAATTTCAGGCATATCACAAGAAATCTCTACGACTTCAACGCCATTTGCACGAAGACTATCTGCAAAAGCGAGAACTTTTGCTTTTGTGACCTCATCTGCTTTATCAAGCAAATATTTGTTAATAGCAACTTTCTTGCCTTTTACGTCTTCAAGAGAGTAATCATAACTGTCATTACGAAGACTTGTTCCGTCTTTGTCGTCATGACCTGCGATAACGCCCATAATTTCAGCAACTTTTTCCGCACTCTTTGCATAAACACCAACTTGTTCGCCTGATGCAGCACAAGAAATTACGCCGTAACGTGAAACTGTACCATAAGTTGGTTTTAAGAAATCAACGCCTGCAAGTGCTGCTGCTCGTCTTGCCCCACCGTTCATGTCAACGCCGAGTGCTGCTTCAACCTCGCCATTTGCAACGAGAGTTGCTGCACTACCCTCAAGTTTTTCTTCCTGTGGTGCATAGTATGAAAATTCGCCAACAAGGTCAAGACCGAACTCACCAACGTTTGTTTTACCTGCTACTGTGTAGCCTTTATCCTCAAGACGAGTAACTGCTTCTGCACTGAAAAGCGGTTTGAAACCCTCAAGGATTTTTGAGCCTGCAGTTGAAGTGACATCTTTTACAAGAATTGTATCGTCAACTGCGATATTGCCTTTATCACTAATTTGTGTTGCATAATATTTCATTACTATTCACCTCACTTTACAAGTCTTGGTACTTGCCAACTATCGTCGCTACGCTCGGGAGCACCCTCAAGCAAACTTTCTCTTGTGAATGGCTGTTTGCGAACGTCTTCACGAAGTACGTTTGTCATTGGCATAACGTGTACCATTTCTTCAACATTTTCTGTATCGATTGTTTTAAGTTTTTCTTCACTATCTTTCATTGCAGTGAAAATTCCCTGCACAACTGCTTCTTCATCTTCTGTAAGTGACAACTGGTTAAGTTGTTGTGCATTTGAGAAAGTTGAGCGTTTGCCCTGTGCATTCTTTGTTGCACCGCCTACAGATGCCTGACGCTGTGCCAATGCACTACCGTTACCAAGAAGATGAACGTCTTCAAGTTGTTGATTTGTAACTTCACTTGGTGCACCAAGCAACAAGTCTTGAGCATTACCATTTAATGGGAACGCAATAACATCAAGGATTTTTTCTTCGTCAGTCAAAAGCATTACCATACGGTCAATACCCGGTGCCATACCCGCGTGAGGAGGAGCACCGTACTGGAATGCAGTATATAAAGCATTGAAACGGTTTTTGAGTTCTTCTTCGTCATAACCTGCAATTTCAAATGCCTTTTTCATAATGTCAATGTCGTGGTTACGAACTGCACCTGATGCGAGCTCGATACCATTACAAACAAGGTCATACTGGTAAGCCAAAACTTCTGTAGGGTCTTTTGTGAGCAATGCTTCCATACCGCCCTGTGGCATTGAGAATGGGTTGTGAGTGAAAATTGTTTCGCCTGTTTCTTCATCATTTTCATACATTGGGAAGTCAACAACGAAACAGAATTCAAATGCGTCATCTTTGATTAAGTTGAGCTGGTCAGGACGTGCAAGATATGAACGAATCATACCAGCCTTTTTCTCTGTAGTATTTTTCTTTTCATCGCAGATAAAGAAGAGTGTTTCACCCTCTTTAACGCCTGAAAGTTCAGTAATTTCAGTTTTCTGTGCATCACTTAAGAATTTAGCAATAGGACCTGCGAAAACTCCGTCTTTAAGTGTAATATAACCAAGACCGCCAAGACCTACTTCTGCTGATGTTGCGTATTTAAGTGAATCTTCAAAGAATTTTTTTGATTTACCTTGACAGTCAGCAACAATACCGCAAACAGGTTTGCCCTTGAATGCAGGGAAATCAACGCCCGCAAAAAAGTCTGTCAAATCACAGATTACAAGCGGGTTACGAAGGTCAGGCTTATCTGAACCATATGTCATCATTGCATCTGCATAAGTGATTCTGCGGAATGGTTTTGGAGTAACTTTTTTATCTGAGAATGTTGTGAATGTGTCGTAAATTACATCTTCACAAATGTCAAGAACTTCTTCTTGAGTTGCAAAAGCCATTTCAAAGTCGAGCTGATAGAATTCACCTGGTGAACGGTCAGCACGGGCATCTTCATCACGGAAACAAGGTGCAACCTGGAAATAACGGTCAAATCCTGAAACCATAAGCAACTGTTTAAACTGCTGTGGTGCCTGTGGAAGTGCATAGAACTTACCCGGATGCTTTCTTGACGGAACAAGGAAGTCGCGAGCACCTTCAGGTGAAGATGCAGTAAGAATAGGTGTCTGCATATCAAGGAAGTTCTTTTCCTCCATCTTATTTCTTAAATGACGAATTATCTTTGAACGAATAACAAGATTTTCATGGTTTTTAGGATTACGAAGGTCAAGGTAACGATATTTAAGACGAACTTCATCTTTACTCTGTCTTGATGCTCTTACGTCAAACGGGAGCATATTACGGCTCTTACCTAAAACCTGAAGACTGTCACAGATAAGTTCAACATAACCTGTTGCAATCTTTTCATTTACTGTATCAGGGTCACGCTTTTCAACAACACCGCTTACAGAAACAACAGTTTCGCGGTTTACATTTTTAAGCAGTTCTTCATTATGAATAACCACTTGAGTAACACCCGTGTAGTCACGAATGTCAACGAAGATAACGCCACCGTGGTCACGAATAACATCAACCCAACCTGCAAGTTGAACAGTTTGACCTATGTGTTTGTCACAGATGTCGTTACAGAATAGTGTTCTATACATAGTATCTGCCTCCTATTTTATCCCGAGTAAAAAAATACGCCCCGGGAATACGCAAAATATTCCCGGGACGAGTAAATCTAAAAATACCCGCGGTGCCACCCGCATTGATTTGCAAATGCAAATCCTCTTTTAATATTAAATTAGTATATTGCATTCAGAGTGTTCCCAAACTTACTACTCATCTCAAACACGCTTTCAGTCGGTGACGCGTTCTCCCTGACAGACTTTCCAAAAAAGCTGAGTCTCTGCAATTATTATAGCAAAAAAACTATGTTTGTCAATAAATTTTTTCGGATTTCCAACATTTATCTGAACAATATTTTACAAAACCATTCTATGCAAAAAATCTATAAAAATTCATTACATTATAATCAAACTTTAACCTTTACTACAACTTTTCTGCAATTAAGTGATTTACCATTTGTTGCAACACCCGGACAATGTAAATCATTAGGATAAAGCACCATAAAACTATTTTCGATTAATGTAATGGATTCTGTTTTGCACTCATAAAACCAAACGTCGTTTTGTGGAATTGCTTCAGTTTCAGTTTTTTCGCATTCAATTGGTGCTACACCAATTAATTCTTCGCCTTTAACCATAAACTGAATGTCGATATACTTTTTGTGGGCTTCGGCAATAGTTTTGTTTGGGTCAGTATCATAACTCTGCACCATATAGTATATGTTGTCGCCGTCAAGTTCATATCTACCTAAATCCATTTTTGTAAAGTCAGTTTTTGCTAAAAATTCAAGTGCAGTATAAACTCTGCCAAGTCCTTTGTAATTTTTAATGTTGTTCAATGTATCAAAAATCATAAATATCACCCGAAAACAATATACCAAATATATATTTAAATGTCAATTTTATATTTTTTAAAATTTTTTCAAAAAAATTGCACAAACTTTTTGGACTTTTAGACATAAATTAACTCTTTTTGACTTTTATGTGTTAAATTTTTTAAATTGTTATTTGTAATATTTGCACAAAAATCGCTTTGCTTAATAGTTGATTTTGCCACCAGTGTCAACATAGGCGTTCAAAGTTTATTTGTGCAATTTTAACAAACATTTTATATTTTCATTGTGCAAAAGTACTTGACTTTTTGGTTTTTTAGTGTTATTATATAGCCACAACAGAATAAAGGAGGCGGAACAGTAGTGTTTAATGCCGAACAAGAGCGTATGAGACTTGCTCAGGAATTAGTTGCAGAACGCATCACATTCAAGTCTTTGCTCAAAGTTGTTCAGTTAATGAGCTTCGCAGCATAAAGCTGAACAAAATCTTCCTTTAGTTTGTTTACAATTTCTGTGCGGTGGGTTTTCCAATCCCCAACAAATTTTCCCTTTCCTTTTTCATAAAGTATAACACCAATCCCTATTTCCCACCGTACAGAAATTTTTTATATACTGACTTGAAAATCAAGTCACAAATCAGTTCATAATAATTTTTCTCATATATAAAAAGACGACTGTCCACGATACACGGACGGTCGTCTTTTTTTGTTTTATTTTGATATTCATAATTTGTATAACAAAATCCAGAACTGTCTCAATAAGATGCAGAAAGCGTTTTTCGGTGCGACGGCGTATGCTTTATACTCCGAGCATTGAAAAACGCTTAAAAATATAAAATGTATTTTATATTTTGGTCTGCACTTAGTGAGGCAGTTCTATTAAACTTTTTTCATGTCGACAAGGTCGATTACACCAACAGGGCAGACCTTATGGCACTCGCCACAACCAATGCACTTTTGATAATCAACGTGTGCTACAAAGTTTTCAACCTTAACAGCATCGTATTCGCAAGCCTTAACGCACTTCATACAACCGATACAACCAGATGTGCATTCCTTACGGGTAATTGCACCCTTATCGTGATTTTTGCAAAGCACAGCCGCAGTAATACGGTGTAAAGGCATCATTTCAATAAGACCTTTAGGGCAAGTATTCACGCACATTTTACAAGCACGGCACTGAACGGGGTTAATTCTTGCAACACCGTCGCAAATATGTATTGCCTCATACGGACAAGCCTTAACACAGTCACCAAGGCCCAAGCAACCGTAAACACATTCCTTAGGACCACTATAAAGTTGTGATGCCATTCGGCAACTTTCAACGCCTTGATATTCATATTTAAGTTTTGCGTTTCCGTTATGTCCCATGCAAAGCACAACAGCAGCCTCAGGCATAACCTCGCCTGCCTCAACGCCGAGAAGTCCTGCAATTTCAACTGAAACCGCGTTTCCGCCGGGTGAACATAGGGCAGTATTTTCAGTTTCACCTTTAGCCAACGCATTAGCATAACCGTCACAGCCTGAAAATCCACAAGCACCACAGTTAGCACCGGGAAGGCACTCACGGATTGCCTCTGCTTTTTCATCTTTCGGAACTGCAAAGACGATTGATGCAACGGCAAGTCCAAGTCCGAGAACAAGACCGATTACAGCTACAATAATTACAGCAGTTAAAATATCCATCTCTGTCCCCTCCTTAACCGAAAATGCCTTCAACAAGTCCCGTAAAGCCTAAGAAAGACATTGAAACAAGAGATGCTGAAACAAGTGTTATCGGGAGTCCCTGTAAACTTTTAGGAATATCAGCACCCTCAAGTCTTTCACGGACACCTGCGAACATAATCATAGCCACCATAAATCCAAGACCTGCACCGAGCGATGAAACGATTGATTCACCGAATGTGTAGCCTTCTTCAATGTTAAGAAGAACAACACCTAAAACAGCACAGTTTGTTGTAATAAGCGGGAGATAAATTCCCAACGCGTTATAAAGTGAAACCATATACTTTTTAAGAATGATTTCAACAAGCTGAACAAGAGCAGCAATTACAAGAATAAATACGATTGTCTGCAAATATTCCATATCATTATTCACAAGTAATGTGTTAATCGGGTATGTAACAGCAGTTGCGAGCACCATAACGAAGATAACCGCCGCACTCATACCTACCGCAGTATTCACTTTTTTAGAAACTCCCAAGAACGGACAGATACCCAAAAATTTCGAGAGAATATAGTTATCAGTTAAAATTCCCGTAAGAAGAATTGCTAAAAATACTTTAATCATTTTGCTTCCTCCTTACATGCATCTTTCGAGCCAACAAGCGAACAAGTTGACGCCATTGGACAAGCGGAACAACCTTTAAGTTCTGCTTTAGGCTTGCCGTTACGCTCTGCAACCTTGTTAGCAAGAGCAATTAAAATACCGAACACGAAAAATCCGCCGGGTGCTAATACAAAAATTGTCATTGGTGGGATTGTTTCAGGGAATACTGTGAATCCAGCAATTGAGCCAGCACCGAGAAGTTCACGGATACCTCCCATAAGTAAAAGTGCTGCAGTAAAGCCAACACCCATACCAACGCCGTCAACCGCTGAATAGAGAACTGTATTTTTACTTGCAAATGCTTCAGCACGACCTAAAATAATACAGTTTACAACGATAAGTGGCAAGTAAACACCAAGCATTTCGTCAATTTGTGGTAAGAATGCTTTAACGAGCATCTGAACCAAGGTAACAAAGCCTGCAATTATAACAATATACGCAGGAATACGAACTTTTGACGGAATGACCTTTCTCATTGCTGAAATAACAATATTTGAGCAAACAAGAACGATTGTTGCGGCTAGTCCCATACCGATTGCACTTTCAACCGATGTTGAAACAGCAAGAGTAGGGCAAGTACCAAGAACAAGTCTTAAAACGGGATTTTCTTTAATAAGACCTTTAGAAAATTCCTGTGCGAGAGATTTTTTCTCAGCCATTCTTACCCACCTCCTCAAAAAGCTCTAATGCAATATTAACGGCTTCTGTAACCGCCTTTGATGTAATTGTAGCACCTGAAAGTGCCTGAATTTCGGTTTCGGTTGATGTGTTTTTGTTTACTCCGATTACACCGCTTTTACCTATAAACTGTGATTTAAAATCATCACTATCTGCATTCATACCAAGGCCTGCGGTTTCTGAAATTGAAAGGAAATCCATTCCTGCAACTGTACCGTCAGCTTTAATACCAACCATAGTTATAATATCTCCGCCGTAACCTTTAGCAGATGTTGTAAACACATAGCCTGCAATATTATTTTCAGCGTCGTAGCCCTCATAATATGTATAACTTGCACCGTTATGCTCTACTGTTTTTTCATCTGAAAAACTTTCAGCTACTGAAAGCACTGCGGCTTTTGTTTTGTTGGCAGTTTCAATTTGTAATTGCTCAATTTTTGGTGCAGTAACTGAGTTTGTAACTGCAAGTAAGAGTGTTACAACTGTGCAAATAAGAAAGAGAGAAATAGTTGGAACGAGAACTTCTTTTATATCGAACTTCTTCATTTTGCCGCCTCCTTCTTATTCTTTTTTTCCTTAATCTCACCAAATGGTCTTGCTGTTGTGAGATGTTCAATATGAGGAACAAGAATATTCATAATAATGATTGAGAAAGAAACGCCTTCAGGTAATGAACCGAAAATACGGATTAATGAAGTGATAAGTCCGCAACCGATTGCATAAATAATTTTACCTTTGAATGATACAGGAGATGTTGTGTAGTCAGTAGCCATAAATACTGCACCAAGCACAAGACCGCCTGCCATAAGCTGATATGCAACAAACTCAAAATTGCCTTTACCTGCTATAAGCATTGCAACTGCAACTGTTCCCATATATACAAGTGGGATTACAGGAGAAATTACCTTACGGATTACAAGATAAACAAATCCAATAAGAAGTGCAAGCACACAAACTTCACCAAGGCAACCACCTTTGACACCAAGGAACATATCAAGAAGTGACGGAAGTCCTGCTGTGTCAAGTGCTGTTCCCAAGTTTTCTGATGAATAAACGCCTGTCATCTGAGCAAGCGGAGTTGCAGTAGTTACTGCATCAACAGTTTTATATGCAAATGGAGCTTCAAAATTGCCGATTTGTGTAGGGTAAGAAGCCATAAGAACAATTCGTCCGATAAGTGCAGGGTTTACAAAGTTATTGCCGATACCACCAAAAAACTGCTTTGCAATTACGATTGCTACAAACGCACCGATAATCACCATCCAAAGTGGCATTGTTGAAGGAAGATTGAATGCTAAAAGCATACCTGTTACAACTGCACTTAAATCGCCTATTGTGTTATGTCTTTTCATAACTTTTCTTGCAAGGTATTCAAACACCACGCAAGCCACAACCGAAACGACAGTTAGAACAAGTGAACGTACTCCGAAAAGAATTACAGATGCTACAAGAGCAGGAAGCATTCCGATTATAACGTCAAGCATAATTCTTGTTGTAGTATCTTTTGCACGGAAGTGCGGTGATGCACTTACAACAAGTTTTTTTGTTATTTCACTCATTTCTTCGCCTCCTTCTCTCGAATTGTAGCCTTTGCAAGTCGCATATGCTGAACTAAAGGCTTACCTGCAGGGCAAGAGTATGCACAAGACCCACATTCCATACACACCATAGCACCTGAATGTTTAAGTTTTTCAATATCACCAATTTTAGTGAACTTTTCAATGTTAGTAGGAACAAGATTTAACGGACAAGCCGCCGCACAACGACCGCAACGAATACAATCTGTTTCCTTTTTAATACTCAAGTCACCCTTTTTAAATGCAAGCAACGCGTTATTGCCTTTAAGTACAGGGTAATTGATATTTGTAATTGCCGCACCCATCATTGGACCACCGCAAACAATTTTTTCAGGTTCTTCCACGAATCCGCCACAATAATCAACTATGTAATCCATCATTGTACCGATTGGCACACGAACATTTTTAGGTGTTTTGATTGCAGAACCGTCAATAGTCATACTTCTGCTTACAAGTGGCTTACCTGTTGCAACATAACGACCTATAAAGGCAATACTTGCAACGTTCATTACAACGCAACCAACGTCTGACGGCAACTTGCCCGGTGGCATTTTTCTGCCTGTTGCAGACTGAATAATCATCTTTTCAGCACCTTGCGGATAACGTGATTTAAGAGCCATAACTTTAACTTTATCACACTCAACGGCACTGTCAGCAATTTCCTTAAGAATTTGAAGTGCTATCGGTTTGTTATCTTCAACGGCAATAATAACATTATCAATATGAAGATATTTGCTGACCGCATTAACGCCACGCATAATATTAACGCTGTTTTCTACACATTCACGGTAGTCAACTGTAATATACGGTTCACATTCGGCAGCGTTGATAATAAGGGTATCAATTTTAGCCTCCTGCGGAAGATTAAGTTTTACGTGAGCAGGAAATCCTGCACCGCCAAGACCTACAAGTCCTGATTTGCGAACGGCATCAACAAGACTTTTTGCATCAGTTACCACAGGTGGTGTAAATTCATCAGGTGCCATAAGCCCGTCACTTTCAATTACAACCGCTTTAGATGTAACCCCTGTTGAAAGCTTAATGTCCTTGATTTCAGTAACAGTACCTGAAATTGAAGCATAAATCGGTGCACTGATATAAGCATCACTATCACCTATAAGCTGACCAAGTTTAACGTAATCCCCCACGCTAACCGTTGGTGTGCAAGGTGCACCTATACCTTGAGTCATAGAAATCACAACATAAGGTGGTGTTGGAATTCTGATAACACGCATTCCCGCAGTGTTTTTGTGATGAGCAATACTTACACCGCCACGACCTTTTTTGACCGCTTTAAGTAATCCCTCAACTTTAATCTTTAAAGGTCTCACTATCCCATCTCCTTAAATGAAACTAATTTAGAAAAATACGGCATTACTAACCGTAATAATGTACCTGTTAAAAAACCCGTAACTATTGATGCTATGAGCATTATAGGTGCATAACCTACAATAGCACTGCTTTGCACCAAGAAAAAAGATACTGCCAACTGCCCTATGTTATGACAAATTGCTGACAGAATACCAATTCCTACATATCCGAAACCCGTTGTTTTTCGCAATAAAACAAGCATACACAACGCACTTAGTATTCCGCCTGCAAGGCTCATAAAAAATGCCGTTGCACCGCGTGTAATAAACACAAAAATTGATTTTGCAAAAACTATAAACATTGTTTCCGCAACACTTAGTTTTGATGCCGAAAACATTACAGGTATGTTTGAAAGTCCAAGTTTACTGCCTGGTGGCATAAAATATGCAGTAGGCAAAAGACTTTCAACAAATGACAGCACAACTGCAAAGGCGGTCATAAGTGCCGTGAAAGTTATTCTTTTAATCTTTTCGCTTCTCATACGCTCACCCCGTCATTGCGTCGGGCAAGCTATTATTCTCGCCGTCAATTTCTATTGAAACTCTATTCGGGGCACAGATTATGCCCTCACCTGCTTTTGAAATTTTACCGCTTCTCAGGCACACCTTGTCTGCACATTTGCTTGCTTTAACAAACATTTCGCCATCATCAAGGCAAATCATAACATCATTGTATGAGAAAGTGCGATTTTCACTGTCAAGCGAAACAACCTCAACCACTTCGCCATCAACTTTAATTGTTGCAGTTGTACCCTTGTCCGCTGAATTTGTAATAATAATTCCTACAATACCAACAACAAGAACAATTATGAGCAATATAAAATCTTTTTTAGTTATAAGTTTTTTCATTCAATCACCGAAACTAAAAAGTTTTCATCTTTAACTGTCAATTTATCTTTTATTTCTTTTGAAACAAGAACAGTTTTGTCTTTCTTAACAATTATTATCTGTGCATTAAATTTTTTTGCTATTTCAATGCCCTTTTCTGCACCCTCAATATAGATAACAGTTGATAAGAAATCGCTTAACATTCCGCTATCTGCAACAACAGTTACAGATGATAAGTCATTTTGAACGGGCTTTCCGGTTTTTGCATCAAAAATGTGTGAATAACGAATACCGTCACGCTCAAAATATTTTTCATAATCCCCTGAAGTTGAAATGAAACAATCAGTAACATTCAAAACTGCGAAGTATTCGTTTTGATTACCGAATGGATTGCGGACACCAATGGAAAATCCGCCTTTGCCGTCGGGCGAACCAATCATTCCCACCGTTCCACCAACTGTAACAAGTCCATTCTGTATGCCGATTTCACGAAACACACCGATTGCCTCGTCGCAAGCAGTACCTTTACCCAAAGCACCTAAATCAAGTTTGCCGTTATCAATGCAAACAAGGTCATCTTCAAAATATAATTTTGCGTTTTTGTGATTTCCAAGGACCTTTGCAAGTTCATCACTTGTAGGAACATATCCGCCATCTTCAATCTTCCACAAATCCTTAAATTCACCGCTGAAAAGAGTGAAACTGCCAAAATCTTTTTTCAGTTCGATACAATCTTCAAGATAATTTGCAAACCATATATTTTCAACTGTTTCACCATTATTGAGTTTGTAAACGGCAGAAGTTGAAATTGTATGAGAAAGAAAATTCTCATCAACATATTTAATTCTTTCAATTGCAAGGTCACAATAATCCTCACCGTTTTCCACGTCGTAAATTGTCACATTTACGGGACTGCCCATTGCAAATCCACTTGCAGTTGCTTTTTCTGTTTTTCCGCCAAAAAGCGAAACCGCAAAAATTGATATAACAATAATTATCGCGAGAACAGGTAATATTTTCTTTAATTTTTCCATGTTCTCACCGCCTATTGTTCTATACCATAATATAATACAATATTTTTGAAGTTTATTCAATAGGAAAATATATTGCAATAATAGTATGCAGTATGATAAAATGTTATTTAATTAACAATGAAATGGGGATTAATTGTGACTTACGATTTCAGTTTTTATATGCCCGTAAACATTCTTGGTGGCAACTTTGTTTTGAAAAATAACAAAGCCGTGTTCTCTGAACTCGGCAAAAAATGTTTAATTGTTACGGGTAATTCTTCTGCAAAAAAATCAGGTGCACTTGACGATTTAATTGAAATTTTTAAGGAATTGAACATTGAATACAAGATTTTTGACGAAATAACAGAAAATCCACTTACTTCAACCTGCTGTAAAGGTGGCAAAATCGCAAGAGAACTGGGTGCGGATTTCATTGTAGGTATCGGCGGTGGCTCGCCGTTAGACGCGTCAAAAGCAGTTTGCGTTTATGCTACAAATCCACACATTGTAAACGACGGTATTTATACTGAAGTTGTTAAAAGCAAACCTTTACCCCTTGCAGTAATCGGTACAACTGCAGGTACGGGCAGTGAAGTTTCGGGCGTTTCTGTACTTACACGTGAAAACGGCAGAAAACAAAGTGTAAGCGGTAAAAACTATTACGCAAAATATGCTTTTGCAGATGCTAAATACACCTATTCCGTTCCGTATTATACAACTGTTTCAACTGCACTTGACGCATTGGCTCACGCAATTGAGTCTGCATTCTCGCCACGTGCAGATTTTCTTACACAACAGTTTGCTTTAATTTCAGTTAAAATTATTTACCCCATTTTAGAAAAATTAAGTAAAAATGAATGTTTGCCATCAACTGATGACCGTGACACTTTATATTATGCATCACTTTACGCAGGCTTTGCACTCAACAAAGGTGGTACAGGATTCCCACACGGTATGGGGTACGCTCTCACGGAAGATTACAATGTGCCTCACGGTCTTGCTTGTGCAGTTTTTATTCCTGCATATTTAAGAGAATGTGCTAAAGCCAATCCATCACTTTGCAAAATGTTTTTTAATACTATGGGAACAACACCCGAAAAACTTGAAAGCATCATAAAACAATTCTGTGATTTTAACTTTATTGTTCCGCAAGAAAAAATTGACGAATATGAAACCCGTTGGGAGCATTTAAAGAACTTTAAAAACTCACCTACTGCATTTGACAATAAGAATGCGGCTGAATTAATGGCAGAATTGTTCTTAAAAAGCGATGAATAGATGATTTTTATCTAAAATTCCTTTTCAAATTAGATTTTCTATGTTTTGAATACAAAACCGCCCTTTTGATTGTATATTTTTTACAAAAAGGGCGGTTGATTTTTACGATAAGCGACATTTATTTTTAATAAAATAGATATTTTTTATCTAAATCAACCTTGATTTTAAGCCAAATTGTAGTCTATAGTTATTTTTTAACTATTTCGAAATCCATATTTTTCAAAAAGTATTTGACACTCAAAAAAATAGTGGTATAATTAGAGTGAACAGTTATTCACCTTTAGGTGAGTACAATTCCATCTTATTTATAAACGGAGGGTACAAAATTATGGCAGATACAAGATTTGCAATCGCACATTATCATGATGCGGCTCAGATTAACAGACAGCTTGACGAGCTTATTGAAAAACCAATTTATTCAATTAAGCCTGACGTGCTCAAGACTTATGAAGAAGAGTATTATGAAAAGAAATGTGCAAAATCAAAGGAAATGATTGCTGAGGCAAAAACAATCATCCCAGGCGGTGTTCAGCACAACCTCGCTTTCAACTATCCATTCCCACTTGTTTTCACAAAGGCTGAAGGTGCTTACCTTTATGACATTGACGGTAACAAGTATTTCGACTTTCTTCAGGCAGGTGGACCAACAGTTCTTGGTTCTAACCCTAAGGTAGTTCGTGACCAGGTTATTGACCTTCTCAACACTTGTGGTCCTTCAACAGGTCTTTTCCATGAGTTTGAATACAAACTTGCTAAGAAAATTTCTGACAGCGTTGAATCAGTTGATATGTTCCGTATGCAGGGTTCAGGTACTGAAGCTTGTATGACAGCAGTTCGTGTTGCTCGTCTTGCAACAGGTAAGAAGAACATTCTTAAAATGGGTGGTGCATACCACGGTTGGTCAGACCAGCTCGGTTACGGCATCCGTGTTCCCGGTTCTAAATTCACACAGGCTAGCGGTGTTCCGCTTTACCTCTTCAAACATACACAGGAATTCTTCCCTGGTGACCTTGAAGACCTTGAAAGAAAACTTTGGATGAACCAGTTTACAGGCGGTACAGCTGCTGTATTTATTGAGCCTATCGGTCCTGAAAGTGGTACAACTCCACTTGATTATGACTTCAACAAGGGCGTTGAAAGACTTTGCCGTAAATACGGTGCACTTCTCGTATTTGATGAAGTTGTTACAGGTTTCCGTATTGGTATGGCTGGTGCTCAGGGATTCTTCGGTGTTTCTCCTGACCTTACAATCTTCGGTAAGGTTATTGCAGGTGGATACCCAGGTGCAGGCGGTGTCGGCGGTAAGAAACAGTATATGAAGTACCTTGGTGCAGGTCTTGATGATTCAGGTATGAAGATTAAGAAGGCATTCACAGGCGGTACAATGACTGCTAATCCACTTTCATGCTGTGCAGGTTACTTCACTCTTGAAGAAATCGACAAGCAGAACGCATGTCAGAAAGCTGGCGAAATGGGTGACAGACTTACAACAGGTCTTCAAGAACTCGTTGCTAAACACGGTCTTCCATTCGTATGCTGGAACGAAGGTTCAGTTTGCCACCTTGAAACAGTTGGTACAATGCACTACTCAATTGACTGGTGCAAACCTTGGAAAATCCCTGGTGTTCTTTCAGCTACAAGCGAAAGAAAGAAAGAAATGCAGTATATGGGTGCTGCTTATATGGCAGAAGGACTTGTTACTCTTGCTGGTAGCCGTCTCTACACATCAGCTGCATACACACCTAAGATGATTGACCAGGCACTCCAGTGCTTCGACAAGGTATTTGCAAACGTTGCAGTTAAACCTTCAGAGAAATAATCATTAACTTTTTCGGGGCGGACGTAAACTCGTCCGCCTTTAATCACTAATTAAGAGGTGAAACTACTATGGATATTATGCAGGCAAAAGAAACTGTTATCAGAGCAGGTAAAGAACTTATCGCAGCAGGACTTATTGCTCGTACTTGGGGTAACATTTCTTGCAGAATCAGTGAAACACAGTTTGTAATCACTCCAAGCGGTCGTGCTTATGAAACTCTCACTCCTGAAGAAATCGTGCTTGTAAATATTGAAGACCTTGAATATGAGGGTGAAATCAAGCCATCAAGCGAAAAAGGTATTCATGCAGCTTGCTACAAACTTCGTCCCGAAATAAACTTTGTTATACATACTCATCAGGTAAACGCTTCAATCGTTTCTGCTCTTGGTATGGACATTAACAATATTGAAGGCGAAAATGCACAGGTTGTTGGTTCTAACCTTCCAATCGCATCTTATGGTCTTCCCGGCACAAAGAAACTTCGCAAGGGCGTTATTGATGCAATTACTCGTTCAGATTCTAAAGCAGCAGTTATGGCTCATCACGGTGCAGTTTGTATGGGCGTTGACTATGACGATGCATTCAACGTTGCACAGAAAGTTGAAGATATTTGCGAACAGTATGTAATGGACAAATATACTTCACTTACAGGCAAGGTTGCTGACAATCTTACAGCAATCAACGACTATGTAGTTGAGAAATTCGTTAAGAAGCCACTTGATGCTCCTGAATTCCCTGCTTGCAAGAGTGAACGTGACGGCACAGTATTCAATATTTCTGTAATCGGTGGCGACGGCTCTGTTACAAGAATTGACATTGAATCAGGCGATATTATCGCAGGTGATGCTTCTAACGAATCAATCGAACTTCACCGTGCAGTTTATAAGAAACGTGCAGATGTTAACTTTATTTCTCATACAAAAGACCCTTACACAGTTGCATGTTCAAAAATGGGCAAGAAAATGCGTCCACTTATTGACGACTTCGCTCAGATTGTTGGTGTAAATGTTAAGAGTGCAAAGTATGACCCTAACAACTCACTCCAGACTGCAAACAAAGTTGTTAAGAAACTCAAGGGCAGAAATGCTGTTCTTCTTGAGAACAACGGTGCTCTTTGCGTTGCAGGTAGTGAATACGATGCAGGTGCTATTGAATTCATTACAAACAAAGGTGCTAAAATTCAGGTTAGTGCACAGATGTTTGAAAAAGTTGAGCCAATCAACCCACTTGAAACAAGAATTATGCGTCTTGTTTACAAACTTAAGTATTCAAAACAGGCTGGTAAATAAAGTTTAATACAGAAAATTAAGGAACTTCCAATCGGAAGTTCCTTTTTGTTTGTAAAAGAGTTAGATAAATTAGAGTTTATTTAATTGTTTTAACGGAACGACGAGGGCGTCGTTTTCTACAATTGCAACGCAGTTCCGACACTTTGCATTTTGCACTTTGCACTTAATTAAACAAACTCAAATTTGTTAAAACAAAATTATATAAAAATACCACGAGTCGAAAGACACGTGGTATTGCGGAAAAAGAATCAATTTTCTTCAAATGAGCCTGTGTAGAGTTGATAATATTTACCTTTTTGACTAATTAAGTCATCGTGGTCGCCACGCTCAATGATTCGTCCGTTTTCAAGCACCATAATCGCATTTGCATTTCGTACTGTTGAAAGTCGGTGAGCTATAACAAATACCGTTCTGCCCTCCATAAGAGCGTCCATACCCTTTTCAATCTGCTTTTCAGTTCTTGTATCAATTGAACTTGTAGCTTCGTCAAGAATAAGCACAGGCGGGTCTGCAACTGCCGCACGGGCAATTGAAAGTAACTGTCGCTGACCTTGTGAAAGGTTTGAGCCGTCACCCGTAAGCATTGTATTATACCCGTCAGGCAAATTCTCAATAAACGAATGAGCGTTCGCAATTTTTGCCGCCTGAACAATCTGTTCGTGAGTAGCATCAAGGTTACCGTAACGGATATTATCTTCAATTGTACCTGTGAACAAGTGAGTATCCTGTAAAACAATACCAAGTGAACGTCGCAAATCGTCTTTTTTAATCTTTTGAATATTTATACCGTCATATCGGATTTTTCCTTCTTGGATTTCATAGAAACGGTTTATAAGGTTTGTAATCGTAGTCTTGCCTGCACCGGTTGAGCCGACAAATGCAATTTTCTGTCCCGGTTTCGCATAAAGTGAAACATCGTGAAGAACAGTTTTCTCGTCAGTATAACCGAATGTAACATCTTCAAATACAATGTCACCTGCAAGGCGAGTGTATGTGATTGTGCCGTCACCGTGAGTATGTTTCCAAGCCCACAAGCCCGTATGCTTTTCTGTTTCTTCGATTTCGCCTTTGTCATTAAGTTTTGCATTGACAAGCATTACATAGCCCTCGTCAATTTCAGGTTTTTGGTCGATAACCTCAAAAATTCTCTCTGCACCTGCAAGAGCCATAAAAGCATTATTGAACTGCTGAGTAATATTTGAAATTGGCTGAGTAAAACTTCTGATATACTGCAAGAAAGCAACAATTTCACCGGGAGAAACTACGCCGTTGATTGCTAAAACACCACCAAGTGCCGCTGAAAGTGCATAAGCCACATGAGAAAGGTTGTTCATAATAGGGCCTAACATATTTGCAAAAGAGTTTGCACTTGTTGATACTTTTCGTAGTTTCTCATTGATTTCATTGAAATGTGCAGAAACTTCGTCTTCGTGATTAAACACTTTAACCACTTTCTGTCCTTCAATAATTTCTTCAATATAGCCGTTTACTTTACCTAAATCTTCTTGCTGTCTTTTAAAGAAAAATGCACTTCGTTTACCAATAACTTTAGTAACGATTGTCATTACAACTACCATAAGGAGAACAACTAAAGTCATTTGCCAACTCAAAATAAGCATAATGATAAGCGAACCGACAATCATAATACCTGATGAAATAAACTGTGTAACACCTTGACTTATAAACATTCTCAGCGTTTCAACGTCATTTGTAAATCGGCTCATAATTTCGCCGTTTGCACGTGAATCAAAATAACTGATTGGCAAATCTGAAAGTGAGTCAAAAAGGTCTTTGCGGATTTTATTAAGTGTTTTTTGTGTAAGCCATACTGAACATTTTGATTGACCGTAAGATGCTATAACACCACTTAAGAAAACTGTTGCCATAATGCCCATCATCTTAAAAAGACCGACAACCAATTCGCCCTCAAAATTTTGTCCGATAAGAGGAGTAAGATAATCATCAATAATAGGCTCAATAAAAAGTGAACCTGACACAGATGCAAGGGAACTGACAGCCGCAAAGAAAAGCATACCTATAAAAAGACCTTTTTGCATTAAGATATACTTTAATAATCTACGGATTGTACCTTTAGTATTTTTTGGTTTTGGTGGTGCCGGTCTGCCGCGACCACGGTTACCGGGTGTGCCCATTGGTCCTGCCATCAGTTTGCACCTCCTTGCAAATCAAAATCGTCTCCGCCTTTTTGTTGAGAGTTGTAAATATCCTGATAAATCTCATTACGCTCTAACAACTCATCATGAGTACCAATATCGTTAATTCCACCATTTTCAAGAATAATAATCTTGTCGCAATCCTCAACAGATGAAATTCGTTGAGCAATAATAATTTTTGTAGTCGCTGGAATACACTCGCGAAGTCCTTTGCGGATTTTTGAATCTGTAAATGTATCAACCGCACTTGTAGAGTCATCAAGAATAAGAATTTTAGGCTTTTTAAGAATTGCACGGGCAATACAAAGTCGTTGTTTTTGTCCACCCGAAACATTAGAGCCACCCTGACTTAAATCTGTATTATAACCATCGGGGAATGACGAAATAAATCCGTGAGCATCTGCAATTTTACAAGCCTCAACTAATTCTTCGTCAGTTGCATTTTTATTACCCCAGCGAAGATTTTCTGCGATTGAGCCTGAGAAAAGTACGTTTTTCTGTAACACCATACTAACTTCTTCACGAAGTGCGTGGATTTTGTAGTCTTTAACATCAATGCCACCAACTGTCACCTGACCGTCGGCAACGTCATAAAGTCTTGGAATTAACTGCACAAGAGTTGTTTTAGCACTACCTGTTGCACCGATAATACCTACCATTTCGCCGCTTTCGATTCTGAAATCAGCATTTTTAATAACAGGATTATTAGCACCATCATACTTAAATGACACATTCTTAAACTCAATAGAGCCATCTTTTACAATCGTTTCTGTGGCTGTGTCATCTCTTATATCAGGCACTTCATTGATAACTTCATTGATACGTTTTGCACTTGCTTGTGACATAAAGAATTGTGCAATAAGGAAAATTACCATAAGAAAACTCATAAGAATCTGCATTGCATAAGTGTAAACAGCAGTAAAGTCGCCAATGTTCAAAGTTTCTGCCGAAATAGCTTTTGCTGCAATATAAAGAATGGCAAGAATAGTGCAATACATAATAAGCATAAACACAGGTTGACCTAATATCATAAGTTTTTCTGCATGTAATGCCGCATTAAGAAGATTGTCGTTTGCTTTTTTGAATTTGTCTTTCTCATAATCTGAACGGACAAATGCTTTTACTACTCTAATATTAGTAAGGTTTTCCTGAATTGATGCATTGAATCCGTCAAACATTTCAAGAAGTTTCTTGAATCGTTTAAGTGCAATAGGGGCAAAAATTACAAGAATAATCGCAATAAGAGGAAGTGACACAAGAAATGCCGTTGAAACTTCTTTGCTCATTCTTATTGTAAACACAAGTGCCACGACAAACTGCACAGGTGAACGGAAAAGCATTCTAATCATCATAACAAATGTGTTCTGCACACTGTTTACATCAGTCGTAAGACGGGTAATAAGTGATGCAGTTGAAAATTTGTCAATATTTGAAAATGAGAATGTCTGGATTTTGCCCATCATATTTTCACGGAGTTTCGCACCAAATCCCATGCCCGCAACTGCTGCTGCACGAGCTGCTATTGTTCCGCAACAAAGTGAACCTAATGCGTATATAAGCATACGAATCCCATATTTTAACATCATATTAAGGCTTTCGTCGCCAAAACCTTCGGACTGAATAAGATTCACAATCTCTGCCATTACAAGAGGAATCATAAGTTCCAGTATAACTTCGCCCACCATAAATATTGGAGAAATTATTGCAGGGAGTATATACTTTTTGGCATATCTCAATAATTTAAACATTTTCATCCTCCTTTACAAAATCAGTTAAATTTTTATTCATTCTTTCAAGAAATTTAACCATTAAATCCATTTCTTCTTCTGTAAAACCATTATAAGTTACGTCATCTATATGCAAAAACATATTTTCTGCATAAAGGAAAAGCTCTTTCCCCTTTTTTGTAAGTTTTACAGTGTTTCTGCGTGCATCTTTTTTATTTTCAAGACGCACAACAAGACCTGCTTCTTCCATTCTTTTAAGTGAAGTTGCAACTGACGGAGCAGAAATGTGTAAAAAGTCTGCAATTTCTTTTTGCGTTGCGTTTTCATGTTCACTTAAATATTTAAGGATTGGTGGTTGACCGAAATACAGCCCTTTTTCACGGAATTTACCGTCAACAATATTTCTATGATTACAATGATAACGATGAAAGGCATCGTTGATTTTTTTTACTTTTTCTACCATTTTTTCACTACTCTCTGAACTTTTGTTCAAAAATAATTAACCGTTTAATAATTAACCGATTAACTATTTTACATTATATACCTATTTTTTTGTATGTCAACCTGAATTTATGTATCTGTTTGTGAACTTTTTGTAAACAAATCCGTGTTTTTTCAAAATCGTCCCGCATTTTGTGGGACTTTTTTTGTTTTCGGGACTATTTATGGAGAGTATTTTTTCCGAGGAGGTACAAAAATGAACGAGAAAAAACTTACAAAAAAGGAGTTGGATTTCTGCCGTATATATATGCGGTTACGAAATCCAAAAGAAGCGGCAATTCGTGCTGGATACGAAATTTTGCCTGAATACCGTGCAATATGTCTGTTATCTAAAAAAGAAATCCAACAGAAAATCCAAGAACTTCAAAAAGAAGCCACCGCTGATGAAAGCCTTGTTTCAGCAGGACTTCAACGCCTTGCATTCGGTTCTTGTGCGGACGCAGTCAAACTTATTCTTTCTGCAAGTCAAGATACTTCCCCCGACATTGACTCGCTTGATTTATTCAATGTTGCAGAAATCAAGTTCACCTGCGGAAAAGGTATGGAAATCAAGTTTTTTGACAGACTTAAAGCACTTGAAAAACTTGCGGAAATATCACAAAGCGGAAAAGAAACGGGTGCGTTGTCTTTCTACGAAGCACTTGAGCGAAGTGCCGCAATACAAAGGTCGAGTGTGCAGAATGGCTGATATTAAATTCCGTGAATTTTCGAAGAAGCAACTTATAGTGCTTGATTGGTGGTGCGAAAATAGTCCTTACAAAGATTATGACGCAATCATCTGTGACGGTGCTGTAAGAAGCGGAAAAACCGTTTGTATGTCAATTTCGTTCATTCTTTGGGCTTTCTACAGATTTTCTGACTGCTCATTCGCTCTTTGCGGTAAAACAATCTCATCATTGCGACGTAACGTAGTCACTCCCCTGCTACCTTTACTCTGCGATATGGGATTTATTATTAAAGACAGAAAAAGCAGTAATTTCATTGAAATTTCCAACGGCAAAAAGGTCAACAGGTTTTATCTTTTTGGTGGTCGTGATGAATCATCAGCATCTCTTATTCAGGGCATGACGCTTTGTGGAATTTTACTTGATGAAGTAGCACTTATGCCACGTTCATTCGTTGAGCAGGCTATGGCAAGATGTTCAGTCACAGGGTCAAAATTGTGGTTTAACTGCAACCCTGAAAACCCACGTCATTGGTTTCATATAGAATGGATAAAGAAAGTAAAAGAAAAGAACTGTCTTTATCTGCACTTTTTGATGGATGATAATCCGTCACTTTCAAAAAGAATACGTGACCGATACAAAAATCTTTATTCAGGTGCATTTTATGAACGATTTGTGCTTGGCAAATGGGTTGCCGTTGACGGACTTGTATATCCGTTTTTCAATGAAAAAGAACACATTACAAATACTCTCCCGCAAAAATGCAGTAAATATTATATTTCTTGCGATTACGGAACTGTCAACCCTGCATCTTTCGGCTTATGGGGATTGCACAATGGCGTATGGTACAGATTACAGGAATTCTATCACGATTCAAAAGCAAAAGGCTTTCAGATGACCGACAAAGAGTATTACGATAAACTAGTTGCTCTTGCAGGTGACAAAAGAGTTGAAGCGGTGATAGTTGACCCCTCTGCCGCCTCATTTATGGAGTGCATTCGCCGTGAAGGCAAATTCCGCGTAATTCCTGCTAAAAATCAGGTTGCAGACGGAATCCGTAAAGTCAGCGAAAAACTGAAATGCAAAGAAATTATAATCGGCAGTTCCTGTACGGATACAATCCGCGAATTCGGAATGTATCGTTGGGACTCAAATGGTGTCAACGACGCACCAAGAAAAGAGTATGACCACGCTATGGATGATATACGCTATTTTGTGGCAACCGCTCTTGAACAAACTGACGGATTTGGCTTTGCCTTATCCGTCAAAAGAAACTAAAAAAGGAGGTTTTTATGTCTATCTTTGAAAAAATGGCAAAGAAAAAAGTCTGCACTTCTTCTCCGCAAACCTCTTATTCTCACCCATTTGACCTTTTAGGCAACTACTCCCCTGCAAGTGTATGCAACCCTGAACTTTACAAGATATTACGGGAAGCAATACCGATTATCGACACCGCAATTCATAAAATTGTACGTCTTACGGGCGGATTTACGGTAACATCCAACAACGGTAAAAATCAAGCACAACTTGATGATTTTATACGTAATATTAATGTTGGCGGTGCAGGTAAAGGTCTTCAGCAGTTTATTGATATTTACTTTGAACAGTTGCTGACTTTCGGTACTTCGGCAGGCGAAATCGTAATGGACAGCGACGGAATAAACTCGCTTTATAACGTGCCAATCCGCAATATAAGTCTTAAGCGAAACCCAAAGAATTTTAATGAAATTCTTATTTGCCGACCTGACAGTAGCACGGGTGCACCCGTAAAATATCAAGAACTTGTTATGTACTCCGCACTCAACCCCGAAGCCGGCAGTATTACGGGTAATTCCATACTTAAAGGGCTCCCCTTTGTTGCGTCAATTCTTGTAAAGATTTATGAGTCTATTGGTCAGAATTGGGAGCGTGCAGGCAATCTTCGGTATGCAGTAACATACAACCCCGGCTCCGATATGCTTGACCGTGCCTACGCAAAAGAAAGAGCTACGCAGATTGCAAGTGAATGGGCAAACGCTATGGACAAAAACAGCGTTAAAGATTTTGTTGCAGTTGGTGACGTGCAAATCAAGGTAATCGGGGCAGATAATCAAATTCTTGACAGCGAAATACCCGTTAAACAAATGCTTGAACAGATTGTTGCAAAACTTTCCATTCCGCCATTTATGCTTGGACTTTCTTGGAGTACAACTGAAAGAATGTCATCACAGCAGGCAGATGCACTTACAACTGAACTTACTGCATACAGACGAATTCTCACCCCAGTTATTGAGAAAATCTGCAACATTTTCTTGCGACTTTGTGGCAACAGCGACGGAGTTCAGGTGGTGTGGGATGAAATCACATTACAGGACACAGTTGAACTTGCAAAAGCCGAACTTTATTCTGCACAGGCAAAATCGCTTTTGGGAGGTGAAAGCAAATGATTAAATGCTATCAATCAAAAAATGAAATAGGCGTACCGACAGATGACGATATGAAACTTATCAATGAGCATACGCTTAAAACTCTCACAAAAGATGATGTCTTCTGCTTCAGCGTAATACTTTGCGACAACGACATCGACCGTGATTTTGAACGATTTGACGAAAATTCACTTAAAACTCTTGAAAAACTTTTTGTTGGTAAAACGGGTATTCTTAACCACAGTATGAAAAGTGAAGACCAAAACTCACGCACATACAAAACACAGTTGATTACTGACAACTCCCGCAAAACCGTTGACGGCAAACCTTATACATACTTAAAAGCATGGTGTTATACAATTCGCAGTGAGAAAAACGCATCACTTATTCGCGATATTGAAAGCGGTATCAAGAAAGAAGTAAGTATCAGTTGTGCAAGTGATAATCGAATCTGTTCTGTTTGCGGTGAAGTACATTGTAATCATATTGCAGGTCGCAAGTATAACGGCGAGCGTTGTTACAAAACGATTGTGGGCATTACAGATGCTTATGAATGGTCTTTTGTGGCTGTTCCTGCACAAAGAAATGCAGGTGTTACAAAGTCTTATAAAAAGGAGAAATCTATGGAAAATATTTTGAAATCCATTAAAGAAGAAAAAACGCTTACTTTAAGCGAAAATGAACTTAAAAAGGTTTCAGATTATATTGAAAATCTTAAGAGTAAATGTGCAGATGGTGAAAAATATAGACTTTCACTTTGTGCAAAAATCAAATCAGGTTTTTCATTAGCAATTCCCGAAATTAAAGAGGATTGTGTTGATGAAATGCTTGTAAGCCTTTCAACTGATAATCTTGAAACACTCTGTAAAGCCATGACTAAAAAAGCAAACACAGTTATTCCTATTTCAAGTCAGCTTTACACAGAAGAAAATAACGATGATAACTCTAACAGTCAGTTTAAATTTTAAGGAGGATTTATAATGGCAAATTTTGAAACAATTAAACTTGATAAAGGTCTCTACGGTACAGGTAAAGGATTTCTTACAGAACTTGAAAAAATTGACCCAAGCGAAAACTACAAGGGTACTTCCCTTGAAAAACTTGACGCATTCGAACGTCAGTTAAAGCGTTTTGATATTAAAATCAAAGGTGCGGGCAGTGATGCAGTAGAAAAATTCTTTGCAACTACTGACTCTGCTGTGCTTTTCCCTGAATATGTGTCACGTGCAGTACGTCAAGGCATTGAAGAAGCAAATAATCTTGATGCAATTATCGCAACAAAGACAAATATCAACGGTCTTGATTACAGAACAATCGCATCTGTTCCTACCGCTGACGAAAAAGAACTTAAAGACGTGGCAGAAGGTGCTACAATTCCTGAAACAGTAGTTCACACTCAGGACAACCTTGTTACACTTAAAAAGCGTGGCAGAATGCTTGTAGCATCATACGAGGCAATCCGTTTCCAGCGTCTTGATTTATTCACAGTTACACTTCGTCAGATTGGTGCATATATTGCACGCACACAGTTCAAAGATGCAGTAAATGTTCTTATTAATGGTGACGGCAATAACAATCCTGCAAGCGAAATCGCACCTGCAACTGCAGGCACAATCACATATGAAGATTTGATTACACTTTGGAATTCATTCTCACCATATGAAATGAACACACTTATTGCGTCACCTGACATTACTGCAAAACTTCTTACTATGCCTGAATTCCGTGATGCTCCTGCAGGACTTAACTTCCACGGCAAAGGTACTATGATTACACCACTCGGTGCAAAACTTATCAAGTCAAACGATATTAATGCAACTCTTATCGGTCTTGACAAAAACTGTGCTCTTGAAATGGTAACTGCAGGCGGTGTTATGACTGAATTTGATAAACTTATTGACCGTCAACTTGAGCGTGCCGCAATTACACAGATTTCAGGTTTTGCTAAAATCTTTGCAGATGCTTCAAAGGTTATGGATGTATAAGGTGATTTAAAATGATTAATGTCTGGTCAGTTTCTCAAGTGCTTGAAGATACGGGCGTATTGTCAGCAGAAGAAAGTAAAAAGGCTATGCCATTTTGCGTTTCAGCTTGTGCAAAACTTTCAAACCGTCTTAAAGATGTAAAATATGAAGACGAGCCTGCCGTAATCAATGCTTGTGCGGGAATCGCTCTTTACAGTTACACACTTTTACAATGTAGTGGGAATGAGGATTTTTCTTCATTCAAAGCAGGTGACGTAACCATTAGTAAAAGTTCATCAGCAACTGTTGAAAATGCTGTAAAGTTCCGCGATGACGCTTTAATTCAAGCATCAGAATACTTAACTGACGTGGATTTTGTATTTAAGGCGGTTGAGATATGAATATAAATAAAGTCCTTAATACATATGGCAATACGGTTTTTATTTCGGGGGCTGACGGGTGGAAAAGTCCAACATTCAAGGCTTTTCTTCAGCCTTTACGATATAAAAACAAGTTGTACCAACAAGGCAGTTTCACACCACTTGGAGTAAACAAAAATAATGTTTATCTTTATATTGGGCCTGCAGACCACGACCTTACCAAACTTGACAGCACGTACAGAATTCACGACAGCGAGAACAAAAAATATATAATTGACCGTGCCGAGAAAATTACAGTAAAAAACAATACTGTTTACATTTGGGCGGTTATTAGACAGACAACGGAGGCGTAGTATGACAATCAACGGAACACTTGCCGAAACAATCGTTTCTGCACTTTCAGGCGACACTCAATTCAGCGACATAACCTTTGTTGTAGCGTATGAAAACGAAATTAAGCCTACACCCGTAAACAAACCCATTGTGGCAATATCTGTCAAGGGCTGTGAAATCGGTGCAAAAGTTACTGAAACTCTTGATACCGGTGAAATTACCGAAACCAACAAGAGAGAAATGAGCACAACTCTCAGTGCAGATATTTATCTTCCCTATTCAATGGGTGGAAGTACAGGTCATAAGATTTTTGACAGAATTGCAACATATTTTCTCTTCACGAAGAAATACGATATTTCAAAATCCGTTTGCTATAACACAGATTATGATAGTAACTGCGAAGCAATAATTCTTCGCACACACTTTATCTTTAACAATACCGTTTCAGCATAAGAAAAACCCACCACAGAAATTTGTGGTGGGTAATTTTATTTGCTTAAATATTAATCAGCGTTTTCTTCTTCAATTTTATCAACGATTTCCTGAGGAACTGCCTCACCGTGTTTAACGAAAAGAATACAAGCAATACTCAAGATAAACATAATCGGGCTATATACGAAAAGTGACATATAAGAGCCTGTGAACATACGAACAATACCGTAAATGATTGGAGAAGCAATCTGTGCTGAGAAAGTTGCTGTGTAGTAGTAACCAGTGAATGTACCAACCTTTTCAATACCGCCAATGTCAAGAACAAGTGGCAATGTGTTAACTGTGATGAACATATTTGCTGCACCACCAAGAACAAGAGCAACCCAGATAAGTGCCATATTCTGTGTAAGCACATAGAGAAGGAATACAGCCATAAATACTACAAGACCGATAAGAATTGTCTTTTTACGACCAATTTTCTTACCCATTTTACCTGCAGGGATTGCAGCAGCAGCAGAACAAACTGCAAACAATGTTGTCATAATTGTTGCTTCACCTGTACTCTTACCGAGAACTTCTTCAGCAAAGAGTGCAAAGAATGTTGTAATTGCGTTTGTACCGCAGAAAAGGAAGAACAAACCGCCAAGCATAAAGATAAGACTCTTTCTTTCGCCCTTTGAAAGTTTTTCTGCTTTTCTTGCAGCCTTTTCAGCTTTCTTTGCAGCTTTTTCGTCAGCATATTGGTTGTTTGCAGCAACTTCTTCAAGGCTTGATGGCTCTTTAACGAAGATACGAACAACGAGCATACCGATTACCATAACAACTGCACCTAAAAGGAAAACGTATGGGAAACTTGTGAACTGCTCGTTTTCAGCAGTAACTTTAACGCCTGTTGTAGCCAAGTAAATAGCACTTACAAGAGTACCTGCAACCATACCTATAACAGAACCAACGCCACCCATAAGGTTGATAATTGCATTACCTTCTGAACGAAGATGTGATGGTGTAAGAGCAGGCATAAGTGCAACTGCAGGAGCACGCCAAAGTGACATTGAGAATACGAAAAGAATAATGAAGAGCATTGTTACAGGAAGAGTTGATTTCAATGCAATCCAAGGAATGAGTGCAAAAAGAATTGCTGAAACAGGTGCACCGTAAACAATGAATGGACGACGTTTGCCGAGTTTTGAACGGCAACGGTCTGAAAGTTTACCGAATGTTGGCTGGAAAATAACACCAAAGATGTTATCAAATGTCATAATAACACCGATAAAAAGTGGAACGAGTGTAATTCCGCCACCTGCTACATTAACGTCCTGACCCTGTGTTTCCGCAAATTTTGCAAGCACTGGGAATGCTTCGTTAAGTTTTGCACTAAGATTTGTAATCCATGCTGATTCTGTAAGTAATCTGTTAAGAATCTTTGTAATGTATGGGTCATAAATTGCCCATGCGATTGATGTTGTGAGAAAAGCGAAGCCTGTAAGTATGGTGTGCCATGTATGAAGCTTACCGTTTTTCTCGCAGAAAAGTTCTTGTTTACTCATATTTTACCTCCTGATATAATTCAGAAACTTTATACAAATCAATTATACAATATTTTTTCCAAAATAGATAGGTATAAAACACCGAAAATATAGAAATATTTTTGTATAGAGTGTTGATAATTGTTGCTTATCAATTACCACTTGTTTTCAACGTATTCGCACCAGCTTGGTAAGTCTTTAATTTCAATTACCTTGCCGTCGTCAAGTGTTACTGTACCATTCCAAACGCCGTTTACCTGATGGCAATTCATTCTTGCAATATCCAAAACATTCAAGTCAGTTACACTATCAAAAGTAGGTGTAAGTGTCATATTAAATCTTCCATCTTCAGAAATAATTTTCCACTCTTCCATAAATCTGCCTTTTGGGAATTTTTCAACGTCAACTGCACCGATTTTATGTGCTTTACCGTCCCAGAAAAGACAAGTTTCAGTAGCGTTGCTCTCGTCACCGATTGCCCAGGTAATTTCAAATCCGAAAAGGTGCTTTGTACCATCTTCGTCATAAATGTATTGTGAACCGTTACCCCAATACCACACAAGTTTATGAGGTGTATTTACACGACCCCAATCCATATAACAGAAAGTATCTTCTTTTGAAAATTCATATACTTCGTCGCCGAATTTATATGTACCGCCACAAGGCATACAGTTCTGTTTTGTTGTCATAAAGTATCTTGTTGGCTGGTCTTTGAACGGAAGAACTGTTGTGATGTTTTCAAGTCCCGGCATAATGTCCATATGGAACTCGCACTCAACGACCTTATCTTTAAGTGGTGCTCTAAACCAAAGAGTTCTATATGTTTCATGAGTATCAAACACGAATTGTGCCTGTCTTACATTTCCCTTGAATGTGTTTGGAACATCGCCTTTAGGTGGCAAAATGTATTTATTTGCACCGCCAACATACATGTAGTTTGCGTCTGCTATTACACATTTGTTTTTAATATCAGTAAGCTTTGCACTTACATAACCGCCAATAGAAATGTTTGCAAAACTTAAGTCAACAACATAATCTTTATTGCGAATAACATAAAAATCCCATTCTTTTTTACGCCAATTTGGCTTTGAATGGTCACGGTTATAAGTGAAAACATTGTGTCTTGCCCAACCTTTTGCCAGCAAAGTGCCATCTTCCGCTAAAAGTGGAGTTTCTTCTGTGTATTCAATCTGCTTTGATTTTTCAGGCCATTCCGTAAAACTTTTATAAGTTCTTGGCAATTCTTTTGACATAAAATCACTTCCCAAATTTTCCATTTCTATAATTATATCAATATAAAACAGCCAATTCAATACACAAAATTGAATTGACTGTCTATTTTATGAATTATTCATTCTTTTTTCAAGAGCATCATACTCTTTTTCGATTTCCGCCATACGCTTTTCAATAGATGCGTATTCCTCTTGCCATAAAGCATATTCTTTTGCATCATCTTTATCGGGCTGAAAGTCCTCAAGGTCTAAAAGTTGGTCTTCAAGGTCATCATATTCATCTGAAAGACGCTCCATTAAATCCTCAAGCTCCCAAAGTGTTTTGTTTGAAAATTCAAATATCTCTGCCATAATAATTACTGATTATCGTTTGGTTTGTTTTCTTCGTAATCGTTGTACTGATATTCAGGGAATGGACGTTCAGGGATTACGAATGCGAGAATTGCATAAACGATAACGCCTGCAACTGCTGCTGTGAAAAATGACACCAATGCATAAATAATTCTTACGATTGTTGGGTCAATTTCAAAAAATTCTGCAATACCTGCACAAACACCGCTGATTTTTTTGTCTGAACTCTTATATAATTTTTTCTCTTTGAACATTTTCTGTTCCTCCTATATTGTTTTTTTATTATTTTACCATACAGATTTGTCTTCTTCAACTAATCCGTTAAAACAAGCCTTAACAAATTCAAGGTCTGATGCCTTTTTTATTTTTTTCCGCACTCTTATTCGCCCTATAAATCCCCAAATTAAAAACCCAAGACCTAAGACGATTAAACCTAAATACCATACTCCATCTTCAACTAACGGCTCGCCAAGTTGTAAAAGTAAAAACACTATTCCTATTATTAGATAAAGCGTGTAAAAATTGCACCATTTTGCTCTTTTACAAGACTTTTTCAAATTTGAAATTTCAAAAGTACAGTTGTTTCGAAGTTACGGGTCGTCAATATATAATCTGTTGTATAAAACATATTTATCCGCTGAAAACACGTCGCATTTAATTGAAAACTGATGTTCCATACCACCTTGCAAATACAACACATATGTTGAATTTATATTAAACATTAAAGTGGCTTCATAGTCAAAAAACTCATCTAAAGGCGGTAAAATGAAACTTTTATACTTTATCATCAGTTTAACCGTAACGGGACGATTATCAGGACACGGTACCACAAGAAAACGGTTCCGTTTTACCATAAAATTCGTGCCGTTTACATTTACAAGGATTTTTACTCCCGTATCATTAAAAAGTCGTAATTGCATACCCAATCCTCTATATATTACGGAAGTTCAATCATTTCCATAATATTATTTTCATTTTCGCTCTGTGCTTTATATTCACGGTACTGCTCAACTCCGTACTCAATACCGGTCTTAATAAGCTCGCCACCGCAAACCAAAAAGCTGACAATTGACGTAAAGAGCGAAATTACAAAAAGTATTACTACTGCTACAAGTGTCTTTTTCATAGTTATTTCCTTTCTGTCTCTTTTAGACACGAAATAAAATTTGAAAGAAAATTGTTCATAGTGCCGTTTTGAAGTGAGCGGTGCTGTACTTTGCTGTACTGCCCCGAACGAAAAATGGTGCTATGGGCAATTTTACTCAAATTTCTAATCTCTCCTTACTTATTCAACATCTTAACACATTCTCTGATTTCTATTGCAGCCCAAAGTAATGTAATTACACCAAGTAAAAACACTGTAAGCGTTGATGCAATTGCGAAAACAAGAAATGCAACTGAACTAATTGCAGGTACTGTGAAACAGAAAAATACAGCCATCACTGCGGATGCAATAAACAATCCCAATGTGAGCGGTATTGATATAAACGCCTGAAAAATGTTCCAGAAAAGTGCTACAGTCCAGAATGTTTTACTGTGTTTTTTCTGCTTTTTAGGTTCGATTCTCTGTTCAACTATTGCGTCACCAACATACTGTTTTGCACATTCAAGTGGTGAACCAAGTTCATTGCAGATTTGTTCCTGTGTTTTGCCTGCTGCTTCACCCTCGCGGAAATGTGCACGGAAATCCTCAAGAATTTCGTTGCGTTCTTCTTTCGTGAGCGGTGAAAGATAATAATAAAGTTCATTTAAAAAGTCGATTTTGTTCATTATGCTACCCCCTCAAAAAATGAGTTGACCTGATTTGCGAATTCGCTCCATTGCTCTTGCAATAGTTTTTGACGGTCACGCCCTTTTATTGTAATTCTGTAGTATTTTCTTGCAGGACCATTAGGCGATTCTTTTAAGTATGAATCAAAATACCCGTCGTTCTGCAATCTTTTAAGCATCGGATAAACCGAGCCTTCTGAAATTGACATTTTTTTGCCCAGCATATCGGCAAGCTCATAGCCGTAACGGTCACCGTTAAGCAAAACCGTTAAAGCACAAAGCTCTAACACACCTTTTTTGAACTGCGTATTCATATCCTGCCTCCTTAATTTTCATATTGCACTACTATAATATCATACACTACTAAATAATGCAAGATAGTTTTTAAAAATTAATAGTTTGTTAAAAAACATGTTAAAACAATTAGACAAATTGAAATTTGCAAAACAAAAAGAGCGGAGAAAATCTCCGCCCAGCTCATATAATTTATTCTTAATGCACGTGATTGTGATGTGAAACAATACCGCAAAGTGCCAAATACCAATCAATAATCCCGCTTCCGCAGAACATACAGATTACAACCGCAAGAGATAAATGCGGTGCAAACGGAACTTTTCTTGGAACTTTACCCTTATTCTTGATTGCCATAAAGATAAGATAAAGTGTGCCAATAACTCCACCCATAACAAGTGAAAGTAAAACTACTTTCCAACCAAGTAAAAATCCGCAGGCAGCCATAAGTTTAATATCTCCGCCACCCATTCCGCCTTTTGAAACAACGGCAAGAATGAAAAGAATTCCACTTGCGGCAAAAATACCGATTACTCGTTCTATAAGACAATGCAAGTCAAAGCCCTCTGCAATAATCTCGTTTATGTAAACAAAAGCACCACCAACGAAAATTGAAATCCACATAGAATCGGGAATTTCCATTGTTCGCCAGTCAATAACAGTTGTTACAAGCAACGCAGAAAACGCTACACAGTAACCTACAAGTGCAAGACTTGGTTTTGCGTCACATACAAACCAGAATATTAGCGAATACATAATACCATTAATTGCTTCAACTATTGGGTACTGCACAGAAATTTTTGCCTTACAATAACGGCACTTACCACCAAGAAAAATCCAACTGAAAAGCGGGAATAAATCTTTTGCATAAAGTCTGTGATTGCAACTCATACAATGACTGTTAGTAGTTGTCACGTCTTCGCCCTTGGGCAATCTGTAAATAAGCACATTAAGAAAACTACCGATGCAAATTCCCATAAGGAACACGAAAAATGTTATAAATAATTTTGGTATAAGCAAATAATCCATAAATTACTCCTCATTCACATTTGTTTCATCTATTGTAACACACTCTTGCTCTTTTTTCGAGCGTTTTATTGAAATTACCGCCCACGCAACAAGAATTGCAACGCTAACACCTGTAATTACCGCACCTGCAGTAAATCCTACAGGCGTGTATTTCATTTCAACAATGTGTTCACCTTCAGTAATTGCTGTCATAAGAATATGACTGTGATGCTCATAAAGTGGAGTTTCTACGCCGTCAATAAGAATTGTCCAGCCTTCGTCATAAGTTGTTGGAATATACAATGCACCATCAGTATAACTTGTAACTTTTGCTTTAACATATGTATCTTCAAATTCGAGAAGTTCAGTATCACTCATAGCATCAAGTTTGTTGTATGCTTTTTCAAACTTTTCCATATCAACAGTAAATGATGTCGTTGTGAAACTATTTTTCTTGTAAGCATAGACATTACCATTATCAAAATCTGTTTCTATGTGACCACCAATGGTAATTGTTGCCACATCACCTTTTTTAACTTCACCAAGTTCGTATGTGCAGTTATCTCCTGCACCGTAAAGATAATATTTCGTTGTCTTTCCGTTAAGTGTAACAGTTAAATCCACAAGTTCAAATGTATCAACATACAAATACATCATACCATCTGCTTCGGCAACAGAATCAAATGTAATTGATGCAGATTTGCTCATATCTTCAATTTCATATGAATAGCCGCTCATACGTTGTTCAATGAATTCATAATACTCTTTCGGCATATCTGTGCCATTTTCTTCTGCACGGTCAAAAGCAGATACGTGTAAGCAATTATTAAAATTAAAGTTTGATGGAGTATTGTAAACAACCACATTTTCAGTTGTTCCTGTAACGGCTTTTGTTGCCACATTAAGATTATCCATAACAATAAAGAATCCAAATGGGTCCCATTCAGCAACATCACTATTAATTGTATACATAAACGGCATTGTGTAATTATTTTTATAGAGTGTATAGCCATCTTTTTCTGCAACTTTTGTTCGATATGAAGACTCACTCAAATTACCTGTTCCGTCAATATAATATTTCGTCGGGAACAACATATTGAAAATAGGTGTCTGCTCACTTGCACCATTTTGGAAGTTCAACCGATTTCCGTAAGTACCTAAATCGGTGATTGTAAGCCCAAAATGATTGTCAGCCAATGACGAATAGTTCTCATAACTGTTATAACCGAAAAGTGAACCGTACATAATCATATCTTTATACTCTTGCTTTTTGCTTGCAAAATGAACTCTGTCACTTTCTTCAAGATTTTCTGTAAGTTCAGTTACAATTTCTTTTTCTGAAAGATTTTCTTTAATTTCAAGAGTATTTATATTGTTAAAATTAAAAACTATTGATTCTATAACTATGCATACAAGAAGAATTACTGTAAGCATCGGTTTTGTATGTTCTTTTTTACTCATAATTATAAGAAGAACAAAAAATACAACTATTGCAACAATAATTTTAATAATCAGATTTGTTGAGAAGAATAATGAATTGAATGTGTCGCTGAAATAAACACCTGCAAAGCAAAATCCCGCAAACACTGTTCCTGCAAGGAAACCATACCACTTGATATTTTTGATTTCACAGAATGCTTCATATGCAATTTTTAAAAGTACAAAACTATATACAAATGCAAAACGGTACATAAGACCTGCAGGCTCGCCGAATCCGTGCCATACAACGTAAACCGAATTTACAAGCATTGATACCCACATTACTGCAAGCAAAAATCCATTACCAATCTTTTTGCGAAGTGAAATGCCTTTTGTGAAGAAATATGCAACCGCCAAAATAAGCGTAACAACACCTGCAAAGCAGAAAACACAATCCATTGAAGTAAAAGAAGTATAAGTATTTTTAAACGGGAAAACATGTGAAGCCAACAATCCCCACAGCCCTGTTCCTTTTATGGTAAGCGTGCTTTCTGTTATTGCACCTTTACCTGTTTTCTGTAAAGCACTTGCAAGCGGCAAGGTAAAAATTGCAGAAATCCCCCCCGCCAGTAATGATGAAAATCCAAATTTAAAAATACTTTTTAATAAGTAGGAATTCTGAAATACTGCGAAAATATTTATAGAGTCTTCATCATTTTTTTCCGCTTCGTCCTGTGGTGCAGTAACACCTTCATATGTAACATTGTCGTCAGAAATAAATGAATATACAAAATAGATTACGCAGAAAATACAGACAATCCAACCAATGTAAAAGTTAGATGCAATAGTAAGACCTAAAAACAATGCGTAAAGCCAGGCACTACCGCCATCCATCATCTTTTTAAGTCCCATAATTACAAGCGGGAAGTAAATAATAGCATCAAACCATGAAGTAATGTAAATTCCGCCAATCATAAAACCGGACATTGCCCAGAGAACAGAGAAAATTACTACCGATAAATCATTCTTTTTATATGTATGTTTTAAGAAAATACCAAAAGTCAATGCCATTAAAGCAGGTTTAATTAATGTTATGAGTGCGAAAGCATCGTTCATTCTTTCAACAGGGAATAACAACGAAAGCTGGTTTAATGGACTTGTTAAATAGTAACCAATTGTAGCCCAAAAATTAACACCGCCACCTGTATGCCAAGTGAAAAGCATTGAGCCACCCTCAGTAATTTTCAGTTTAAGTTCTGCTAAAAAGGGAATGTATTGTGAAAAGCCGTCAGAAAACGCAGTTGACGCACTGCCGAATGGATAAATTTCACCTAAAGCATAAAGCACAAGCATAATGCCAAGTGTTATTATTGCTCCAAGCCATATAAATGGTATTTGTTTTTTGGTTTTCATAAGCAAACCTGCTTTCACACTTTTTTAATATTTTACTATATTTTTATATAAAGGTCAATGAAAAAAGCGAGGGGTAATCCCCTCGCCCTTTATGTAACTGTTTTTTAATTATGCACTAACTGCTACTGCGCCTGTCTTTTCAGCTGTATGGAAGCTATTTTCAGAAGTGATGTTTGGACATGCAACTGTAGCTGAACCATTAGATTCGATTGTAACTGTGTAAGCAGTCTCACCAAGTGGGCACTTAGGAAGTTCGCCATCATCAAACATTGAAGCGATACCAGCTGTTGTAGCGTTCTCATTGTATGTTGCTTTGTAGTTAGCTGCATTGTTCTTGATAGCCTTAACATTGTTTGCACATGTCTTGTTGTTTGCATTGTCTGTAATTGCACCATAAAGCGGAATAGCAACTGCAATAAGGATACCCATGATAACAACAACAATCATAAGCTCAACGAGTGAGAAGCCTTTTTTGTTCATCATTTTTCTCATAATAATTTTCTCCTTTAATTAAAGAATTTTGTTTTTTATATTGAGGTCCCTATTGACCTGAATACCAAATTTTGTTAACGGGAACTTTCCGTACCTTTATATTACTACAATTGGTACCATTTGTAAAGCCTTTTTTTAATTTTTGTCGAATTCAACAATCAACAATCATTTCGTTTGTAAGTTTTCACCAATCATTCATTATGCGCAGTTGCAAGGTTGCCTTCAGCATCATAACAATTAATATCGATTGAATATTCTCCTACTTTTGTCACCACATAATAATGACCTTCAACAGAACAGTGTGGAAATCCGCCGTCAAAACTTTCAAGAAAGATAGGGTCAATGTCGCCCGCACCACTTGTTTTACTGTTATATGAACCTGTTGGTAACAATTGTGATGCTGAATGGTCGCCATCCATAACACAATACTTTGCAAACATTTCAGTAATTAAAGTCTGGTTTTTCTGGCAAGTTCTTTTTTCAGCATTCTCAGTAATTGCACCATAAAGCGGGATTGCAACTGCAATAAGGATACCCATGATAACAACAACAATCATAAGTTCAACGAGTGAAAAACCTTTTTTATTCATCATTTTTCTCATAATAATTACTACCCCTTTCGGTAATAACGGGAACTTTTCGTACCTTTAACAATTTAATTATATACCTATTTCCATAATTAGTCAATAAAAATTTTAAAAAACAAGAACGGCGGGGTCTTGACCCCGCCCTATCTTAAATTATAAATCTGCTATAAAATCACAAACAAATGAAATCGGTGTCAAAATTACCCTATAAACAGGCTTCAAGAATGCCGTATGTTCAATAAGGAATGGTGACAATTTATTGTAATAAACATCAATAAACCAATCGCCAAACTCGGTTCCGCGAAGAACTTCATCACGGAAGTTGCGAAGATTACTGAGTACGCGCTCCGACATTTCGGTGCCGTCACTGAACGAATAAGCAGTAATACAGCTACCCTTATGGCTTGTTGTACCCTGTCCTTCACCGTCTTCAACGCTCATATCAGAAAGCGGTGACAAGAATCTGAGCACGTTACCTGTCTTCTGAAGCTGAGCATTAGAGAAATTATACACCTTATTGTCAGCACCATAGGTTGTTGCCATTGCAGGATAACCGTGCATTTCTTTGTTACCATTGTTTATGGTTTCATCCGACCAACCGCAAGGGTAAGCTTTGGCAGTATTGTTCACAACCCAAGAATCTTCAAGAATCAGTTTTCCGCCTTCCATGCCAATCTGCTTTGTTGCGTTGATATTTTCGAGAACATAAGCAGTTTCAACCTCAAACTCAAGAATTTCTTCGTTTCCTGATTTGAAAAGCATTTTTACACCATTATTCTGATAACTTGGGTCATTTGTATTGAGTTCAAGTTCGTCTGTAGCAATGCTTAATTCAATTTTTACAGGAACCTCACCAAATCCCTCATTATCAAGGAACAATTCACTTGTTGTTGAATCATAATCCTTAATGAACATAAAGTAACCGAGATAATTACCTTCAGTATCTTCCGCTTCAGTTGAAAAGATATAAGAATAATCACCGTCAGCCGTACCTTCAGCAGGCATTACATAAGGATTACCGCCATTTTTCCATGTGAACGTACCGGTTTCCTTGTTATATACAATTCCCCCAGCAACAGTTTCATCATAGAAAATATCAAGTTGTTTTGAATTTGTAATTAAATCTGAATTTGTTTCAAACTTTGTGCAAGCAAGCTGAACCGCACTTTGAATTTCCCAACGATATGAAGATGCGTTATAGCTGTTTGTCATCATATAAATAATCGTTCCTGCTATACCCATAACAAGACCAAGAATGGTCACTGTTACCATAACTTCAACAAGAGAAAAACCTTTTCTGTTTTTATGTAAAAGTTTGAACATAATTTCACCTCATTTTTAAATGAGTTCTGCTAATCTCGACATACTTTTACATATGTCGGGATTATATTTTTTCCAATTACTCTGTTCTTGTAGCACAAGAGTTGATACCGCCGACCTGAGAAACATCAAGAGCTTTCATTCCTGCACCGTTATTCTCATAGAACCGAACACTTTCACGCCATCTACCAACGTTGTTGCTATCATTACAAGAAGCCAACGGATTACGTGCCCAGCAAACAACCGTACGTTCGCCGTCATCATATTCTTCGTTGTTATTAGTATCTTCATAACCTGTAGCAACCCAGATACCGTTAAGATTGTTAATCTGAACAATATTATAGTTTTCATTATTTGAAATCTTAACTGCACGCCAATGGTAATATGCGTTAGTATCGGAGTGTGTACCCGTACCGCCACTTGTATCAACCCAGTAACGAACATTTACCCAAGAGCCACCACGTCCATTATCTGAGAACGCTTTTGCAGTTTCACCGCCACCACTCCATGTGCCACTTGCACAATAATCAGCAGGGTCTTTATCGCTCTGGTCACCGACTGCTATCCACATATCGTTATCAAAAGCAATATCGTTAATTGTTTCAAGAGTTGAAATGAAACCAATTGTGCTCCAAAGACCCGTTGCCTGTGAAGTCTTGTCGTAGAAATACTTGTAATTGTCAGAGCCAACAGAGAATGTTGTTGAATTACTATTCTTTGAGCCCCAAACTGCTGAGCCAACCGAGTCAGCATTACCGTCACTTACAACAGAATATGTTTTACCATTTACGTTGTCAACCCATTTGTATGATTGGAATTCAGCATCAACTGAACGGTCATTCCAATCATATGAATTGTGTGAACTATTAGTCGTTGTTGTCGTATTAACCCACCAAGAAAGAACTGTACCGTTTTCAGTGCCCCACATAGCTTCAGGGTAACTGTTCCATGTTGAACCCCAAGCAACACACGTAACTTTTGTGTTTGTCATTGGATGCGAACGCAAATATTCATAACTACCATCGTTACCAGCTGAAGCAGTACCGCCCATAATAGACTTTTGCTGAATATGACGGTTATTCTGCCAGTAATCTGCACCGTAAAGGTTACCGATATTTTCACCTTTTGATGGCTCATAAGCATATTCTGTATGAGCACCCGAGCCTGTTCTTTCATTTTCGAGAACCGCTCTTGAATTCAGATAATAAAATTGGTGGAAAACATTAGATTCTTGATTAAGTTTATAGCCTGTATTGTCAGTTGCTTTATATTCATAGGTCTGTGAGTTAGCAGAATTGTGTTTAGCCACATTGTAATCACCTGCACGCAAGAACACAATACCATTATTCATAACAGAACCAACAGTTACAGTAACACCATTTACGCTAGCCGTAAGGGTTTCATCACCAGCAAATTCAACTGTTCCGCCCAAAACATAACCAACCATAAGTGAAACAGGAATATCCTTATCGCCATTTGGAACTACTGTACTTGCAGAGTCAAGGAATGTAATTGTTTCACGACGATTATTCCAATAGAATATCTGATTATCACCATCTTTGTTGTTATCAAGGTCGTAAACAATATCGTCAGTAGGATTAGCTGCTACTGCAAGTGCAAATGGGTGGGAAAGATATGAAATTGTAATATCAACAACTTCACCATTTGTAACATTGGTCTGAACATTCTGATATGTGTTAATCAACATATTAGGGTCTGCTAATTTAGAAAATCCGGTACCAAATGCATCTTGGAGTTTATCCTTATGATTATTATATGTATATAAGTCGAAGAATTTACCTGTAATCGCATACTCAATATTTTTATAAGGATAATAAACAACTTTATTGTACCAACGTTTCTCATTCGGCCAGCTACCGTTATTTTCACCATCATAATATGCTAGCTCGCCGTCACCAATACTAACTGCATTTCCACCATCATTATAATATGGTGTTAATCCAAGTGTCATGCGCCAGAATGCATAATGGTTAGCATTATCCTGAAGTGTTAAACGATTTTCTGCTCTTGGAATATATGTGTTACCTACCTGGTTAAAATGACCATCAACCTCACTGTGAGCATAAGTACCGCTCCAACTTGTTGGATATTTATAATTTGCACCACCTGTTACAGTTGCAAATAAATCCATAAAGGCAGGTATATGACCACAATAAAGAGTATAACTAGACTGAGGATAGTTCATATTTGTTGTTGCACCTTCAGCCGAGGTATCGCCATCACCCGTTGTTGTGAAATAATAACTGCCATCATTAGTAACATCTGTTTTATTTGGTGTGTTAATTCTGATAGCGTCAACAGATGTAAGTGTAATAGGATAAGAATTTTTATTAAAACCTGCAGCACTGGTGTCAACACCATTTATTTCATAGTATGAACCATCATTAGTTTCTAACCAACCATGAGCTGTTTCAGAAATCGAGTTAATTTTGAAGGCTTTAGCCCCCTGAAAACTTGTATAAGAATTATATGCACCTAACCAGTTTTTTCCTTCATTAGCGAAGTTTTTTGCTTCATCAAAGGTAGCTAATCGGACACTATCACTATCTACTTTATAGAAATAAATCTTACCATCATTACCGTAAAATTCAGCCTGGTCTGCTCTTGTAACAGAAACAACAGAAAGACTTCTTAAAAGTCCTGTACCTACGTTTATCAAACCTGAACCGGAATAAGTAAATTCTCTTGTTGACACATTAAAGCCTGACTGATTACTTGACATACTTCTTTGGGAAATAAATTTAAAAGAAGTATCCGTACTATAAACTTTACCTGCATAAGCATTACCGCTGGCATCAGTTGAATTTATATGCGGAGATTGACCGGTTTGATTATTAATCTGAATGAAATTGTAGTCAGTATAATACGTATAGTCGCCACCCCAGTAGTAGTTACCTGTGGCATTATTACGCCAAAAACGACGGATTTGTCCGTTATCACCGCACATTACGTAATAACCATATTTTTCACCATCAGAATCCACATTGTGCCCGTCCCCGCTATCAGCAGGAACCCACTCAACATCGTTCATCGCTGAGGTAAGAGTAACATTGCTATTGTTATGTGCATCTATAGAATTCATATTACGACGGATAATTGCAAGAGTATCACCAATATCATCGCCGTTTGTGTCAAGAGTTTCACCACGAGAAACATAGTAATAATAATTACCGTCAGGAGCTGCCTCACCAACCATAATCATTGACGGAGCATCAACTTCAACCTGAAGAATATGCTGACCATTTTTATAATTGATTAAAAGAGGTGAATTTTCAAATGAAATTGCACCGCCACCATAAATTGTAAGTTCAACCATTGAACTTGCGAGCCAACGAAGAGAATAGTCTTTGTCTCTGGTAAGACTTATTGAGCCGTTTTCACCACAAAACAATTTAAAATCAGTAGCAAAACCTGACTGACCGAATGTAATACCGCCACTACCATAGATGATGATTTTCGCCTCAATAAAATCGTCAGTAAGTGTTTTTGGGTAACAAATCAATCCCGAACTTGTATTCTGAGCCACAATTGTTGTGTAACTATCTTTCAAATCATTGGGATTTGATACAAGAAAGTCACCCTTGATTGAATCAAGTTCAGAACCAATACCAACGGTAACAACTTCATTCATAGATGTTGAAACTATTGTGCCTTCATCATCACGAGAAAGTGCAATTGACTTTGCCGGTGTACTGAACTTAAGTGCAATTTCAGACACATTAGCATCGTAATTGCCACCAATACCACTTGCGTAATTACCGATAACTGTCTGCAAAACACCCGACTGCATCTGAACGTCCTGAACCTCTTCACCGGCAATTTTAATTGTATTAAAATATGATAAAAACAAAGGGGTAAAACAGAATATAACCAAAGACAAAATTGCCATTGCAGTAAGAACTTCAACCAAAGTCATACCGCACTTATTGCCGAAATAACTTTTAAGTATGTTCTTCATAATTAATCCCCTTTCTTTTAGTTTGCAAATCTTGAAACTGAAGGTGTACCCCAGTTAATATTTGATGATTGTGTTGGTGTAGGCTGTTGGATATATTCAATCAACTGTTTGCTACCAACTGTATAAAGAAGCGATTTTCCATCAATTGTAACTTCAGTTGAACCGAAATTCACATCAAGTTTTCTTATCGCCCTTGTATTTCCTTCAAAATATGATGGCTCACCGCTATCAGCAGGGTCACCGTAATAGATATCACGGATTTCTGTCATCTTTTTAATGGCAGATTCACCCAACAAGTAACCATCTTCTTTTGCTATAACTGCATCAAGGAAATATTTAAGCAAATCAATACCTCTTGTTGCAACTTCTTTGCCGTCCAAATTATCGTTTGTTACCTCATAAACGCCGTTGAAAAGACAAATGTCACCAGCACTGAACACACGGTAAGTTTCTGTACTACCACCTTGTGAATAAATCTTTACATTAACGTTGCCGTTAAAGAAAATACGGCTTGCATTATCGAGCTTGTTTCCATTCTGGTCGGTAATACCACCCTGACTGTACGAAAGATACTCTGAAAACTCGCCACCAGAAGTAACGCCGTTACCAATCATAACTGTACCTAAACGGTAACGGTTACCAAGTGTATTTACAATCTGCTCTGTTGCATTAAGAATACCACTTGTTCTTGCATGATAAACGCCCATTGTTATATCGCCGTCAACAACAATATCACTTCCGTAAAGACCAATTGTAGCATACGTGCCTTTTGACGGGTCAACAGAAAGACCAGTGTCTTCAAGAATAATTGCACCTGATGTTGAGAAAATGTAAAAATTATTTTCATTTTTATTAATTTTAAGTTCACCAACATCTTCTGACGGACGTGCAAAAACTAAATCACCGCCACCGATTTTTTCATAAACCATAATGTTTTCCTCTGACGGAATAACACCAAGTCCTACACCTATGTCGAATATCAACTTTATAAGACCGTTATTCAATCTCTTCCACCAAGGACCATCTTGTGTGTTTATAGAATCATAACGAACTGTTTTTGGGTCAACATTATCGAAATCTGCTGAATCTGTTGAAAGATAGCCATCAGCACCGTAACAAGTTTCACTTGAAATCTGTTCTGCTGGATAAACATAACCTGTTGAAACTCTGGTTACCTCATCACCATCATCGTTAAAGCATACTGCCGTACTTCTAAACTCAACAACATCTGTAAGTACAGTAGTATCATTACCATTATCATCTTTAACAATAACTTCATCCTGTGCACCTGCAACTTCAAGTGAAAAATAGCCTATAACACCTGCTGATTGCTTTGCAACCTCATCACTTGAATATGTTGCAAATTTAAGGCCGTCCCACATTGTACCTTCATTAGCCGCAGTATCGTCATAAACAAGATAAACCTTGTTACTTGTAACAACTTCATCACTATCATGAACAACAGTAACTAATTTATCTATTGTTGTGAAACCGACTAATCCATTCTTGAAGTTATCCATATTATTATAACTGTTGCTGGTTTTAGTTGACGCATTCTGATATGCAAAAGAACCCGCCTCAACACCTGCACGAGCAAGATAATATGCCTGTTTCTGAGCGTCCATATATTTTACTGACCTTAATGCCTGGCTTGCATATGTACCAAGACCTGCCGCAAGAATGGTCAGTACTGTCATAATAATCAAAACCATAGGTAAAGCCATACCTTCTCGGTTTTTGAGATACTTTTTCATTATGACCGCTCCTTTCAAAAGTTTTTTACTAAGTTGATAATGCTATTAAACGATAACACGTAATACTTCTTCAAGAGAAGTGCTACCTTCCATCATTTTATAAAGACCTTCGTCTTTAAGTGTCTTCATCTCTTGTGAAACTGCAAGTTCTTTAACTTCAGCAACTGTTGCTCTATCAAGAATCAAGCGTTTCATTTCTTCTGTAACTGTAAGGAATTCAAATACAGCTTCTCGTCCCTTATAGCCGGTATTATTACATGTAAGACAGCCCTTTGCCCTATGAAGCTTATAAGATGGCTGATTATAACCATATTCTTCAAGGTCAGGAACAATCTTTTTAAGTTCTTCGTGAGAAATTTCGTATTCTTCTTTACATTTTGGACAAAGTTTTCTTACAAGACGCTGTGCAAGAACACCAACAAGTGATGATGCTGTAAGGAATGGTTCAACGCCCATTTCATCAAGACGTGTAACAGCACCTGATGCGTCATTTGTATGAAGTGTTGAAAGAACCATATGACCTGTAAGAGCTGCTTCAACAGCAATCTTCGCTGTTTCGCTGTCTCGGATTTCACCGACCATGACAATATCAGGGTCAGAACGGAGAACCGAACGAAGAGCTGCTGCGAATGTCATACCTGCACGGTTATTCATCTGAACCTGGTTGATACCTGACATTCTACGTTCAACAGGGTCTTCAAGTGTAATAACATTCTTTTCAATTGTACTGATTTCAGCCAATGTAGCATAAAGAGTTGTTGATTTACCACTACCTGTAGGTCCTGTAACAAGAACAAAACCGTACGGCATATGAATAGCGTGATTAAATCTGTCAAACTGACGTGGACTGAACTTAATATCTTTAAGAGTAATAGCCTGTGTATTACTTCTTTCAAGCAAACGCATTACAACTTTTTCGCCATAAACAGTAGGCATTGACGCAATACGAACGTCCATTGTTTTGTCTTCAAACTTAACGGTAGCACGACCGTCTTGAGGAATTCGGCGTTCAGCAATATCCATACCGCCGATAACCTTGATTCTCGAAATAACTGCTGAGTACATTTTAAGCGGATTCTGCATAATTTCCTGCAAAACGCCGTCGATTCTGAAACGTACACGCATATATTTTTCAAGTGCTTCAATATGAATATCTGATGAACCTGCTTTAATTGCATTGTTGATTATCTGGTTTACAAGCTGAACTGCAGGCTTGTCATCAATGTCAAGTGATTCGGACTCAACTGCCAAATCTTCCTCTTCATCGTCGTAATTATCAACACCGCTGTTCATATTTGCGAAATTTTCAATAGCAGCCTGAAGTTCCATATCAGCCGCAACTACCGGGCAAATTTCATGACCTGTAAGCATACGCAAATAGTCAACAGTCAAGATGTCGTTTGGATTTTTCATTGCTACGTAAACAATGCCATCCTCTTCATAAATCGGCAAAATATTGTTTTTAACAGCAAGTTCAGGAGTAATAAGGTTTGCAACCGCAATATTAACGCCTACCTCATCAATAGAAACGAACTTATGTCCTGTCTTTTTTGCCAACATACGTGCAACATCTTCTTCAGTACAGTAACCCAACTGAGTAAGGATTGTACCGATAAGTTGTTTGCTTGTTTTTTGTATTTCGAGAGCCTCTTGTAACTGCTCTTCTGTTATAATTCCGGCGTCAATAAGTCTTGCACAAATACTGCCGGGAATAATGATCTCATTGGTCATAGAAATACCTATCTTTCGTATTCAATATATCTTTGCTTTGAATTATTTTGTAAAATTAACAATTACAAGTGATGCAGCAACAGTTCCGTCCTGCTGTTTTGCCATTGCAATAGTATCAATTCTTGCAATCTGCTCTTGTGAAACGATTTCAACAGCCATTCGTCTTACGTTGATTTCTTCACCAACAACTGCAAGTGTAGTAGTTGCCTGATTTACAAGCCCGCTTGCCTGCATTTCACCAACTGAAATATCAACTATCTGAAGGTCATGCTTTTTGCACAACTCGTCAAGTTCAATATAGTAATCAACTGAATTGTAACTGCCGTTTTCAGCAATAACCTTATCATATTCAGCCTGTTGTGCTTCATAATAAGCGGCATCTGCCTTCATTTTTTCAAGACTTGCTACAAAAAGTTTATTTTCACCGTATTTTGTTGTATATGCACCAATATTTTCTTTTAAATCTGCAACTTCCTGAATTGTAAAATATGACGCAACGCCTAAAATTGCAACAAGCACTACCATTGCAATAACAACAAGAGCAACACTGCTTACTTTATCTTTAAGGCCGGAAAGATTAATTTTTGTATTCATTTATATTTCCTCCTTATTCCTCAGTTGTTTCTTCTGCTGATGTGCTTTCATCAGGAGCTGTTGTTGTAGTAGTGGTTGTGGTTGTGGTTGTAGTAGTGGTTGTTGTAGTTACTAAAGCACCTGATTCATCAACAACAATGTTTCCGCCAACTCCAAGATACATACGGAAAGTGTATGTTTCGTTACCTTCAGCATCTCTAGTTACTGACGGCATATCATTAATAACTTTAACCTGTGTTACAACATCCTTAAAATCGTCACCGTTTGTGAAAAGCTCTTTAAGGTCTCGAAGCTGAGAAACTGCATCACCAATATTTTGTGCCGCAGGCAACTCACCTTCTATAACACAAATTGGATTTGTTGACCATTCCTGAACAGTAAGGACTGTAAATTCTGCATATTCAGGACGATTAGTCTGAATTAATGACATAAACTTAACCGCACTTGGAGATTTTGGTAAAATCGAATCTACCTTTTTCTGAGAAGCTACAAGATTGTCGTATGCATTTTTATACTGTTCCAAATCGGTAATTTCAGCAGCAACAAGACTGTTGCTTCTTTGAATATCATTAAGTTGAGCTTTAAGAATGAATAATCTTATAGCAAAACCGCTGTACATAATAAGCATACAAACCAAAACTATTAATGCGACTTTAAGAATTAAATCTTTCTTCTTTTTACCATCAAGAAACTTTCTGTAACTTGAAGGCAACAAACTTACCTTAAACACCGTTATCCCTCCAAACTTGATATTGCAATTCCTATACAGCTTGCATATTCACCTAACGGTGTTACTGACTCTGCCTGCAAATTTGGATAAAGCTGAGGCACTTCCATAGGAATGTAAACATTTTCTGCTATTGCAGGTGCGATTTTTTCTGCAACTGAAGAGTTCATAATGAAATATAGCTTTTCAATCGGCTTATCATTCTGCATTGAGTAATAACTGATTGTTGATGATGTTTCAGATACAAGGAAAGAAGTAACTGTTTCAACATCTTCATCTGTATATGAGCCATCTCTTGAACCTTTGAAAACCTTTTCAACTGCGTTACGGTTTCTCTCAGTAATTGTAATTGAACGAACCATTGCAATTTCATTATCCTGAACAACAATATAGTTCAAAACATCATCTGTAAGATTAACCACGCCATATCTTGCACCGTTACTGATTTCATTAAGACCACGACAATATGAAAGCAATGAAGAGTCGATTTCCTGCACCTGTAATTTTGATGCAGTGAATACATTTATGTAGCCTTCAAGCATCTGCTTTCTTGCAGCTATGAGCATAACATTAACCTGAGGAATATCATCAGCATCTGTTGTTTCGCCCGCAACAACATAGTCAATTTCCATTTCCTGAATAGGAATAGGAATAAACTCCTGTGCCTGCAAAAGAATCATATTTCGAAGTTTATCGTCATCAACCTTTGGAAACGTTGCATAACGCATAAGAACATTTTCATTATTTACACCGATTGCAACATCTGTAGTCTGAAAATTACCGGAAGAAATAAGCTGAGTAATTGCGTCATTAAAACGGTCTGCATCTCTAATGAAAGCCTCTTCAATGATACCATCCTCCAAAGGCATATAGCCCATTGCAAGGATTTTATAAGCGCCGTTTTCTTTAGTAACTTCAACTGCTCTTATCTCATTTGTTGTAATTTCACAACCGATAATGCTTTTAAGTTTAGCCATATCTATCATTCTCCTATTTGTGTGGGAATTTAACTGTTTTATGCACCCATTGATGTAGATGATGTAAGCATTGGAACGTAAAGGGCAATAAGCATACCACCAACAACAACACCAACGAATACGAGAGCTATAGGCTCAATTATTGAACGAAGATTTCGTGATGTATTTTCAACGTCTTCTTCAAAGAATTCTGCAACCTTATCAAGAAGTTCAGGCAAAGCACCTGATTCCTCACCAATTGCCACCATACCTGTAAGCATTGGGGGGAAAATACCGCTCTTATCAAGAGAATCGGCAATGCTTTTACCTTCTTCAATATCTTCAATAGCTTCATTTACAGCTTTTTCAAGTTTTTCAGAACCCGATGTAGGGCCTGCACTCTTAAGTGCTTCAACTGCGGTAACACCACCCGCAAGAAGTGTTGCAAATGTACGACAGAAACGAGCAACAACCATCTTGGTCATAAACGAGCCAAGCATAGGCATTGTAAGTTTATTTGCTTCCCATATTTTATGAGCAATCGGGCTCTTGATAAATGCAAATATTGCCGCAAAAATAATAGCTGCAACCAAAACCCATGTACCTGTTTCTTCACGAAGGCTGTCTGAAATATCAAAAATAACCTTTGAAATACCTGTTACTTCAGTTCCCTTTTTCATCATATTTTTGAACATTGGAACCATGAACCAAAGCATTGCGAAAAGCATTACAACCGCCATAATCATAACGCTTCGTGGATATGAATAAGCTGATTTGATGTTTTTCTGAAGATTCTTTTCTTTCTGAAGCATTTCAGCCAAACTGTTAAGTGCCTGTTCCATAATACCGCCAGCTTCACCAGAAGCAATCATAGCAACAAAAAGTGGTGAGAAAACTTTTGGATACTGTGCAAATGCATCTGAAAGCGGAACACCACTTTCAACACTCTTCGCAATTTCTTCCATAATGTTTCCAAGCCTAGGATTTGCACATTGTTTTGAAAGCGTAGTTAACGCTCTTGTAACAGGAACACCTGCTGAAAGCATAACTGCAAGTTGTCGGCAAACAACAGCAACATCTTCTGTTGTAATCTTTTTACCGCCACCGCTCGATTTCTTTTTAGCGGCTTTTTCTTTCATTTCTGTAACGATGATTCCGTTTTCGCGAAGTCTGTCAATAGCTTGAGCAGTACTGTCGGCAATAACTTCACCATGTACGCTTTGACCTTGTTTATTAAGGCCGTCATAAGTAAAGGCTGCCAAGGCAATTTGCCCCCTTTATATGTAAAAATTGATAATTATCTGATTAAAGACCCATAGTACCCATAAGGCGGATAACTTCTTTTTGGTCAACACAGAATTCAAGAACTGATTCTCTTGTAATTTTCTGTTGTTTAAGAAGATTAAGAAGTGCCTGGTCCATAGTCTGCATTCCCTGCATTGTGCCTGTTTGCATTGTTGCATAAAGCTGATGTTCTTTTTCTTCACGAATAAGGTTTTTAACTGCAGGAGTATCTACCATATATTCAACTGCAGCAACTCTTCCTCGACCATTGATAGTTGGAATAAGTTGTTGAGAAATAACAGCTTTGATTGTATTTGAGAGCTGGGAACGGATTTGTCCTTTTTGCTCCATAGGGAAAGAGTCAACAATACGAGAAATTGTCATTGGTGCTGTCTGCGTATGAAGTGTTGAAAGAACAAGATGTCCCGTTTCAGCGGCAGTAACCGCAATCTGAATACTTTCAGGGTCACGCATTTCACCAATCATAATAACGTCGGGGTCATGACGAAGAACTGTCTTAAGAGCGTTTGCAAAACTTCTTGTATCAGTACCGATTTCACGCTGACGAACTGTTGACAATTTATGTGAATGTAAGAACTCAATAGGGTCCTCAACTGTTACTATATTTGTTTCGTAATGAGTGTTGATATAATCAATCATCGCTGCAAGAGTTGTTGATTTACCGCTACCTGTAGGGCCTGTAACAAGAACAAGACCTCTTGGCAAGTTGCAAAGGCGCTTAACATCAGCAGGTAACCCAAGTTTATCAAGCGGGGGAATCTCAAATGGGATTGCTCTGAAAACTGCCGCAATAGAACCACGCTGAATAATAACATTTCCGCGGAAACGGGCACATTGAGGAACTGAAATAGCAAGGTCAAGTTCCCAATTTTCTTCAAACTCTCTAACTTGAAGGTCCGTCATGCATTTGCGTAAAACCTGTTCAATATCTTCAGGGAACATTCTTGGTAGTTCTGACTGACGAACAAGAGAACCATTTATTCTAATACAAGGTTCAATACCACTTACAAGATGTAAGTCCGAACCACCCTTTTCAACTGTAAGTCTTAGTAAATCTTCCAGTGTTTTTGGGTATTGACTTGGTTTCTCAAAAAATCTCATTATTTTTCAACCCATTTTCTGCAAATTTTTTCAATCTATATAAGTGGCTACGGGGGTGCGAAAATCGCACCCCTGATTGTAGTCTTTATGCGTTCATCAATTCTTTAAGAAGATTAGACATTCTTGTTGCCTGGTCAGATGTTACCTTCGCATATGTAACTGCCTTATAAGAAGCACCTGTAACCTTGCCTGTTACTGGGTCTTCTTCACCTTCGTCAAGTTCAAGAATAACTGTCTTGTATTCTACACCACCGAATACTTCAGGATAAAGTTCCTGCATAATTGTGATGTTGCCCTCAACTGCACTTGTAGCCTTAGCTGCATCATCTTCTGTTTTTGACTGAATCGGAATCCATGTCATTGCACCTGTATCAACTGTGTCAAGAGTAACAAGTAAATCATAGATTTCATTATTCCATGTAACATCATCACAGTAAACAATAAGGCTGTTTGTGATTGTCGAGTGGTCATAGAGATAGAAACTTACATCTTCATATTTAACACCCTGAAGGCGTTTCATAAGTTCGTCAACTGTACAGTTCTGAGCTGTATATGTATGAACTGTGCTTGATGCAGAAGCAACATTCCCGTCGATATCAGCGATAATTGCTTTTGCATTTGCAATAGCTGATGCAGTACCAAAGAGCCATAATGACTTAGTCATTCTGTCGTGACCGTATGTATCTATGTCCTGAACATATCTACTGATAAGTGTTTCTGCATCTGCTCTTGAAATATTAATAAGGTCAATCTTTTCATATGTGATTGGTTCTTCAACAGGTTCTTCTGGTGTTGTATCGGTTGTGTCATCGCCTGTTGTAGCGTCGTCACCTGTAGTTGCGTCATCGCCTGTTGTAGTATCATCATCAGGAGTAATAACAGGAGTGCCTGTGCCTGTTCCATTTGTGATTGCATCTTCTGTATCAACAACTTTTTTGATTGTCATAATGTCAGCAAGCTGTGTGCCACTTACATATACGAAGAGTGTCATAGGTCTTACAGACATTGTGATACCTGAATGAAGTCCAAGACTTGAAAGAAGACTTGAGAAATCGTTTGCTGAAATATAATCAAGTTCTATAGGGGTAAAGGCTGCTGCAATACTTGAACTGCCCACGCTGATATTTTCAGGAGCGTCAAGGATTTTAACAAGTTCATAGAGCTTTGCCATTTCCTTTGGATATGCTGAAATCCAGATATCTCTGCCATTATTTGTCTGAGAAACTGTTTTCATATTTGAAAGTCCCAAAGCACTTGCCTGACCAATGAGTTCTTCATGTGTAATATACTTTAATGAGAACTTTGTAAGAACAAGGCTGTCAACAAATGTGCTGTTAAGTTCATTTGCTGTTGAAACAAGGATTGTGTTGCCATCTTTAAGATATGAAAGACCAACCATTCTTGTAACGTAGTCAATAGCTTTAAGTGGTGATACTTTTTCAAGGTCAACGGTTACAGTTTCTGTACCTGCACCTTTGTAAATTACTGTATAACCGGCATTGTAAGCGATTGAAGAAACAAGGTCTTTAACGTTTGAATCCTTTGCTTTAACTGTAATGCTTGATGATACAATCTTGTTTTCTGTGTTTTCACTTGTAACAGGAAGTTTGAGAATTTGACCTCTATAAATTTTGTCTGTGCTGTCAAGGTCATTGAATGTCATAATATCGCTAACTGTTACACCGTTCTTCGATGCAATTGAAGCGAGTGTGTCGCCACTCTTAACCGAATAATAACGGTACTGCCCGAGGCTTGTGCCTTTCAAACCGCCTCCGTTGTTTTCTGAACCCATAACAGTGAGTGGAGCCACTGCACTGATAAGGAGTACGAGTGACAAAGCAATTACAAGAATTGATTTGCCGAACTTCTTAGAACCTTTCATTTTTAGTTCCCCCTAAAAAACTTTTATATGTAAATAAAATAATTACCGTAATAAATTATATTTTAAAACTCAAGCTGAATTCTTTTTTCGCCTAACGCAACAATTACACAATCATCAGTAATATCTTCAACGAGCCATGAAGATGAACCAACATAATCGCCTACCTGAAGGTGTGGATAAGACTGATTTTCAGCCTCAACTGTTGCAGTGTAGTAACCATCAGAATTCACAATGATTGCTGTGACTTTTGCGTTTGCAAGAGCAACGTCATCAAAAACATCGTCGCCAAGAAGTTCAATATCTTCAAGATTTCTTACATCCTGAGGAAGAACGTCAACCTGACTTCCGTTTACTCCGTTATTTACAGGAGTGTCGTCAATTTCAATTGTTCCCGTTGTGAAAATAATCACAAGAGCCACAAGAACCGAAATTCCCAAGCAGATTGCAGGAATAATGACTTTCATTTTTGGGTTTTTATCAAAGAAACCGGTTAAGCCCCCGCCTCTTTTATTTCCACCGCTACCGCCCTTGAGCTTTGCGATTAAATCTTTAATGTCCATATTCATTCAAAAACAGCCTCCCGACAAGTTTAAAACACAATATATAGTGGTTTTTGAAAATTTTATGCATATTTTGAAAAAGAGTAGACTACTCCCCACAATGCATAATTACACATAATTATTTTACTATTAAAACGCAACAAAATCAACCCTGTTTTTTACTTTTTTGTGTACAAATTCCAAGTCATATTTTGGCTATTTTGCTACTAATTTTAGCAATAATTGGTTGTTAATTTTTTAACACTTTTTCGCACGGTTTTTACACCCAAACTACGCAAAAAATCCCCGGAGAAAAATCTCCGAGGATTAGAAAGTTAAATATTAAAATTAATATTTAAAATCTGTGTATTTAGCAGATACTTTTGCAGCACCTGAACCAGAAGCACCAATGCTAAGATTAAGAACAGCTGAGAAGTTGTAATCTAACTGATAGCTTACAAGATTGCCGTTTTCAATTACTGCTGTAACAACGATGCTGTTGTAGTCAGAACTTGAACCATCTTCTTTAACTGAGATAGCTGTTGTAACGCTTGCAATGCTTTCATTTACTTCTTTAAGAGTAATGTAATCTTTAGTAGCGTGTTCAATAGCTGTAGCACCATTACCTGTTGGTGTCTTAGAATCTTTAAGCTGAATCTTGTATGTATTTCCACTTACCTGGAATTGTTGAACATGAGCTTCCGTAAGAGTTGTTGCAACAAGAAGATATTTCTCATTGCCCATTCCTTCTTCTGGGAGCTTGCCGTTTGTAACATTAGCTTCTTTTGTACCACCATTGATACCAAGGAAACCACCAACTACAGAGTTAAGAGATGCGTTTTCATCAACTGCTTTAATAATTGTATCAACAGCACCTGTAAGGAAAGATGGGTCAATAGCTACGTCTTTTGTGAACTGACCGCTTCTTGTCCACTTATAAGAAGCTTTAGCAGCCTTAGCTGTTGCTTCATTAATAGCCTTTACAGCGTCAGCAGCTGTTACTGATGCAGCCGCATTATTGTTTGTTGTGCCACCATTGTTTGTTGTGCCACTATTGTCAGTTGTACCGCTATTATTTGTTGTACCACTATTATCTGTTGTGCCACTATTTGCGAATGGATCTGTGCTTGTGTTGTTATTTACTGTATTGTTTGTCTGTGTGTTCTCAGTTGCATTTGCTTTTGCTTCGTCAATAGCATCTTTAGCTGCAGTTTTACCCATGAAAACAACAGCAACTGTGAGAACTGCTGCAAGAAGAACTGCCCAGAACTTTGTCCAGTTTTCGCTCTTCTTAGCTTTTTTCATAGCCTTTATTTCAGCCTGTTCGGGAGTTAAAGGTTTCTTTGCCATAATTATTATCTCCTTTCACCTTACGTGAAATCATTTATCTCTTATGAGAAGTTTGAATATGTACAAATCATATCACCAGCACCCTTACCTGTGATAGGAAGAAGAGTAGCTTTAAGATTAAGTGCTTTTACGTTCATTGAGTAAGAAATCTGAACACTCTTAAGGTTACCACCATCAATTTCAGCAGTAACTACGATTGATGTGAAATCAACATCACATGATTCAACTTTAAGAAGGTTACCTGCTGAACCAAGAGCACCTGCAACGCCTTCCTGAACCTCTGTAAGAGTAATGAAGTCGTTTGTTACGTGATTGAGAGCATTCTTGCCATCTTTCTGAGGATTGTTGCAAGCATTGAGCTGGAACATGTATCTGTTACCGTCAACTTTATACTGCATAACATCGCCTTCTGTAAGAGCAAATGCTTTCATAAGGTATTTTTCATTGTTCATTCTGCCTTCTGCTGGAAGCTTTCCGCCTTTAACGTCAGCTGTCCATGCTGGGTCGTCTTTAGTACCTGTGATACCAAGGAAGCCACCAACAACTGAGTTAAGGTCAGCGTTTTCGTCAACGCCCTGAATAATACCATTAAGTGTATCTGTTGCACTACCTACATCGATAGGGCTTGTGAAGTAGCACTTTCTTTCCCACTTATAGTTTCCTTTGTAAACCTTAGCTGTTGCATCGTTTACAGCCTTAACTGCGTCAGCCTTTGATACGCCTGTTGCTGCAGCATCGCCTGAACCTGCACTATCACCAGCACCTGTGCTGTCGCCAGAGCCTGCACTGTCGCCTGTGCTTGAACCTCCGCCCAAATCAACCATAGCGTCGCCTGAGCTTGAGCCTGTGCCTTCAGATGTGCCTGTCTGAGTCTGAGTGCCACCGCTTACAACTGTGTTGCCACCAATAGCAGGTGCAAATGCAATTGCTGCAAGTGACCATGCGATTGCAATAGCAAGGAAGAATGCTAATGCTTTTGTAAATGTTCCAAAGAAGAGTTTTCTTTTAGCGGCCTTTTTTTCCATTTTAGCCTGAACTTCTTCGGGTGTTAAAACCTTTTTAGCCATTTTTAGGTTCCCCTTTCAATGATATGTATTCATATACATACTAAATTTACAACAATTTTTGCAAAATGTCAATCATAATTTTATTGATTTTTAAAAAACTTTTCATAAATTGTACTGATTGGCAGTCCCACAACATTAAAATAGTCGCCATTTATACGTCTTACAAACTTCGACGCAATCCCCTGAATTCCGTACGCACCTGCTTTGTCATATGGCTCATTTGTATCTATATATGTATTTATTTCATCGTCGGTAAGTGATAAAAATTCAACTTGTGTTTCTTCCGCAAATGTCATTGACCTGCCTTTTTCGATTATACACACACCGGTAAAAACCGAATGAACCCTGCCCGAAAGACTTTTCAATATATTAAATGCATCATCTTTATTTTTTGGTTTACCGAGAATTTTGCCGTCAAGCACAACTATTGTGTCAGCACCCAGTACGGTTTCGTCCTCTGCACGTTCCACCGCCATAGCCTTTCTTGCCGCAAGAAAAACGACTGCATCTTCGGGCTTTGTGCCGTCTGGGATTGTTTCGTCAGCGTCTGCTACGCGAACTGTGAAATCAAACCCTGCATTTTTCAGTATTTCACTTCTTCTTGGGGATTTTGATGCGAGAACTAATTTCATATTTCACCCTCATTCTTAAGTTGATTGATTTTTAAAATCATAGTCTGAGTTTTGCTGTCAGGCAATTCCCCGTTCATAACCATCTCTACTGCTTTTTCCAAGGAAATTTTATAAACCTCTAAAAATTCGTCTTCATCGGGACTTTGTTCACCAAATATAAGTTCAGTTGCGAGATACATATGAATAATTTCACCGCAATAACCTGGCGTTGGGTAAAGCTTACCCAACGATATATATTTGTTTGCAACCGCACCCGTTTCTTCTTTTAATTCACGCTTGCCAGCTTCAAATGGGTCTTCGCCTTTTTCAAGTTTGCCTGCAGGCAATTCCGTTACAATTTCCATATAAGGATAACGGAACTGTTTTACAAAATACAAATTATAATCATTATCAAGTGGTGCTACACACACGCCACCGTTATGCTCAACAATTTCACGCTTTGCAACTGTTCCGTTAGGAAGAAGTGCATCATCAACGCGAAGATTGACGATTTTGCCTTGAAATTTATATTCTTTATTTATTGGTTTTTCTGTTAAATCCATATTATTCACCGTATTTCTTAATAAGTTCTTTGTAATGTCTGCCTTTTTCTTCAAAATTTTTGTATTCGTTATAACTTGATGCAGCAGGAGAAAGAATACAGATGCCTTTTGTATTTTCATAAGCAGATTTTACTGCTTCTTCAAGATTTTCTGCTTTAATTAAGTTTTTCTTTGTGCCGTTGGCAATCATCATATCAATAATCTTGTGTCCTGTAGTTTTTGTACCGATAATCACACTCAAATCGCTGCTTTCAAGGTCAACCGCAAAATCTGTATAGTCAATCCCTCTGTCCTTGCCACCAATTATAAGTGTATTCGCCTTGATTGCGTTGACAGCACACATAACTGCGTGTGGAATAGTGGCAATACAATCGTTATAAAATGTAACGCCTTTGTATGTGCCTACATTTTCCATTCTGTGTTCAATGCCCTCATAATCGTCAATTGCTTTTTTTGCATCTTCAGCAGTTACGCCGAATTTTGATGCAGCAGTAAAAGCATAAAGCACATCGTGGCGGTTATGTTCACCTGCTAAATGAATATTTTCAATTTCAAATGGCAAATTCGCATCTTTCTTAACTGCAATCGCATTGGATTTTACAGTTTTTAAATCAAGATAAGGGTCAACGCCTTGAGTACCGTTATATATAAATGTATTATTCTCGTTCTGATGACGAACAATATTGAGTTTTGCATTTACATAGCCCGTCATTCCGCCCTTGTAATGTTCAAGGTGTTCTTCATAAATGTTTGTAAGAATTGAAACATCGGGTGAGTTTCTTGTAAATTCAAGTTGATGTGATGACATTTCAATCACTGCAATTTTATCAGCAGTCATTTCTTCAATGTAATCAAATACGGGTAATCCCATATTGCCCATAAGTTCGCAATCCACACCGCCTGCACAAAGCATTTTATACGTAAGCGTTGATGTTGTGGTCTTGCCTTTTGAACCCGTTACACCGATTTTTTTGCAAGGTGCATATTTTAAAAACAAATCTGTCTGACAAGTTACATAAGTATTTTCAGGCACGTCAACATTTACAAACGAAATGCCCGGACTTTTCATAACAACATCGAACTTATCAATATGTGAAAGATAATCTTCACCACAGAAATACTCTACATTATTATCGTCGATTTTCTGCTCTCTACCGTCACCGATTGCAAGGATTTTTTCAGGTAAATACTTTCTTATATAATTGTATGTGCTTTTACCCTCACGACCGAAACCTAAAATCAACACTTTTTTATCTTTCAAAAATTCAATAATTGGAGGCAACATAGATTTTTCATCTCCTAAAACGCATATATATTGATTATACAATCACTAATCTAAAAAATCAACAGAAATCCGTCATATACATAATTAAAAATATCTTGAAAAACTTATTAAAACATAGTTGCATTGTTTGGGCAATTGTGCTATAATTCCCTTAAAGTGCTGAAAAATTCTATCTATTTTTCACATAAAAACGGTTATACAAGAAAGGCAGGGAAGAGCTTATGAAGGCTTATACCTCAAACAACATCAGAAATATTGCTGTGCTTGGTCACGGCGGAAAAGGAAAAACTACACTTTGTGAAGCAATGCTTTATGTATCAGGTGCTACTGACAGACTTGGTAAAGTGGCTGACGGCAACACAGTTCTTGACTTCGATGCAGAAGAAAAAAGAAGAAAGTCATCAGTTTCATCAGCAATGGCAGCAATTGAATGGGACAACACAAAGTTGAATATTATAGATGCTCCCGGTCTTTTTGACTTTGAAAACGGCTCTGCAGAAGCAGTTCGTGCAGCTGAAGCAGTTCTTATCGTTACAAGTGCAGGCTCAGGAGTTGACGTTGGTACAGAAAAGGCTTTCAAAGCAGCTGAGAAACGCGGTCTTGCAAAATTCTTTGCTATTACAAAAACTGACTCTGACCACAGAAGTTTCTACAAAACTTTTGAAGCATTAAAAGAAGTTTACGGCAACAAACTTTGTCCTACAATCATTCCTTATATGGAAGGCAACATTACAAAGTCTTATGTAAACCTTATGACAGGTATGGCATATGAATATGACGCAGAAGGCAAAGCTACTAAAGTGGCTATGCCTAATGACCCAATCATCGAAGAAATGACATCAGCATTTATGGAAGCTGTTGCTACAACCGATGATGAACTTATGGAAAAATTCTTTGAGGGTGAAGCATTTACTCAAGAAGAAATCCTTAAAGGTCTTTGCACAGGTATTTTTGACGGCTCAATTTACCCTGTATATGCAGTTGCAGGTCTTACTTGTGCTGGTGTTGACCAACTTCTTTACAACCTTGCTTGGTCAGTTCCCGGTGCATACGGTTATGCAGGCGAATCTGCAAAAACTGAAGACGGCGAAGAAACAATTCTTCCTTGTGACATTAACGGACCTCTTGCAGCAATTTGCTTTAAGACAGTTGCCGACCCATTCGTAGGTAAAATGTCATTCTTCAAAGTAGTTTCCGGTAAACTTACTCCTGATACTCAAGGCTATAACGTTCGCACAGGCGAAACAGAAAAAATGGGTAAATTCGTTACTGTTAAGGGTGGCAAGCAGGAAGATGCTAAAGAGATTATCGCAGGTGATATCGGCGTAGTTACAAAGCTTGCAGGCGTTAAGACAGGTGATACAATCTGTGATGCAAAGAACATTGTAATTCTTGACGGTGTTGACGCTCCTAAACCTTGTCTTTCAATGGCAGTTAATGTTCGCAAAAAGGGCGAAGAAGAAAAAGTTGCTCAGGGACTTTTCAGACTTATGGAAGAAGACCCATCAATCTCATTCACAATCAATAAAGAAACAAAAGAACAAGTTCTTTCAGGTCTTGGCGAACAGCATCTTGACGTTATCGTTTCAAAACTAAAGAACAAATTCGGTGTTGAAGTTGATTTAAGTGTTCCTAAAGTTGCTTACAGAGAAACAATCCGTAAATCTGCTGAAGCACAAGGCAAACACAAGAAACAGTCAGGCGGTCACGGTCAGTTCGGTGACGTACATATCCGCTTTGAGCCTTGCGACAGTGATGAACTTGTATTTGCAGAAGAAGTATTCGGCGGTGCAGTTCCAAAGAACTTCTTCCCTGCAGTTGAAAAAGGACTTCGCGATTGCGTTCTTAAAGGCGTTCTTGCAGGTTACCCAATGGTAGGCGTTAAGGCTACACTTTACGATGGTTCATACCACCCTGTTGACTCATCAGAAATGGCATTCAAGATGGCTGCTTCACTTGCATACAAGGCTGGCATTCCAAAGGCTGACCCAACAATTCTTGAGCCGGTTGGCACACTCGTTGCTCGTATGCCTGATGACAATCTTGGTGACATTATGGGTGATATTACAAAGCGTCGCGGTAGAGTTCTCGGTATGGGTCCTGCAGACGAACCAAAAATGCAGGAGCTTACAGCTGAAGTTCCAATGGCTGAAATGGGCGACTTTACAACAGTTCTCCGTTCAGTAACAGCAGGTCGTGGCTCATTCTCATTCGAGTTTACTCGTTATGAACAAGCTCCACAGAACATTGTTGAAAAGGTTATTGCAGAAGCAAAAGTTGACGAAGAATAATAGAAAAAGACGGTCTTTCGACCGTCTTTTTTAATGCAAAATGCAAAGTGCAAAACGCAAAGTTGTAGGGGCGATTCACGAATCGCCTTTTTTAATTTTTATTCTTCACTACTTGGCTCTGTTGTGGTTGTAGTCGTTGTTTGTTCTTCTGTCGTAGATTCTGTTGTAGATTCAGTAGTTGACTCGGTAGTCGTTGTTTTTGTTGTAGTTGTTGTAGTGGTTGTTGGCTTTCTGTTGTTTGAACTGCTACCGCCACCCGTATATCTTCTTGTAGTTGTAGTGGTTGATGAAGATGTTTCTTCTGTTTCACTTTCTGTTTCAGTTGCTGTATCGAGTTCTGTTTCTTCCGTTGTGGTTGTAGTTGTGGTTTCGGTCAAAGACACATCTGCAACTTTTGTGTATTCAGGTCCGCGTTTGCCACAAGCAGTAAAAACTATTGCTAAAATAAGAATTAAAATAAAAACAATTGCTTTTTTCATAACAAAAACTCCTTTACAAATCCATTATATTCCCATACACCTGAACAACTTCAAGGTTTTCACTATATAGAATCTCTTTTGGTGTAACAACTCGTCCACCATTTGAGTCAATATCAATGCCGAAGCATTTATAAGCATACCATACATAATGTGCACAATGTGTCGTAGATGGTATTAAATTTTCATCACGTCCGCTGAAAATCCCCGACGCAAGAGAATAATCGATACCGATTAACTTTTCTTCGGTATATTTTGCAATTTCATTACGGATTTCTGCACTCACATCTTTAGCACGTAAAACCGCTACAAGTGGGAATTCACGCCATTCACCGATATGACCTAATGCAGATTTTTCACCAATCATAACCGCTTGTGCCGTTGTGCCATTTTCAGCATCTACCACTATTGCCGCGTGGCCGTGACGCCACCCCAAAGAGTGAATACTTAACGTAATTATTATATCACCATTCTGAAGATTTGCAAATGCAGGATTTTGTATTGCGTTTCCGTCAGCGTCAGTAATAAATTCGTGACAAGCAAACACACCTTCACGCACACAACTGTAATCTTTATCAGCAAGGTAATATTCGCGATATTCCTCAATTTTTTCGGGATTTTCTGCAAACCCGTCAACCGCAGGTTTACCGAGTCCCGTCTGTGAAAAAATTAAATTGTACTCTTTTTCGGTCAGTTCTTGCCCATCTTTGAATTTTTCATATACAACTGACCAACCTGTACCACTTGACTGACCAACATCTTCATAAGCCCAAATATCAGTAATCTCGCTTAAAGTAAAATCTACTGTTTTGAATGCCACAAGTACAATCAGCAAAACAGAAATGAAACGCATAAATTTATTATTTTTCTTATTCATAAGAAGCCTCCCTTGAGAGAAACTTCTTAATTTTTTGGGCATCTTCATACCCTTTGCGGTACAATTCTTCAATACCTTTTCGCGGATGCTTTAACGTATTAACACCACAACAGTCGTCAGGTGACAAAATAAGCACCTTGTCCTGTTTTTCAAGTTCTTTTATATAATCAAGACTTTCGTTGTATTTATCTATCATCGAATACATAAGATGTGCTGTTTCAGGATATTTCTTCATTACTCTTCTATAAACATTTTCAGAAACCTTGTGTGACTTGTGATAATCAGCGGGCAATGTAAGTGTAACAACAATCTTATCACAACCGTCATCCAATGCTTTTTGTACGGGTATAGGGTCAGATATTCCGCCATCATAGAAGAAAATACCGTCTTTTTCATATGCTGGACAAACAACTGGAATACAAGAAGATGCTTTCAACTCAAAATAGTCATTTTTCTTCGTGTTTTTATAATCAAGATACACAGTTTCGCCCGTAATCGCATCAGTAGAAACTATATAAAAATCGCAGTTATGGGATTTCATTTTTTCAAAATCCAATGGGTCTTCTCCGCCTGACTGGGTTAGTGTTGTATAAATATAATCAAGCCCGATATAAGACTTATTTTTAACGAGATTATAAAGGCTCATATACTCACGTCGGGAAGAATAATCACGATAAAATCTTAAAGTTCTTTCTTTATGACCGCCAAGATATGAAATAATATTTGCACTTCCTGCAGAAACACCTATGTAATAAGGAAATTCAAGACCTTCATCAAGACAGCGGTCAAGAACACCTGCACCATAAACCGCACGCATTCCACCACCAACATCAATGTAACCGGTCAAAAAATCTCCTCCAATACTTAAAAGTTGTAAAAATATATTACCATATATTTCATATTATTGCAATTATTGTAAGCGGTTAAACCTATAATTTCATAAATTCGGGTAAAGATATTTCAAAGGAGTGATTTTTATTTCTACCACAGATAAAGAATATGACAAAATGGCGAAAAAGGCATCACCGCCGTCACCAAAACTAATCAACTGCATAAAAGCATTCATTTCAGGCGGACTAATCTGCACTTTTGGGCAATTTTTAAATTGGGGCTTTGAAAAACTCGGCTTTTCAGAAGATTACGTAAAGGCTCTTACACCGTCAATTCTCATAATTATAGCCGCAATTCTTACGGGAATAGGAGTTTTTGACAAAATAGCCAAACACGCAGGTGCAGGAACGATTGTTCCAATAACGGGCTTTGCAAATTCAGTTGTTTCCCCAGCTCTTGAATTCAAAAGCGAAGGTCTTATAATGGGAACGGGTGCTAACATTTTCAAAATTGCAGGACCTGTAATTTCATACGGTATTTTCTCCGCCGTAATTTACGGATTGATTGCATATATATTAAAATTATACTAAAAAATAAAGTCCGCAAATTGCGGACTTTAAATTTTTCAATTACTTATTCGCCAAATGGGAAGCCGAACCCATAATCATATTCGTAATCTTCTTCCACAGGCTCTGAAACGCTTGAATCATCAACAAGTTTTACTTTAACATCAAAAGTAGAAATATTGTAGTTTGAGTCAACTCTGCAAATTGTAAGGGTAATTGTATCACCAACTTTTGAGTTCTCAATAGTATCAAGCAAAACATCGGATGTTTCCATGTCCTTACCATCGACCTTGATAATCATATCGCCTGCTTTAACACCTTTGTTTTTAAGGTCGCTACCATCCATAATCGTGTCGATTATAACAGAACCCGTTGGCAAATTATTCGCTTTTACGACTATTGAATATGTCTGACTTTGACTTGAAAGTGCCACATTAACACCAAGTACAGGACGATTTGTAACAACACCGTGTGCAATAAGTTCATCTACAATTTCCTTAACTGTTGACGATGGAACGGCAAAGCCCATACCCTCATAATCAGTAGATGCGATTTTTGATGAGTTAATACCGATTACCTGACCGTATTCATTTAAAAGAGCACCACCTGAGTTACCCGGATTAATAGGTGCAGTATGCTGAATGCAAGCAACCTCGTAACCTACAGGACTGTCAACAGGTCTGCCGATTGCAGAAACCATACCATTTGTAAACGAACCGAAGAACTGCATACCACCGGGATTACCGATTGCATAAACTGTGTCACCAACCTCAACGGCTGATGAATCTGCAAATTCTGCTGCTTTAAGGTCTGTTGAATTCACTCTGATAAGACCAATATCAGTTTTTGCGTCAAGACCTACAACAAATCCGTCGTACTGTGTACCATCAGCAGTCTGCACAGTAATTTTAGGGTTATTTACATCAATAACGTGAGCACAAGTAATAATATAGGTTACTGTATTGTCACTATTAGTTCCCATTACAATGCCCGTGCCTTCTGAATAAACCTTTTGTTGTTTACTTGAGTACACAAGGATACCTACCGAACTTTCGTGTACCTTTTTATAAACCTGTTTAGCAGAAAGTTTACCTTCGGGAATTGGGGTTTCCTCATCGCCGACTACACCTTCAACAAGATTCATTTGTGTATCGTCCTTGTTGTTCTGTGTATTATCACTTCCGCCACCTGTAATAAGTGTAGTAACAACAACTCCTACCGCAACAAGAAAACACACACAAATAATTATTACTGCAATAATAAGTCCTTTTTTCTTGCCCTTTGAAGCTTTTTTTGGTGCTTCGGGTTTTGGTGGACGTGGTTGCACGTAACTACCATATGGCATATACTGACCACCGTTATAATAAGTGTTATACGGATTATTCACAGGCGGTGTATATTGTGTATTTGTTGGTTGAGTTGGGGTAACAGGTGCAGAATACCCGTTCTGTTGAGTATTTTCTGTTCCGTTTACATTATTCTCAAAATTTTCAGTCATAAATAAGCCTCCGACTAATTTATATCGTACTCAGATTTCCCTGATTTTTGTTTTTTATTTTTTTCGCTATTCTTTTCAAATAGCATTGTAAATCTCGTGAATTGCCCCTCTGCACTTTCAGCATAAATTTGTCCGCCGTGCATTTCAACAATTGTTTTGCAAAGGTAAAGTCCAAGTCCGGCACTCTTTACATCATAACTTCTTGATTTATCAACCTTATAGAAACGTTCAAAAATTCTACCGATTTCTTCTGATGAAATGCCCTCACCCGTATTCTGAATTGAAATGAATAATTGGTTTTTATCATTTTCACCTGCAAAAACAGCAATCTCACCATTTTCATTTGTGAACTTTACTGCATTATCAACAAGGTTATATATTACCTGATAAATCATATCACGGTCAGCAAGCAATTTTACCTGACCTATTTTTTCAAGACCTGTAATCTGTATATTTTTCTTCTCTATTTCCTGCTCAAAGCTTAAAAGGCAGTCAATAATAAGCGGTGAAGCATCAAAAGCACTGTGCTTTGGTTCTAACTCACCCGCCTCAATTTTTGAAAGATTGAGCATTGATGTTACAAGTCGTGAAAGACGTTTCGTTTCATTTGAAACAATCTGCAAATACTCGCCGTGCTTTTCGGGCGGAATTGTACCGTCAAGCATTCCGTCAATAAATCCGCCGATTGTTGTCATTGGTGTTTTTAATTCGTGAGAAACATTTGCAACAAAGCTTCTTCTTGATGATTCAAGAACTGAAAGTGCAGATGCCATTCGGTTAAAATTTTGGCAAAGTTCTGCAAATTCGTCAGAGCCACGAACATTTACACGTTTACTGAAATCCCCTTTAGCATAGGCTTTTGTTGCATTCGACATCTGCCTTAAAGGACTTGTCAGTTTTGCAGTAAAAGCATAAACCACAAGGAACGACAACGCAGCCGCAAATATTGCAGATGACAGGAACAAACTCATTATTCTGCCCGCATATTCCTTTAAGCTGGATTCAAGTGGCGTTGCTGCAAATACTGCACCTACAACAGTTCCGTTTACTCTTACGGGTGCTCCCGAAAGGAATGTTCTTTCATTATACAGTCCTTGCACCTTTGAACTGCTGAAATAATAACCTTTTGAAACGGTTTTCATTATTTCTTCAGGTATTACATAGCCCTTGTGAAGCGGACATCCGTTGCTGTTTGCAGAATAGTTATATAAGAAATCTTCTTTACAAAGAACCACTTTGCCGTCTGTACTGCAAAAAAACACATCCGCATCAATAGCGTTAGACGTAACACCAAGATTGTTACAGATAATTATAAGAGAATTATTAAATTCCGCTTGTGTTTCGCAGTTTGCAAGTAATTTTTCACAATACCCTGCATTCTGCTTTACATTTTCAGTTAAAAGCGTTTCTTTTTCACTTGAAAGACGCGTTGAAAGAAAAACGGTAATAGCGGTTGCAAGAACAAAATAGCTGACAAGAATCATAGCCGTCATAATAGTCAGATATTTTGCAAACAACGGCAAGTGCGTAAAGAACTGTTCTATTTTTTTGTATCTTTTCTTAATAAATCCGTTATCTCTTGCCATGTGTTTCAAATTTATAACCTACGCTCCAGATAGTGCGAAGTTCCCATTCGGTAGAAACTCCCTTGAGCTTATCACGAAGTCTTTTAATATGAACGTCAACTGTACGACTGTCACCGTAATAATCAAATCCCCACACGTTATCAAGCAACTGGTCACGTGTAAATACTCTGTCAGGATTGCTTGCAAGGTGGTATATAAGTTCAAGTTCTTTAGGTGGTGTATCAACAGCCACACCATTAACTTTCATCTCATAATTTGAAAGGTTGATTGAAAGTTTATCGTAATGAACTTCTTTCATTTCTCCGCCCTTGACCGCTGATGTACGACGAAGCACAGCTTTAATTCGAGCCACAATTTCTTTTGTATCAAATGGCTTTGTAACATAGTCGTCAGCACCAAGTTCAAGACCTAAAACCTTATCGAAAACCTCATCCTTTGCGGTAAGCATAATAATAGGCACGTCACTTGTTTTTCTTACTTCACGACATACCTGCCAGCCGTCAAGTTGCGGAAGCATTATATCAAGCAAAATAAGGTCAGGGTTTTCAGCGTTAAATGTATTTACAGCGTCAATACCGTTATGTGCCATAACAACTGCATAGCCTTCTTTTTCAAGATACATTCTGAGTAGGTCGCAAATGTTTTTATCATCATCAACAACTAAAATTTTCTCTTTTTGCATAGTGTACTCCTCCCCAAAGTTTTCTATGTTAAAAATATAACCGTTAAATTTTAACAAAGTAATAACAAAGTTTTAGTTTTTTATAAATTTTGGATTTATTTGTGATATTTTGCATTATTTGTAATTGATAACGCCCTGTAAATCTGTTCAGTCAGCATTATTCTTGCAAGTTTATGCGGGAAAGTCATTTTTGACATTGAAAATTTGTAATCTGACAATTGTTTAATCTCATCTGAAAGTCCAAAAGAACTGCCAATAATAAATGTAATATTATTTTTACCCGTTAATGCAATATCAGCAAGTTTTTTTGAAAGTTCTTCCGAAGACATTTGCTTGCCCTCAATGCACATTGAAAAAACATAAGAATTTTTTGGGATTTTCGTTTTAATCATCTGTGTTTCTTTTGTAAGAGCATTTTTGATTTCCTGCTCTGACGGGTTGTCAGAAAGTTTTACGGGCTCAAGTTCTGTAACAGTAAGTTTACAGTAACCCGAAAGTCTTTTCTCGTACTCCGCCGAAAAATCTTTCATATATTTTTCTTTTAATTTTCCTAAAACTATAAGGTGAATATTTATCATAATATCAACGCCTTTTCATCCCAAATAGGTTTTGCAACACGAATAAAATAATCTTCGCCCTCGTGTGCTCCTGCCATTTCAAGTGCTGATACGCTTGTCTGATACGCAAGTTGCGGAACATTATTTTCACGGCTTAAATGTCCTAAAAAGAAACGTGTAGTTCCACTTTTCACAAGCTCTGTAAGAGTTTCGGCACAAGCATCGTTTGAAAGATGACCTTTGACCCCTAAAATTCTTCTTTTAAGCATATACGGATAACCGCCACATTGAAGCATATTTACATCGTGGTTTGATTCAAGCATTACAAGGTCACAACCGCGAAGTGCATCCATAACTGTGTCAGTCATGATTCCAAGGTCAGTTGCAATTGCAATTTTTCTGCCGTTTGCCAGTTCTACCGTATAACCACAAGGCTCAATACAGTCGTGAGAAATTGCAAATGGTTTTATGTGCATACAACCAATATCTGCACCATCAGAAGTAATGATTTTACATTCATCCACATTATCAAGAGCATCAGTTTTTGTAAGTGCTTCGTATGTACCTGCCGTCATAAAAACTCTAGATTTATGCTTTTTTGAAAAGACTTTCAATCCTTTAACGTGGTCGGAATGTTCGTGAGTAATGAAAATGTTGCGGATACTGTCAGCATCAACGCCAATATTCCATAACGCTTGTTCCAATTGCTTGTTGACCATACCAACGTCAATAAGAATTGAGTCGTCACCGCCACCTATGTATATTGAATTCCCCGTCGAAGATGAAAACAAGGGACAAAATTTCGCCATAATTATTCTCCAATTTATATATTAAACAAAGAGGGACGGTGTTTAGCCGTCCCTTAAGTAACCACTGATTGAATCACTACTATTTAACCTACGCTCAATACGGTTTTTTCGTCATCAGGAACTGTTCTCAATTCGATATCCGCACCTAAACTGCGTAACTTTTCAATTATGTTATCGTAACCACGCTGAATGTGATGAATTTCTTCAATTTCAGTTGTACCCGTTGCCATAAGCCCTGCAATTACCATTGCCGCACCGGCTCTAAGGTCGTCCGCCTTTACGGGAGCACCTTTAAGACCGTCAACGCCCTCAATAAATGAAGATTTACCATCAACCGTAATTTTTGCACCCATACGAATGAGCTGTTCAACATAACGGAAACGGTTGTCCCACACGCTTTCGCTCACCATACTGTTACCCCTTGCAACTGAAAGAAGTGTTGCAAACTGCGGTTGCATATCTGTTGGAAATCCCGGGTGAGGTTGGGTTTTAACACTACAATGATTTGGTCTGCAATCAGAAAAAACTCTAACAGAATCATCATATTCTTCAACAACCACACCGCACTCAATAAGTTTTGCAGTAATTGACTCAAGATGCTTTGGAATAACGTTTTTAATAAGCACGTCGCCTCTTGTTGCCGCCGCTGCTACCATATATGTGCCTGCTTCAATTTGGTCAGGAATAATTGCGTATTCGCAACCGTGAAGCTTGTCCACACCGCGAATTTTAATAACGTCAGTACCTGCACCACGAACGTCAGCACCCATTGAGTTTAAGAAGTTTGCAAGGTCAACAATGTGTGGTTCTTTTGCCGCATTCTCAATAATTGTAAGTCCTTTAGCCTTAACTGCCGCAAGCATAAGATTGATTGTAGCACCAACTGACACAACGTCAAAATAAACGGATGTGCCGAGCAGTGTTTCAGCATACACATCAACCATAGCATTTTCTTCCATACTTACGGTTGCACCTATAGCCTCAAAGCCCTTAATGTGCTGGTCAATAGGACGAACACCAAAACAACAACCGCCGGGCATTGCAACTTTTGCGTGATTAAAACGGCCAAGAAGAACACCTATAAAGTAGTAAGAAGCACGCATAAGTTTTGACAACTCGTGACCTACAACATTTGTACGCACATGAGAAGTGTCAATTTCAAGAGTGCTTTTATTTATCATTTTTATTTCTGCACCGAGAGAGCGAAGTATTTTTACCATTGCAGTAACATCACTAATGTTAGGAATGTTTTCTATTCTGCAAACGCCCTCTGCGAGAATGGTCGCCGGAATTATCGCAACGACAGCATTTTTAGCTCCGCTGATTTCAACTTCACCTGTTAATCTGTTGCCGCCGTTTACTATGATTTTTTCCAAGGACTTATTCCCCCCAATACAACATATAGTTGAAAATACCAGAAAAAACTCGATTTTTACACAATTGAACAAAATTGCTCAAACGCCTTTAATAGTATAACACTATTTTTTATAAAATAAAAGCCCTTTTTAATAATTTTTTAATTTTTAAAAAAATCCTTATTTTATACTATTAAATATACGCAAAATTGGTTGAATTAAGTTGTTTTTTATTGTATAATTAATTGATTATGCTCGACTTTGTATAAGGTGGTGTGTTTTATGTTGCATTATCTTGAAAATGATGTTCTAAAAATTGCAATCGATACTCACGGTGCTGAACTTTCTTCAATTTACAGAAAAGATGAGCATCGCGAAATGCTTTGGCAAGGCGACCCTGAATATTGGGGTAGAAAAAGTCCGGTGCTTTTCCCTGTTGTAGGTAAATACAAGAACGGTAAAACCACATATAACGGCAAAGAATATTGTTCAGGTCAGCACGGCTTTGCAAGAGATAGTGAATTCAAACTTGTCGAAAAAAATGAAAACAAAATCTCTTTTGAACTTTTAAGCAACGAAGAAACACTTAAACAATACCCGTTCAAATTCCGTCTTGTCTGTTCATTTGAACTTAATAATGACAGAATTATTGTTGGTTGGAATGTAGAAAATATTGACGATAAAAATATTTATTTTTCAATCGGTGCACACCCTGCATTTTATTGCAAAAAGAGTGAAACTGTGCTTGCAATGAACAGCGAAAATCTTAAATACAGCCTTATCAATGCCGATGGTCTTTACACTGCACCAAAATATGATGTTGAAAGTGAGTTTGTGCTTCACGACAGTATTTTTGATAACGACGCACTCATTATTGAAAACAGCGGTGTTAATGAAATTTCACTTGTTGACAACGATAAAAAATATTTAACGGTTAAATTTGATGCAAAGATTTTCGGCATCTGGTCCCCTGCAAAGAAAAACGCACCATTCGTGTGCATCGAACCTTGGTACGGCAGATGCGATGCAGAAGATTTTAACGGTGATATTACGACAAGAGAATGGAGCAATTCTCTTAATATAGGCGAAACTTGGTACAAGGAGTATGAAATTATAATCCATGAGTAATTATAAATACATCTTATTTGATTTTGACGGTACGCTTACAGACTCGTCAGAAGGAATTTTCAAAAGTCTTACTTATGCTTTTGAAAGCTACGGTCACGGAACACCGTCAGAAGATTTGTTGAAACAATTTATTGGCCCGCCACTTCATTACAGTTTTACTAAAATTTGCGGATTTACCCCCGAACACGCGGTAGAAATGACTGAAAAATACCGCGAAAGATATAGAGTAAAGGGCTACCTTGAAAGCAGACTTTATGACGGGGTTTATGAACTTTTAGAAGAACTTAAAAATCGTGGTTACAAACTTGCAACTGCATCTTCAAAACCTTTGCACTTTGTTGATGCAATCTGCGAAAAGCTGGACATTAAAAAGTTTTTTGATTTTCTTGGCGGTACAACTTTTGACAATACAACCGAAAGCAAAGCTATGGTTTGTGAAAACGCTATGAAGCAAATCGGCGGTAACATTACAAACACCCTTATGGTTGGTGACACCCGTTTTGATATTGAAGGTGCTCACGCGGTAAATCTTCCGTGTTGTGCAGTACTTTACGGGTTCGGCACCCGTGAAGATTTTATTAAATACAAGGCAGAATACATTGTAGAAAAAGCAGAAGAAATTTTAGATATAGTGAAGTGAGATTATGTCAACACCATTAGCGGACAGACTTCGCCCGCAAACCATTGACGATATGGTTGGGCAACGCCACCTTTTAGGCGAAAATATGCCTTTACGCAACATTGTTGAGTCAGGGTATCTTCCAAACTTAATATTTTATGGTCCGTCGGGTACGGGTAAGACTACTCTTGCACGAATTATTGCGAAAAACACAAATCGCAAGTTGCACCACATTAACGGCACAAACGCTAGTACGGCCGACATCAAAGCAATTGTCAGCGAGCTTGACACTTTTGCCGCACCAAACGGTATTTTACTGTATCTTGACGAAATTCAGTATTTCAACAAAAAGCAACAACAGTCTTTACTTGAATACATTGAAAGCGGAAAAATCACATTGATTGCATCAACTACTGAAAATCCGTATTTCTATATTTATTCGGCAGTGCTTTCTCGTTGTACTGTTTTTGAGTTCAAATCAGTAACGCCCGAAGATATTGTTCCTGCCGTTAAACGTGGTTTTGATTTTCTCGAAAACGAAACAGGAATTAAACTTGAAATTGAAGACGGTGTATGCGAGCATATTGCAACTGCTTGTGGCGGCGATGTAAGAAAATCACTTAATTTTGTTGAATTGTGTGTTCTTTCTGCAAGCATTATTGACGGCAAACGCGTTATCACACTTGAAAATACGGGAAGTCTTACAATGAAAAATACTTTCCGTTATGATAAATTCGGTGACGAGCATTACGATATTCTTTCTGCATATCAAAAAAGTATGCGTGGTAGTGACCCCGATGCCGCACTTCATTATCTTGCAAGATTACTTGAGGCTGGAGATATGGTATCGGCAATCCGAAGATTGCTTGTTTGTGCAAGTGAAGATGTTGGACTAGCCTATCCACAGATTTTACCTATTGTCAAGGCAGCTTGTGACATAGCAATGCAGGTTGGAATGCCCGAAGCGGCAATTCCGCTCGGCGATGCAGTAGTTTTAGTGGCTACAAGTCCTAAATCAAACACTGCTCACGACGGTATTTTCGCTGCACTTGATGATGTACGCAAAGGCAATTATGGAAAAATACCAAGACAGTTACAGAATAAGCATTTTGACGGTGAAGATGCAGAAGTGAAAGGTCAGAATTACTTATACCCTCACGACTACCCTAACCGTTGGGTAAAACAACAGTATTTGCCCGATGCTTTGAAAAATAAAAAATATTATGAATTTGGCGACAACAAAAACGAACAAATGGCAAAAGAATATTGGAAAAGGATAAAAGGTGAATAAAAATGGCTAAAAGAGAAGACTACATTTCATGGGACGAATATTTTATGGGGATTGCACTTCTTTCTTCATACAGAAGTAAAGACCCAAGCACACAAGTAGGTGCTTGTATTGTTGACGACAACAACAAGATTATGTCAGTTGGTTACAACGGTTTCCCACACGGTTGTGATGATGACGAATTTCCTTGGGACAGAACAGGTGATGAATTTGACACAAAGTACCCTTATGTTTGTCACGCTGAACTCAACGCTATTCTCAATAGTGGCGGTAGGAACTTAAAAGGTTGCAAAATTTATGTAGCACTTTTCCCTTGCAACGAATGTGCAAAGGCAATTATTCAAAGCGGGATTAAAGAAGTTATGTATATTTCTGACAAATATAAAGACAGTGTAAACAACCGTGTATCTCGCAGAATGTTTGACGCGGCAGGTGTTAAATACACAAAAATCAAACTCAGTCGTGATGAACTTAAAGTAAGTTTCAGAGAAGAGGACATCTAATGGGCAAAAATGATTTTTTTGCATTTGCAAGCAGAATTAAATACATAAATCGTTGGGCACTTATGCGAAACACCCGCTATGAAACTTTAAGCGAACATTCCGCTGAAGTGGCTCAGCTTTGCTACGCTTTAGCCTCAATAGGTAATCAGCGTTTAGGTAAAAATCACAACTGTGAAAGAGCATCACTTTTAGGTCTTTACCACGATGTTCCCGAAATTATCACAGGTGACTTGCCTACACCTGTAAAATATTACAGTTTTGAAACAAAAGAGGCTTACAAGGCGGTTGAAAAGAACGCGTCAAAACAACTTCTTTCTATGTTGCCTGATGATTTGTTGCCATCTTATGAGCCACTTTTCAAGAAAAAGGCAGAAGATAAAGAATTATGGAAACTCGTTAAAGCCGCTGACAAAATAAGCGGTTACTTAAAATGCATTGACGAGCGAAAAGCAGGCAACAGCGAATTTATTGAGGCAGAAGAAAGACTTCTTAAATCAATCGAAAAAAGCGAATTAGAAGAAGTGCAAATATTCAAAGAAGAATTTTTGCCATCATACGAAAAAACTTTAGACCAAATCAAGAAATAAAGGAGTAAGAAAATGCTTACACTTAAAGATTTCATTGAACTTTTTAAGGAAAACTCAATACTCACAAGCACAGAATGTGATGAAAACTCCCCTGTCGGATTTATTTCATACAACTCACAAGACTTAAAAGCAGATACTCTGTTTTTCTGTAAAGGGGCACATTTCAAAGAACAGTTTTTGCTTGACGCCTTAAACAACGGTGCTACCGCTTATGTTTCAGAAAAGAAATATAATACAGATGCTCCTTGTATTCTTGTGCCCGATATAAGAAAGTCAATGTATCTTTCTGCAAACTTTTTCTATAACAATGCTTGGGACAAGCTGAACCTTGTAGGCATTACGGGTACAAAAGGCAAATCCACAACTGCGTACTTTATAAAATACATTGAAGACGAATATCTTGCATCTATTGGCAAAGGACCAAGTGCAATTGTATCTTCAATTGACACTTATGACGGTATTATAAACATTGAAAGTCATTTGACTACTCCTGAGCCATTTGACTTGCACAAGCATTTTGACAATGCTGTTAAAAGTGATATAAAACACTTTACAATGGAAGTTTCTTCACAGGCACTTAAATACGGCAGAACTGATGGTGTAAATTTCACAATCGGTTGTTATCTTAATATCGGCATTGACCATATCAGTGCTATTGAACACCCTGATTTTGAAGACTACTTCCAATCAAAAATGAAAATTTTTACACAATGCAAAACTGCAGTTGTAAATCTTGATACAGACCGTAGTGAAGATGTATTGAAAGCATCAAAAAATGCACCTGAAGTTATTACATTCAGCACTAAAGATGAAAACGCAGATGTTTACGGTTACAATATTCGTAAAGACGGCTCAGATACAGTTTTCACAGTTAAAACAAAAGACTTTAACCGCGATTTTACACTTACAATCCCCGGTCTTTTCAATGTTGAAAACGCACTTTGTGCTATTGCAGTTTGCGTAAAACTCGGAATTCCCGAAAAATACATTTACACAGGACTTTTAAAGGCTCGTTCAAGCGGTCGAATGGAAGTTTACGAAAATGCAGACAAGCGTGTTACTGCTATTGTTGATTATGCTCACAACAGAATGAGCTTTGAAAATCTTTTCAAATCTGTACGGCAAGAATACCCTGGTAGAAAAGTTGCTATCGTATTCGGTTGCCCAGGTAATAAAGCACTTATTCGCCGTAAGGATTTAGGTGAAATTGCAGGTCAATATGCTGATATGACATATATCACCGAAGAAGACCCGGGCGAAGAACCATTAGAAAAGATTTCAAAAGAAGTTGCATCTTTTGTGGAATCACAAAATGGTAAATACAAGATTATTGATGACCGTGGCGAAGCAATTGCTACTGCAATTAACGAAATGGGTGCAGATAGCGTTATTCTCATAACAGGTAAAGGCAACGAAACAAGACAAAAACGTGGCGTTGAATATATTCCATGTCCAACTGACGTTGAATACACAACAAAAGCACTTAAAGAATACGATAAAAAAAACGGACTTGACAGCGATGAGAAAATAAAAAGTGTGCAGGACATTTTGCCCCAACTTCACAAACTTCACAACAAAAAAGTTGTAATTAAGCTTGGCGGAAGTTGTCTTGACGACGAAACACTTATGAAAAACTTGCTTGAAGACATTGCACTTCTTACAATGGTTGGTGCTAAAATCGTTGTTGTTCATGGTGGTGGCAAAGAAATCAGCAAAACCATCCAAAAAATGAATCTTAAATCAGAGTTTTATGAAGGTTACCGCGTTACAGGTGACGAAGAAATGACTGTTGTTGAAATGGTGCTTTCGGGAAGTGTCAATAAAAAAATTGTTGAGCGTTTTTCTCAAAGCAATATTTCTGCAGTTGGTATAAGTGGTACTGACGGCAACATTTTAACCGCACTCCCAAAATACATTAACGGAAAATCTTTAGGTAGAGTTGGCGACATTTCAAAAGTCGACACAACTCTCATTGATACACTTCTTGACAAAGGCTACACAGTTGTGCTTTCCCCCGTTGGCAGATGTTCAGCATTAGGCACAGTTAATATTAATGCTGATGATGCAGCGGGTCAAGTAGCACTCGCACTCGGTGCTGACTATCTTGTTTATATAACAGATGTAAACGGAATTTTCCTTGACAGCCAGAATGAAAAAACTGCCCTTGAACATATCACAATAGAAAAAGCAAAAATGCTTTTAGATAGTGGTCTTGCAAAAGGCGGAATGATACCAAAAATCCGTAACATTATAAATCTTATTGAAAACGGCGTTAAAGAAGTTGCAATTCTTAACGGACGAGTAAGATATAATATAATTTCAGAATTTATCGGTGCAAAAACTGTTGGAACGGTGGTGACGGGCGACTGATGGATACTAAAAAAATAATAAAAACCGCAATTAAAATTGCAAAAATCGCCCCGTTTGTTACCGCAACAGTTGGCGTTTTCAGTCTTGCTCTTTCAAAGTACGAAGAAAAGCAAGGCAACTACTCCCGCGAATTTCCCGAAATCGAAAATGAGTTAAAACAAAAGATTGATGAGGTGCGAACAAATGGCAACTAAAAAGAAATCAATTTTATCAACCGCATTGGGCTATGGCGTTGGTGCTATCGGTCTTGATTTAAGTTACGGTATGTTCTATTCATACCTTTCATACTACCTTTCAAGCGTGTTAGGACTTCAAGAAGGTTTCTTACTTCTCATTACACCTATTGCTCGAATCTGGGACGGCATTAATGACCCTATGATGGGCACAATCGTTGACAACACCCGTACAAAACACGGCAAATACAGACCTTGGATTTTAATAGGTGCTATGTGTAACGCCGTTGTGCTTTTCCTCTTGTTCACATCATTCGGCATGAGCGGACTTCCACTTTACATTTACATAGGCGTTATGTATATTGCTTGGGGTATGACTAACACAATGGCTGACATTCCATACTGGTCAATGGTGCCGTCATTTACAAGTGAAGAAAAAGAAAGAAATCTTGTTGCAACTATTGCACGTACATTTTCCGGTATTGGTCAGGGAATTATTTCAATTCTTACACCAATTATTTGTCCACTTCTTTCAAGCGGTATTACTGACGCAAAAGGTTACAGTGCAAGTGGTTTTTCACGTTGGGCAGGAATTTGCGGCGTAGCACTTGTATTCTTTGCACTTGTTTGTGTTCTTTTAACTAAAGAAACAAATGTTGTTTACGGCGAAAAGAAGAAATTCTCACTTAAACAAGTTTTTGACGTTATTAAGAGTAATGACCAGTTGGTAGTATTCATTGTTTTTGCAATGCTTTCAAACGCCGGTTGGTACTTAACAAGTTCAACTGCCGTTTACTATTTCACAGATACTCTCGGCAACTCAAAATTACAGTCACTTTTCCAAACAATCGGTACAGTCGGCTCTGTTTTAGGTCTTCTTGTTGTTCCGGTACTTTCAAAATGGTTTACAAAGAGAACAACATACACAATTTCACTTACTACCGCAATTGCAGGTTACGCACTTATGCTCATAACAGGCCCTATTCTCAAACTCAATGTTGTGATTATGGATGTTTGCTATATTCTTGCATCTGTCGGTGTTTCTTCAATGTTCGTTTCACAGACAATCTTCCTTGCAGATATTGTTGACTACGGCGAATATAAAAACGGTACAAGAAATGAAAGTATTACTTTCTCGATGAAAGGTTTCTTGCAAAAAATGGCTTACACTATGCAGACAATCGTGCTTTTCGGTGGTCTTGGACTTATGAACTACAACGAACAGATTATGACAAGTATTGGACTTAACGAAACCACAAAATCCGGTATTGGTATTATCTGTTTCGGTGCACCAATGATTTTCTTGTTGGCATCTCTTATTGTGTTCCGTAAAAAGTTCAAGATTTATGGTGAACTTGCTGACAAAGTTCACGATTACATTATTGAAAAGAGAGCCTCTGAAAAGGCTTAAAAGGGTGATAATTATGGCTGACTTAAAGTTTTATCAGATAACTGACTTGCACCACTACGCCCTTGAACTTGGTACAGAAGGCAAGGCGTTTGAGAAAATATGTCTTTCTGACCAGAAATGTCTTAAAGAAACAGGTGCTATGATTGATGCGCATTTTGATAAAATCATAGAAGACAAAGAAACAAATATAGTGCTGATAACGGGTGACGTTACTTGTAACGGTGCTATGGAAAGTCATAAAGACTTGCTTCCTAAACTGTATCGACTTAAAGATGCGGGTAAAAAAGTGTACCTTACAACAGGTACTCACGACTACTTTATGGAAAACGGCAACGGTACAGGTAAAGCTGAAAAATGTGTTGGCGATGAAATTCTTACCGCTACACGCACAGACCGTGATGAACTTTTAGAAATCTATAAAGATTTTGGTATAAGTGAAGCAATTTCATTACACAAACCAAGCCATTCTTATTGTGTACAGTTGCAGGAAGGCTACAGACTTCTTTGCCTTAACGACGACGGCGACGAATTCTTCTGTGGTTACTATGACGACTGTCTCCAGTGGATTAAGGAGCAAATCGACGACGCAAAGGCTAACGGTGATTACATATTTGCAGTTACGCATCACCCCGTTTTACCACCGTTCCCACTCTACCCACTTTTCAGTAAACGAGATATGCTTGGGGACTACGAAAAAACATCAGAATTCCTTGCAGATAATGGTGTGAAGTTCATTTTTACAGGTCATACCCATATGATGAATATTGCAAAAATGACTACCGCAAAAGGCAACGATTTTTATGATATAAACACCGCTTCTGCCGTTGGTTACCCTGCCGTTATGAGAAAAGTAAAAATGACCGACAACGAAGTAATCGTTGACAGCATTAAACTTGAAAATTTCGATTGGGATTTACAAGGCAAAACAGTTGACGAATATACAAAAGCGAACTTTTTGCAATTCCTTAACGCAATTTTTGATTCAATGGCTTATGATATTGACAAACTTGCTGAACTTTCAACATCTTTCAGTATGACCCCCGAAAAAATCTATAAAGCAAAACCTGTGCTTATTCCTTTAGGTAAATTCCTGCAAAAAGCAACTTTCGGCACATTCGGTAAACTTTTTGCTATCAGTAAATATGTTGACAAGTCGATTAAAGACAGAGTTGTTAAAGATTTCATTTTAGAGGCAATCACAAACATTTATTACGGCAACGAGCCATATACACCTGATACAGCAGAATACAAAGCACTTTCAGCACTTTTTAATAAGAGAATTAAGAAAATTCTTAAACTAAAAAAAGGAACTGAAAATATTGCAGAAATCCTTGATGTGCTTCTTGATGTACTTTATAATGCCGAACCAGATGACTGGAAAGGCGTGTTTGCTAAATAGAATTAAGGACAGCGTTTGCTGTCCTTTTTTTGCTGTCATACCTTTGTCCTTTTACTCATACATTTTAAGTAAAAGGAGGTTTATACCTATGACAGATGAAAAAAGCATTCACAAGTTACCACACAATATAATTATGGAGGACCGCAAAAAACTTTCCGTTTCTGGTGTTACGGACATTGACTCTTTTGACGAACAGACTATTATCGCAATTACCGATTTAGGCGAGCTTACAATTCGTGGTTGGAATCTTCATATAACTCGTTTAAATCTTGAACAAAGCGAATTAATGGTAGACGGTGAAATTTCTTCACTTACATATACCGATACTCGCCCTAAAGCACAAGGATTTTTTGCCAAGGTGTTGCGATGACAGATTATCTTTACGGATTAAGCCTTGCACAACAGACCAAAGGTTTTCTGCTCTCTCTCGGATTCGGCTTTATTATGGGAATTTTTTACGATTTATTCCGCATAATACGAATAAGCATTTCAAAAAGCAAGTCAGCAACAATCATTTCTGATGTTCTTTATTGCATTTTTCTTTGTTTCTGTACTTTTATCTTCTGCCTTACCGTCAACGAGGGTGAAGTGCGTTTATATTTGTTGCTCGGTGCTGGGGCTGGCTTTTGCGTATACTATTTTTCTTTAGGTGCAATCATTTTTTCCTTTAGCGAAAGGCTTATTTCTTTCATTAAAAAATGTGCAAAGTCAATCTTTAAAGTAATTTCTTTTCCGTTCAGTTTCGCTTTTGGTAAATTAAGGAACTTATTCAAAAAAATTTCTTTAAAAAGTCGAAAAAACACGAAAAACATCAAAAATAAATCAAAATTCCTCTTGAAAGTAAACAAGCTCATGTTGTATAATTTATTTGTTAAAAAGCGACATTCGGCGAAAAGCGATGTTTCGGAAAGCGAGGAATGATTATGGCACAAAAAAAACCTGCAAAAACGCAAAAACGCAAACAGAAAAAAAGCTTTATTCTTTCCCTTGCTCTCGTTTTACTTGTAGGTTACTTTATTATTACCATAATCGACCTGCAATTAGAAATTCGTGACCGCAAAGAAGTCAAAGAACAACTTGACATGGAATACGAGCAAATTCTTACTGAAAACGAGCGTCTTCAGGCAATTGTTGACAGTGAAGACAAAGGTTCTTATATGGAACAGGTTGCCCGTGAAAAATTAGGCTTTGTTATGCCTAACGAAAAAGTTTTCTTTGATATTACACCGGGTGCGTAAAAAGACGAACAAAGCAACGTCTTAAAGGATAATTAGGGGGATTTAAAAATCTATGCAACTTGACATGGATACCGTTTATGAAGGAACGGTTACGGGGTTAACAAATTTTGGTGCTTTTGTAAAGCTTGACAACGGCACAACAGGTATGGTACATATTTCTGAGGTTGCAACCGAATATGTAAGTGATATTAACGAACACTTATCTGAAGGCGACAAAGTAAAGGTTAAGGTTATTGATATCAATGAAAAAGGCAAAGTTAGTCTTTCCATCAAAAAAGCTTTGCCACAACCTGAAAAACCAAAGCCTGCCAAACCAAGAAATCAGAGCAAAAATACAAACAAGGGTTGGAAAGGCACACCGCAGGAAGAGTCAAATGCTCCTATGTCCTTTGAAGATATGATGGCGAAATTCAAAACTCAAAGCGAAGACAAATTCAGCGACTTGAACCGTGGTGCCAGCAAACGCGGAACACGAAGCAACGGCTACCGCAGAGGTAATAAGTAATAATATAGGGGCAGTTAATCTGCCCTTTCGTTTTAGGTGAATTTATGAGAGAGATTTTATGTTCACAAATTACTGACACAGTAAAAGAATTATGCATTAAAGCAAACAAAATTCTGCCTAATGATTTAGTATGCCGAATTAAAGACGGCTACCACACGGAAGAAAAAGAACTTGCAAAAAGCGTTATGGGCGATTTAATTCACAATCTTGACTGTGCAAAAGAACTTAATATTCCTATTTGTCAGGACACAGGTATGGTAATCGTTTTCGTAGAAATCGGTCAGGACGTTCATATTACAGGCGGTAATTTTGAAGAAGCAGTAAATGAAGGCGTAAGACAAGGTTATGTTGACGGACTTTTACGAAAATCAATAGTCCGTGACCCCCTTGACCGTGTAAACACCAATGACAACACGCCTGCTATTATCTACACAAAGCTTGTAGATGGCGAAAAGATTAAAATAACAGTTGCCCCTAAAGGTTTCGGCAGTGAAAATATGAGCAGAATTAAAATGTTCACGCCATCAGCAACAAAAGAAGATATTATGGATTTTGTTGTGGAAACCGTAAAAATTGCAGGCGGAAACCCTTGCCCACCTATCGTTTTGGGCGTTGGTATCGGTGGTGATTTTGAATACTGTGCATTCCTTGCAAAAAAAGCACTTTGCCGTAATACTGACGAGCGAAATTCAAATCCATTCTATATGGAAATAGAAAAGGATTTGCTCAATATTATAAACAACACAAATATTGGGCCTCAAGGCTTTGGCGGTAAAACTACAGCACTTGCGGTAAATATTGAAACCGCACCTACACACATTGCAGGACTTCCTGTTGCAGTTAATGTTGGTTGTCACGTTACACGTCACGCAACAGCGGTGTTGTAAAAAATAAATAAAATTTTATTAAAACTCTTTATTTTTCTGTGCATATATGCTACAATGGTAGTGAACAAAGATATTTGTTCATAAATCAAACGCAAAGGAGATGTCGTTGTGAACATTACCATTATTGGACGTAAATGTACCCCAAGAGAGAATTTTAAAGATAGGGCAGAAGAGAAGCTTCGTAAGGTTGAGAAATTCTTCGGACCTGACGCAACGGCTAAAATCACTGCAACGGTTGAGAAAAACGAGAAAATCTGTGAAATTACGCTCACTAAAAAGAGTATGATTTTCCGTGCTCAAGAACGCAGCGACGATTTGGAAGATGCTCTTGATAAGTGCGTTGATTCACTTGTTCGTCAAATCAGAAAAAACAAGACACGCATTGAAAGAAAACTTCGTGACGTTTCTTTTGATGACATTCTTGTAGCAAACACAATTGACGATGAAGAGGATTTTGAAATTGTCAGAACAAAAACCGTTGTTTTAAAGCCTGAAACAGTTGAAGAGGCAATTTTGCAAATGAACTTAATCGGACATATGTTTTATATGTTCCGCAATGCAGAAACTGACGAAATCTGCGTTGTTTACAAAAGAAACGACGGTGGCTACGGCGTAATTGAGCCAGACTACGAATAAAAGGTAAACTCAGGCGGTGGGTTTTCCCACCGCCTTAATTTTTAGGAGAATTAAAATGAAAAAAGTGCTTAAAATTGTAATACCGATAATCGCAGTACTACTTGCAGGAACAGTTGCAGTGCTTGGAATTTTCTTTAATGACATTTTCTGGGACACAGACTGGTTTATTGAAAAATCCCAAACCGCTGACGTAAAACTTACCATTGACGCTGACGAAAAAGGTGAAACTCTTGACGGTTTCGGTGCATCTGCTTGTTGGTGGTCACAACTTGCAGGTGACAGTGAACATGCGGAAGAAATCGCAAAACTTCTTTACAGTAAAGAGGGCTTGGGGCTTAACATTTACCGTTACAACATTGGTGCAGGCTCTGCAGATAACCCCGACACAAGAATTACAAATCCTTGGCGTAAAACTGAAAGTTTTTATGTGCTCAACGAAGAAACAGGCGAATACGAATACGATTTCACTCGCGATGCAGCAGCACAGAAATTTTTAGACCTTTGTCTTTCATACGGTTGCATTGATACTGTTGTTCTTTTCGCAAACTCACCGCATTACTCAATGACACTCAATGGCAGAGCGTACGGCAACGAAAATTGGTGGGTTAGCAATATTGCCCCTGAAAATTACGAGGCATATGCAGAATACCTTGTTACAATCGCAGAGTATTTTATAAATAAAGGTGTACCCGTTAAATACATAAGCCCTATTAACGAGCCAAACTGGTCTTGGGGTGTTGCAGGCGTAAATCAAAGTCAGGAAGGTTGTTTCTACAACTCCGAAGACATTTATGCGGTTTACAAGGCAGTAGTTAAAGAAATTAAAGAGAAAAACCTTAATGTTAAACTCGCAGGACCTGAATCTGGCGAAATCGGATTCAGACTTTATGAGTGGTTTGATTATCTTTATAAAGACCCTGAAATCCGTCCATACTTAGGCACATTATCATATCACAGTTATTGGTCAGACGATTTAGTAAATAACAAAGAAGGACTTGGCAACTGGATAAAATCAAATGTTGACGATATGCCTGTTGAAATGTCAGAATGGTGTCACTTGCCTTGTGACGCACCAATTGATTCTATTGACGGTGCACTCCGTCAGGCTCGCGTTATGGCAAATGACTTAAATTACAGCAATATCAATTCGTGGACTGCCTGGGTCGGCGTTAACGAAATCGGTATCGGTGACGACGGCAAGGAATACACTGACGGACTTCTTGCTGCAACAAAGGATTTCAGTGAATACAAAACCGCTATGAGATATTATGCAGTTGCTCATTTCAGCAAATTCATTCCACAGGGTAGCGTTAAAATCTCAACAGAAAAGAACATTAATGACGTAATTAAAAATATTGAGATTAAAGAAGACGGAACAGAAAATATTACACTTATGAAATACGGCGTAAACTGTGTTTCATACCTTACACCAGACGGCAAAATCGTTGCAGTTGTTGTAAACGAAGGTGCAGGCAGAAATATTGAGTTCAAAGTTGATGCTGAATATATGAGCGTTTTCACAACAACGCAAGACGTTCAACTTCAACAAACTTACGAGGGCGAAGTTGCAGAAATCGAACTCCCCGAAAAGAGCATTATGACAATCGTTTTCCAAAACGAATCTTTCAGCCAAACCGAAACACAAACTGAAAAGAACTAAAAAATTAAGGCAGTTCATCACGAACTGCCTTGTTTTCATTATACTACTTATTTATTGAAAACTTTATCAATAATGCCATCTTCTAAATCTTTAATGTTATAAATGTGTTCCATTACATCAAAAGTTTCTTCAAGATTATTTCGAGCACTTAGCCAACCTCTACCGTCGGTAAACCAAACAAAAGTAAAACCGTTTATTGACTCTGTTTCCCAAGCAAGTGCTTTATAGCTACGAGCTGTTTCATTAAGTTTACTTCCACCACTACCATAAAAATTAGTTTCTATTCCATAAACCATATTAGGTGTTTTTATTACGAAGTCAAAACGCTTTTCCATTTTTCCTTGATTTGAAATCGCAGAAAGGTCTATTCCCCATTTTTCTGTAATTTGATGAATGTATGTTTCTTTAAAATATGTATCACCCTTAATAAATCCTGCTTTTTGAATATAACTTTCGACCAAATCTTCCATAAGATGTCCGCCACGATTTTTTCTACCATTAGAATCGAGCCCCGTTTCAACGCCCGTTACATAGTCCACCAGATTATTTACAATATGATTCTCTAACAAATCATACAAACCCGTCTCTCGCATAAAGTACGAACATCTTTCATGGTGTTTATGACTATTAGGCGGATACTTGTTAAAATCGAACTGATACAAATGTCCACCATTCTCGTCTTGGCAATAAATTTCATTATTCCTTACTGCTAAAAGAATGGGAATACATTTTAGTACTTCAGGATATTTCTTGATTAAATTTCTAAAATCATTTTCAATATCTTTTGACCCAATAAGAGAATTCAAAATGTTGAGTTCAACTTTAATCGAATCCACATTTCTATATATTTTTTCAAAGTCTGTATAATAACCATAATCGGCTATACTTTCACGAAAACTTGATAACCAAGTATTAAAATCTCTTTTCATGGTTTTTCTCCTTAATAATTACAAATCAAAAGTTCGCTGATTTTACCACGACCGCTACCTTTACTGCTTATGGCTCTATTTGCTGATACTCGATTTATATTCAATCCCGAATATAAATCATCAAAAAAATTGTCGTTTTCATTAGCGTTCTTGGGGTCTGAATTGCTTGTCATTACTTTCGCATAACCAAGCGTTTTTATAAATTCACATAATCGAATTTGTTCTGCATCATTAAAATCTTCCGCGTTATACGAAGTGAAATCAGCCGTTTTAGTCAATGGTCTGTATGGCGGGTCGAAATAAGCAAATGTATTCTCGTTTATTTTTTCTTTAACGGTTGAATAATCACCCTCTAAAATTATGACACCCTGCAACAAATTTGATACTCTTTTCAAGTTTTCTTCATCGCAAATTTTAGGATTTTTATATGACCCCATTGGAACATTATATAACCCTTTTTTATTCACTCGATACAACCCGTTAAAACAAGTTTTGTTAAGATATATAAACAGTCCTGCCCGAACTATAGAATTTTCATCACTTGATTTTTGGATTTCAATATTAAATAGTTCTCTTTGACGATAATAAAACTCTTTTCTTTCCTCGTCGTTTTTATTGAGATGTTCTGTTTCATATTTCAACAACAAATTGATTAGTTTCTCAACGTTTTTCTGAACAACTTTATAAACATTTATTAATTGAATATTGGTATCGCAAATATATACTTCGTCCATATCGTAGGTGTTGAGAATATCAAACAATACTGCACCTGCACCAACCATTGGCTCACAGTATTTTTTTATACTTTTGCCTAAACCTGTTGGGTAAAAGTTTCTAATTGTAGGTAAAAGTTGACCTTTGCCCCCTGCCCATTTAATAAATGGTTTTGCTGGTATATTCTTTTCATAGCGGAGTGTTCTGCCGTCAACAGGCTTTGTAGCATCACTTGGTATAACCCACATGTTACCAATCATAGTTACATCAGGTATTCTGTTTTCTTGACACAAAGTTATTACTCTTCTATGAGATATACACCATTTTTGAGCCGCCTCATTGGCTGTCATATATGCGAGCATCTAATCACCTCTTATTCAAATATCATTATATTCCATATCGGGAATAATAGCAACTATTTTTTTGTTAAAACACAACTAAAAAGACCGTACTGACAAGTACGGTCTTTCATCTTTATATTTTCTCGCCTGTTTCACTATTTACAATATCTTTAAATACTGCACGGTGAGTTTTTGAAATATATTTATCAATATGAAGTGAGCCGAAATACCATTTTCTGAACTTGCAACCGCCCGAAAGTTCCTCAAAATACGCATTAAGAGCAGTTACACGGTAAGTAGCGGTATCATTAAGATTCAAGAAGCTCTTAACCTTTAGCGGTGGCTCGTGAGTGATAATCATATCAATATCATAACCTGCTACTTCAAGATTTTCAGCACCTTCCAAAAGTTCTTCCTGCGTTGGAATTTCATCTTTTGACCAGGCATTCACATCTTTTCTTATATCAACGTCAGAGCTTTCGCCACCACCCATTGTGAAAATCCGCTGACCTTCAATTTCAAAAATCTGACCACGCATAAGATGATAAAGATTACCGTAAATCTTATGCACCTTACCACCATTCCATTGACTGATTTCATAATTATTAAGCAAATCAAAATTTTCGTGAGTGCCGTCAATAAAACAGATATTATATTTTCTCTTTCCTAAATTCAGTAGAAAATCCCTTTCGGACTTACTGTCATTCCACATAAAACCGAAATCCCCACATATAATCAATGTGTCGCCTTCCTTTAACTGTCTTAAAGCGATGCGGGAAAGACGCTTGCGGTCGCCGTGAGTATCACCTGTAATATAAATCATTTCAAAAAATTTCCTTTTCTGTATCGACTAATAATTTTAATTGTGTTATACTTTTATTGTATTACTTTCGCAAACATTTTTCAAGTGGGTGATTAATTTTGAAAAAACTGTTATCGGTTTTAATTTGTATATCTATTTTATTAGGAACTTTCGCGATAGGTGCAAGTGCCTCGTTCAACTCTTTGTTAGAAACGGAAGCAGAAATCGTATTGCTTGTAAATACTGATAGCGAAACTGTTATTTTCGATAAAAATGCAGACAAGAAAACTGCACCTGCATCAATCACTAAAATTGTCACTTGTATGCTTGTGCTTGAAAACTGTGAAGATTTTAATACGCCAATCACCTGCAAACGTGAATCTCTTGATGGACTTTACGAGCAAAATGCCGCAACCGTTGGTATTCTTGCAGGGGAAACGCTTACAGTAAAAGAACTTCTTTATTGCCTTATGCTCCCGTCAGCTGCTGATGCCGCAAATATGCTTGCTGATTATATCGGTGGTGGCAGCATTGAAAACTTTGTTGTTATGATGAACGATTTTGTCAAGAAATTGGGTTGTGAAAATACAACATTTATCAACGCTCACGGTCTTGACGAAGATGGCGGAAATATTACTACCGCATACGACCTTTACAAGATTACAAAATACGCACTCCAAAATCCTACTTTCAAAGAAATCACAAGCACATTAAGATATGAAATCGCACCTACTGAAAAGTATCCATATACAAGATACCTTAACAACACTAACAAAATGATGAATCCCGCATATAAGGATTATTATAACAAGCACATTTCGGGCGTTAAAACGGGTACAACGGCACTCGCAGGTCATTGTGTCATTTCAACTGCATCTAAAAACGGCTACAATTATATGCTTATTGTTATGAATGCACCACAGTATGACATTGACGGCGACAATGTTGAAGAAAATGTTGCGTTTACCGATAGTAAGAAAATCTATGAATGGGCATTTGATAATATTGTCCTTACCAAAGTCACTAATACAACAGATGTTGTAACGGTTGTTGACGTTAAGTACAACTGGAAAATTGACCATTTAAGACTTCTTCCTGCAAAAGAAATGTCAGCACTTGTACCGTCGGGTACAGAATCGGGGAGTCTTGTGATAAGACCTATTGAAAGCGAAACTCCAAAAGTTGTAAAAGCACCTATTGAAAAAGGTGATGTAATAGGCAAAGCAGAAATTCTTTACGGCGAAGACGTTGTGGCAACTGTTGACCTTGTTGCAGGCGAAAGTGTAAGCCGAAGCGTAATTCTTTGGATTTTAGACGGTATCAAAACAATACTTTCAAGCACAATCTTCAAAATTCTTTTTGCACTTCTCTTGGTGCTTGTGATTATATATGTTTTACTTATAGTACGTCGCAACCGTATAAGAGCGAAACGCAAAAAAATAAGAATGGTTAAGGGATAAATCGGAGGGGATTTTATGGCAAGTACAAAAGCAATTTTACGAGCAAAAACTCCGCAAAGTGCAGGAGTTTCCGCAAAAGTTGTAAACGATTTTTTCAAAAACGCAGAAGAAAAAGGTCTTGAGTATCACTCTTTAATGGTTGTCCGCAACGGCAAAGTTGCAGTTGAATGGTATAACGAGCCATTTGACCGCAACACAACACATTCTGTGTATTCAGTAAGTAAATCTTTTACCGCAACTGCAGTAGGTTTTGCGATTTGTGAGGGACTTATTTCCCTTGAAGATAAATTGCTGGACTTCTTCCCTGAATATGCACCAAAAAATCCTGACGAGCGATTTGAAAAACTCACAGTACACAATCTTTTAAGAATGTCATCGGGTAAACAGCCAAGTTTTCTCTCTGACAAGGCAAAAGTTGACTGGGTTGAAGATTACATAAATTCACCTTGGGTATTCGAACCCGGCGAAAAATTCTTATATATTAATGAAAACATCTATATGCTTTCTGCAATCGTGAATAAAGTTACGGGAATGAGTATGCGTGAATACTTGCGTCCTCGACTTTTCGAGCCGTTGGGAATTGACTTTCCGTTCTGGGAAACTGATGCAAATGGTGTTGAGGCAGGCGGTTGGGGACTTTACCTTAAAACCGAGGACCTTGCAAAATTTATGCTTTGTTACCTTAAAGGCGGTAAATATAAAGGTGAGCAGGTTATTCCTGCAGAATGGGTACGCCTTGCAACCGCAAAGCAGATTGATAATGAATATAATCGTCCCGGCTCTGACGCATCATTCGGCTACGGCTATTGCTTCTGGCTTGACCATTTAGGCGGATTCCGTGCAGACGGAATGTTCTCACAGTTTGGCATTGCGTTCCCCGAACATAACGCGATAGTTGTTGTTACATCATCAATTACGGTTGAGCAAGACGGTCTTGACGGCATTTTTGACTTCTTCCCAAAAGCATTTGAAGAAGCGGATGAAGATACAGCGTTGGAATCAACCGCCCCTACCCTGCCCGCATTCAGCGAGCATCCTGTAAAAGAGCAGGAAATCGCTGACAGATATATTAAATTCCGCAAAAAACTTTTACTTAATCTTGTGGGCTTTCAGGTAAGCGTTCTGCCCCTTGCAGTTACATATATGATGACCGACAAAGCGGGTAATATTGATATGGTTAAATTCGACTTTAACGGTGAAGAATGTACTTTCCGTTGGAGTGAAGGCAACGAGCACAACAGAATTATTCTTGGAATGGACGGTCACTACCGTTATTCAACAATGACATTAGGACAAATTGAATTTAAAGTTTGCTCAAATGCCACTTGGATTGACGACGAAACATTGCTCGTTTCAATTCGACCAATTCAGACGGTCGGCAAACGTAATATGCTCTTTAATTTCAGGGCAAACAACAAAGTTGTAATGACACCGTCAAGCACACCTTATGTTGGTGACATTCTCGCAACTCTTGGCGGATTCTTTGACCAGATGATTCCAAATAAAACAATTTGCGAATTATTCAAGAAATTTGTTCAACTTCTTCCCCCACTTGTTGAGCCAAAACACTACGGCAAATTCATTGAGGGAATTAAGAAAAGATAAAGTAAAACCCCGATTTTATATCGGGGTTTAATTTTGCATTTTGCACTTATATATTCATTCCGCCATTTACTGCTAAATCTTGACCTGTAATAAAATCTGCGTCAGGAGAAGCAAGAAAACTGACTGCACCTGCAACATCCTCTGGTGTGCCGATTTTATTAAGTGGAGTTTCATTTTTAAGTTCATTCATTGTGTCCTCATCAAAATGACTTGTCATATCAGTTAAAATCACACCCGGTGACACTCAATTTACGGTAATTCCTGAAAGCCCAACCTCTTTGGCAAGTGCTTTTGTCATTCCTATAAGCCCTGCCTTTGCAGACGAATAATGTACCTCGCAAGAGCCACCTGTTTCGCCCCAGATTGATGAAATGTTGATAATCTTACCACATTTACGGTTAATCATATATTTTAATACCGCACGAGAGCAATAAAATGCACCTGAAAGATTTGTTTCAATCATTTTGTGCCACATTTCATCTGTAATATCTGTAAAAAGTGACTGCTCGGCAATACCTGCATTATTTACAAGCACAAAAATCTCACCAAAGGTGTTTTCAACATCTGCAATTACAGCATTAACAGCATTACTGTCAGTAATGTCGAGTTTATATGCTTTACAATTTTCGCCCAGCTCATTTACAAGGTTTTTCGCCTTGTCTTCAGAATTATTATAGGTAAATGTAACTTTATAACCATCTTTTATAAATCTTTTCACAATAGCAGAGCCTATACCCTTTGCCCCACCTGTTACAAATGCAACTTTTGTCATTTTACTCGCCCCTTTCGGACTATAAAGATATTGTATCACAAACAAACTCAAATTGCATTAAAAATACTTGAAAAAGTTTTATGATTATTTTATAATACTACTTGCAATTTAATTTGCTGGTGTGGCGTAGTTGGGCGAAGTTGCGAGTGCCGTCCGGTGGACGAATAGCACGAGCAAAATGAGGTGAAGAAATAAGGAGCAATGCGAAGGATTGAGCAGTGCGACTATATTTCTGAGGGAAGCGCAGCTCATTCGTAATCTACAATTTAATATTTGCTTGTGTAGCACAGTTGGTAGTGCAGCTCATTCGTAATGAGCAGGTCGCAGGTTCGAGTCCCGTCACAAGCTCCAAAAGTATGGAAGTTGCTTTTGCGACTTCTATATTTTTATTTGTTTTATAGGGACTCGAACCTGTGAAGGTCTGAGCGTTAAGAAAACAATCCGGTGGATTGTTTTTAGCGAAGAGC